>NZ_JBEEUL010000001.1:217717-798681 GCF_040139345.1 Proteus sp. fly-1067 | reverse complement strand
CACGAGCTAATGCCGCGGCAACAGCAGCTTTGCGCGGATCGACTTCTTCGGCTTCAGCGTTTTCAACGGAGGCTTCAGCCGTTGTTGTTGCTTGAGAAGCTTGTTGTGCTTTTTTGGCTTTTACACGAGCTAATGCCGCGGCAACAGCAGCTTTGCGCGGATCGACTTCTTCGGCTTCAGCGTTTTCAACGGAGGCTTCAACCGTTGTTGTTTCCGCTTGAGCTTGTTGTGTTTTTTTGGCTTTTACACGAGCCAACGCCGCAGCAACAGCAGCTTTGCGCGGATCGACTTCTTCGGCTTCAGCGCTTTCAACAGAGGTTTCAACCGTTGTTGTTTCCGCTTGAGCTTGTTGTGCTTTTTTGGCTTTTACACGAGCCAACGCCGCGGCAACAGCAGCTTTGCGCGGATCAGCGTCTTCGCTGTCACTTACTATATTATCATTTGGGGCTTCTAATGTTTTTTGCTGTGCTAATTTAGCTGCTTGTTTGGCTCTGACTTCTTCTTTTCGTTTTCTGCGTGCGGCGATAGCGGCTGTGTTATCGGGCTCTTCACCGGCCTTCACAGAAATAATTTTACCGATATTCTGTTTTTCTTTTACGCGAGAGAGCGCAGATTGAACTTCGTTATGTTCATTATCATCAAGTTTAACGGCAGCACGTTGATGTCTTGCTTCACGTTCAAGTTTCTCACGCTCCATACGTAATTTTTTTGCTTCAAAACGCGCTTTAGCTTCAGCAGCACGTTTGGCTTCTGCATCAATTTCACGTATCTCAGCCTTTTCTTGCCGATAGTATTGAACTAGCGGGATATTACTTGGACAAACAAACGCACAAGCACCACATTCAATACAATCAAATAAATTATGTTGTTGTGCCTTCTCATGCTCTTTACCTTTACTGAACCAGTAAAGTTGTTGAGGTAATAAACCACTAGGGCAGGCATCTACACAATGACCACAGCGGATACATGCCTCTTCAAGGTTATCTGTATCCATTTCTTCAACTGAAGGGATTAGTAGGCAGTTAGTTATCTTGACAACTGGGGCATTTAAGTCAGGTAAGGTAAAGCCCATTAATGGGCCCCCCATAATCACCATTTGTTCAGAGCCTGCAACAAAACCAGCTTGTTTCAACAATGAATAAATAGGGGTGCCTAAACGCACCCAGAAGTTACCGGGTGTTTTGGCTCCATTGCCAGTGACCGTGACAACACGTTCAATTAAAGGCTCATCATCAATAATGGCACGTTTGATGGCAACTACAGTACCAACGTTTTGCATCAAAACACCAATATCAGATGAACGACCACCTGATGGCACTTCTTTACCCGTTAAGATCTTGGTCAGTTGTTTAGCACCGCCAGAGGGATATTTTGTGGGAATGACACGAATAAAAATTCGTTTCTCATCAGGTACGGCATTTAATGCCTGTTTCAATGCTTCAATAGCTTCAGGTTTGTTATCTTCAATACCAATTAACACTTCATCAGGACAGAGAAGGTGAATTAATACCTGACAACCAGCAATCACTTCATCAGCATGCTCTTGCATTAAGCGATCATCTGCCGTGATATAAGGTTCACATTCTGCTGCATTGACAATCAGCGTGTTAACTAGATCACCACCGCCTTTTAATTTTGAAGCCGTTGGAAATCCAGCTCCACCTAATCCAGCAATACCCGCTTCATGGATACGAGAGAGTAACGTCTCTTTACTTTGTGATTGGTAATCAGTAAGAGGGAATTGTTCACGCCATTCATCTTTACCGTCAGATTGAATTCTTACGGCAATTTCAGGTAACCCTGAAGGGTGAGCGCTTGGAAAGGGTTCTATAGCAGTGACAGTACCAGAGATAGACGCATGAACAGGGAGTGTTCTGCCAACACCTTTAGTCAAAGGCTGGCCTTTTAAAACATGTTCACCCACGCTAACACAAAGTTGGCCTGGTACACCTAAGTGTTGATGAATTGGGACAATCACTTCATCAGGCAATTGTGCTATACGCATTGGTGTGCGACTTGACTGTAATTTCATTTCAGGAGGATGAATACCGCCTTTAAAATCCCAGATTTTATCTTTTTTAAATAACGAAAAGAGATTAAACATGAGCATTATCCTCCGTCTTTAATGACGGTTCATCTTCAGGTGTTTCTTCAGGCTCTGCTGGAATATTCTTAACAGGGATGGTATTTAAATCCCATTTCCAATTTGAGGTTGTTACTTTGACTGGTACTAAGGTAATGCAGTCAGTAGGACAAGGTGGAACACATAAGTCACATCCAGTACATAAGTCTTCAATAACTGTATGCATTGCGCGCGTTGCACCTACAATGGCATCAACAGGACAAGCTTGAATACACTTAGTACATCCAATGCAATTATCTTCATCAATTAAGGCGACTTTTCTAACCGGATTTAATGCTTCTTCGTCACCATCTAGCGGTTGAGGTTCAACACCCATTAATTCTGCGATTTTTAACATCACTTGTTCGCCCCCCGGCGCACAACGGTTAATCATCTCACCATTGTTTGCAACTGCGTCGGCATAAGGGCGACAACCAGGATGTCCACATTGCCCACATTGACTCTGTGGCAAAATAGCATCTATTTTTTCAACAATAGGATCTTCTTCCACTTTAAAGCGACGCGCGGAATAGCCCAAAATTAGCCCAAAGATAAGACCTAGCGCACCAAGTACACCAATTGCTATCCATAAAGAATTCATTACAGTTTCACCAAACCACTAAAACCCATAAAGGCGAGAGACATTAAACCTGCGGTAATTAAACCAATTGATGCACCTTTAAATGGAGCAGGGACATTTGCCACTGCTAATCTTTCTCTAATGGCGGCAAATAATACCATCACAAGAGAAAAACCTACTGCTGCACCAAAACCATAAACAGCTGACTGCATAAACGTGTGTGCTTGATTGATATTTAATAACGCAACGCCTAAGACAGCACAGTTTGTAGTAATTAAAGGTAAGAAGATCCCCAGCAAGCGATAGAGTGTTGGGCTTGTTTTTCTTACAACCATTTCAGTGAATTGTACAACTACTGCAATAACTAAAATAAAGCTCAGTGTGCGTAAATAAAGTAAGTCCAAAGGAACTAAAATAAAGTTATCCATCAGCCATGAACTAATAGAGGCGAGAGTCATAACAAAGGTCGTCGCAAATCCCATACCGATCGCGGTTTCTAATTTTTTTGATACACCCATAAATGGGCATAAACCTAGGAATTTGACGAGTACAAAGTTATTCACCAATACGGTGCCGACGAATAGAAGCAAGTAATCAGTCATTGTTATGCCAAAATTGTTAAACAGAGAAACAAAAAGCCTCCTGAAATAAAGAGGCTAAACAAGCGTATATAATATCAAGGGTGAAGATATGAAGTTATCGAACTTGTGTGAAAGTTTCACGAACACGTTTAGAGTACTTGATATAAGGCACAAAGCAGATAGTCGAGAAAACAGACCATAGAAGAGATTTTAACGCTGTTTGATCATCTACAGGCGCAAAGCCAAAGCTTTTGATCGCTAATAGTAAGTTGATAAGCAACCATAAAATAAATAAACGTGGAAAATTTTTAGCACGATAAAAAAACTGGCGTAGTAGATATACCGTAAAACCAAACATTACCCACGAGGTTAACGCAGAGAGATACCAACTTGATATTAAATGGAAAGGAAGCTGGTGGAGGAGCGAAAAATCTGCAAAATATTTAAGAACGTAGAGAACAGACATCAAACCTGAGCCAACAATTGATAAGATCATATAAGCCAATGGCGCAAGTAGCCATCCAGTTATAGGCGCCTTTCCTGAAAGGTTATTCTGCGTGTTTGCTTTGAGATCAAATTTCATTAATTAATTATTCCTACTCGTATGTATAGAACTAAACGGGATATTATCACAAACTTTGTTATTATTTATTTAGCTACAAAAGTGAAAGTGATTTTTATTAATAAAAAAGCAGATAAAAATAGGATAGGGTTATGGCAAATAAACTCAATGTTGGGATTATCGGATATGGCTATGCAAGTAAAACCTTTCATGCTCCCTTAATTACAACAACCGAAGGCTTTAATCTTAGTGCAATTTCAAGCTCTGATGAAAATAAAGTCAAACAAGATTTTCCTCACATCACGGTTTATGCAGACTCTCAAGTACTTATTAATGATCCCTTAATAGACTTAATCATTATCCCAACACCGAATAATACTCACTATTCGTTAGCTTCACAGGCTTTGGCAAAAGGTAAACATGTTGTTATTGATAAACCATTTACACTGACACTGGAAGAAGCTGAAAAATTAACTCAGCAAGCAACAGATGCCGGTAAGCTACTTTCTGTTTTTCATAATCGTCGTTGGGATTCAGGTTTCTTAACGGTTAAAAAACTTTTAGAGGATAAAACACTCGGTGAGATTAGTGCCTATGAAGCGCATTTTGATCGGTTTCGCCCAACCGTGCGTCAACGTTGGCGAGAAGATGCCGGAATCGGTGGCGGGCTTTGGTATGATTTAGCGCCTCATGTTCTTGATCAAGCCGTTTGCCTATTTGGTGAGCCTAAAGCAATTACTGCAGATATTGCTCAATTACGTCCTAATGCAAAAAATGCCGATTATTTTCATGCATTACTAGAATATGACAATCTTAGAGTCGTTCTTCATGCTTCTATGTTAGTTGCGTCTCCAACACCTATTTTTGCTATTCATGGGACAAAAGGAAGTTATGTTAAGTATGGTTTAGATACTCAAGAAGATGCTTTAAAAGCCGGTTATCTTCCAAATCAAACTTATAATTGGGGAATGGATAGTCAAGATGGTGAATTAACAACACTGTCAGAGTCTGGTGAATTAGAAACAACCACACTCACTACACTTTCTGGTGATTATCCTGCTTATTATCAACAAATTTATCGTGCAATTACATTAGGTGAAGAAAACCCTGTTACGCCAATACAAGCAACGGCGATTATGCGTTTGATTGAAGCGGGCGAAATTTCAAATCGGTTAAAACAAACTATTACGCTATAAACTAAAGGGAGCGCTAAATCTAATGTCTTGGTGGCAAAAATTAAAACTTGATCCTTTTCTCATGATAATGATTTGTGTGGTGACACTCGCAACGCTACTACCCGCACAAGGGGATATTAAAGTCCTATTTCAATATCTAACAACAGGCGCCATTGCACTGCTTTTCTTTTTGCATGGTGCAAAGCTTTCTAGAGAGGCAATACTGGCAGGGCTTGGGCATTGGCGATTACATTTAACTGTCTTTGCTAGCACTTTTATTCTTTTCCCTATTTTGGGGCTAGGGTTACAAGTGATTGTGCCTGAATGGATGTCACCGACAGTCTATATGGGTTTTTTATACCTTTGTGCTCTTCCTGCAACTGTTCAATCAGCCATTGCTTTTACTTCTGTGGCTGGGGGAAATGTAGCCGCAGCTATTTGTAGTGCATCAGCATCGAGTATTTTAGGCGTTTTTCTTTCACCTGTGCTGGTGGGTTTTTTAATGCAAACGCAAGGCTCAGCAGATGATTTTGATACTGCTGGAGCAATCCAGTCGATTTTACTGCAATTAATGGTGCCTTTTATTATTGGTCACTTATCTCGCCCTTTAATTGGTCGTTGGGTTGATAATCATAAAAAATTAGTCAATAGAACGGATCGCTCGTCTATTCTGCTGGTGGTCTATGTGGCATTTAGTGAAGCGGTGGTTGAAGGAATTTGGTATAAAATCGACGGTTGGTCACTATTAACGATTGCGATAGTGAGTTGTATCTTGCTAGCAATTGTCATTTTTGTGAATGTATACAGTGCAAGGTTGCTTGGTTTTAATAAAGCGGATGAGATCACCATTGTTTTTTGTGGCTCCAAAAAGAGTTTAGCAAATGGTGTACCAATGGCGAACGTACTATTTCCTGCGGCTACGGTGGGGGTAATGTTATTGCCATTAATGATATTTCATCAGATCCAATTAATGGTTTGTGCTGTATTAGCACAGCGTTACGCTAATCGAAATAAAGAAGCTGAAAATAAGTGATTAAATTTTAGTTTTAAAGGGATTCTTACAAAAGCATCGATTTAATAAATAATCGGTGCTTTTTTGTTATTGTAGTTTTTCTTGATTATTTTCTTCAGACAAGGAGGTCCGCTTTGATTTAAAAGGAAGGGGTAAACCAAGAACAGTATAAATTAAAAAGACGAATCCCATATTTAAATAATCTTCTTTATTATTTTTTACAATAATATTTGGCGCACATTCACTAGGTTCTAACTGTGCATTAATATTATACTTTCCCTGATACAGCTCGCTGAGTATTGTCTTTGCTTTCTCAAAATCTTTATGATTAACCAATAATTTCACACCACCAATTGCTTGAGCATAGACTTGGTTATTCCAAACAATATTCTCATCTAAAAGAATAGCATCAATACCTTCAGATTGGAGAAGTCCTGCTTCAATTGATGCATCAATCGGCGATAAGTATTGAGCTAATAATTTATAATGGCCTCTTGTTGGGTGAATGTTCCACATAGTTCTTCCTTAATGATAAATAACCCCTTGTGAAAATTAATTTTAGTCTAAGAGTCATTAATAATCCCATCTATTTTTAATGAATATAAAAAAACCATCTGATTAACAGATGGCTTTGATGGAAAAATCATTAAATATTAACGTGAGCTTACTTTTTTAATTAATGCATCACGTTCAGTTTGGCTAATAAACGCCATTTTCAAACCATTAATTTGAGTTTGGCGAATTTGCTCTGGTGTTAATCCCGCCGCAGGTGCTGCAACGTTATATTCGTGTTTTAATTCAATGCCTTCAACCGCAGGATCGTCTGTATTAAGCGATGCAATAATACCATGCTCTAAGAAGGTTTTTAGAGGATGTTCTGCTAATGAATTGATAGTGCTGGTTTGAATATTCGAGGTTAAGCAAGACTCAATACCAATTTGATGCTCTGCAAGGTAATCCATTAAACGAGGATCTTCAATAGCCTTAACACCATGACCGATACGACTTGCACCTAATTCTTTAATTGCGTGCCAGATGCTTTCAGCACCCGCAGCTTCACCAGCATGAACTGTAATATTCCATCCTGTGTCACGAGCACGATTAAAATGAGGTTGGAATAAGTGACCCGGAAAACCTAATTCATCACCCGCTAAATCAAGTGCGGTAATTCTATCCTGATGTTTCAATAATCCATTTAATTCTTGTTGACAAGCATCTTCACCAAAAGTACGGCTTAAAATACCGATTAAACGAATATCTACATCGTGGGATTGCAGTGCGCTTTGTACACCATCAACAATAGCTTCCACGACACCTTCAACTGGTAACTGGTGTTTCATTGCCATGTAATAAGGTGAGAATCGTAGTTCAGCGTAATTAATACCCGCATTAACCACATCCACCACGTTTTCATAAGCAACACGATGACACGCATCTAAGTCTGCTAAAACTGCCACTCCCCAATCTAATTTTTGTAAGAAGCTCACAAGACTTGGCTCATTTTTTGTAATTTGTACATGAGGACGCAAAGCTTCTAATTCATAAGCGGGGAGCGCAATATTGTGTTTTTTTGCTAAATCTAAAATAGTTTGTGGGCGGATATTACCATCTAAATGACGATGTAAATCGGTTAAAGGCAACTGTGTGTCAATCACGTGTTATTTTCCTTTTTAATAGAAATAATGAAAATCTATCGTTTATAGTGATTTTCTTATAATCGGGTAAATATAAATGAGTTGCAGATTATTATGACTGATTTTTATTTTATTCACTAACAAATAAACATAAATTGGTTATTTCTGAAGCTAAAAACGACTGTTTTTCTCAGTGTTAAGTTAAAAAGTAAAAAATAAAAAATAGGGCTGTCTATTTATTAACTACAATATTCAATGTAATTGACGTGTATTATCAAACTAACTGATATATTGATTTTTAATCTAAAAATAGAATTGTCATTATAACTGAAATATCCTATCAATTGTTTTGATAGATCTATAAAAGATAGATGAACAGAAAAAACAGTCAAGATATCGATTTTTTTGCTTCATTATTCAATAGATTACCTGTTTTGTATTTTTTATTAGCTGAAACATTTAAAATATTTCCTCATAAAAACATAATATTAAAATTTAGTTATATTTAAATTTATTTAGCTTTAATTAAATAAAATCAAAATAAACAATAAAATATCCATATTATTAAATGAGTGATAAAGAAAATAGAATTAAAGCCATAATGTTTTCTTGTTAAATGAAATAATTTAATTGAATGAAGTCATTTAATTATGATTTTTTAATAAAAACCTATTATTTAAAATTAAGGCTAATAATTATGAATGAGAATTCTAATTTAAATTTTGAAAAAAGAAATAATAAAATTAAAAATTTGCTGGCTTCAAGCTTACTTCCCCCTTCATCAGAAAACCATCTTACTTATGGTTCACAAGTTGTCACTGGCGATGGGACAATTGCATTGGATTTAGTTGTTGTTATTGATACAAGTGGTTCAATGTCTGATGAATCCTCTGATTTAAGCAAAGAAGTTGATGCTGCAATACAAGAGGCATCAGAAAAATGCCCATCAAAACTTCGGGTAACATTTTTAGGTATAGAAGGTACATGGGATGACACTAAATTTGATCAATCAGCCAGTGATTATTTAAAAGCATTGGGTGTTCCTGAAAATCGTTTACAGGCAAGAAAGCCGTTTAAAGAGGCTGATGGTCGTGATCATGCGGGTAATAAAGAGGATTTATGCCGTGCGGTGATTGATTTAAGTAAGCACTTTGATTGGCGTGATGGTGCGCGTCGTGCCATTTTTGTGTTGGGCGATGAAGGCATGGAAGGTGGCGGCGGTGTTCTTACTAATGCTGCTGTGATAAAGAATAATGAAGCGATTGCTGTTGCCCAGCACGAAAAAGTGAAAGTGTATACCTACCAAGGCACGCCTGACGATAAAATGACTAATTTAGATCGCTTCCCAAGTGTTGCTGATAGAGACAATATCACAAAAGAGTATGTACGCTTAGCGAAGAAAACAGGAGGGCGTTCTTATATCTACACAACAGGTATTGCTAAGTTTTCATTAGTATTGCAAGAGATCCTCTGTGATAGCCTAATACCGCCTAATATTCCTAAACCTCATGAGAAAGATACCAATTGTAGCCACGTCTGTGAGCAATTAACTTCTATTATTTCAACAGTAAATACACTTGCAGGAATAATTAATAAAACCATTGATTCTTGCTGTAAAGATGAATGGGGCAATCACCACCTCCCGGCTAAAGATTGTGATTGTTAATTAAGATACGAAGAAAAAAACACCGCATTGTGTTTTTACAATGCGGTGTTTCTATTTATCTTATCTGTCTGTAATAGAAGCTTAATTATTGAGCTTGTGCTGGTTGCTGCTCAGGAATTAATATTTCTTGTTCTTCGATAATCGCTGGATCTTCAGTCATCTCTTCTTGATAACCTTCTTCTGAATAATCAGAATCATCGTAATCGTAAGATGATGCACCCATGCCGAATAACATGGCAGCTAAACCTAACATTTGAGGAGCTTGGGTCACTTCCATAAATTCATCAAAAGTATAAGTTTTACCATTCATGGTAAATTTATCAGCAGCATAGTTCAGTTTCAGGCTTAATGCTTTACCGTCTTGTGCAAGTAGCATTAGTGGTAATGCATCTTTCTCATCTTGAGAAATTTGATTGATATTTTGCTGTAATTCAGTTTTTAACTGTTCAATATCAGCCGCTGTTGCTGTTTCGATTTCTTTTTTCTCTTCATCGGTTAATGCTGTTTCTTGGTAACGAGCCGCATCAAGGTATTGAGTGGTGTTACGGAACTCAGCTAACATTGGAAGAGATAAATCAATATTGAAATCGATGTTTTTAAACAGATAGTTAAATAACTCTGCTGGTGATTTCTCTTGGCTTTCTAATACTTTAACGTTAAATGCATTTAAGTCTAAGTTAAAGTTTAGTTTACTTGCACCGTTTTTATTGGTTAAAGATGCTTCATCGATACGGAAAACTAAGCCTTTCTCCAGTACATCACGAACGGCTTTTTCTACTATTTCTGAATTATCGTAATGGTATTTATTCCAAGGTAATAACGAGTTGTTATAAACTTTGGTTAACAGCAACATTGCATCAGTATCAGCTTTATCAATGGAATAGCCAAATTTACCTGCACCAAACTCTAATCCACCGACATTCAATGATTTAAAGTCATACATTTGAGATAAATTGAAGAGTTTATCTTTAATATCACTTTTGGTTTTCAGAGAAAAATCTTTCAGTGAGAAATCAGATGCTTTGTCTTTACTCGTATGCGCGATTTCAGCAAAGCTTAATAACTGTTCATTAAATAAGTATTGATCGTTATTAACTTTTGTTCCTGAAACAGAACCCGCGATATTTTTAATTGTGAAAGTTTCTTCACCTTCTTTAGTCACAACAACTTGATCACCTTTTACGGTGGTAGTGAAGTTGGTTGCGTTTTTGTCTGATGAGAATTCAACAGTAATAGGTGTCGTTTTAACTGTGCCATCGTTTTCAGCAAAATCGATAGGATTTAGTTTAGCTTCACCTGATACTGCACCATCAAAAGCCAAAGATGTATGCATATCAAAAAGAGATTTATCTTTAGTCAGCTTGAATAATTCTTTAGTTGTATCATTGTTGACCAACGTATTATTCACAGCTGCTAATTTTGGTGCTAAATTAAATTTAGCCAAATCAGAAAGAGGGAATGGACCGTGATCAATATCAGTAGTAAAGATAATTTCTTCTACTTTTTTATCCTGGTCTTCAACGACTTCACTAGCATCTTTTGAAATCACGACAGCAAAGTCTGCATTAGAGGTGAACACCCCTTTTTTATAGTCACGAATTTCAAGTTTAATATCAGCGCCAAATTGAGCATTTTTAGCAAGTTGCGCTAACTGGACATTAGCTAGTTTCGTTTCTTCCTGTAAGCGACTTTCAATTTTGCTGCCCATGTACCACGAGGCACCAGTCCAAACAACACCCAGTGCGACGATAACACCAACAGCGACAAGCGATTTCTTCATAATTCTAGTCCATCCTCTGTGTACATCTGGCGATGTACGTTATAAAGGCTGTTTTGTAACCCTTAAACAACCCGATAAATTGGTGATAAAATTTACTAAATTTAAATATAGATAATCCACATATATACTTCTCCACCTATATTAACTGTAAATATAGATTTAGTGGAATAAAATCGCAATCAGAACTTACTTAGTTACTCGCTAACATAATGAGTTTAAAGCAAAATAGATATGATTTATAAGATAAATAAAATAACCGTATAAAACGGCTTTTTTTACTCATTTTTAGATTGAGGCAATATTTAATTGTGATGTAATTCTATTTATGATGAATAATAAAGGCTCATAATAAGTATGGATATAAATATGAAGGCTTAAATAATAACGTTGGAAATATAATAAGGCTACCAACCGTATTTTTCCAAAAAAATCAACAGATTTCATTCTGTTATAAATATCATAAGCTCGCTTTAGCTCTCATATTTATTATTCTGTTTATGGCATGATACTGATATCCGAGTTATTTACTAAAAAGTGATTCGGAATTAATCAATTATTCTGTGTACTTAAGGAGATTGAAATGGCAGCCACTCGCATTGAAAAAGACTCAATGGGACAAATCGAAGTACCCGCTGACCAGTTATGGGGAGCTCAAACGCAGCGTTCTCTTGAACACTTCCGTATTTCAGTTGAAAAAATGCCTGTTGCACTTATCCATGCGCTTGCTATCACAAAGAAAGCAGCCGCAGGTGTTAACATGGATTTAGGTTTATTACCAAAAGAGCGCGCTGATGCAATTATCGCAGCCGCAGATGAAGTGCTTGCAGGTAAACACCCAACTGAATTCCCATTAGCAATCTGGCAGACTGGTTCTGGCACTCAATCAAACATGAATATGAATGAAGTGTTAGCTAACCGTGGTAGTGAGATACTTGGTGGTATTCGTGGCATGGAGCGCAAAATCCATCCGAATGATGATGTTAATAAAAGTCAGAGTTCAAATGATGTGTTCCCAACTGCCATGCATGTCGCTGCTGTTATTGCATTACGTCAGGATTTATTGCCAGAATTAAAATCACTGCTGAAAGTATTCAAAGAGAAAGCAGAAGCTTTCCATGACATCGTTAAAATTGGTCGTACTCACCTGCAAGATGCGACACCACTGACATTAGGCCAAGAGATATCTGGTTGGGCTGCTATGCTTGAGCACAACATCAAACATATCGATGATTCTGTTCCTCATGTTTGCGAGTTAGCACTAGGTGGTACAGCTGTTGGAACAGGTTTAAATACGCACCCCGAATATGCTGTTCGTGTGGCTAAACGTATCGCTGAATTATCAGGTCAACCATTTGTAACGGCACCTAATAAATTTGAAGCGTTAGCAACTTGTGATGCATTAGTTCATTCACATGGTGCATTAAAAGGTTTGGCTTCTTCATTAATGAAGATTGCTAATGACGTGCGTTGGTTAGCATCTGGCCCTCGTTGTGGTATTGGCGAAATTGCTATTCCAGAAAATGAGCCAGGCAGTTCAATCATGCCAGGTAAAGTTAACCCAACACAGTGTGAAGCATTAACAATGTTATGTGCTCAAGTAATGGGTAATGACGTTGCTATTAATATTGGTGGTGCGTCAGGTAACTTTGAACTGAACGTTTATCGTCCAATGATCATCGATAACTTCTTACAATCAGTCCGTTTACTGGCTGATGGTATGCGTAGCTTCAATGAGCACTGTGCAATTGGTATTGAACCAAACCGTGAACGTATCAATAAACTACTGCATGAATCATTAATGCTAGTGACTGCATTAAATACGCATATTGGCTACGATAAAGCAGCTGAAATTGCGAAGAAAGCGCATAAAGAAGGCTTAACGCTGAAAGAGTCTGCGCTGAAACTGAACTACCTTACATCGGAAGAATTCGATAGCTGGGTTCGTCCAGAAGATATGGTTGGTAGCATGAAAAAATAAGTGTCTTTAACACTTATTTATACCGATATAAAATCCCGCTTTTATGGCGGGATTTTTAGATCGTTTTGGGATAACAATAATGAATGAAGAAATTATTTTTACTGCAACCGAAGTAAATTGTTACGTTGAAGATGATGTCACTATTATTGGAATAGGGGATGACGCGGTTTCACCTGAGCACTTTGTTATTCTTTCAAGATTTGATGAGGAAGACGAAGATGTTGATAATTCAATCGGTTTAATGACACATTTATCTGATATAGAAGCTATTAATAGCCTTGAATGTATTACATTAACACGAGAGAAAATTATTTTCGTGTTAAAAAATAATCCCGTGATCTCCATTGATTTGAAAATCGAAAATAATCAATTTGCTCACCTTAATGATTATCTTATACAAATTCTTAAAGGAAGTTCAATTAAGCTCATTAACTAACTTTTTAATTGGTTATACTTCAAGATATAAATGCATTCTTGGAATAATCAGTTGTAATTTCTTAGCTTTAGGGCGATGGCGAATTTGAATGTTATCAGCATCATAATCAGGGAGTTCGCCAATAATCGGTTTAAAATCGCTCTCTTTATCAATATAGAAAGCCAACAAAGGTAATGGACAAGCATATTGTACTTGTTTTTGAAGCTCCGAATACCAAACACGAGCAATAGGTTGTACTTTCACGGGGCGCTTTATTTTTAATTTTGCATTTTCAGGTAATTTGGAAAGAGTGATTATCTCCTTATCAATACGTTCTGCCCATTGTTCACTGGTATATGGTGGAACCGCACGATTTGCTTCACGACTTTTCTCTAATTGAGCCAGTACATCATTGCGCGTTAAATTTTTAATAATATTTTTATTTGCCCAACCAAAGCGTACAGTATCAGGATCAGACAACAAGGTGAGGGTGCGATAAGCATTTAGCGTAATTAGACCTTTTAACTGATTATGAACAAAATCAAAACGCTCTTCTTTAGAAATCCCTGATTCTTTAGTCACGATATCAGAAAGCTGTTTTTTTAATGAGTTAATACGCCCAATGTCTTCTTTTACTGACTTAAACTCAATATTGCTGGTACTAAAGCAGAGCACACCTGGTAAACGAATAGCACGCTTACTGCTGATATGTGGTGCATTATCATAAATAAACAGGTTGGCCATTAGTTTTAAGGTAAGTTCAAGAGCTTCTTCATTATAGTTAGGTGACACTGTCACGCGAATAACATCATCATGTTCTTCTTCTTTAGTTACATCGGGTAATTCAAATACAGCAGAAGGTAATAATGTTAGTTTTCGCAGCTTTTCTGTCAGATTATTTATCTCGAGTTCTAACTGCTTAAAACAGAGATTAAATTGTTCTATTAAATCATATTTATTCATCTCAATATCCTTATTTAGTTACAACATACAATTAGCCTTTATTTAAAACAATACATCAGCTTCAGTGGAAAGTACATCGTTTGACAGGGAAGAAATAACAAAAATGCGCTATACTGTGTTTATATACAGTATAGCGCAAAAAAGGCATTTTTTATAATGTTTTTCTTAGAAAGAGAGTTTATGAGTGTTTAGTATGCTGAAATTGTCTTTATTTTGTTCTTTCATTGTGTTTGGTACATCATATTGTTGTGCTATAGCATCACATTCTGGCTTTTGATGATGGGCAGCTTTCAGTAAATGCATTCACCATAGAAGCGAAGAAGACCATTGATACGATAAGGGAGCTTTTAATTAGAGTCATATTTATTCATCCTTTTCAAAATAGGTACGTTAATATATTAAGAAAAGAGTGAAAAACTGACAATTTTAAAGATAATGATGCTTCTTTTGCATTTTATAACAACAGATTTTGTTTATTGAGCAACTTTATTAAGATGAAGTGCAATTAATAAGGCCGCTAACATTAAAACCGCAATAAATAACCCAACGCCTAGCCAACCAAAACTTACCCAGAATAAACCACCGACTGTACCTGCAAGGCTTGATCCAGCATAGTAGGTAAAGAGATAAAGTGAAGAAGCCTGAGCACGTCCTCGTTTTGCACGACGCCCAATCCAACTACTTGCTACTGCATGAGCTGCGAAAAAACCCGTTGTTAAGATAAGCATACCGACGAAAATAACAGGCAACGATTCAATTAAGGTAATCAATATACCTATTAACATCATAGAGATACCTGCAATAAATACTTTACCTAAACCATATTTAGTGGTTAGTAATCCTGCTTTAGATGCACTATAAGTGCCGCTTAAATACACAATTGAAATCAAGCCTACAGTTGTTTGGCTTAATGAATAGGGAGCGTCTAATAAACGATAGCCAATGTAGTTAAATAAAGTGACAAATCCGCCCATTAATAAACCACCTTCAATAAATAACAGGGGTAATCCTTTATCTCTAAAATGCAGTTTTGTGGTAATAAGAAGGTTGCGTGGTTTTAATGCAGTTGGTCTAAAGTGTTTTGAAGCTGGTAATATCTTCCAGAAAGTAATTGCTGCAAAAAGGGCAAAAATACCGAGAATAACGACAGATAAACGCCAAGAGTAATAATCACTTAATACCCCAGTAATAACACGGCCACTCATACCACCAATAGAGTTACCGCTAATATATAAGCCCATTGATAGCGCTAAATAGGCAGGATGGATCTCTTCGCTTAAATAAGTCATCGCCACTGCGGCAACGCCACTTAATGAAAGCCCCACTAAGGCACGAGTAATTAAGATGCCTGTCCAACTATTCATTGTTGCACTCAATAATGTAAAAAATGCGGCGCAAAATAATGCAATAACCATGACATTTTTACGCCCAAAAGCGTCTGAAAGTGGGCCAGTGATTAATAAACCACATGCCATTAATGCGGTTGAAAGTGAGAGCGCTAGACTGCTGGTTGCGGGGCTGACAGAAAATTCGTTAGATAACACTGGCAATATGGGCTGCACAAAATAGAGTAAGGCAAATGTCGCTAAACCCACCATAAAAAATGACACTGTCACTTTTATATACAGTGCATCATCACGTTGAATATAGTGTTTAGGGTTAGATTGGCTATGAGCTGGCTTTTCTATACACGATGTATCGTCTGAAATATCAGTGCCTAAGCTCATACTTTTACTGTCTATTTCGTGAGTATCCATATTGATTAAACTTCCATTACTTAAATTTGATTTATGTCAATGTTAGAAATATTTGATTTTTTTGTCTAATATATTAATTATTAGAAATAAGACTTTTAAAGTATCAATGCTAAAGTGAGAGACATATGAACATTGAATTGAGGCATTTACGTTATTTTATCGCTGTAGCGGAAGAGCTTCATTTTGGTAAGGCTGCAGAAAGATTGAATATTTCTCAACCACCGCTGAGTCAACAAATACAAGCACTTGAAAGTGAAATAGGCGCCAGGCTTTTAGAACGAACTAATCGTTCTGTTGCACTAACACCAGCAGGGCAAATGTTTTTAAAAGAGTCTTATCAAATTATGGCGCAGGTCAACGCAGCTGCAACACGTGCAGCTAGAATGGAAAAAGGTGAGTTAGGTGAAATATCTATAGGTTTTACATCAACGACACCTTTTATGCACTTAGTAACGTTGAGTTTAAGGCAATTTAGAGAAAATTATCCTGAAGTCGGTATTCATATGCATCAGATGAATACAAAGCAACAAATTTCACCATTGCTTACAGGGCGTATTGATCTGGGTATTATGCGAAACACCACATTACCCGAAAATTTGCACCACCAGCTATTGTTTCGAGAGCCTTTCATTTTAGCTGTTTATGAAGGGCACCCATTACTTGCTTACAAAGAAACAGGCGTTAATATTCAAGATATTGGGCAGTATCCTTTTGTTTTTTTTGAACGAGATGTAGGTACAGCTCTTTATGATGAAATTATTCAATTACTGAGTTTGTCAGGAATTACGCCAACTATTGCACAAGAAGCCGGCGAAGCCATGACGATTTTAGGGTTAGTTGCTGCAGGATTAGGTATCTCAATTGTGACTAAATCTTTTACTCGAATGAAAGTTGATGGTGTGCATTATTTACACTTCGCTAATTCACAGGCATTTTCTGAAGTTTGGTTGGTTTCACATAAGAAACGGACAATACCCGCAGCGGCGAATCGATTAACGCAATTGTTGTTAAAAAATATCTTAGAACACCAAATATCTTGATTTATCTGTGTTTTTGATCACGCTTTTTATGTAAGTATTGTACAATTATCACAAATTGACGACATAATCGGTAATGAATTATTTAGAGCCTCGAATTAATTATGGCTTCTTAATTAAGGATGACATTCAATGGGGAACCAACCTAGCCACATCGATCACGTGAAACAGTTTAATCTTGGCACAGTCTTTCGTTTGATTGATGAACATGGCCCCATTTCTCGTATTTCACTGTCAAAAAAAGCAGAACTAGCTCCTGCAAGTATTACCAAAATTACGCGAGAATTAGTTGAGGCACATCTTATTCATGAAACAGAGTTTCCGGATGTGGGATTTCGTGGCCGACCTGCAGTAGGATTAAAATTAGAAAGCCAAGGGTGGCAATTTCTCTGTATCCGAGTCAATAAAGGTAATTTACTTTTTAGTTTAAGAGAGCTAGACAGTAAACTTGTTACTGAAGACACATTTGATTTTCCTAAAGAGAACAGTGATAACTTTCTTACTCACTTTTTAGTTGCTATTGATAAATTTTTCGAACGCTATCAATCACATGTTGAAAGGTTGACCGCCATTAGTATTACAATGAATGCGATTATTGATCCCATTAGTGGGGTTATTCATAGTTCCCCTTATTACGATATTAAAGATGTTCCTCTTGCCGATAAGATCCATGAAAAAACAGGTGTTTCTGTTTTCTTACAGCATAGTGTCACTGCATGGACAATGGCCGAATCTTTATATGGTGCGGCAAAAAATAATTCAGATGTTTTGCAAATTGTCATTGACGACATTGTAGGTGCTGGCGTAATTAGTAACGGGAGGACATTACATTCTCACAGTCACAGTGCGGTTGAAATTGGGCACACTAAAGTTATCGACTCTGAAAATAGTTGTTATTGTGGGGCGAAGGGATGTTTAGAAACTGAAATTGCTATTCCTCAATTAATTAAAAAAGCGCAATTATTAGCGCAAGAGGATCCTACCTCATTGCTAAACAAATATCCTATTACTATTGAAACATTGTGTGATGCAATATTAGTTGGAGATAAACAAGCTCTTGAAGTCGTGCATTTAGTTGCGCAGCGATTAAGTTTTATTCTTTCCGTGATGATTAATATCTTTAATCCACAAAAAATATTAATTGGTTCGCCTCTTTGTCGAGCTAAATCCATTCTTTTTCCATTGATTTTAAATCATGTTCAAAATCAGGCCATGCCTCGTTACGTACAATCATTAATTATTGAAGAAACAGAATTAAGAAATAAAGGTACTTTACCCGCAGCCTCATTAGTTAAAGAAGCTTTATACAACGGTTCTTTGTTAATAGAGTTGATGCAAGGCTAAATGAAGTGCAAAAAATCGTAACAGAAGTGTTTTTCAAGCGTAAATACCTCAATTGATCATTAACGAATTCTCTATTTTCGAGCAATTAACTAAAAAATTGAGCTATCTCAAGCCATCAGAAACAGTGTTACCCTAAACTCTAATCTCTGTCATTTTTTATGAACCTGATTTATCTGTCATAACGGAAGTAAATTATATGTTAACACGCTTTTTTGTTACGGGGACAGATACCAACGTGGGTAAAACTGTTGTGACCCGAGCACTTCTTCAGTCATTAAATCGTGGCGGGTCAACGGCAGTGGGTTATAAGCCTATTGCAACAGAATTACATGAAACAGCTGATGGTGAGCGTAATCGTGATGCAATGATTATTCATAATTCATCGCCAGTTGAAGTTCGCTACGACGAAATTAATCCTATTTTACTTGATAATTGTTATGTTAGCGAAAATGAAATTGATTTTAATAAGATTTCAAATGAGCTCGATAATTTAAGTAAAAAAGCAGAGTGTGTTGTTATCGAAGGTAATGGCGGTTGGCGTTATCTACTCGATGATAATACCTTTTATTCTGATTGGGTGGTAAAAGAACAAATTCCAGTCGTTTTGGTTGTTGGTATTCAACCAGGCTGTGTTAATCACTCAATATTAACAGCACAATCTATTATCAACGATGGTTTGAAATTAGTCGGTTGGGTTGCTAACAGAATAAATCCAGGATTACCTTATTATGCGAAAATTGTGGAAAGGCTGTCTCAGCATATTCCTGCACCGCTGATTGGTGAAATCCCGTATTTATTACGTCCTGAAGAACGTGATCTCTCTTGTTACCTTGATTTAAGTCAGTTAGAAATCGCTGTACCTGCTTAAGAGAGAATATAAATAAGTAACGAAGTGGATTGAGTTGCCTGTTTTTTAACGGAGCCAAACTTGTTACTTTTAAACGCCTGATGAGTAAATCCATTGGGTGTTTTTGTTTTTTCTAAACTTTGCTTAAAACTGGAATAATGATGAAAAAATGACAAAGTTAAAGCAAATATGGAACAACAAACTGAATAGAATAATTTTAAATCAGCAAGATACTCATTTATATTGAGTGATAAAGAAAAGGGCGCAATTATTAGCGCCCTTTTTTAAGTTAGCGGTGAATTAATGGCGAGTATAGATGATCTTCTTAGTGTCATTCTCGCAAGTACCTACTACTTTACCTTCTGTTTGTGCAACTTGGTCGTTTTCAACGACAGTTAAAGTAAAGTTAGCCGCGGGCACACCATTATTAACGATTTTTTGTTGAATAGATTCAACGACTTCATCACAACCTGCATTTGCTGCTAAAGGGGCAAATGCTACGAGGGCTGCCATTACTGCAAAGATATATTTTTTCATATTACATTTTCCTTGTTTTACAACGCAAAACATCACTGTTTTACACGATTTTCTTATGGATTAACAGGGCGCCCAGTATTACTGTCTAAACAACGGCGGGTTTCAGGCTCCCAATAAGCGTAGATATTTGCACTTTTCAGACAAGCATCTCGCTCATCAATGGCTTTATCTACTTTATTAAATTCAATTTTTTCTCGCTGATTGACTTGGGTACGAAGTTCACGCTTTTGATCCCAGTCTTCTTTCAGTTGTCGAGCTTGTTCTTTATCTAAGACATTGTCATAGCCATTACCATTAATGGTTACATTGGTAGAGGCGGCAATAGAAGAAAAAGAAGACACAGATAAACCAAGAAATAAGGAGAACAATAAAGTTCTTACCGTTGGTTTCTTAGTTAGTGTATTGATCATAGTTGCTATCCTCTAAAGTTATGTCGCTATTACTGTCAATGACTATTATATCTTAATAATTATAGTTGATGCCTTAATAAAAAATGAGTTTTCAGTGCGTTTAGTTTTGACGATGAACACTTAATCCGGCAAATGATTGGCTAACAGGCATCATTTCTAAGGTATTAATATTAACATGAGCAGGTAACGTTGCTGTCCAATATACGGCTTCCGCAACATCTTCAGGAGTTAATGCGTTTGCATTTGCATACGTTTGTTCAACTTTATCACTATCACCTTTAAAGCGAACTAATGAGAACTCCGTACCACCAACAAGGCCAGGTTCAATATCGGTCACGCGGACTTTTTTACCTTGGAGATCAGCACGTAATCCTAAACTAAATTGCTTAACAAACGCTTTAGTGGCGCCATAAACATTACCACCCATATAAGGCCAAGAAGCTGCTGTTGAGCTGATATTAATAACATGGCCTTTATTTCTTTCTACCATAAAAGGAAGAATAGCACGGGTGACATGAACCAGACCTTTATTATTTGTCTCGATCATCGTATCCCAATCATCGAGACTGGCTTTATCGGCGGTATTTAAACCCAACGCTAAACCAGCGTTATTCACTAACACATCAATTTCACGCCATTTCTCAGGCAATCGAGTGTAAACCTCACTGACAGATTTTTTATCTGTCACATCTAACTGTAATGGATAAAATTGCTCACCTAGCTCTTTATGCAAGTTATTCAGTTTATCTAAACGACGAGCAGTACCAATAACTTTGTGTCCATGGCTGATAAAATGACGAGCAATAGCTTCACCAAAGCCAGCAGAGGCACCCGTGATAAAAATAATCATTTAATTACCCTCGATAGTTATAATAATTGAAAGTAAAAGGCTATCACTAAAAAGAGTCAAGTTTAAAAGTAAGGATTGTGATAAATCAGCCTAAAACAAGGTTCTTTTATGATGTGAAAGATTTTTATCTTTAATAGTAACCTGTATTTTTGTTTTTAACTGACAGGACATGAGGTAATTATTTAGTCGATTTTTTATTAAAAATAAAGGAGGCAAAGCGCATGCTATGTATCACGGAAAAACAAATAAACTAAGTAAAAACATAGTGATAATAATAATGATACTGCCAATGACGGCAATTACCAATGTGGGTGATAAAAGAAAACAGAAGTAACACAAAATAAGGATCACTACGATATAAATCAAATCGCTAAACGACTTATATAAAACGACGATAGTTTTTTTAATTGAGAGAGGAACGATTTATTCATATCACACAAAAATAAATGCTGATTATCTTAATGTTACAAGTTATTAGACTGAGCCGAAAAATATAAACCCAGTCTAGCAGAATAGGAAACGAACGGTTATTTTTTACCAACTTGATGACCAATAACGCCACCTAAGACGCCGCCACCAATAGTACCCAATGCGCTACCATCAGTTAAAATCGCACCACCGATAGCACCAGCACCGGCTCCAATTGCTGTATTACGGTCGCGTTTTGTCATGCTAGAACAACCCGCAAGAGAAAAAAGCAGAACAGAAGCGACACATAGTGTTCCAATCTTTTTTAACGTGATATTCATTTTTATAAACTCCAAAATAAAGGACAATATAAAGATATCGCTATCGTATTTATACGAGCATCAGAATATTCGGGAACATAAGGAGGGAAAAGTCTTAAAGTGAGTCATTATTGATAACACATATTTTAAATGCATTTTATAAAAATAAATTTTATTATCTCTAGTATTATTTGATGTTCAGAATAAAGCATCAATGTATTATGTCATTTACATGAGTTAACATAATAATATGATATTGATAAATAAAGTAAAAATACTCTCTTCACAGTTTGCATCGGGCTATTTTGGTGTTGTATTAGGGATGATTGGTACAGGAATGGCATGGCGATATGCCGCTAAAGAGCATAATTATCCAGCTTATATTGGTGAAATATTTATTGGTGTAGGTTGTTTGGTTTGGTTAACACTTACGCTATTTTTGTTTAGTAAGTGGCTATTTCATCGACAAAGTATTCTTGAAGAAATTAAACATCCTGTTACAAGTGGATTTACTAGCTTATTTCCCGCAACGACAGTTTTAGTATCGATCGGATTAAGTCCATATTTATCCTTATTTTCTCTGGTGTTATTTAGTGTTGGAGCAATTGCTCAGCTTGGGTATTCTAGTTGGCTTGTTGGTTATCAATGGAAGGGTGAATATCCTAAAATGGCGACCACACCAGTCTTATATTTACCAACTGTCGCTAATAACTTTATCTGTGCCATGGCATGTGGTGCATTTGGTTTTAATGATTTGGGTATTTTATTTTTTGGGGCTGGCGTATTTTCGTGGCTAAGTTTAGAACCCGCTATTTTAAAAAGAATACGCAGTGAAGGATTAATGGATGAAAAATTACGGCTATCATTTGGTATTCAATTAGCACCCGCCTTGGTTGCCTGTAGTGCTTATTTGGCTATTAATGACAATCATATTGATTTCTTCGCAAAAATGTTATTAGGTTATGGACTATTACAACTCTTATTTATGATGAGATTAATTCCTTGGTTTGTAAAACAACCGTTTTCATTGCCATTTTGGAGTTTCTCTTTCGGTGTTTCAGCATTAGCAAAAGCCTCATTAAATATGAGTATGACATCTAATAGCCATTTTATGCAGTTATTATCAATAGCTTTATTTGTTTTTGCTAATACTATTATTTTATTACTTATTTTTCATTCATTATTATGGATTTTTAAAGGATTAAAACAATTATACAATCCTTCTAAAGTGGTATGAATATTATATAAAAAAGAAAAGAGCCTAAATGAAAAGCTAGGCTCTTTTTGTTTAATACTGAAAATAATTAAAAAAGCAAGTTAGAAAGCTAATATTATCACGCATTATCCCAATAAATAGCATAAAGGGAAATAGAGCCAATAACGATGAAAAGAAAGTTAATTAAAAGAAATAAACGCTGGCTGATGGAGAAATATCATCTTTCACAACAACTATTTGCACCATTATCGGTTATTTTAAAAGACAATAAATTAGAGTCACAAGCAAATCGATATTACCGCTTATGGCGACGTGGCTTAATCAAAGAAGATTGGCGCCATGCCATTTTTGATAGAGATGTTGTGACAGTACCTCAACTACGCCTTGATGGCCGGGTTATTTATTACGAGAGAATTTATAACAAAGAGTTAGTACCATTAGAATATCAAGATCAATGGAAAGCATTTTGAAATAGATAAAGCTAACTTATTGCTAACTATTTATAGATTAGAAAGGAGCGAGAAGGGAGATTTGGGTTAAATATGGATAAAGTAAAACAACAATACTACCAGCAACAGCAAGCTCTCATTGATGATATACAAAAGGGTATTGCTTTAAATAGAGACTTATTAGTATTAAGGGAGTTACTTTTATCCTATAAGTACAATGGAATGACTCAAAATATAATGCGAGATTGTTTAAATCAATTAAGAGCTATAGAAGATGAAAATACTATTTTAGACTTACTCGATTTTGTCGAAGGTTTCTGTTCCTTAGATTGGAAAATATACCCCTGAAGGTTAAGAGTTTATTGTTGATCTTATTTTTCCGATTAAGGAACTATTTGCAATGGCAATTATGGCATTAACGTGGATAAAGTTGATCCTACCAGCGTTTTATAACCAGTTAGTTAATCAACGCATAAATAAGCATTAATCTACATTGCTGTAGGTTAATGCTTTTTAGTGTTTCTTTTTAAGAATTAAAATGCTTGGCGGAAAATCTCAATGATCTCTTTTTCATTACCTTTACGAGGATTAGAGAATGCATTACCGTCTTTAAGTGCCATTTCAGCCATATATGGGAAATCAGACTCTTTCACACCTAACTCACCTAAATGTTGCGGAATACCAATATCCGCAGAGAGGCGAGCGATAGCTGCAATAGCACGTTCAGCTGCATCCATTACGGATAAACCTACAACATTTTCACCCATAAATTCAGCAATATCAGCAAATTTTTCTGGATTAGCGATCAGGTTATAACGTAATACATGAGGGAGTAATACCGCATTGGCTACACCGTGTGGCATATCATATAAGCCACCCAGCTGGTGAGCCATTGCATGAACATAACCAAGGTTAGCGTTATTAAATGCCATTCCTGCTAAAAGTGAAGCATAAGCCATATTTTCACGGGCTTTTAGGTTTGTACCCAAGGCTACAGCTTGACGCAAGTTACGAGAAATCAAACGGATTGCTTGAATAGCTGATGCATCGGTGACAGGGTTAGCATCTTTAGAGATATAAGCTTCAACCGCATGAGTTAACGCATCCATACCTGTTGCCGCAGTCAGTCCAGCAGGTTTACCGATCATTAACAGAGGATCGTTAATAGAAACAGAAGGGAGGTTGCGCCAGCTCACAATAACGAATTTGACTTTAGTTTTGGTATTAGTCAGAACACAGTGACGAGTGACTTCACTCGCTGTGCCAGCAGTGGTATTTACGGCAATAATAGGTGGCAGAGGATTTGTTAGTGTTTCAATGCCTGCATAATTGTAAAGATCACCTTCATGAGTGGCTGCAATACCGATACCTTTACCACAGTCATGTGGACTACCACCACCCACTGTAATTATCATGTCACATTGTTCCTTGCGGAACATTGCAAGACCTTCGAGTACATTAGTGTCTTATAAGCAGTAATATTAGAAACTTTAAGCTAAAACCAAATAACTTGAGGTACTTGAGGTATAAGTGAAAAGGAAGGCTGAGACGATAAAATAAAACACCCGCAAGCAGGTGTTTTATTATGTTATATTTGGTAAGCGTAGTTTATTCGTCGAAGTACCAATATCCTTGATTGATAAATTCGGTTAATTCTGCAACAAAGGTTGGAACCATCAGTGCATCACCGAGTTCATCGGCCCCAACTTCCGTAAACTGGCACAGCGCATCTGCGCCTTTCGTTTCTTTGGTAGCCCAAGCTTCTGTATTCACAAAAAAATTATCTTCGATGCGTAGGACACGCAGTCCGCTTAATCGGATCAGTTTTTCACCATCATTCAGTGCGTTCAATACTTCTTCTGGCTGATATGGCGGTTCAGCGGGAGCAATATCCAGCTCATGGCGTGGTGTGGTTGCAAAACGACCTAACCATTGTTCAAAATCACCAGGCTTATTGATCATCTCAATCATCATGGCACGCAGGCGTTCAACTTCGTGAGCTTCCATTTTTCCTGCATTGTCGCGTACTGTCAGATTAGGATCGCCATAATTTATTCCACCTAGATCTTGTTCCAGTGCGTAGTCTGCAAAACTGCTCAGCAAATCACGGCCATTTGGTCCACGAAAGCCGACAGAATAGTTCATGGTATCTTCGAAAGTGAAACCATCATGAGGGAATCCAGGTGGAATATACAGAATATCTCCAGGTGCCATTTCTACATCAATAATTGGTTCAAATGGATCAACATGCAGTAATGCAGGATGCGGGCAGAACTGACGCATTGGCAGGGCATCACCTACACGCCAGCGGCGACGACCCATTCCTTGAATGATAAAAACATCATAGTTATCAATATGTGGTCCGACACCACCTCCGGGTACTGAATAGGAGATCATCAGATCATCAAGACGCCATTCAGGTAATACGCGAAATGGTTTCACCAACTCAGCGGACGGCATATGCCAATGGTTGACCGCCTGTACCAGCAGTGACCATCCTTCTTCACCTAATTCGCTGTAGTCTTCAAACGGTCCATGGCTTGCCTGCCATTTGTTGTCAGTGAGGCTGACAAGACGACTGTCAACTTCTGGTTCCATTGCCAAACCGGCTAATTCATCTGGAGTGATAGGATCGACGAAATTAGGAAATGCATTTTTCAATACAACAGGTTTTTTTTGCCAGTATTTTTCTAAAAATTCAGGCCAATTAAGATTCAATTTGTTAACCATGTGACCACATCTGTATAAAGGAATAAGCTGGTAATTATAGAAGTAATGCGCGGTCATATTTTTGTTTGGCATCAAATGCCAGTCAATAACACTAGCGATGGGAGTTTGATTTAGAAAATGAAAAAATCAAAGGTCATTGGATTGGTGTTTTTACTTCTGATTATGTTATTACTGAAATCAACTTTACTGAGGTAGTGATATCTAAGAAGGTTTATTAAAATCCTTTTAGCTGTGGTATTTGAAGAAAAGACAAAAAACGTATATTCAAGATCGAGAAAAAGCATAGGCGAATAAGCCTTAAGTTAAGAATGAATCAACACAATCAACCAGCCCAAATCAGAGATTTCAGTGCCTACCCGCATTTAGATACCAAGATTCGCATAATGTTTAACGCTATGTTACAAAAGGGTTCTGAGCCATTCCGGTAGAATGGGTTAGGGTTTACCGCAATCGGGATGGTTCATCTTTACACATAGAGTGCATTGTGCGAATCAAATAGGTAATCCTTATTTTTATCAAAACATTATCTTCCATGAAGATAATGGAGATTTTTATGTTATAGGGTTTTATGAAATAAAGGATCATAGAAAAGATGGGATTTTATTCGATGCGTGAGTAGAATACTACAATTTGCGATATTTATCAGAAAATGCTGTCTACCATGAAAATCTTGCTCTAAGCCATGTTGCAGCAATAGTTATAGTGGCTACAAAATGTTATAAAAAAATCAATCACAGTATCTTACCTATTATCTAGATCTGATTGCATCAAAGCACTTATTGCCTCATTAATATTAAAGCCATACAAGCTGAAGCGCGATCTTCAAACATATCTTCATAAAATTAATAACGAGAAACTGAATGAATAACTACGATTTTACCCGACTAAATGATAAAGAATTTGAAGACTTAGTTATTGACCTTATCTCAGCAGAAAATCCTAATACACAGATAGAGCGATTTATGCATGGTAGAGATAGTGGGATGGATGGTAGATTTTATAAGGGATCTAATAATGTTATTATACAAAGTAAACATTATGTAAAGTCAAATTATCCTTCGCTAATTAGCAACCTAAAGTTAGAGGCACCAAAAGTTACAGCCATTAATCCTTCTCGCTATATATTAGCAATATGCCAAGGGTTAACGAATATAAGAAAAATTGAAATTATAGAAATATTTGGTAGTCAGTATTTGAGGAGCGATGATATTTTATCATTAGATGATATCACACATAAACTCTCTTTGAATAAAGATATTGAAAGGAAATATTATAAACTATGGCTTAACAGTACAGAAGTGTTATTTTCGTTACTTCATAACGACGTAATTGGAAAGAGTAACCATATTCTCCAGCAAATAAAAAGTAATGTTGATAATTATGTACAAACGCGCGACTTCAATATTGCAAAAGATAAGCTCGATAAGATAAATACTCTAATCATTACTGGAGCACCGGGAGTTGGAAAAACAACTTTAGCCGAGCAATTATGCCTTCATTATATTCTTGAAGAATATGAATTAGTTTATATAGAGAATGATATTGAGGAAGGTGAAAGGATAATATTACCAAATAAAAAACAATTATTTCTATATGATGATTTTCTTGGACGAAATTATTTGGATGCTTTAAGAAATAAAGAAGATTCAAAAATAGTAAGATTCATTAGTAGAATTAGAAAAAGCGCAGACAAAAAATTAATTCTTACCTCTCGTACAACTATATTGAATCAAGGAAAGGTAACAAGTGAGTTATTTTATGTGAATAACACTGAAAAACATGAATATGAGGTTGAAGTTAAAAATCTAGACTTATTGGATAAGGCAAAAATACTCTATAATCACATATGGTTTAGTCATCTTCCTCAAGATTATAAAGATTGTTTTTGGATAGATAAAAAATATAGGAATATAATAACTCATAAAAATTACAATCCTAGATTAATATCATTTATAACTGATTATGATAAAATTTCACACTTAGCACCAGAATCATATTGGAACTATATTGTTGAAAGTTTAAACAATCCATCAGCCATTTGGGATCATATGCTAACCAAGCAGGTACCAAAATGTGTTTACTATCTCACTTATTTAGTATCTCTTAACAATGGTAGCATTACTGAAAATACATTAAGTCAATGTTATAATGTTTTTTTAGATATAATTAGTTTTGATTTCACACATGCTGATTATCTTAATTTTCATGACTGCACAAAGCATGCTATTAAATCGACGTTACAAAGGAAGCTAGAGGATGGTAAAGAACCATTATATGATGTTCTAAATCCATCAATATCTGATTATTTTATAGAGAAATTAAATGATAACCTCCTGTTGATTCCATTACTTTTTTCTGCATTAACAACAAAACAGTCACTTTTTAATTTAAACACTCTGATAAATAAAAAAATATCACCTGATTTATCTTCTAAAATAGTCAATGCGATATTGAAAGACATTGAAAATAATAAAGATGAAAATTACATTTTAGAGTTTATAAAAATTATTATTTCTAGTGGTAAAATTTCATTCAACGATAAGCTGAAATCTGTAAAAATTATAAACCCAGAGTATTTTAGCTTTGAAAGATTATATGCTGGAAATAATTTTAATATGTTAAATATTGTCAGCTGGATTTCTTTAAATATTCCAAATTGGCTTGGTTATGATAATACTAAAAAATATGTAGAGTCCTCATTGTTATTAAATGGTGCTGATTTAACCCATGAAGAATTAAATATTTTGGCTCAAATATCCAATACCCTAGGTGAGGTAGCGTTATCCAATAATATTCGTGATTTACTATTAATTTATTGGAAAAGTTATATACATGAATTTATCTCTGAGAGTAATGAATTTAATGAATACTATGATCTAAATGAAGAAGATGATTTTAAATCTAGAGCCAAGGATTATATTCATGATTTACTTAACGGAAGTACATTATATTTTAGTCCTATTGATATTGATAATATCATTGATAATTTGGATGCTCGCAACATAATCGATCGTAACATTGAAAACGCTTCAGACTGGGATAGATATGAGGATAATGCCGATTATGGGTATCTAAGCAATGGATTTGATCAAGTGGATGATTTATTTTCTATAGAATAAAAGTCACTAGATTTTGTAAAAAAGTTTCCTATTTATTGAACAGGTTATTCAGCCACATTTACAGTAACAGCCAAAGTGCCATATCAACGATGGGAATTTGATTTAGAAAATGAAAATATCAAAGGTCATTGGGTCGGTGTTTTTACTTCTGATTATGGTATTACTGAAATCAACTTTACTGAGGTAGTGATATCTAAGAAGGTTTATTAAAATCCTTTTAGCAGTGGTATTTGAAGAAAAGACAAAAAACTATATTCAAGATCGAGAAAAAGCATTAGCAAATAGACCTTAAGTTGAAAATGAAGCAACATAATCAAACAGCCAAAAACAAGGATTTTAGTGCCTATCCGTATTTAGATACTAAGGTTCGCATAATGTTTGACGCTATGTTACAAAAGGGTTTTGAGCGATTGCGGTAGAATGGTTTTGGGGTTTACCGCAATCGGGAAGGTTCGTCTTTACACATAGAGTGCATTGTGCGAATCATTTCGTTTTTTTCGCTTCTATTTCTTTTTTTAGACCATGCAAATTCTTATGACCTGTTCCTTTTGGTTGAAGCTGTCCTTTTTGAAGTTTACCTATCCGTTTACCTCTTTCAGCTATAACGATGTCATCATTTAATGATTTTTCAATTAAAGCATACATAGCATTAAATGTTTTAATATTTCCTGTCTCCCTGAGATTTTCTAACAATTTACTTAGTTGAAGAAAATCATTGATTATCATTACGCCAGCTTTATCGTCATAATATTCTTCATGTCTTTTTAACATTTTTGCTATATTTTTTTCTTTAGAGCTCATCGGGAATTTTCCTTTATTCTCATGTCATTTTTTTGGTGCGCACTTTATTATATTAACAATCCATTCTTCAAATTTTGATTTTTTTTCATATAAATAGACATCATAAGCCTCAGGGTATCTTTCTTTGAATTTTTCCTTAAATTTATTGATATCAAAATCTCCTTCAATACTTTTCCCTACAGATATTACTTTTTTATTTATCTCTTTGATTAAGTGACCTTTTTTCTTCTTTGGTAGTGTAACTTTTTCACCAAATGATTGTAATGCTCTAAACGATTCTTCTTTTACTGAATAAACCAAGTCATTCATCATTAATCGCCATAAAATATCTATAGATTGTCTGCATTTATATTTTTTTAAGTTATTTACAGCCTGTAATCTTATTTTATAACTCGTTTTATCATTGGCTTTCTTTTTTAATTCATCGATGTTGTTTGGGGTTGCTTCTGTCCATTTCTGCTTATTGTTTTTTATTTCACTGTTCATTTTCTCACCTATAAATAGTGTTTTTCATCCATTATGAAAGTGTGAGCTCTAAAACCCCCGTGCTGTACTACGGGGGTAGTCTCTGGGGAATATCAAGATTTCTGTATAAATGGCTAAAAAAAGCTATATTAACTAATCATTCATATCAAAAACCTTTTCTAAATTTAATATAACATATTCTTATATATTGGATAGTGTCAGGTACCGTATTTCTAATTTCTGAGCAACGGATACCAGACAAGAAGAAAAGGTGGTTCGGAGGTAATTTATGGCAACGCTAAATATAAAAGCAACGTTTCAGTGTGATATTGAAACATTATGGCGAGTGATTACATCGACAGAAAATTATCAATGGCGAAGTGATTTACGCAGTATTGAAGTGATAAACGATCATAAATTTATTGAACACACCAAAGATGGTTATTCGACCATATTTACGGTAACAGCCCAAGTACCATATCAGCGATGGGAGTTTGATATGGAAAATGAAAATATCAAAGGTCATTGGATTGGTGTTTTTACTTATGATTATGTTATTACTGAAATCAACTTTACTGAGGTAGTGATATTTAAGAAGGTTTATTAAAATCCTTTGTGAAGTGATATCTGAAGAAAAGACAAAAAACGTATATTCAAGATCGAGAAAAAGCATAGGCGAATAAGCCTTAAGTTAAGAATGAATCAACATAATCAACCAGCCAAAAATAGAGATTTCAATGTCTACCTGTATTTAGATACTTAGATTCGCATAATGTATATTATGTTAAATTGACTGTGGTAACTGTGGTAATAAATAACTTCATATCTCAGCGTCACTTCTCAGTAAATCAACAAATTAGTCATTTTTTGACACATCTCCTCTTCCTTGCGCTTGTTCAAAATGCACTGGCTTCATATTCATATAAAACATAAGATTAGTTTTATGTACTCTGGCTTCATGTCCATCAACATTTTACACAGGCGCTTAATCAATAAGATCGCTCATGCCCTAACGCTGCATAAATTCCACCAATCTGAGGTGGACATAATCCTTTTTTATAACTTTCAAAAATTTAGTGGAAATTACTCGTTTATGTTCACTATTTCTGGAAACACCCTAAATTCCAATCATAATTAATGAGTCGTCACTAAAAGAATAAGTTTCAAATATGTATTATAAATACTGAAAAAAAGAATATTTACTTAAGTGTAACTATATTATCACCTTACTAGTCGGATTTGTTTAATTCTATTATTACCCCTCTAAAAAACACAAAAAAATACGCCTGTGTCAGTTAGTTCCTATGTTCAACCTAGTTTTACTCCATTACGCTAACATTATATTTAATGTGAAAATAAATATTTACAAATAGAAATTGAATATTTTTATTTATACTATGCGAGGATGAATATGAGAATTGCACTACCCTTAATATTGAGTTCAGTACTCTTGCTCTCTGGTTGTTCGGCTTTTCTTTATAGCTTAGGCAACAATCCAGAGATGTCACTGAGTAATATAAAATTGATGGAAAATACAACAAAACTGACAGTGCCAACTATACCGCCAGGAACCAGAGATGGTGAATATTTACGTTATTATCCGGATGGGAAACTTAAATATAAATCATGGGTAACCAAAGGTTGTTTTGATCGTTACGTCAATGCTTATAATGATAACGGTAAATTAAAAATGGTCATACCGCTGAAGAATTGTGAAGTTAACGGTGTAGTGAAAAGTTATCAGGCTAACGGCAACATATACAGTGAAATAGCTATGCGTGATGGCTTACCGTATGGCGCCTTCAAATATTATCATAATACACCTAAAAATAATGTTAATTTGCAGGGATATATGGAGAATAGCGCTCTTATTGGTGTCATAACTCAATATGATGAAAACGGAAAAGTAATTAATAAAGGTCAAGTATTAGATGGTAAGATTAAAATCTTAAAATAACCTGATGTGAGTTACCGACTTTTGTTATTTCTGAAAGTCGGTTTTTGTTTCATCATTCAAATACGCGTTATTTCTTTTTTATATTAAAGTAGAACATCAACGCTTTATAACCTTTCTCGCTGATAGTCACTTCTCTATATCCTTGATGTCGTGTTAACCATGCTTGAGCTTCTGCATAATGAAAAAAAGCCGTACCAATTTGCCCACCTAAATGAAAACGACGTTCACTCCAATCCAAACATGGACAGCAAATATTGCGTGAATGCTTTGCTTGAAATTCAATACCTATATTTTTAAATCGCTCAACACCTAGCGTTGTAATAGCATGGCCATCTTCTGTTATCCATTTTTGCTGACAAAGTGAATCATAAATATTAACGGCTACTTCACCTGCTAAATGATTATAACAAGTTCGCGCCTTCCTTAAGTTTTTGGGCGTTGTGATTTTAGCTTGTGAAATATTTTCAGTTGAAAAATTCATTAAATTTTCAATAACTTTTGCAATATCATCGTTAGCTAATCGGAAATAACGGTATTTACCTTGGGATATCACAGAAATCAGACCAGCATTCAGTAATTTGGACAAATGACTACTGGCTGTAGAGGCAGAAATATCAGCTACAACCCCCAGTTCAGTAGCTGTCCACGCCCTTCCATCCATCAATGCACAAAGTATTTTGACTCTAGAAATATCAGATATTGCCGCACCCACAGCGGCTATTGCTGACTCTACAGTGTGTTGATATTCTGATTTCATCTCTGGTTTAGCCATTTAAAATTTAAGCTCTTTTATTGTAGCAAGTTATCGAGTCTATTTAATTACAGACTTTCTGCATCAAATGAATATTCACGCGCCAAAGAAGCGATGCTAATTTTGTAAAAATCGAAAATAGACTCTCGACCTTCTTGTTGCGCATTTTTATGTAAAATATTTTTCTTCCATTGCAAAACAGCTTCTTCATTTTCCCACCAAGAAAGTGATAATAATTTTCCTTCGGTTGATAAACTTTGAAACCGCTCTATTGAAATAAATCCCTTAATATCCGTTAGTAATGGCTTTAAATCAGCCGCTAAAGATAAATAATGATCCTGTTTTCCTGGTTTAATTTTGACTTCAAATATCACGGCAATCATTAGTGTTCTCCTTTATTTGGTGATGATAAGTATATTGATTAAAAATAGACAACACTTCGATATTTGTTGAAATGAGAGCAATATCTATTTTAAAAATAAGGCAGAAAGAGACTATGAGCATCTTCTGATAAAACTAAAGTCCAATCATACCTTGTGTTGAATGTTGTATCGCTTTACGAATATTATCGGTAATTCCATTTATATTTGATGTCATATTTTTATGTATAAATTAAAAGTCTAACGATGGGTGGGATTTATTATGAGTTTTTTTATTTTGAGGCTCAACCCTTCTAATTTGAATTTAATTTAAAGGGTTGAGCAATATAATTTATTGTTATATTTAAGTAGTTATGATTGGTTTTAAATAACTATATTTTATTTTTATTATAAAATTTTTCGCCACACATTAATTTGGTATAATCAGCACTTACAGTTGCGACAGAGACAGGTTTATCTTTAGCGATATAAATAAAAGCTTTTCGAATTTTATCTTCTTCACTGACTTCTTTTAATTTACCGTCAATCACTCTATCAGAGTCATAATTTACGCAATAACCGAGTGTTGTTGAGGTCTTTTTATCTTTTACGGTCATGATGTCATTATATTTAAAACGATAACCTTGATTCTCTTTTGCGAGTTCGTCTTTAGCTTTTGTGCTGATTGCGAATGGACTGGAAAGCCGTTCAATGGCTGCCGGATATTCAGTATCCATTTTTTGACTGACAAATTGTTTATCTGTTGAATTGGCTGCACTATAAACAACACCTTGTTGAGTGGTTTTTATACTATAGGCTTCCCACTCTTCAGACTCTTTAATAAATGGAGCTGCATCTGAAAGAATATTTGTAAACTGATCCCATACACTATTAGTTGAACTACAGCCTGAAATAAGAAATATGGAAGTACTTAATAAGAGTGTTAATAATATTTTTTTTTGCATTTTTATTCCATTAATTAAAAGAGATATAGTCATTTTTGGATTATATTTCATATTATTAGGTTAATTAATAGTAGCATTTTACAAATGAATATGTAGATACAATGAGTAAGATTAATCCTTAAACCTACAGATATTCATAAAATTATGAAGTCATTTTCAATAAACGAAGATTGATTTATTCGTATATTTTTCTTCTTTCAGTAGCAATATCAAATGCCAAACTCCGTAAATTAGGGGTATGGTTTATTAATGCGCGATGCGTTGATGCTTGGCTAATAAAAGCAAAACTTTCCCCCCAAGGGTGTTGATAACGGTCACGTACGATAGGTGCGCGCCAATATTGCAATAATCCTTCTAAAGGCAAATGATCGTCTCCGACGGTTAATGCCTGATTGACTAATTGTGGAAACTCACGTTTGATCTCTTTCGCTTGTAAGTACCAGCGTTCTCTTCCATAAATGGCAGCTTTTAATGTGATATTATTATCACTTAAATACCATACTTGGGGCACAGCTTGTTCATCTGCGTTAATTCCTGAAACTGCATCAGTAAAGCGTTTAGCACACTGTAGATTTTGCACCAACGCTTCTCTTACTCGTTGATTTTGTGCTGAACTGATCGATGTTTTATAAGGGCCTAAGCGATAGTGCTTCCAACATGCCTCATCATAGATATCAAAATCACTTAATGCTCTGCCGTAGTTGTCTATTACCACCGGATTGGGTGGTAATAATTGGTATACAAAAGGACAACCGCAGACATCATCAGATGAGAAGCCATGAAGGTAACCACTTCCGGCATAATAGCCAGTCTCCATCATTGATAACGCCTGAAATGTACCATGCCAAGGTGGCCCAAAGGCATACCATTTTGCTACTAATGCTCTATTTTCAGGAGTGGTATGACGCAACCAATAGCGTATTGCGAGGTTAGACGCGGATTGTGCAATAATAATAAAAGGCTGGTTCTCACCAAAAATAGTTTTCAGTCGATTAATTTCTCTATCAATAGCATCCACCAGCAATCGATGATCGGCTCGCCAATCATGAGCAAGGAAAAATAGATCTTGCCCTTCACGATAACCCAATGCGGTTTCAAGAACATCTTTAAGCTCTTGGGTGACCAATGTGCTCACTAAATAAGGGACAATCGAAAATGCGTGCAATTGCTCTGTGGCTAATACACGAGGTGAATGCTGTGCGTTGGGATGTTCATATTCATAATCACTCTTTGTAAAGACACTACGATGATCACCCCAAATAAAAGCCTGCTTTTGTCTATCAAAAAGCTTAGTTCCTAAAATTCCTGGTAAATAGATAATAGGAAGATTCGGCACTTTATCATCAAGTTTCGCTTTACGAATTTGAGACGCAATAAGCTGAGCTCGTATTAATGACCATCCTCTATTGAGTGGCATATTTTTAGCGTCCTTTTAATGGAATAAGCGTGATAGGCACATTTTCGCTACCAAAATGCGTTTTTTCAGCTTCAGTAACAGGGAAATGAGCACGATCGTAAACCTCAAACAGTTGGCAAGGTTCATTTTTGTGATGATAAAGGCAGATCCCCTCTGCTTTAGGACTACTTTTGGACAGCATAAAGCGATGACAACTGTTGGTGCTGATTGGGCCAACAGGCTCACCTTGTTTTGTAATAAATTGATAGTAAATAGGTGATTCATTTTTTTGTTCAATATGGCAAGCCTGAACAGGACCACGGAATGGATGTGTAATACAGATAAAACCATCAGGGATATGTGCTGATAATTTATCAGTGTTAGAGCCCGCCCAAGGCAAAATAATAGAAGGCTGAAAATGACAATGAGGACATTGCCCATTATCTAAGTGAGATTGTGCAATTAACCCACTTCGCTTAACTAATAAGGTATGGCATTGTGGACAATAAGAGTTTGCGCTGTCTGTATCAAACACATTTCCGACGTAAACATAGCGCATACCTTCGTTTAAGGCTTGCTGGCGAGCTTGTTCTAAAAAGGGAATTGATGTGCGTTCAACGTGTCGATATTGGTAATCAGGATGGAAACGAACATAGTGCAAAGGAATATCTGCATCAAGATATTTAAGCATCCAATCCGTGACTTTTTTCGCTTCCTCCAATGAGTCATTACGTCCTGTCACACATAAGTTAGAGACTTCAAGATGCGGATTATTTGTGGATTTGCGTGCATCATAAACTTGTTTAATACCGTCAAGAACGGGCTGTAATCGCCCTCCTGTATGTTTACGATAAAAACTATCTTGCATTGATTTTAATGAAATACTAAAGATATCCATTACACCTAGTAATTCATCAATACCTTTCTCACTGATATAAAATGCACTTTTATAGAGATTTTTTAAGCCATGTTCGCGAGCAAGCTTCGCCGTATCCATAACAAATTCATGCCAAACAATTGGATCATTATAAGTCCACGACAAAACTCGGATATTATGTTTTAACGCATAATTGACCACATCCTCTGGGCTGTAATACGCCACATTGCTGTCTTGCACATAACGAGCTTGGCTTGTACTCCAATTTTGGCAAAAATCACAACGTAGCATACAGCCAATATTACCTAACGATAAGATACGTTCACCCGGTGCATAATGATATACCGCTTCGGTTTCTATCGACTCTTGAGTCATCGGCACAGATTTACCGTAGTTTAACGTGACTAAACTGCCATTCTCATTGCGTCTTAGTTTACAAGTTCCTGTACGGCCTAAATTAATTTTACAGGCTCGTGGGCAAAGCTCGCACTGAATACGATTGTTTGAAATTGGGTGCCATAAGCGCGCAGGATGCCCTGTTTGTTGCCATTGCTTCATTCTTACCATGAGTTATTCCTTCTTATCATTACAATGATGGTTATTTCCACGAAGCGGCAAAGTGGTTTTTTGTCGGCTACCTGTTTGCCAGCATTTCAAGACATGACGTAGTGACCAGCTAAAAGGATGGCCTTTTGCCGGTGTATTAATTAAATAATGGCATTCGCCTTGTGGCGTTAAATGGGCGATCAGTTTAAAACCAGGGCCAAACGTATATGGCTTAGTTTTAATGGTGTCGTTATTCCCTATTTGAGATTGCGTTAAGAAGTCTGCATTTTGTCGTGTCGCGTGAACAGTTTCACGATTGCCACCTTGATAGAGATAACGTCCAGTTAATAGACGATTAAGCCATAAGGGTTTTTTGATACTATGCTGGAATTCAACATAAGGGCGTTCCATTTTTTGGCTAGCGATTAACGCACTGGCATAGGTTTCACGAATTAATATGGGGATCTCTTTTTCTTCAAACAGCCAATCTTGAAGATGGTATTGCAGAATATTGAGAATACTCCAGCGACAACTTGGCCAAAAATCCGTATACAGAGCACGTGTTCCTCTTTTTAATACTTTGCCTAATACCTTGTCAGTAAGATGTTGAGTCCACACATCAAAAAATCGTGAGGCATTTAATTGTTGAGTATCGCCATCCCACTGCGAAAGGATTTTATCTTCAGGCACATAAGGGAGCAAAAAAGCGAGTGCTTGTTGGGCAAAAACATCTTTTTTATCATCTTGGATTTGGCAAAACGTCTCAACAGTATGTTTTTTTGTTTGCTGAATAAGCGCTTCAATACGCAACGCTCTTGTCGGTGGATGCCAGCGATTAGATAGTGCAGGTTTTCCATTAAAAAGAGACTCGCTATATTGATTGGCATAAAGAACATATCCCCGTTCAGGGTTATATTCGGCGGGTAAATCATCAAAAGGAACATAACCTTGCCACTGATGTAATGGCTCCGTTAGGCTTAGTACTAAACTACCAATTTCACGATCACGCTTAGGAATATATCCCATACTCTGTAAGCCAATGTCACCGTAAATATCGGCATATCCCACCATCATAGGGGAATTTTTTACATGCTTTAAAGCCTCTCGAAATGATGTCCAGTTATGGCATTTTGCAAGCTGATAAAAAGTAATATCGCCACTTGGATCATCTAAGGCAGGCCAGCGTAAAAATAGACCATAGCCCGCTTTTTCAGACATTAAGCGACCTTGTGAATAATCATAAGTGACGAAAGTATGTTGACGCTTTGAGGTTAAACCAATGGTATGTGTTCTTTTGGTTAATGCCTCCCATCCATTGATGGTTTCGACCTTCTCATTTTTTAAATCAACACGCCCCCAAAATAAATCTTGGTTATCCGCCATAATACCGACCATTCCCCAAGCTGCATGAGAATTACGCCCCACAATAATGCCTGGTGAACCAGGAAAATGTGAACCCATTACGCTTAATCCTTCGTCGCTTTCTAAGCGACATAACAGATTAAAACTAGGGTTAACATGTCCCATATGCGGATCGGCTGCTAATATCGGTTTACCCGATGCGGTAAACGAACCATTCACTGCAATCACGTTAGAGCCCGTATCAGGCGAGGCTAATCCTAAGTGCTGTAGGCCTTTTAGCCCTTCTTTAAACGCTGCAATCACTTCAGGGTAATATTCCCCCTGTTCATTTAAAGGTAATGGTGGAATTTGATGGCCTTCAAGACTAAAGGTAGATAAAAGTTGTTGATGTTGAGATGTTGTAAGCCGATTTGCTAAACGAGTATTAAATAACTCATATTGCCATGCTGAGTTAATAAAGTATTTCAATTGCCCTAAGAGGTAGCTATCTGTCGTGGTAAATTTTTCAGGTTGGTAACGCAATAATAAGCATTCTATAGGTCTGATTTTTAAATCACTAATGGCTTGATTTATACCTGCAATATACGCAGTGATATGTTGAAACTGTGTCGCCTGCCAGCTATCCTTCGGTGCATTTTTATCGTTAAGCTCTGCAATTTTAGCTAACTCTACTAATCCTAATCTACGTTGAAAAATATCTGTTCTAAGCGCACCATTTCCCATTACTTCACTTAAGCGACCACTAGCAACTCGACGAGATAAGTCTAGTTGCCATAAACGTAAATAGGCTGCGCCATAGCCTTGCCCATAAAAAACCGCATTATCCGTATCACCTTTTATACTTAGCAGTTGCTCCGTCTCTAGTGACAATGTCACGTCACCCCATTGTGAAGTGAGCGTCCTTGGCTTCATTTTGGCTCCTTATTCATCAATGTGTATTGGTTAGCAACGCTTTGGGCATAATCCTTAAAGTCATTTAATGATTCTGCTGCTGTCCATCCTAATAGTTGCTCTGCCTTATAAGATGAATAGGTATAAGTGCTTCCATCCATAATACGTAGTGCTTCACAAGAAAGTGGCATGGTAAGACCTAGCATAGATAATCTATCCATCAACCATGCTAATGGCCGCAAACTACGGCGATCTTTTGCAGGTAGTGGTGGTGTTTTTTGTATTTCACTTAACAGTGTGAAAATTTCAGGCATAGAAAAAACATCACCTGTAAACAGAACCGTTTCTTGTGGTTTATCTAAGGCCAGTAATCGCAATAATCCATCACATAGTTTTTCAACATGGCAAAGTTGAAAGGTACTGTTTGTGCTGATTTGAAAAGGAATTTTTTTATTGAAAAAAGCAGATAACGTCTGTGCTAAAACGCTATTGTCACCTTCACCAAATACACCACCACAAATCGCAATTTTAATTGGCATTCCTTGTTGCTGGTGACGCTCGACTAATGCGTGAGCGATTTGCTTAGTTTCTTCATAATAACTGCGAAAATAACCATTGTGGCGATGAGTCTCATCAAGTAATAACCCCTTTGTTTCCCCTAATGCTGCCGTTGTGCTGGTATATAAAACCTGAGAGATTTGTGCTTTTTTGGCTTCATTCAGTAAATTCAATGTGCCAGTGACATTGGTTTGATACATTTTTTGATGTTCTGAACGTGTCGGTGCAATGCCTACTCGATAATCAGCAGCTAAATGAATAATGATATCTTGTCCACTCAACGCTTCTCGGTAGGTATTCGGTTGCAATAAATCACCTTTCACCACCTTAGTACCGTTTGGTAATGCTGGACGATAAGAGTGATTTTTATGAGTTTCGCGACATAATATCGTTAATTCATCACCAAGTTCTGCAAGTTTGGGCAATAAGTAAGAGCCAATAAATCCACTAGCACCTGTGATAAATATTTTCCGTTTATTCAATGTTGTTATCCTTCTTTACTCACAAAGAACACCAGTGCAGACAATATAAAAAAGCCGTCATGCGTTGCTGTCATTGGGCGAGAATGCATTGTGCCAATGGGGCAATAACGAGTGAAACAGTAATTTTGTAGTGAAAGTGAAGAGAGAGAACCGTGATAAGCCAGTGTTTGTAAGCGTGCAAACCACTCTTTTTGGGCTAATTGCAAATGATGTTCCACAGAGCCAACAACCAATTGAAAGCCAAAGTTGAGCCAATATTGAGGCATAAATCGGGTGTGATAAGTGACTGCCCAACCTGATTTTGCATCATAATGTGTTGGTTTTTCATTATTGAGTAGCTCACGAGACAATGAATACTCATGGGCTTGTGCCATTTGTTGAAGTTTTAAAGCCTCTGGTAATGGCGGTAATGTGGGTAATGCGATAGAAAGTTGCTGATAGAGTTGTTCTGCACCAGTTTTATTCTCTAATAAAATAAAACGAGGTGAACTACAAACCTGTTGCCTAAACAAGCACACATCATTTAACACCAAAGAAATATCAGGTAATGAATCTCCCAAAATAGCCATTCCACTTATTTTTGGGCCCAACTCAATCAATTTAATATGTGCTGGTGTTATTTGGCGATAATGCTGAATGAGTGCATCACTACCCGCTAATAAAATGGCTTCAACACCTTCAAGAACAAGCTCATCATTTTGATTTTCACTCGACCAATTTAGAATTTCACACTGTTTTTCATTTAATCCTAAATATGCCCGTAATGAATAAAGCCATTGTGTGGATAATCGTGCTTTTATTCTGATGGGGCTACCAATTAAATAGCCTGCAAGTAAGGCTTCTAATGTACCAAGGGGATCTTTTTCAGAGACGACAATTAATAATTTATTGGGCGCACGCCAATTTTTATTTCCTAACTCATTAGCCACTTTTTGTGCTAGATCATCGCTATAAGCCCATTGTTTTAAACGTTCAAGGCAGAATTTTTGCGTTAAGATATCATCAGAAAATAACCAGTTTTCATTAAGGCAGTGTATTAAACACAGTTTAATGTTTGCTAAACGAACAAGTATAGCTTCTATCATTTTATCTGTGCAGCGCAAGTGCCCTCTGGTGAAGTTACTCTTCCAATATAATGAATATAGGGTAACGAATGACCACAAGCGCATTGTGTTCCCCATATTCCTAAATCTTGGGTTAACAGACGTTGAGAAGGCAGAGAATCAAAAAAAGGATTCTCAAGTTGAATAAATCCTGTTTTACCTTCTGGTGCCCGATCACCTGTTTCATCAATAATGGCAAAACGAGAATAAGCTGGAATGTGGAAATGCCCTTCACTGCAACTAATGTAGTGTAGAGGATGCTCTGTCATGCCATAAATATCACGAATATCAACATTAGGAGCGTGTAAGGTTTCTTTTAATCCTTGGATAATATCTGGTCGTTCAAGCCGCTTTGTCATCCCTTTCCATCCCCCACCCGTTAAGCCTTTAATCGGTGATAACAGCGTGAAGGGTTCTGGTCGGCTTAAACATAAGTGTTCAAAAAAAAGGGTTAACCCAAGAATATAAATAGGAGCCGGATCGTTCGCCCAACGTTGTAATGTTGACCATGCGAGTTTTGTATCAAACTGGCCTTGTTCTGATACCGTAAAAACAAGCTCTTTAATCGGTGCACATTGGGTGAATTTTAAGAAAGCAGTGGCAAAACCAGCATGATCGCCAGATTGAGGATCAGGTGATAACATCAGAAAATGGGCTGGGTTTGTGGATATTAGGTTATTGTGATAGAAAATCTGTATCATTGCCGTTTCAATGCGCTTTAGGCTGTTCTCATCAAAGAAAACTTGTGTTTTTCCTTGTTGTCCCGTTCCTGAACTATTTAGCCAAATACCATTACGATGTGTTGGCGTCGCTAAATCCATGGTTTTAAATAAATTAACGGGGATAACCGGCTGAGGCATTTTTTTCCACAGCGATTGATAATTAGCATTATATTGGCGATGCCAGATATCTGCTTCATCCATAGATGCAGTAAAAAGAGCATCATCAAAACTATCAACAGCATAAGGTTGAGTAAGATTAACTAAGCTATCAATTTTATGACGCTGTTTTTCTGACATGATGTATCCTTACATTGATAAAGGTTATATCAACATAGTCAGCAATTATTTTTACTTATTGAATGTAATTATTCTTAAAATAGGAAAGATGTGATTATATTTCACTATTCTTATGTTTTATATCACATTGTTTTATCTAGATTGAATAATCATTATTTGATAAATAGGTATTTCCGCTTAAAAATAAAGAGAACACCTTAAAAATAAAAGTGTTCTTTCTTATGGATTATGATGAGTGAATTGCTATTTTGCGTAAAAATAGCTGAGCTTATCCATTAGCTTTTCACGAACGTTATTGGAAATAAAACTGGGAATTAGAAAAAAGAGATCCATTAGCGGCAATACTGGGGATTTCAACCAGACAATTAAACCGCGCTTTAGCATATTTAGTGAGTATTAAAGCGATTACATTAAAGAACAAATCGATAACGGTATTAGATTGTGAATGCTTATCCTACATTGATAGCTCCAAATGAATAGATTGTAAATGATAGGTATTTAATTAAATATCAATCAATTACCTCATTTCTATCTTGTTCATTTTTTTTGTTCCCTTAAAGCAAATGTTTTAAATGGTAATGAAATAAACTTAAGCTACAATTTAATAAACCTGCTGGAATAAATATAAAAAACTCACCTTCATATCTTTAATTTATTTTAAAAATAAATAGTTATCTGTATTACGAATAAAGCACGGTACGCTCACGCCTTTTATTTAACAAAGGGTTAATTCCTTTTAAATAGGAAATCAAAAATCATGAATAAAACTTTCGCGTCTGAAATATTTATCAATGGTGAGATCCATACTCTTGATAGAGAAAATCCTATTGCTCAAGCGATAGCTATCTATCAAGGTAAATTTCTTTTTATTGGCTCAAATGATGAAGCGATGCAGTTTCAAAATGCAGAAACAAAAATCATTGATCTAGAAAACCACGTTATTATTCCTGGGCTTAATGACTCACACCTGCACCTCATTCGTGGTGGATTAAACTACAATCTAGAATTACGGTGGGAAGGCGTGCCCTCTTTGTCTATTGCCCTTGATATGTTAAAGGCTCAAGCTCAAGTGACACCGTCACCGCAATGGGTACGTGTTGTTGGAGGCTGGAGCGAGTTTCAATTTGCAGAGCGTCGTATGCCAACGCTAGACGAAATTAATGCGGTTTCTCCTGATACGCCAGTTTTTGTATTACATCTCTATGACAGTGCATTGTTAAATAAAGCGGCACTGCGTGCGATTGGTTATACCAAAGAGACACCAAACCCACCGGGTGGTGAAATTCAGCGTGATGAACATGGCAACCCTACCGGATTGTTGATAGCAAAACCTAACGCTATGTTGCTCTATTCTGCATTAGCAAAAGGCCCTAAATTACCTCTTGAATATCAAGTCAATTCAACTCGCCAATTTATGAGAGAATTGAATCGTCTTGGTGTAACTAGCGCCATTGATGCAGGGGGTGGTTTTCAAAATTATCCTGAAGATTATCAAGTTGTTGATGAGCTCGCTAAGAATAATCAATTAACTATTCGTATTGCTTATAACTTATTTACCCAAAGGCCAAAACAAGAATTTGAAGATTTCCAACAATGGACATCAATGGTATCACCCGGTGATGGTAGTGATTTTTATCGTCATAACGGCGCAGGTGAAATGTTGGTTTTTTCTGCGGCTGATTTTGAAGATTTTTTACAGCCAAGACCTGATCTTCCTGAAAATATGGAAGCTGAATTAGAAAAAGTGATCCGTCATTTAGTTGAACATCGCTGGCCATTTCGTTTACACGCCACTTATAACGGATCCATTAGCCGAATGTTAGATGTCTTTGAAAAAGTAAATAAAGATATTCCTTTCGATGGACTACATTGGTTTTTCGATCATGCTGAAACTATCAGTGAGAAAAATATTGAACGTGTTAAAGCGCTTGGTGGTGGATTAGCAATTCAACATCGTATGGCATTCCAAGGTGAATATTTTGCACAACGCTATGGCACAAAAGCACTAAAACAAACACCGCCTGTCGCCAAAATGCTAAATGCACAAGTTCCTGTTGGATTAGGTACAGATGCAACTCGTGTTGCTAGTTACAATCCGTGGACAGCGCTTTATTGGTTAGTTTCGGGGCGTACTGTGGGTGGTATGCAAATGTATGATGGTGATAATCGTTTAGACAGAGATACTGCCTTAATGCTTTGGACTATGGGGAGTTCATGGTTCTCTAATGAACAAGGTAAAAAAGGTCAAATTAAAGCAGGTCAACTTGCCGACTTTATCGCCCTTTCTGCTGATTATTTTCGAGTACCAGAAAACGAGATCAAAGCGATTGAATCACTTTTAACGGTAGTAGATGGCAAGATCGTGTATGCAAATGGTGCATTCTCATCGTTAACACCGCCATCTATTCCGGTATTGCCGGATTGGTCGCCTGTGATCAAAGTCCCAGGTCATTATTCTTACTTACAACAAGAGACAAAAGCTGCGGTTTTAAATCAGTTACATCAATGCTGTGGTGCTTGTCATGTTCATGGACATCAACATGATATCGCTCGTCAATCATCTATTCCTGTTTCAGATGATAATGCATTTTGGGGCGCTTTAGGTTGCTCTTGCTTTGCATTTTAATATTTTATAATAACGATGGTCGGTAATTATTTACTGGCCATCTCAAATAAAGAGAGATGAGACTATGGCAACGCAACGTACTTCCGCATGGTCGCCCTTACGTAATCGTATTTTTTTCGTATTATGGATGGCAACGCTATTTTCTAATATTGGGACTTGGATGAATGATGTGGGTGCCGGTTGGTTGATGACAAACCTAAGCCCTGATCCCGTTATGATTGCAGCTATTCAAGCCATGACAACATTACCTGTTTTCTTATTGGCACTCCCAGCTGGAGCCATTGCTGATATTTTTGATAAACGAAAATTGCTTATTTTCGTCAATATTTTGATGCTCTGTGCCGCTTCATTATTAGCGGTTCTTGTGTATTTCGACGTTATCAGTATTGGCTGGTTATTATTAATTACCTTTGTTTTGGGTTCTGGCGCGGCGTTTTTAGGCCCTGCATGGCAAGCGATTGTACCAAGTATTGTCGAGCCCCATGAATTAAAGTCAGGTATTGCCTTAAACAGTATGGGAATTAATATCAGCCGTGCAATAGGCCCCGCACTTGCAGGTATTTTGATTTCTCAAGTTGGCCTTTATTTACCCTTTTTACTTAATGCCTTGAGCTTTATCGCCATTATTCTTGCTGTCTGGTGGTGGGAAGGTGAGAAAAAAGAAGAGGAAAAACTCCCCGCTGAATCTGTTGTTGCCGCGATGATCTCCGGTTTACGCTATGCGCGTTATAGCCCTGCGCTGATCAAAACGATTATAAGAGCGGCCAGCTTTTTTATTTTTGCGAGTGCTTATTGGGCAATGTTACCGCTAGTCGCCCGAGTTTCACTACACGGTGATGCGACATTATATGGATTACTAACAACTAGCATTGGTATTGGTGCTGTGATTGGCGCATTTAGTTTATCAACATTGCGTGAAAAATTGAGTACCAGCACATTGATTGCTATTGGCACCGTGGGTACAGCATTGGTGTTATTTATTTTCGCCAGTGCGACTTCAAAATATCTTGCTATTTTCGCAAGTATGCTCGCTGGATTTAGCTGGATAATCACCCTTTCCACATTAATGGTCTCTGCACAGACAGCCTTGCCTAATTGGGTTCGTGCGAGAGGTCTAGCACTTTATTTAACGGTGTTTTCAGGCTCGATGGCATTAGGCTCTCTTGTTTGGGGACAAATCGCTTCGCATACTTCAGTAACGATAGCTTTGCTGTGCGCAACGGTTGGGATTATTTTAGTTTGGTTATGTGTTTTGCGTGTCAAATTAGAACATGACAACATCAACTTACAGCATTCAGAACACTTTATTCTTGATGATGGACTTATTGAGATCACAACGGATAAAGGCCCTGTGTTAATTACTGTAAATTATCAAATTGAAGCAATTCACAGTGAGCAATTTCTCAGTTTAATGAATCGGCTAAAAACAGTTCGTTTAAGAGATGGCGGTTATTCATGGGGATTGTTTGTTTCATCTGATGCTATTACGGAAAATAACACTCAATCTTATATGGAAACGTTTATGGTGGCTTCTTGGGCTGAACATCTTCGTCAACATGATCGCGCGACAATGGATGATAAACAATTGCAACAACAATTAGATAAAATAATCAGTGCCAAAAAAGTAACACACGCTTTTTCTGCTTTTTCACCAAAAAAATAACCACATTAACCATTCATACATCTTATTTGTATTTATTTCGATCAATAAGGTGTGTGAGTGGTTTTATGTTTTCTATCCTTTCATTGCCTCTCATCCTACTTTCTTGTACTCTGCACCGCTTCTTACCTTGAAATTAATAATACGTATTTGAGAAAATCATGACAGGACATATTTCTAAAGATCCGCTACATGGCGTCACTCTTGAAATGCAAGTAAATGCGCTGGTGGCTAAATATGGTTGGGCTAAATTAGGTCAACTTATCAAGATTAACTGCTTTAGAAGTGATCCTAGCGTGAAATCAAGTTTGAAATTCTTGCGTAGAACCCCTTGGGCACGTGCTGAAGTAGAAGCGCTTTACCTAGATTCTCTTGAAGCCGATATTGATGATGTGATTGAAGTTATCGATAGTCCTGATTGTGATCCGTGGGCGAATAGTAGAAAGAGGTAGGCGTTTTTATTTTTCTTTTACTTGTCTGATGCATCTTAACTATGAAGATTATGCAATAAAAAATATTTAATTAATCAATAGATTTACATTAAAAATATAATATATTTATTGCATAATAATAAAAGAGCACTTCATGTTGATATAATTAAGAAATGCTCTTTATTTTTATAAGTTATGCTATTTTTTTTCAAAAAAAGGCCATGTTTTTCCATATTCAATAAGTTCAGGTGATTTGGAAACTACAGTTAGACAACTACCATCAGGGTGTCTTTTAAGTCTTGTTAGACCTGTATATATTAATGCTAATGTTTTTGGGGTTAAATTGTCATTATCGACAAATATGACTAAAGCTCTCGATTCCCATCCTTTAAAACTATGTAAAGTGGTTGCTTTTATTCGAGTATCACCCATATAAAATCCCATTTTTTGGCGTCTCGATTCTTTATTATCATTAGCATAGGTATGAACAACACTAATACCTTTATTATTTAATTTTTCGACAACTTTTAAACCAAATTCTTTAGAAGCACATAAAAAAGTGATATCTGAGACCGCAAGTGTTTCAGGTATACCAGAAGTCAATAATAAAAATAATTCAGAACAACAAATAGTATCTTCATTATTAGAATCCACTTGAACCCATTTCAAATAACAAGGTTCAAGCTCCATACCAAATTGACTATTTTCAGGTAAAAGCGCTAATTCTTTAGGTAAAAAACGATTAGCAAAGTCCCTTGCTATTTCTATTGTTAATAAAGGTAAACGATAGCTGATATTGAGTTCAGCCCAATTTCCGCTAAAACCAGCACCTTTCATTGATTCATCAGTCCAAGATTTGGCAGTATCATAGATATCTTGGGTTATATCAGCAACTAAAAGCATTTCTCCTGTAGGCTTGCAGACTTTACGTAATACTGACCACCAATTAGGTAAAAAATCCTGCCCTTCATCAACTAATACGGCATCATATTTTATAGACTCATCATCTTCTTTATCTAATATAGTATTAATTAAAGAGGGTAAAGAATATTTTAAAAAATTTTCTAGGTTATCATTTTTCCATAAATCATCGTATTCTTGTGTATAGCCTAAATGCTCACACATGCGTTTACACCAATGATGAAAATTAAGCCAAACAATATCAGAACGCTCCTTTCTTTTTGATTTTGGATATCGTACAGCAATATCCTGCAAGTAGTGTATTAAAGTAATATTATATGTAATAACTAAGATTTTTTTATTTTCATTTAATAATTCAGCAGCTCTAGCTGCGAGTACTAATGATTTTCCTGTGCCTGCAGCGCCACGTATTCTGCGATAACCTGATGGTGTTCTTGTTGTAGCTAAATTTTGTTGTATTTTATCTAGTATAATTGGTTTTCTTTGTGTTTCTGAAAAATCAGGTTCAATTAGCCAATTTTTAATATCCTTATAAATATCCATATTCATTAGTTTTGAATATCTTCTATTTGCCTCTGGGAAAACAGTGCGAATATCACCATTTTTTAGTGCATTCATACCAGAAATTGGACTATAACTAGGATACTTTTCCATTCCTCTAAATTTAAGATTTTGTTTAAATAAATCTATTACATATTTATCATCTGCAAATGGGAATATTACTCCTGCTGTAATAACAGCAAACCCGGTGTTTTTTTCCAAACGTGGGCAATAAAGATTAAATAATTCTTGTTTATAGTTATAAACTTGCTCTATTGGATTTTCTTTTTGTTTGGAAAATTTCACACCATCTTTCTTCGCCCATAAGACAGGTATGCAATTTTCTTTTTCTTCAATGAAATAATCCATTGCAGTGAAATTCCAATCTTTCACTTCAAATACGGCGATACCAACTTTAGGATTGAGTAAGACAAAATCAGGTCTTAATCCATTGAGGTGAGGTTGAATATAGATTTCCCATTCTAATGATAAATATTTATTAAAAAATTCAAAAACTGTTTTTTCACCTTGCGTTAATGGTTGTCGTAATTTATTGAGTTCAGATATTGGTGGTGAGATAAAGCGTGACATTGGGTTCTCATTCTTTATATTATATTCCATTAATTAAAAATAAGGTGATATCAATTAATGCTATCACCTTATTATCTTTAGAATTTTGGTAAATTGCCTAAATTATCACGTTTTGTACTATTTGGTTCGGTTGTAAGATAAACGCTATCTATAACGCGAACTATAGCACCATAACTCCAGTCACCATTTCTATCTTGAATAGCGGTTTGAAAAGAGGCTAATTTTTCATTGATAAGCTCAGCAATAAATTGTCTAGCATTGATTGTGGCATCAATATTTGATTTGCCAGCTTGAATAGTTTTCACATATTCAATATGCTGATTTCCAGCATCCATTTTAATAGCAACAATATAAAAATCCGTCATCTCATTATCCTATGTTTTTTTAACAGAAATAATTAATACACTTTAATAAAATTAAATCAACTGATTAAAAAACAATGTGCTTTGGTATTTTATTAAAAATAACAATAAGATTTAATAAGATAGGAAATAATATGTATTTGTGTAAGTATAAATACCAGTATTCACAATATTGTGATCTAGATTAGTATAATAATTTCACTCATCCCTAAACTCTTTCGGCGTCATACCAAATTCTTTTTTAAAGATAGAATAAAAATATTGCAATGACGGATAGCCACACATCACGGATATTTCTTGTATCGCAAGTGTTGTGGTGGCTAATAAATTTTGAGCGCGTTTGAGTTTTTCCTCATAAATAACCGTATGAATTGTCTTGCCAATTTCCTTTTTAAACCGTTGCTCTAAATTAGAACGCGACATATTAACTGCATCTAAAACTTGTTCTGTTTTTATCCCTTTACAGGCATTGTAATAAATATAATGCATAGCTTGAACAACGGTGGGATCGTTAAATGAGTGAAAATCAGTTGAGCGCCGTTCAACAATTTTAACGGGGGGAACTAATATTCTTTGCTGTTTATCTGTTACATGCCCATCTAGAGTTTGATGTAATAATTTTGCGGCTAAATATCCCATTTGCCGTGAACCTTGCACAACAGAAGATAATGCAATACGGGATAAATAGCGTGTCATATCTTCATCATCGATTCCGATAATGCTTATTTCTTCAGGTACATTAATGTTTAAATTGTCGCATACTTGTAATAAATGACGCGCCCTTGCATCGGTGACAGCAATAATCCCTGTTTGTGGTGGTAAAGTTTGTATCCAATCAGATAAACGATTTTGCGCGTGTTGCCAATTTTCTTGTGTAATATCCATGCCGTTATAAACAATACCTGAATACTTTTCACTGGTGACTAATTGGCGAAAAGCGTGCTCTCGTTCATTAGACCAATGAGGGTGATCTTTGGCGGGTAGACCATAAAAAGCAAAATGCTTAAGCCCTTTCTGTTTTAAATGTAAAAAGGCTTGTTGAACTAATTCATAATTATCGGTGGCGATATAAGGTACGGGAGGATAATTTTTTTCTTGATGATAAGATCCACCTACACCAATTACTGCTAACGATGATTGGCTTAAATGCTTAGCAATAATTGGATCGTCAAAATCTGCAATAATCCCGTCACAAACCCAGTGGTTAATATTATCCAGTCGAGTACGGAAATCCTCTTCAATAAAGACATCCCAATGGCACTGTGAGGCCTGAAGATATTCTCCAACCCCCTCAACCACTTGACGGTCATACACTTTATTAGCATTGAATAACAACACAATACGAAAGTATGTATCTTTTTTCATCTTCGTTTACCTATTCCCCCAAGGCTGGCATTAAACCATAGCTTTAATTTTGTAAGAACTTGCTTTCATCGCTATGTGATTACTATCACACAAGCCAAATTTCGTAATAGCAAAGTAAAAAATAGGAATAACCAATGTTAAGAACAACGAGTATTTTGTTTTTAAACACGATTGCCGAGGAGATTTTTCATGTATCAGAATAACTTTAATAAATTAATTTCTAGGCAAAATACCTATAGCGCAAAATGGTGTAATAGTAACGCCAATGTTATTCCATTATCTGTTGCAGATATGGAAATTGCTGCGCCTGATTTTATTACAAACAAACTTGCTGAATTTAATCACAAGGGAATTTATGGCTATACCGATCTTAGCCATGATTGGAATAACGTTGCCGCTAATTGGTTTAAAAGCCAATATCAATGGATAGTTGCCCCAGAGACGATTGTGTTTTGTCCTCGCGTTATACAAGCCGTTTCACTTTATATCCAGAATTTCACACAAATAGGCGATAAAGTCACAACGCTGTCTCCAGCTTATCACCCTATTAGCAATGCTGTTTGTGTAAATAACCGCGAGCTATTAGAAAGCCCGTTAATTTATCGGGATGGGTATTATGAAGTTGATTTTGATGATCTTGAAAGTAAGTTTAAACAGTCTGCCTGTTTTATTTTACTCTCACCTCATAACCCAACAGGTACGGTATGGCAAAAAGATGATTTATTAAAAATTGCACAGCTCGCACAAAAATATCAGGTCTTTATTATTTCTGATGATGTGCACGCAGATTTTGTTTTTGATGATGCTCTCTATCATCCTATTTCATCTTTAAACAGCTATGTAGAACAGCACTCTTTTATTTGTACATCTCCAGCGAAAACCTTCAATTTAGCGGGGCTAGAGATAGCGAATATTGTGATTGCTAACCCCGAGTATCGTGAAAAATTCAAACAGTGCTTGATTGCTGCTGGTATTCATAATCCAGGATATTTTTCTGTTCCCGCTTTTTTACAAGCTTATACCTTACAAGGCCAACAATGGCTTGGTGAATTAAAAACGTACCTTGCTGATAACCGACGTTGGGTAAAAGAACAATGTGAACGTCACTTTCCCGATTGGGTTGTCACACAAAGTCATGGCACCTACATGCTATGGATTAATTACCAAAAAATGCAATTAACTGAAGAACAACTAAAACATTGGTTTGTTTCATTAGCCGAAGTGGAAATGAGTTGGGGGCGCGGTTTTGGTGCGGTTGGGGATGGTTTTTTCCGCATTAATATCGCGACACCTCGTTCAATATTAGAAACCGTTTTCACTCGGCTTATTCGTACCTTACCTCACGCCAGTTTGGAATAAATTACAATGAAAACGCAAACGATAAACAGCCCAAGAACACCTACGCTTCTTGAATCGCTCTTTCCTATTCTCACTATGGTGGTGTTATTAGGAGGAGGCTACGCCGCTTTTGATTTACCACCAGAACCATTAATGGTGCTTTCGACCGTTGTGGCTGCACTGTTAGTAAAACGGTTGGGATATCGCTATGAGGAGATCTTAACTGCTATCTCACAAAAGATTGCTAAAACTATGCCAGCATTGCTGATTTTAATCAGTGTGGGCTTGTTAATAGGCACATGGATGATTGGTGGCACCATTCCTTTGATGATCTATTACGGTTTAAAAATGATCAGCCCAGAAATGCTATATGTTACAGCATTACTGGTCACGTCATTGGTGTCGGTCTGTACGGGAACATCATGGGGTTCAGCAGGAACCATAGGTGTTGCATTTATGGGTGTTGCCGTAGGTATGGATGCAAACCTTGCAGCAACAGCCGGCGCCGTAGTCGCGGGAGCCTATTTTGGTGACAAGCTTTCACCGTTATCAGGTGATACTAACCTTGCCGCAATGGCAGCAAGGATCGACCTTTATCAACATATTTGGCACTTACTTTATACCACACTGCCTTCGTTGATTTTAACGGCGATTGTGATGACTGTTTATGGCATGAATGGCGATTTAGCGGGTCAAGGTGTACCAGAAAAAGTGACATTAATAACAAATGGTCTTGAGAATGTTTATAACTTCAACCTTATTCTTCTCATTCCAGTATTAGTGATTTTATATGGTTCAGTAACAAAAAAACCCACTATCCCAGTGATGTTAGCTTCTGCTGCAATTGCAATGCTAAATGCTTATCTTATTCAAGGTTTTGGTTTACATGACATCGTAAAAAGTGCGGTTGATGGCTTCAATGTCTCGATGATCCAAGGTAAAGAAGTTCCTGAATTGTTAGGTAATTTGCTAAATCGTGGTGGCATGAACTCCATGATGAGTACTCTGCTTATCTGTTTCTGCGCCCTCTCTTTTGCTGGTACTTTATCGTTAAGTGGCGCGTTAGAAGTCATTGTCCATGCCCTATTAAAAATGGTGCATTCAACAGGCTCTATGATCATGGCAACGATTGCTTGCGGACTCACCATGATTGGCGTGACCTGTAATGGACAAATCTCAATCCTTATTCCTATCGAAATGTTACGTGGTGCCTATATTGAACGAGGATTACATCCTAAAAACCTGGCACGTACTGTAGAAGACTCTGCCACTATCTTTGAACCTATTTTACCGTGGACTGCCGCAGGCGCTTATATGGCGGGTACGTTAGGTGTTGCAACCTTAAGTTACTTACCTTGGGCTGTATTGTGCTGGAGTGGCATCTTCTTTGCCATGCTGTGGGGTTTTACGGGCTTTGGCATTGCCAAATTAACACCAGAAGAGCAGGAAGAAATGACTGCTGAGCTTGGATCACATTCAGAATTACAACTTGATACTAAATAAGGACGGTTCCATGTCTTACTTTGATAAAATTGAACAAATTCAATATGAAGGCACAACAAGCGATAACCCATTAGCGTTTCGTTACTATGATCCTGATGAAATTATTTTGGGTAAACGAATGGAAGATCACCTAAGATTTGCAGCTTGTTATTGGCATAACTTCTGCTGGAATGGTTCTGATATGTTCGGTATCGGTACTTTTGATAGACCATGGCAAACACCAGGTGAAGCATTAGAGCAAGCAAAACGTAAAGCAGATGTGGCCTTTGAATTCTTTCATAAGCTTAATGTTCCTTTCTATTGTTTTCATGATGTTGATGTGATTTCTGAAGGGAATAACATCAATGAATATGTTTCTAATATGGCGGCGATCACCGACGTATTAGCGAAAAAACAAGAAGAAACTAACGTTAAATTACTATGGGGAACTGCGAACTGCTTCACTAACCCTCGCTATGGCGCAGGTGCAGCAACAAACCCTGATCCTGATGTTTTTGCATGGGCTGCAACACAAGTGTGTGAAGCGATGAAAGCGACAAAAACACTGGGTGGTGAAAACTATGTATTATGGGGGGGACGTGAAGGTTATGAAACCCTGCTAAATACCGATTTACGTCAAGAAAGAGAGCAAATTGGTCGCTTTATGCAGATGGTGGTAGAGCATAAACACAAAATTGGTTTCCAAGGTACATTACTGATTGAGCCAAAACCTCAAGAGCCAACAAAACATCAGTATGATTATGACACGGCAACCGTTTATGGCTTCTTAAAACAGTTTGGTCTTGAAAAAGAAGTGAAAGTAAACATTGAAGCAAACCACGCAACATTAGCAGGCCATAGCTTCCACCATGAAATTGCTACTGCAATTGCGTTAGGCATTTTAGGCTCTGTTGATGCTAACCGTGGTGATCCTCAATTAGGTTGGGATACAGACCAATTCCCAAATAGCGTAGAAGAAAATGCACTGGTCATGTATGAAATTCTTAAATCAGGTGGCTTTACGACAGGTGGATTAAACTTTGATGCTAAGGTTCGTCGCCAAAGCAATGATAAATATGACCTATTCTACGGACATATTTCAGGAATGGATACAATGGCAATGGCATTACGTATTGCGGCAAAAATGATCCAAGATGGTGGTCTTGATAAATTCACGGCACAGCGCTATTCAGGTTGGAGTGCTGAATTTGGCCAAAATATCCTACAAGGTAAATTAAGCCTTGAAGATGTGGCGAAACATGCACAAAGCAATACCTTAGCGCCACAGTTACAAAGTGGACGCCAAGAAATGTTAGAAAGCTTAGTGAATCGCTATATTTTTGGATAATCGCATCATAATGCTAATAACACAGCGGATTTTCCGCTGTGTTTAATAATTAGATAAACATCATGAGGTAACTTCATGTATTTAGGGCTAGATTTAGGCACATCAAGCGTTAAAGCGATCATCATGAATGAAAGTGGTGACGTTGTCACAAGTTATTCGGTTGCTTTAGCAATATCACGCCCTCACCCTCAATGGTCAGAACAAGATCCACAGCAATGGTGGCAAGCAACGGAAGAAGCTATTCTCCAGCTTGGACACAGTTATCCGATGGAACAAATAGAGGCAATCGGATTAAGTGGACAAATGCATGGTGCCGTTTTGCTTGATGCTCAACAAGCGGTTCTACGCCCTGCAATATTATGGAACGATGGTCGTAGTTTTAAACAGTGCCAAGCACTTGAAACACAATTTCCCCAGTTTAAAAAAATCACTGGTAATTTAGTGATGCCAGGGTTTACGGCACCTAAATTACAGTGGGTTGCTGAAAATGAACCCGCCATTTTTCAACGTGTTGCACATATTTTATTACCGAAAGATTTTTTGCGCTGGAAGATGAGTGGTAATTTTGCCAGTGATATGTCAGATGCGGCAGGTACGCTTTGGTTGGATATGCAAAAGCGTGATTGGAGTGATGAACTTTTAGGTGCAACAGGATTAACTCGCCGACAGATGCCAACATTGTTTGAAGGTAATCAAATCACCGGTTACCTATTAGCTGATGTGGCTAAAAAATGGCATATGAAGCAAGTACCTATTATTGCTGGTGGCGGTGATAATGCCGCGGGGGCAATCGGTGTTGGGGTTTATCAACCCGGTCAAGCAATGCTTTCTTTAGGTACATCAGGGGTTTATTTTGTGGTAAGTGAGCAGTTTCTACAAAATAGCGATAATGCAGTGCACAGTTTTTGTCACGCATTACCCAATACATGGCATTTAATGTCAGTGATGTTAAGTGCGGCATCATGTCTTGATTGGGTGTGTCAATTGACAGGAGTTGAGAGTGTGAGTGCGATGTTTGAAGACATTAAACACGCCACTTTTGCGGATAGCCCTCTACTCTTTTTACCTTATCTTTCAGGGGAACGAACACCTTATAACAACCCTGATGCCAAAGGCGTATTTTGGGGATTAACCCATGAACATCAACGAGCTGATTTATGTCAAGCTGTTCTTGAAGGTGTGAGTTTTGCATTACGACAAGGGATTGAAGTTGCTGATAATGCAGGGCAATTAGCTGATAGCATTACGTTAATTGGCGGTGGTGCCAGAAGTGAATATTGGCGACAGCTGCTTGCAGATATTACAGGGAAAAATCTCGATTATCGTCAAGGTGGTGATGTTGGCCCTGCGCTTGGTGCAGCAAGACTTGCACAATTAGCAGTAAACCCCGCTCATTCATCACAAGTTATTCTTTCTCAACCTAAGCTTGAAAAACGTCATATACCCAATTTAGAAAAACATAAAACATACGAGAAAAAATATCATGCTTTTAAAAAGCTATATTCATTAATTAATACAATGGAAATATAGCAATATTGCGTCAATATCAGGGAAATACCTAAAGCCACTCAATAAAGAGTGGTTTTATCTCTTCTTATTTAGAGATATGGCTACAGAAAAAATAAAATAGTTAATTGAAAAAACAATCTTTAAAGTAATTCCTTGCTAGTAATTGAGCTTACTAGCAAGGCAAAAAATTAACGATAGCCACTACGATGGTTTTTGGCTGACCAACTATAAGTTTCATCACTAGGGGCTAATTTCTGTTTTTTCTTGAGGGCTTGTGCTTTTTTGGTGGCTTTTTCAACTTCGAGGGAGATTTCGGTAATAATGGAATCTTTGGTTCTGTTCATTTCAGCATTAGTTAATTCACGTCCGAACTTCTTTTTTTCTTGAGCTATTCGGGTTCTTACTCGCATTTGTTGGGCATCTGTCATTTCTTGGAGTGTCAGTTTCTTCATTCTATTACCCTACCTATGTTGAGTGAGGAGATATTAATATAACATTATTAAGGTACCTCTCCATCATTATATTTAAAATTGGGGTAATTAATCTCTTATTTCATTAAAAATGCATTACGCCTGAATAAGTGCGTAATGCATAAACAAAAAAATTAAACTAATTGAAGAAATGCAGCTTTAAATCCATCAATATCTTGTTGTGTTGTTGCCCAAGAAGTACAAAGGCGTAAACAACTCAAGTTAGGATCTTCAAGTAATACACGATGAAAAACAAATTGTTGAGTTAATTTTTCCGCAATCGCATTTGGTAGAATAACAAAAACTTGGTTAGATTCTGGCGGTGCTAAAAATTCAAAACCTTGTACAGTGAAAAATTCAGTTAATTGTGATGCCATTTCATTAAGGTGTTTACCTAATTTAAAATAGAGATCATCTTTAAATAAAGCTTCAAATTGCGCGCCTAATAACCAGCCTTTTGCTTGTAATCCACCCTTTTGTTTCAAGCTAAAACGAAAGTCAGTTTTCAATGTAGGATGACAAATCACTAAGGTTTCCGCTGACATGGCACCAATTTTAGTACCACCAATATAAAAAGCATCGGTTAAGCTGGCGATATCTTCAATGGTTAAGTCACTTTGTGCAGACATAAGCCCTGTCGCTAAACGAGCACCATCAAGGTATAACCACAAATTATGTTCGTTACAAAAATCGCGGAGTGCTTGTAGTTCTGCTTTGCGATAAACCGTACCAATTTCGGTGGCATTGGTAATATAAACCAGCTTAGGTTGAACCCAATGTTCATCGTTATGTTCAGCAAGAATAGGTTTTAACAGTGCCGGGGATAATTTACCATCAGCCGAAAATGTGGTGATAACTTTATGCCCTGTTGCTTCAATAGCACCGGTTTCATGCGTTGCAATATGCCCTGTACTCACAGAAATAACAGCTTGGTGTGGACGTAAAAAATGAGAAACCGCGGTTAAATTGGTGATAGTTCCACCATTAAAGAAATGAACATCAGCGTCCATTTGCTGTATACGCTGTTTAATGAGTTCAGCGGCTTGGTGACAAAGTGTATCCATGCCATAACCATCATAGCGTTGACCTACTGTATCCGTGATTGCCTTCATGACCGCAGGATGTGCAATTTCATTATAATCATTTTGGAAGCGGTACATGTGTTCTCCTATCGAATGTTGTGTTTTTTTATTGTGTTTTATAAATAAAAGCGCTCCACATCTAATCAATACACCGATTAAATGTAAAGCGCTTTAATATCTTGAAAAAGTAAGTTATTTAAAGCAGACCTCACCCCAACGGGCTAATCCTGCGGTAACCGATCCAAAATCATTCCCTTTCACAATAGGGATATTAGGTAATTGTTGTTCTATTGCTTGGCATAAAATCGGTGAACGCGCTGAACCACCTGTCATAAAGATAGCGTCCGGTTTTATTCCCCCTTGTTGAACTGCATCATTAACTAATTCAATCATTTTACTTTTAGGGGATTCTATCGACTCCACCATTTGTTCACGTTCAATGGTGCATTCTAATGTTTCACTTAACAAGGCGATATTAGCAATATATTCAGGAGAATCTGATAAGGCAATTTTAGCCTCTTCAGCACGTCGAACAATGCTATAACCCAGTGTTTCATTATACACTTCGATTAGGCGAGCTATTTTTTCAGGTTCTTTCGCATCTCGTCTAAGCTGACTTAATGCAGCTAAATTTTGACGAGAATAAAAATCTTTTTGCGCTTCGACATTATTAATCGCAATAGGATCCCAGAATTGTTTCAGCGGTAATTTAATACCAGAAGAAGTTAATCCTGTCATACCGAATAAAGGCATAAGTTGTTTAAAAGCAAGATAAATATCAAGATCATTACCACCAACACGTTGTCCACTATGGGCAAGCAAGGTGTTTGAACGATCAGTTTTACCTTGATAACTTGGCCCCATCTGAATTAATGAACAATCTGTTGTACCACCGCCAATATCAACAACTAGTACTGTTTGGTCTTTATTTAAGGTAGATTCATATTCAAGCCCAGCTGCCACAGGCTCAAATTCAAACATAATATTCTTAAAGCCAGCTCTTTTAGCCGCGCGGATAAGAATACTTTCAGCTTGTTTATTTGAAGTTTCACCACCTAACCCATTAAAGTTAATTGGTTTACCAATAACGGTATCTGTAATTGCTTCTTGTGTGCTTTTTTCTGCTTGGTGTTTAATATTCGCCATCATGGCGCATACTAAATCTTCAAAGAAGCTAATTTGTATATCATGTAGGCCCGAAGCCCCTAAAAAAGATTTAGGTGATTTAACGTAATAGACATCGCGCGGATCACGTAGATATAAACTTAGTGCAGATTGTCCGAAAAGAATATCTTCAGGTACTAATTCAATATCTTCTTCTCGATTAAACGCAATCGACTTTCTTAGTAATTGTTCGCCAATTTCACTGGAAGGTTTTATGTTTAAATGGCGAAATAAGTGCTCAGAAACAGATTCACGGGTTGGCGCACAAAGGGTCGATGGAATATAGACATCATTACCTTCTAAAGGTAAAAGAGTCGGTTTTCCTTCTTTCATGATTGCAACAGAACAATTCGATGTTCCGTAATCAAAGCCTATAAACATTCAGCCTCCCCAATAGACTTCATTAAAAAAAGACTGAGCACTCTACATCAAGATTTTTGCAATTACCACCAGATTATAAAGTCAAAAAGAGCGTCAATGAGACAAGTGATTTACTGTATGAGTGGCTTATAATATTTTTAATAAAATTAAGATGGTTATAAAACAATTAGAGATTTTTACGAGAAGGTATAAAAAATATGAAGATAATTTATTTATGCATTATAGGTATATCTGATTATGAAGGTCCTGATTTTATTTTAGGGGCTTTTGACAATAGAGATATTGCTGAAAAAGCAAAAATGGCTTTCATTAAAGATAATCAAAACGAAGAAAATCAAGTTAAAGTACTCACTGAAAAAGACAGATGGATCGAAGTTGAAGAAGTGAAATTAAGCAGTTTTAGTTGTGATATCCCTCTTTCAGATTTTTATTATGTTATTTCACGTTTTAGTGAAGGTTTTGGTCAGATTTATCGAGATATTGAAGCTATTTTTGATAACTATGAAAACGCACTCTCTAAATTAGAACAACTCGAAAAAGAGTATAATGAATCAGATGCTTCATTCCCTGAATATTTTGCGATTGAAAAACTACAATCGAATCAAGTTAATGCTAAAACCGTAACGCAGTGGTTAGCCAGTGACTTTTTCGGTGATGATAACCGTTTATTATGATCTCTTTCTTTTAATGTTGCGTTGGTAGTCGCTATTAACACCGAATTGCTAAGTAACAAAAACAAAGGGAGATTTATCCCTTTTCTATTTTTGACTAATAAAGTTATTACTGAAATCGGAGATAAAATAATTTTTATCACAATTCATCGTTATTGTTAGATTGGGTTTTAATCCACCTAAATAGCAGTCAACCGAGTCGGTAAATAAATGAAATAAACATCCTATTGCAATCGCTTTTAATTTCCATGAGGGTAAAAACCATATACCAAAATAAACCAAAGCGGCCCAAACCGTGTGTAATGGATGAAAACCCACGCTACAACGATTGGGATCAAAAATAGGGGTTGCTAACAAATGGTCAATATCAATAGCCATTGTTCCAATCATAAGCAGTGAGGCTATCTTCCAATTCTTACGCCAGAAAAGATAGCCTAATAGAATAGGCGCTAAAAAATGTAAGCTGTAATGTAAAAGTGTTCTAAAAATCTCAAATATCACTTAAGCCTCTAAACTAATCATAGATAATGTTATACAGAGTAAACAGGCAAAAGAACCGTTCAGTCTATTTGCCTCTTTAATTTCTCAAGTTTATTCGCAAATTTCTTCACCATTGGCTTTTAAAATAGTCTTCATCATCCAATGTTTTTTAGACCAACCATAAAAAATAAGATGTGATGTTTTATCATCATAATTATAGTCATTTGGCGTATTTATTACGCTCATTAGCCCATTCCAAATTGGCATAAATAGTGTTTTGAAATATTGAGATTGGGTATCAATATAATTCTCTGCCCATAAGACAAATTGTTGTAGTTCTTCTTGTGATAAATACGAGAGGTAAAAAACACATTGTCGCCATGCATAAGATGCATTTTTTATTATGATTAATGATGCATGATAACCACGATAAGGAGCCTGTAAATAGCGATTGATGACTTGTACACATTGTTTACACATATCAAGCAAGAATGGTTTTAATTTGTCAGCAAGGCCAAGCACATTAAAAATAGTACTAAGATTATGGGTTGTTAATATGTAGGATTGTTCAAGTAATTCCCCATTTATTGCTGGCGAATAAGAGCCAAATTTTTCATTTGTTCTATCCTCACACCATTTTAAAATCACGCGAGATGTCGCATAAGGGTCGCTCCCTTGTGTATTTACTGACGATAAAGCGGTGAGTAATTCATGCTTCAACAGTAAATAATCAACTTTATAATATTGTGAGTACAGGCTGTAAGGTAAAATTGAATCAGCATTTTTTACCAATATATTCGCGATCTTCTTACTGAACATTCCCATAAAGATATCTGCGGCAAGTTCTTCACTCCATTTAATGCTTGGATCTATTTCAGATGTCAGTGAATTTAATTCTTGTAATAAAGGATTAGGTAGCTGCGTTTGTGGAAAATAACGAAAGTTTAATAATAGAAACTCATTTAATACTTCCGTAAAGATAGTTTTATTGGAAATTTGTTTTGTACGAAACTTGTCAATAATCGTAACCCACGGTAGCTCTTCTAGTTGTACTTGATGTTGTAAATCTAATAACAACAAAGAGCGACGTTGTTTAAATGCTCGATAGTTTTTTTCGTAAAGATGGCGTAATGGAATATCTAATAGACTATTGGCACGTAAACCCGCTGTAATTTGAGGAATAATATGACTTAACGCTTCTGAAGAAGTAATTAATTTTTGTTCGACAAGCTGGCTTGCTGTGGTATTAAAACTACGCATTGTTTTATACGTAATGATATTTGGAATAGGATAACCTTGTGTTAAGTTAAATTTATTTGCTTCACTTTCAGAAATTGCCTCTGTGGCGATTTCTTTATTATCAAAACCATTATTAATATCTAAGCAATCAAGTCGGTTTAAAATGACTCGACTTAATGTGTAATGTAATGGCGCTTGTACATCACCTTGCTTTATTTTTTGTATTTTATCGCTTTTCTCTGAGTTTGGTTCACCATACTTCTCGATATGACGTTGTAATAAAATACGAATATGTTGTGCTTGATGAAGATCTAACTCATTCTTCTCAAAGGATAACTGCTCAATAGCAATACGTAATTTTGCAAAGTCACCTTTATTTTTTACAGGTTTATTGCAAAGAAAATATTGTTTACGTAATTTGGAATATTCAGCAATAAGATCTTTTGCCGATTGCCTCCATAACGATGTAATTGTATTACTCGATGACTTATCAATAATTTCTGAAAGTAACGCTACCATTTTAATTTTAAAAGGATGCCAAATAGTCACTGCTTCTTTTTGTGCTAATACTCGTTTATTTGGTTTTATTCTTTTAAGGTCGTAAATTGTTATATCGAGATCTTGCACTCTTACTGTACTACTTGAAATAACAGGCTGTTCGACAATGCGAGGGTAAAATCTTAATGTTGAAAACCAAGGCGAAATAATATCAAGCAAGTCTCTTGCGTAAGATTGTGCTTTATTTCTGATCAACCATGCAACAGTGAGTAAAACACTCTCTTCAGGAACCGTAATAAGATAGTTTTCATTATCTAAACATTTATTAAGAACATTCATTCCTTCATCAGTTAAATAGTAGCTATTTAACGCTAATCGCTGATTTTCAGGTGAGGTTTTTATTTGCAGTTTATCTAATAAGTATTGCTCTTCAGATGTTATTTCTCCCCCAGCCAACCAATTACCAGTGGCGAATCCGCCTGTTATAACCTCAAGGGTGATCCATGCAGGTGTGTTTTCGAATGGTGTTCGACTGCCATAAGTGGCTTGCCCTTGTAGTATCTGGTGTAAGACAGCTTCCCATTGTTGAACTTTATTGTTATTTATCTCGGGTTGGCTTAACACTTTAGCCAATTGCGATTGTGCATAAGAAAGTCCAACGGGTAATAGGTTTTGTTTATCAGCCATGATATTCACCAAATAAAGAGAGGTATTTAAGGTGGTTTTTGATTGCTTTGAAAGGGATTAAGCAATAGAAATTATTATTAATGAGGGATCCAGAAGCAGGAGTTGAACCTGCGCCCTTTCGGTCCGAAGCCAAATGCTCTACCACTGAGCTATTCTGGAATACGTTGTGATTATAAGTGATAAACAAAAAATATCATCTAAATTATACCTATTATTTACATCTTTATGGATGATTTTAAGCAAAAATTATTACCCCTATTAGTTAAATTAACGTCAGTGATACCGGAAGATAGAAATATTAAGCAGTGGTAAAATGCTGCTGTGAAAATTTAAGAATATGCCACGGGATTTACTGACAGTGATGTATTTTTTTGTTCTATAAAAAATTATTCGGTTAGAAATAACACACTATAATTTAATAAAAACATACGATCAGAGCGTGTCATCACATGTTCTTAAGAGTATAGTAGTCAATCTTTCAGCCAGACTAGATATAACAATTTTTATTATGGAATCAGCGTTTTCTGCTCAAAATATTCGACATATTCTTGCTACTAACACACCTATTATTGATGTGCGTGCACCTATTGAATTTAATCAAGGTTCGATCCCTAATGCGATTAATTTGCCTTTAATGAATGATGAAGAGCGCGCGGCTGTGGGAACTTGTTATAAACAACAAGGCTCACAAAAAGCGGTCGATTTAGGACATCAATTGGTTAGTGGTGAAATCCGTGATAAGAGAATTGCAGCTTGGCGTGAAGCCTGTGAGCAATTTCCCAATGGTTATATCTGCTGTGCTCGTGGTGGGATGCGTTCTCATATCGTGCAGCAATGGCTTAAAGACACAGGTATAGATTTCCCATTAATTGAAGGGGGATATAAGGCATTAAGACAGGCTGTTATTGAAATGACCAATGAGTTCGTTCAGCGCCCTATTATCCTTATTGGTGGATGTACTGGCAATGGAAAAACGACATTAGTGCGTTCATTACCTGAAGGTATTGATCTTGAAGGTATTGCTCATCATCGAGGTTCTTCTTTTGGCCGTACTGTTGAAGATCAATTCTCTCAAGCTACATTTGAAAACCATCTTGGTGTTGAAATGTTGAAAAAATCACAAAAATATACGAGATGGGTACTCGAAGATGAAGGCCGTGCTATTGGAGCTAATGGATTACCTGAATGTTTGCGAGCAAAAATGGCTGAGGCATCAATCGTTGTTGTTGATGATCCCTTAGAGCGACGCATTGAGCGTCTAAAAGCAGAGTATTTTGATCGTATGACTCATGATTTTCTAGAGGCATATGGCGAAGATAAAGGCTGGCAAGCTTATAGTGATTATTTACATCATGGTTTATTCGCTATCCGCCGTCGATTGGGATCTCAACGAGCTGCGGAATTAACACAATTACTTGATAACGCGTTAGAAATACAAAAAAAAGAAGCCAATACTGAAGTTCACTTTACTTGGTTAACTCCTTTGCTGAAAGAGTATTACGATCCTATGTATCGTTATCAATTAAGCAAAAAGGTAGATAAAATTATTTACCAAGGAAGTTATGAAGAAGTCATGCAGTGGTTTAAAAACTAATAAATAGCTAAGATTTTCTGTATTAAATACGGACACCTAAGAAAAGCTCCATAAATTTATATTACGGGGCTTTTTTAGTTTATTTGGTCAAGTTTTAGTTCGATATAACCATAACCCTAAGATTATCATTAAACCAAAGAAAAAAGGCACAGCTAAAGATAGTTCTAAGAAAATAAATCGATTAATGTTGATCCCCTGTCCTTTATTTGAGAATTGCAAAGCTAAAGGTAAAGCACACAAGCCAGACAGAAAGCCGATCCCAACTAAGCGATATAATTTAATACGGTTTTCTTTTTGTGTTAGATAGTTTTGTTTACGCTGATATTGAATGTATTTCCAACACAAATAAAGTACTCCTATCGCCGAGCCTAAATGTTGTAATAATTTATAAATAGCAATCTCTTGGCTGTCTGTCATTCCTTGTAATAATTGAGCCTGTAATACAGAAAAAAATCTGACTGCAGTTCCTGTTTCATGGGTAAATGAATCCCATACAATATGTGTTACTGCACCAATATACAGGGATAAAACAAATAGACATAATGCTCGAATATTGAATTTTAGAGGATCATATAAAGGTATGGGCGATACACATTTTAATGGATTTCTGAATAAGTAATTTAAGATAAAAACAAAGATACAAAAAGGAAATGCAGTATAAAACCAGCCTAATAAATCATGAGCCGTTGTTGCTGATTGATATAAACCAAAAGAATAGAGTAAATCAGGTGAAGTGCTTCCCACAATTAATGCAGGTAAATTAAGATATTTGCCTATTCTGGACTGTTTTATCGGGAAAACAATGGAAGGATGTGAAAAAGTCCACGGCATAGGAATATCTCAACAAAACAAAGTGAATAACAAAATAAGCATGAGTATATCAGCAGATGAGTTAAGTTTTATCTGATATCACAGCGATCTGCTGGATTAATAAAAAACCTTCTTATTAATTAATGCAAAAAACGCCATAAATAGTGAGAATATTAATGGCGTTATATGATGGGTTATTGGTTATTTATACACTACTTTTTTGTGGAGATATCAACAATTCGTTCTTCTCTAGGCATGTTGATAGTGGCTTTTTGCTTAATATATTCAATAACGGCCGTTGCTGCACTGGTATTAGGAATATCTTTAGTATTTTGGCCATGAGTAAAGGCAGTGAAACCATCACCGCCTCTTGCTAAGAAGGAATTAGCAATAATGGGATAGTAAGCATTATCTTCAACTTGTTTTCCATTAATAGAAACAGAAACAACACGCTCGTTAACAGGTTTAGAGCTATCATATTGCATTTCAAAACCACTAGAAGCCTGCAATACACCATTAGTTAAATTTGCAGAGTGATTCATTAAATCCCGTAAATCTTTACCACTTAATTCCATGTAAGTTAAATCATCAGGGAATGGGAACATACTAATAATATCCCCGATCGTAATATCTCCTTTATGGATCTCGTTACGAATACCACCACTATTAACAAAAGCAATTTGAGCTCGATTATCTGTGACTAAAAAAGCATCGGTAATTAAATTACCAATTTCAGAAGATCCACCATAAGAGCGCGTTAGTTCATTATGGGCGTTACCAATTTTTTGTTGTGCAATTTCATCTAATTTTTTAGTCCATGCTTCTATTTTTTTCTGTGTATCTGGATCAGGTTTATGTTCATCGGCAAAGATATTAACTAACTCGCCCTTATAGCTATCAATTTTTTTAGTTTTATCATTGATATCTAAAACTAATTTTCCCACATTAATGCCATAAGCATCCGTAGAAACAATCAACGTATCATTTACTTTAATAGGTTCTGGTGTACCCACATGAGCATGTCCAGTAATTAAAATATCCAACCCTTTTACTTGCTGTGCTAATTCAATATCTTTTTGTAGCATACGGGTGACATCTGCTGAGCCAAAGCTAGATTGTCTTGCAGGAACACCTTCATGAACCAGTAATACAGTTATATCAACTTTCCCTTTTAGTTCATTAAGATATTTATTAAGGTATTCAACTTCGTCTCTCGCTTCTACACCCTCTCTTTTATCTTTATTGACAGTATCATAGAAAGCAAATTTACCGTGTAGTCCTATTACACCAAACTTAACGCCTTCTTTTTCTACTATAATATACGGTTTATCCCAAACAGCTTTCCCATTATTTTCATAGAAAATATTACCTAAAAGTACGGGGAACTTCGCTTTATTAAGCTGTGTAACCATATTTTCAACACCATGGTCGAATTCATGATTTCCCACGGAGGCAGCATCAAAAGACATTTCATTCATGATATCAATAATGGCTTCACCTTGTGTTAAGGTGCTTAAATAAGGTCCTGTAAAATAATCACCAGCATCAAAAAATAAGACGCCTTGATTATCTTTTTTTGCCTCTTTAACGATGGTTGCAATATTGGCAAAACCGCCAACTAATCTATCTTGGCTAACGTAAGGAGCTTTAAAAGGAACGGCATTCGCGTGCAAATCGTTAGTGTGATAAATGGTAATTTCTTGAGCAAAAACTGAAGAATTCCCTAATAACGTGCCAATTAAAAGAGGCAATATAAAAATAGGCTTATGCATAATAATATCCTGTAATAATGAGAATACTGAAATAACGTTGTTGATGTTCGATATCTAGTTAATAACAGCTGAGTTATTAAAAGTATGATAACTATCACAGTAAGTTAGCAATATACCCGATTGAATTATGTTATTATCGTTTCGTGTTGGTTTTTTATGATAAGAACTGATGAAAATAACAAACGAAATCAATGTTAATATATGCAAAACAGAGAGTTGTGAACATTTTGCTGACGTAATAGAAGATGTTTATATCATCCCTTCTTTTAAATTGGGCTTTCCCGCTGTTTATTGTAATGGTTGTGGTGGTAGCAGTGTATTAATCAATAATGAAGATATAAAAACATTATTAAATCCTTATATTGATTTTTTTAATTTAAATATCAATGAATACTGTCCAAATTGTGATTCATCAGAGAAAATATTTTATGGAAAAACCGCAAAAAGAACAGTACGTTATCAATGCAAAAAGTGTAATGCTGTTTTCTCTCTTAAAAATAATATAGATTTAAAACATCTTTATAATAAAATAATAGACCTCCTTATTTTACAAACACAAACACCAACTTATATTATCAATAATTTAAATATTACCCCCGCTCTGTTTTATCGGAAATTAGCTAAAATTGAACAATTGCTAGAAATAAAAACACGAAAATATGAACAATCTTTGAATAGAAACAAAATCTATAGTTTACAAACAAATGTATTTACTTTGAATTGCCGAAATAATACAAAAAAAGGTTTTTCAAATGAGCTATTTGGGATTGTAACCTGTTGTTCTAATACAGGTTATGTTTTTCTGTCTAGTGTTAATTGGAGTAAGGCTGTCGTGAGTCCTGACAGCCAATATCATAACAATACAAAAAAAGAGGTGCTAGATAATACGCAAGGTATATTACTTGATAATATTATTATGCGATATGAACAAATAAATAATAGAAAAAGTTTTGGACAAATTCAATATACAGAAAAAATTTGTTCTGAACATATTATTGAACCCGTTGTTTTATCACACTTTCATTTTCTTAAATTAAAATTTATTCTACCAATAACTATCCAATACCATTTTATTTATCATGATAGTTTTATACGTGGTGGGTGTATGGTGGCCTATGGAAAAGAAATAAAGCGAAAAGAATCTAACCTTTATTATGTGGTTTCAAAAGGAACTCGTTTAACAACTGACTTTTCTTATAAAGGGAGTTATACATTGGGTTGGTGGAATAATAAATGGTATGAGTTTATATCTCAAGATAATCAAGAGCTTTTTTATCTATGTAATTTAGGGTTAAATAAAACAGATGATATTAACTTTTATACTAAAATAGCTCCTTCTCTTGATTATAGTCATTTGTTTATTCAATCATTTAAAGAGAAGTTTCCGGATGTATTTTTAAGAAAATTATCGCCTAGTACAGTAAGTTTATTATTGTCTATTTATAGCTTTTATTATAATTATTGTCTTATCAATGAAAACGAAACGCCCGCACAAAAAATAGGATTAAGAAAAGAAATGATAACATTGGAAGCGCTATTTGCTTAAAATAAAGACGCCTTATTAAAAGTGTTTAACAAAGCATTTTCACATCTAAAATTTATCTATTTATTTTTAATAATGATTTCCTACTTTAATCCTTGTCTATTGTTATTTTTTTATTTCAATATTTGGAATAGATAAAGTAATGTGACTTATAGTGCTATCTAAATCTTCTCTTAATCTTTCTTAAATTTTAGCCATGATAATAAGTGGTGAACTTATATTGATATGTGAATTAGTGATTTAAAAAGAGAATATAATGGACATCAGTTTAAAACCTATAACTTCAGATAATTATGAAGAAATTAGTTTACTTGAAGTAGAAGAATATCAAGAAGATTATATTGCTTCTAATATGTGGTCTTTAGTCGAAGCGGCTTATAATGAAAACTATATTGTCAGAGGAATTTATTTATCAGATAAATCTGTTGGTTTTTTTATGTGGGTGAAAGAAAATTCGTATAAAATTGCTATCTGGCGTTTTATGATAGATAAAGTACATCAAAATAAAGGATTAGGCCGAGAAGCACTACATATTGCTTTAAGTGAAATTAAGCAAGATAAGCAAATCAATGAAATCGAAATTTGTTACAACCCATTAAATCCAGTAGCTAAAAATTTTTATAGTTCTTTTGGTTTTGAAGAGATAGGTCTGGATAAAGATGGTGATGATATGTTGGCAGTCATAAGAGTATGAAAAGAAATATAATGATCATAGGTTATTGGAATAATGAATTTCAATTAGTGAACCAATACTCGATTAAATTTTATTTAATTTTAAAAAAGATGATAAGTGATTTTTTATAATATAGAATTGATCTCTTTAAAATAGAAAAAGGTGCAATTGCACCCTCTTCTATTTTTTATCAACCTAAAGGTCGTAATTATAGCCCGATAATTTGTCTGTTTTTAGGGTAAGAAAGCGTATAATTTAATGGTAAGGATTTTTCTTGTTTTTCCCCTAACGTGATATTCCACTCTATTTCACCTGTATCTTTATCAAGTACGCCATCTTTATAATCAGCGTTTGAGACGTTAATATTATTTTCCTGGCTAAGTGGTAATTGATCGTAAATTGTCACTTTAATCGGCGTGTTATACGTATTTCTTACTTTAATAGTATAGCTTTCTTTTTGTTCTATTGTGGTGCCAATAAAGATGGGTTCTTTCCTTATTTTTTCATTATTAATACGACTAATTTGGATGTTTTTATCTATTCCAAGTGGAATATTAAGTAATTCTGTTAATTCATTAGTGTTAATATAGTTATTACCTACAAAACTATTCATATAGTAGATATTAGCACGGCCATTAAGTAAATTTAAATTTTCCCAGTCTTTGACTTCAGCTTGTAAATAGACTTCTTCAGCTAATTTTGGTGTGGTTAAATAGCGATAATCTGCAACAACTTCTTTTTGATTAATCACTAATGTATTAGGCTCTGTGCTATTTTTTAAGGTGTAAGGTAATGCGATAGCGTGGCTTAAATTAATACCATTATTATTGGTTGTCACATACCGCGTTACGCCTTTATTTAATTGTTTTTCATAGCTTTCTTCTCTCATTATTGCGGGGGAAGGTGCTGAAGCCATATCCATGCTCATACTTTTACTTCTAAATTTAGCATTATCATTATAAAGAGCGAGATACCATGGTGATAAAGTGGGTGCAGTAATATTTAAAGATGGATTAGTGGATGTTAAAACCAGCTTTACTTTATCCCAATTTAGGCCTGTATTTTGAATAACATCTGCTTTATAGGTAAGTAATATTGGCTTATCCATACCTTGACTTCGAATATCATAAGCGGGAGACCATCCAGCATCTGGTGTTATATAAGATATACGCATTTTACTTGTTAGGTTTTTTGATGTGCCTAAAGATAAAACAATTTGTGTTTTCTCTTGCGCAATAATTGGCATATCGATTTCTAATTTACGTGTTAATTCTTCTAATTGCTCAGTCAGTTTAGCTATTTCTTCACGCGCTGTTTTTTGCTGATTTAAAATAGATGTCATTTTTTGGCTAATAAAATCAAACTTCTGTGATGAATGCTCTAATGTCTGCGTTTCACCAGAGCCAAAAAATGATTGGTCTTTTAGTAAAGCAATTTGTTCATCACCTACATTAATATTGATGTTTAATTCTTCAATTTGCTTATTAATGTCTTTCTGTTTTTTCATCAATACTGCAATTTCAGGAGGGTAACTAGGAGCAATAGGAATTTTTTTAACGTTAATGGTGTTAATAATCACATCGTCATTATCAATGCTAATTGATAGGCTTTTGGGATCAAGATTATCCGCAACATTTGATAAAATGACTTCATTTTGTCCTGCTGACAAATTGAGCGTCGTACTATTTTCAAGCTCTGCGCCTCGTAAGAAAATAGTGGCTTGATTAAGTGTTACATCTTGATAAAGCGTTTTAGTTAGCTCTGCTGAGTTAGGTTCATTAGCCAACGCGTTAGATGCACCAATAATCGATAATGTAAAAAGTGAAAGAGTGAGTTTATTAGGTTTAATCATCATTTTTATTCTATCCATAGTTGATGAGCAGTGTTGTCAGAATACTAAATAGGGATGCACTATTGCATAAGTATATTGAGATAGTATTGCATCTCTAATAATTTAGATAACAGAATAAACTTAAAGAGGAAGTGACATTAGAATATAAGGATCAAGATAAAACAGAGTGTTACAGTATTAGACAGAATAATCATTATAAATAATCAAGATTATCTTAGTAATGGTGAAAGATTTAGTCGTTACTTTATCTTAATTAGTCCTGTTTGGATAAAAATAAGAGAAATATTTTAATGATAAAAATAAAAAGGCAGTTTAAAAGCAAACTGCCTAGGATAAAGATGTTTGATATCGATTTTTATTTAACCACTTCGCCACTATCGATAACAGTTTTACGTACTTTATTAGAGAAATCTTGTGCTTCTTTAATAATCGCTTTCTCATCAACCGTTAATAGTTGACGATCTTCCATTAAAATTTTGCCATCTACAATGGTATGGCGGACATTACTGCCATTTGCACCATACACTAATGCGGCATATGGGCTATACATAGGCACCATATTAGGTGATTTTGTATCAACAACTATGATATCAGCAAGTTTACCTGATTCTAATGAGCCCAATTTATCTTCCATATGCAAGACTTTTGCTGAACCCATAGTCGCCAGCTCTACAACCGTTAAAGGTGGCATTGCAGCACGATCTTTATTTTCTAATTTATGAATTTTACCTACAAGATTCAGTTCATTCATGGTTGTTAGTGTATTACTCGACATTGGACCATCAGTCCCTAAACCGACACGAACACCCTTTTCTAGCATTGCGACGACAGGTGCAACCCCTTTCGCTGATTTTGTATTAGCACTGATATTATGAGCAACGCCAACATCATATTTTTTCAGTAAATCAATATCTTTTTCATCAACCATAATCGCGTGCGCCGCAATAACTTTGTTATTTAACGCCCCAATATCGGCCATATATTGAACAGGACTTTTGCCACCTGTGCGTTTGGCGATTTCTTCTTGTTCACGGTCTGTTTCAGCTAAATGGATCATTACTGGCACATCTAGCTCAATGGATAATTTGGCAATTTTCTGAAGATTTTCCGTGGTGTTTGTATAAGGTGCGTGAGGTGCAAAAGCAGGGGTAATACGAGGGTGATCTTTATATTCTTTAATAAAATTTACCGCATATTGAATGCCTTCTTCTGGTGTTTTCGCATCTGCAACAGGGAAATTAATAACAGATTCTCCTAATACAGCACGATTTCCCATTTTATCAACGGTTTTAGCAACTTCATCTTCGAAATAATACATATCAACATAAGTTGTTACACCACCTTTTACCATCTCGATATTTGCAAGATCAGCGCCTACTCTGACCATTTCACGAGAAACCATTTTGCTTTCAAGCGGGAAAATATAGCGGTGAAGCCTATCTGGAACATCATCCGCTAATGAACGAAATACTGTCATTGAACCGTGAGTATGAGTATTAATCAACCCAGGCATAACAATATCACCATCAACATCTAGAACTTTATTCGCTTGGTATTCTTTGGAAAGCTCAGGGCCTCCAACGGCAATAATTTTATTTTCTTTTACGACAACAGTACCCTGTTCAATAATTTTATTTTGCTGATCCATAGTTAGAACAGTACCGTCAACTATCATCAAATCAGCCTGTTTTGTAGCGTAACTGGAAAAAGAGACCGCCATTACAGCCAAAGCAAGCATAGATTTAGAAAATGACATCATTACCTCTCGTCTTGATGGAAAAATTTCCCTAAGATTATAAATAAATTCATTGGGTTTTGATATCTAATGAAAGTGAAAGAGATCACCGAATAAATAATTAATTGAAGTTATTATCACTTCTTTCATCTCAATTTCTTGCAGTTGGTCTTATCAATCAAGGAGCAGTTTTAATGAGTAAAACGTTGCAACCTGGTGAAAATACATCACTAAGTGAAAATAAAGGACAAGTTAGAGTCTCTCATGCAGTAGGCAATAACCTTGATATTAATTTGACTGCTTTTTTAGTCACTGAGTCAGGCAAAGTCGTCCATGATGATGACATGGTTTTTTTTAATGCCCCTCATCATGCCTCAGGTGCCGCGTCATTTATTGCACCAGTTACTCAAGGTTCATCGGTTATTCATAGTATTGATTTTGACTTATCTCGTTTGCCTACCAATATTACCAAAATTGCTATTACCTTGACGCAAGATGGAAGCGCTGGTGGTTTTGCTGTTGTGGCGCAATTAAAAGCGCAAGTATTGTTAAATAATGACGTTATTGAATTAGCACCAAGCCAATTTTCGCAAGAAACGGGCATTATTGTTTTAGAACTGTATGTTCGAAATGGGCAAAATAAAGTGCGTGCTGTTTGGCAAGGGTTCGCGTCGGGACTTGCTGGGTTATGTGATCTTTATGGTATTGAAGTTGAGGAGCCCGCCCCCGTTATTGCACCTGTACCGACACCACCAGTTAATATACAAAAAAGCGTGGTGAAACTGACGAAACCAGATAGTAGTCACCGTGTTTCTTTACTAAAAGGGAGTGATGCACCTAAGCGCATTTTAGTCAGTGCAACGTGGATAGATAATGGTGATGGTAAGGATAACGATGATTTAGATCTTCGTGTGGGTATTTTGCGTCCTAATGGTCAAATGTCTATTATTCAAGCGCCAGATAAAAGTGGTGCTTTTAATACGGATCCTTTTGTTTTCCATACTGGTGATGTGGTCAGTGTTAGCCAAGATCAGCCCGGTTGTGAAACAGTTGAAATAAACCCCGCTATTTCTCAATTAATGGGCGGAAAAGTGGCATTAGTTTGTAGTGTTTATTCTGCCATTAGTAATGGTTGCGTTTCTGTTGCATCATTAAAACCAACAATGCGCATGGAATATGGTAATCAAATCGTTGAGTGCTCTTGTGAATACAAAAAAGGTTTTTTCAATAATATGATTTATACCTATGTCATTGGTATTATTGAAATTGATCAAGAGAGCATTACGTTAAAGCCTTCAGGTGTAACATCAAGAGCAGGCAGTGAAGCCACTCCTTGGTTAACACGTATTGGTGATGAGCTTAAATTAACGATGGATGGTCCGCATGTTTTTAAAGGGAAGAAACCGAGTATTTTAGGCTCAAAGCGTTATGTCTAATCTCATTATAAAGAAGAAATAAGTTAAAGTTTATCTTAAGAAAAACGGGCAATAATATCTATGCCCGTTTGTTTATTTAAAGAGATAATAACCTGTGAAGTTAAGTGCGTCTTTTTTGCTGTAATAGCCACTTATCTAATTCATTAGCAAAAAGCTGGCGGTCGCGTTGGTTTAGGCTTGCAGGCCCTCCCGTTTGAATACCACTGGCTCTCATCGTATCCATAAAATCACGTATATTTAAGCGTTCACGAATAGTTGCTTCAGTATAACGTTCACCTCGAGGATTTAGAGCAACCGCACCCTTTTCAATTACTTCCGCCGCTAATGGGATATCTGCCGTGATCACCAAATCATCTTTATTGGTACGGCGGACAATTTCGTTATCTGCAACATCAAATCCAGCAGAAACTTGTAATGTACGTAAGAAAGGTGATGCAGGTACGATTAATCGTTGATTAGCAACAAAAGTAATAATCACTTTTTCTCTATCTGCTGCACGATATAACACTTCTTTGATTACTTTTGGACATGCATCAGCATCAACCCATATAGGCATAACAACTCTCTCTTGATTATTCTGTATTAAACATTGCATGGTTAAGGTGGTTAAAATAACACAATAATCCTAACTAAGTGATTGTAGCTTTGCTCGTGCTCGTTTTTCTGATTGTTGATTAACCCAAATACTCACTAATATCACAATCATACCGATAATTTGTAAACCAGTTAATTGTTGTCCTAATAATGCCCAGCCTAAAATAACAGCACTAAGTGGACTTAAAAAGCCTAATGATGCCACAGAGCTTGGCCCTAATAATGCCAATCCTCTAAACCAGAAAATATAGGTTAATGCCCCACCAATTAACGTTAAATAAGCTAAGCCTAAAAGATTAATACCCGTTAATGAAGGTAATGCAGGTTCAAATAATAACGCAAGAGGTAATAATACAGCACCACCCGCAGTTAACTGCCATGCGGTAAACATTAAAGGAGTAACTGGTGGTTGCCAGCGACGACTTAATACAGTACCAGCCGCCATTGATAAAGCACCACCTAATCCTGCAATTATTCCGAGAGGATCAAGGGTTGCATTAGGCGTAAGTATCAATATTGCCACACCTAATATGCCGCCTAATGCTGCTGAAATAGAAAGCCATGATAAACGTGTTTGTAATAACCAATGAGACAAAAATAAGACAATTAAAGGCTGAACCGCCCCTACAGTTGCTGCAACACCACCAGGTAAACGATAAGCCGAAATAAATAATAACCACCAAAATAGTGAGAAATTTAAAATACCCAAAATTATCACGCGTAACCACCATATCCCTTGTGGCAGTTGTCTCATAATCATTAATAATAAAATACCAGCAGGTAATGCACGTAATGCAGCCAATGTCATTGGCACGTTTGCAGGCAACATTTCGGTTGTCACAATATACGTACTTCCCCAAACAATAGGAGCTAAAGCGGTTAATAAAAGCGTTGTGTATCGGTTCATAAAGTGACTCAAGTTATTTGCCATTGTAATTTATCTTGAGGTCAAGATAAATTGATAATACCTTGACGTCAAGATAAATAATTGACATGATAAATGCATGGACAGAATAGATAGAATTACCGAACAATGGCAGCGTGAGCGACCCGATCTTGATATTAGCCCTATGGGGTTAATTGGCCGATTGGGTAATATTACTTTGCATCTTTCCCGCGAAATGGAGAAAGTTTTTTCCCAATTTGGCTTGAATACATCAAGTTTCGATGTGTTAGCCACATTACGACGAGCAGGAAATCCTTATACCCTTTCCCCTGGTGAAATGTTATCAACATTGATGGTTACATCGGGCACAATGACAAATCGCATTGATCAATTAGAAAAAGCAGGCTGGGTTATACGTAAAGTTAATCCGGAAGATGGCCGTAGCTTTTTAGTTTCTTTAACACCACAAGGTTTAGAATTAATCAACCAAGTTATTGAGGCTCATGTTAACAATCAAAAACGTTTGGTTGCGGGTTTATCACAACAAGAACAGCAAGCATTAAATGAATTACTAAAGGTTTTTCTTAATTCTCTAGAATAATGTTTTGCCCTCATTCTATTTTCTGCAAGATATTTAATAATAAAGGTAAGTACAGAAACTGAGTGTTCTTACTTACCTTCTTTTCTTTGTTTGCTTAAAAACCCTTCTTTTTATGCCATTTTTGTTTATTTAGGCACCTAATGTGCATGAAGTCACATTTTTACTTTGATTTAAATCAAAGATGTATTCTATTTGCTATTTTTAGGTTGCTGAATACCAAAAGTTAAATTATAAAGCGAATGATAATTATTATTGATCTCATTAAGGTCTGTAACTATGTGTATTCAATTTAAATCTTGCTTCGTATTATCGGCTCTAACCCTCTCACTTTCTCAATACGCCATTGCTGAAACGGCGTCACCTAAAGAAGAAACGCTGGTTGTTACTACAACGCGTAGTGCCTCCTCTTTATGGAATAGCCCTGCGACTATTCAAGTCATTGATAAAGAATCATTAAATCAATCAACCGCGTCTTCTATTGCAGATCAATTGCGTGATATTCCTGGTGTTGAAGTCACTGATAATAGCCTCGCGGGTCGTAAACAAATTCGTATTCGTGGCGAGGCTTCATCACGCGTACTTTTGTTGGTTGATGGACAAGAAGTTACCTATCAACGAGGTGGTCAAAACTTTGGTGCGGGTATTTTAATTGATGAATCTGCACTAGAGCGTATTGAAGTGGTTAAAGGTCCCTATTCTGTACTTTATGGTTCACAAGCTATTGGCGGTGTGGTGAATTTAATCACCCAGAAAGGCGGCGATAAGCCCTTTGGCGGCAATGTTAAAGTTGTTTATGACTCAGCAACGATGGGATGGCGTGAGTCAGCGTTAATTTCAGGCACAATAGGTGATTTTGAATACCGTTTTAATGGGAGTTATGCAGATCATGGTGATCGCGATACTCCTGATGGTCGCTTAGCTAATACTCATTTTAGAAATAATGGTCAAGGGGCATGGTTAGGCTATACAGTTGATAACCATAAATTTGGGCTTTCGCTTGATCGCTATGATTTATCTACGCAATCTTATTATGCTGATGAGGGAAAATATCAAGAGTTTAGCGTTAAAGTTCCTAAGCTTGAGCGTGAAAAAATCGGCTTATTTTATGATTATGATATTGATGCTGATTATTTTAAAAAACTTCATATAGATGCATATACACAGCGAATTGAACGAAAATTTGAAAACCGAGTTGGTGTCGTTACGCCAACAGGCAGTCCAATGATTGGTAATTTAACTGTTAAAAACCGGACACAGTCAGAGGATACACAGAATACTTATGGAATGACTATGCAGGCAAACTTTACGTTACCTGCAAATAATGAACTCATTTTAGGCGCGCAATATCAACAAGATAAAGTAAAACAAACCTCTGTTGGCCAAACATCTTCAAATAGTACAACGGGTTTTCCACCTGCCGTAAACTATGAAAAACAATCTTTGTTACATAATCGCAGTCAGCAAACTAATGTGTCTGTTTTTGCCCAAAATGGTTGGAAAATAACAGAAGATTGGTCATGGACTGTGGGGGCTAGGCAGTATTGGTTAAAATCAGAATTACAAGATGGTGATGAGACTGTTAATCATAATAAAACAGGTACAAGCTATAAGACATTACCCTCTACATCTGTGAGAGATAATGCTTTTATTGTTTCATCCAATCTACGTTATTCCGGGTTCAAAGATACTGAGTTGCGCCTTGCATTTGCACAAGGTTATGTGTTCCCTACGTTAGTTCAGCAATTTATGAACACAACGGCGGGTGGTGCGGTAACTTATGGTAATCATGATCTTGAGGCTGAACACTCTAATAACGTAGAGTTTGGTGCACGTTATAAAGGTAATAATTGGTATATTGATAGCGCCATTTATTATTCTGAAGCAAAAGATTACATCACCTCAGTCGCTTGTGCTGGGGAACGTATTTGCGAAGGAAATAGCAAAACAGGCCGAGCAGATTACTTCTATTATGACAATATCGACCGCGCGAAAACTTATGGTATGGAGGTAATGGCCCAATATCAAGGTTGGCCAATTACACCTTATGTTTCTGCCAATGTGATGCGTCGCCAATTTATTAGCCCAACCCTAAAAACATGGGATACAGGGGAACCTACAGTCACTACACGAGTTGGTACTAAACATCTCTTATTACTCAATAATATGAATCTAATGTCAGATTTATATTTAAGAGCAGCAACGCAAGCGAAAGATCATAGTAATCCAGAAAATAAACAGCATTACGCCGGCTGGACAACGGTTAATCTTTCACTTAGTAGTGAGTTTGGCCATAACGATCAATATCGTATTAACTTTGATTTAAATAATATTTTAAATAAGCGTTATCAAACAGCTCATGAATCTATTCCTGCTGCAGGTATTAATGCTGCAGTTGGTCTGACGTGGGCGTTTTAATAATGAAAAAAATATTAATTACTCTCAGTTTGTTATTGTTGCCTTTTAGCTTAACGGCAAAAGAGAATATAAAAAATGACCGTTGGGTCATTGCGGGTGGTTCTATTGTGGAATTAGTTTATGCCATGGATGCTGGCAATAAGCTTGTTGGTGTTGATGAAACCACCTCTTACCCAGAGCAAACTCAGGCATTACCCCATATTGGGTATTGGAAACAGCTAAGTATTGAGGGCATTTTGTCTCTGCGCCCTTCTACTTTTGTAACGTGGGATGATGCTGAACCGAAAATGGTCTTACGTCAGCTTGCTCAACATAACGTTAAGGTGATCACATTACCAAGAACGCCAGCAACTTTTGAGTTAATGCTTCAAAACATCCGCACGTTAGCCATCTCACTGAATAAACAGCCACAAGGCGATGCATTAATTGATTCATTACAATCACGTTTAGCCTCTATTCAGGCTAAAAATAATCAAATTAAACAGAAAGTAAAAGTGATGTTCTTTCTTTCACCGGGAGGAGGAATTCCTCAAGTTGCAGGGAAAACCAGTGTCGCAGATGCGATCCTTCAATTAGCGGGTGGTGAGAATATCGCTACACACGAGAATTATCGTATCTATAGCGCAGAGGCCATTATAGCAGCTGACCCAGAGTTAATTGTTATTACGACACAAAGCCAAAAAAACCAAACAGGCACAATAAGAGCGTCTGAAGGATTAGCTTCTGTGCCCGGAGTGTCAATGACTCAAGCATGGAAAAATCAACGCATTATCGAAATTGATCAATCCCTTATTTTGGGAATGGGGCCTCGTATTGTGGATGCTGTAGAGTTATTGCATCAACAGTTTTATCCCGCTGATCTAGTAAAAGATAATAAGAGCGAATAATAAGTAGGAATGATTTAATAATGAAAGAGTCAGTCGCAACACATGTTATGCCCCCTTCTGCTGAAATTGATCTTACTGCTCACTTCGCTTTAGAAGGTGATAGTCCTTTTCGAGATAGGCATGCCACCATGCCATGGCGAGGTTCTGTACCTATTGTAAAAGAAGAACATCAATCAACATGGCAAGCCTTATTAGCAAGTAAAACGCCAGCCTGTAAGCGTTTGTTGTATATTCATATCCCTTTTTGTGCAACACATTGCACATTTTGCGGTTTTTATCAAAATAACTATCACGAAGAAGCCTGTACGCGCTATACCAATGCATTATTACGCGAGATCTCCGCTGAATCAGATAGCTTACTTTATCAATCAGCACCAATTCATGCCGTTTATTTTGGTGGTGGAACCCCTTCTGCGTTATCCGCCAAAGATCTTTATCGTGTGATCGCACATTTGCGCCAATCACTACCTCTAGCCCCTGACTGCGAAATTACTATTGAAGGTCGAGTTTTAAATTTTGATGATAATCGCATTGATGCTTGTTTAGATGCAGGTGCAAACCGTTTTTCGATAGGTATTCAAACCTTTAACAGTAAAATTCGTAAACGAATGGCGAGAACCTCAACGGGTGAAGAAGCTACCAAATTTATGAAAGGGCTTTGTTTACGAGATCGTGCTGCCGTGGTGTGTGATTTATTATTTGGATTACCTGGGCAAGATGCAACGAACTGGCAAGAAGATCTCACTATTGCTCATGATATTGGCTTAGATGGTGTCGATCTCTATGCATTGAACTTATTGCCTAATACACCATTAGGTAAAGCAGTTGAAAATCAACGAATTACTGTGCCCTCACCAATACAAAGACGTGATCTTTATCTTCAAGGTTGTGACTTTATGGAAAATGTGGGCTGGCGTCAGATCAGTAATAGCCATTGGGCAAGAACAACCCGCGAGCGTAATCTTTACAATCTATTAATCAAACAAGGGGCAGATTGCCTAGCTTTTGGCTCGGGTGCTGGTGGCTCTGTTAATGGTTATTCATGGATGATTGAACGTTCGCTTGATAATTATTATCAAAAAATTACAGATAACCAAAAACCCTTAATGATGATGAGCCGTACAACCGATAGTGGTTTTCGTTGGCGTCATGAGTTACAAGCTGGCATTGAGTGCGGGCGTGTTGACTTAGCCAAGTTAAGCCCACAAGCGACTCTACTCTCTCCTTTATTAAATCAATGGTATCAAGCTGGTCTTGTTGAAGACGACTTTCTTTGTATGAAATTAACCAATGAAGGTCGATTTTGGGCAAGTAACTTGCTGACATCCTTACAGCAATTAATTTTGCAATTAAATACGCCTCGTTAATTTTATTACCCTGAATATTAATTAGAAGATGGAAACAACATCATGAATACTGAGTTACAACAATTTTTAATGACTGAGCCTGATGGAACATTGGAAACCATTGCAACACAATTTAATACCACATTGTTGGAGGTTGTGAGACATTTACCATCACGCTCATTAATGAGTGGCGAACAATTCGATACGGTTTGGGATAGTGTGATGAAATGGGGTAATGTCACCACGCTTGTGCATACTCAAGATGTTATCTTAGAGTTTAGTGGTGAATTGCCAAGTGGTTTCCATCGTCATGGCTATTTTAATTTACGGGGTAAAAAAGGAATGACCGGCCATATTAAAGCCGAAAATTGCCAATCTATTGCAATGATCGAACGTAAGTTTATGGGTATGGATACCGCCTCTATTTTATTTTTCAATCAACAAGGCGTTGCTATGTTTAAAATCTTCCTTGGGCGAGATGAACATCGTCAATTATTACCCGAACAGTTATCAGCTTTCCGTCAACTAGCACAACAATTAAATAAGGAATAATTGCACGTGAAAACTTGGGTTATTTTTGGCGCTGGCGGTAAAGGGATTGGTGCACATATTGCTGATATTGGTGTAGCACAACGACGCCCTATTGTGGCTTTAGTTCGCAATCCAGAAGCGGCAACACGTTTAGAAACAAAAGGAATAAAAACAGTCGTGGGTGATGCGATAGATCCTGATGCTGTTGACCGCGTATTAACACTAGCTGGAAATGAAGCAGATATCATTTCAACGATGGGGGGAGAAAATGATTATCTTGCGCATAGAACAGTGATTGATACTGCGGAAAAAATGGGTTTTCAACGAATGCTCATGGTTTCTTCTTTAGGCTGTGGTGATAGTTGGGTTGCCTTATCTGACAGAGCAAAAGCTGCTTTTGGGCAAGCCGTTAGAGAAAAATCATTAGCTGAAGTATGGCTGCAAACTAGCCGTTTTGATTATGCAATAGTAAGACCTGGCGGGTTACTGAATGGTGAAGAAACGGGTAAAGCTCAGCTTTATCAATATGAAGAGACTCACGGCTTAGTTAATCGTCGTGATGTTGCACGTTTAGTGACTCAACTTATGGATGCTGATCTGCTAGATGACCAAGTTTATGCAGTGGTTGAACCGGGCTTAGTACCAACCAAGTCATAGATATTAATACCAACAAAATTACCTTAAGAGATGACCTATGTGTTATCTCTTTTTTCTTAGTTTAATTATGGTCAATAGCTCACATTATGATGAGTTTTCTACTCATAATGAAATTTCCTCAATAGTCATTTGTCACTTTACTGTCTTAATGGGGGTAACTTGTGGCATAATGCGGCCCCATTACCTTTTGTCATTCACTAATAATGAGTATTCGTCTTGTTAATCAGCAATAATATCACTATGCAGTTTGGCTCAAAGCCACTGTTTGAAAACATTTCTGTCAAATTCGGTGGCGGAAATCGCTATGGTTTAATCGGTGCTAACGGTAGCGGTAAATCAACCTTTATGAAAATTTTAGGTGGCGATTTAGTGCCAAGTAGTGGCAACGTATTTCTTGATCCTAATGAGCGTCTTGGTAAATTAAAACAAGACCAATTTGCTTATGAAGAATATACAGTGCTTGATACCGTGATTATGGGTCACACTGAACTTTGGGAAGTTAAACAAGAGCGCGAGCGCATCTATAACTTACCAGAAATGAGTGAAGAAGATGGCTTACGAGTTGCTGATCTGGAAGTAAAGTTTGGTGAAATGGACGGCTATACCGTTGAATCTCGTGCTGGCGAATTATTATTAAATGTAGGCATTCCATTAGAGCAACATAATGGCCCTATGAGTGAAGTCGCACCGGGTTGGAAATTACGTGTGTTATTAGCACAAGCCCTATTCGCTGATCCTGATATTTTGTTACTGGATGAACCTACGAATAACTTGGATATTGATACTATTCGTTGGCTTGAACAAACGCTAAATGAACGTAACAGTACCATGATCATTATTTCCCATGACCGTCACTTCCTAAATATGGTATGTACGCACATGGCTGACTTAGACTATGGTGCGCTTGCTGTTCATCCGGGTAACTATGATGAATATATGTTTGCTGCAACTCAAGCGCGTGAACGTTTATTAGCGGATAATGCGAAGAAAAAAGCACAGATTAGTGAATTACAATCTTTTGTAAGTCGCTTTAGTGCTAATGCATCTAAATCACGCCAAGCAACCTCTCGTGCTAAGCAAATTGAGAAAATTCAATTAGCTGAAGTTAAAGCATCTAGTCGCCAAAACCCATTCATTCGCTTTGAACAAGAGAAAAAATTATTCCGTAATGCGCTTGAAGTGGAAAATATCTCTAAAGGCTATGATGACAATGCCCCGCTGTTTAAAGACGTCAATATGATGCTTGAAGTGGGCGAAAAAGTTGCCATTCTGGGTAATAACGGTGTGGGTAAATCGACGATGATTAAAACATTAGTCGGTGAATTAACACCAGATACAGGTCGTTTAAAATGGTCTGAGAACTCAAATATTGGTTATTATGCACAAGATCATGCAACTGATTTTGAAGTAGATATGACTGTATTTGATTGGATGAGCTTATGGATGAAACCAGAAGACGACGAGCAATCTGTACGTAGCGTATTAGGTCGTTTATTGTTCTCTCAAGATGATTTGAAAAAATCAGTTCAAGTTTTATCAGGTGGTGAAAAAGGCAGAATGTTATTTGGTAAGCTGATGATGCAAAAGCCAAACATTCTGATTATGGATGAACCAACCAACCACTTAGATATGGAATCTATCGAATCACTGAATATGGCATTAGAACTTTATCAAGGTACTTTGATTTTTGTTTCTCATGACCGTGAGTTTGTGAGCTCATTAGCCAACCGCATTATTGAAATCACACCTGAAAAAGTAGAAAACTTCCAAGGCACTTATGATGAGTTTCTTGCGAAAAAAGGCGTAACACTCTAATTTAATCGCTTATTAAATAGATGAGATAACAAAGGCTTAATAAATCATTATTGAGCCTTTTTTTGTTTCTTTACCTCCCCCGTTATCAACATCGTTTTTTCTCTCAATAATATTCTTCCATCAATACAAATAAAAATAATTATCATTTATATTGACTGACAGTCGGTCGCTAATGTATGTTACCGACCACGAGTCAATCATAGTTTGTTTTTATTTCTTGGGATTAATATGTTGCTATTAACGAAGACGAAACATTATCCAAATAAGCAGTTAAAAAATTATTGGAAATGTAGTTATTCACTTGTCCTACCTACCTTAATCTCCCTTAATGTTGTGTCACCGGCTTTTGCTACTGAGCATATTGAGAAAATTATTGTGACCTCAGCATCAAATGCGCAAACGGATGAACAGCCACGGGGTTATCTTGCCAAAAAACAGACAACTGGGACGAAAAGTGATGCAACTTTATTAGAAGCACCACAAATGGTTTCTGTTGTTAATCGTAGTCAACTAGATAACTTACCCTCTGAATCTATTAGTCAGGCATTACGTTATAGTTCTGGGATTGTCAGTGAAAAATTTGGCGCTTTTGGCAGTGGCATTGATTATTCAAAAATGCGAGGGTTTGATGCTGATTATTATTTAGATGGTTTAAGGATGCTGGGTAATAGTGGTATTTGGGCACCTCAAATTGATAGTTGGAGTTTGCAAAGTTTAGAGGCTGTGCATGGCCCCGCTTCTGCTTTATATGGCCAAGGTGGTGCAGGTGGTGTGATTAATATGATATCGCGTCGTCCTTGTGCAGAAACGCAACACCAAGTGCAATTACAAGCGGGCAATAATAAAAATCATGGTATTAAATTTGATACCACATCAGCTCTTAATGAAAATGAAACATGGTTATATCGTGTTTCAGGTTTGATGCTTGAACAAGGATCGCAAATACCCTCTTCTCGTCAAACTCGTTTTCTTATTTCACCTGCTCTCACTTGGAAACCTAATGATGTATTGAGTTGGACAATATTGGGACAATATCAAAAAGAGCCTCGTCTGGGTTACTACAATACGCTACCTGCTCAAGCATTAGGTTTATTACCTAATCCTAATGGTAAAGTTGATCCTAATCGAAATTATAATAATCAAAGCCATGATAATTCACATCGTAAACAACAATCGTTAACTTCATTGTTTGAATATGAACTGACCCCACAGTGGCAATTTAAGCAAAATACTCGTTTTATGAAGGTTGATACAGAAATAAGCCGTGACTATACCCGTGGCTTTCTGCCCGGTGATCGCTTGTTAACTGCGGTTTATCAGGAGGCGCCAAGTACATCAGAAACATGGGTAACTGATTCACAATTGATTGGTAAATTAGCAACATGGGATATCAATCATACTGTGATAACTGGTTTTGATTATCAACATGGCTATATGACCAAAGATTGGTGGGGTTCACAAACAGTTAGTTTTGATCCTTGGGCATCACATCACAAGCCTGATTTTGAGCCTTACCCTGTTTCGCGTACTTCCACAAAACAACAATTTGATCGCTATGGATACTATTTACAAGATCACCTTCGTTGGCAGCGATGGAATTTATTACTCAGTGGCCGTTATGACAGTGCGGATTTAGAGACACATAATCAAATTTCAGGTATGACACAGCAAAGCCATAACACGGCATGGAATCATCGTGTTGGTTTAAGTTATCAATTTAATAATGGGTTCTCACCTTGGATAAGTACATCAGATAGTTTTGATCCTGTATTAGGTACAGATGCAGATGGAAAAGCTTTTATTCCAATGAAATCAAAACAATATGAAGCAGGTGTTAAATATCAAAATTCTGAGTTAACACAACTGGTTAGTGTTTCTGTATATCAATTAACCCAAGAGAATGTCACAACACATAACCCTAGAAATCCTGATTATTATCAGCAATCGGGTAAAATTCGTTCTCGTGGCATTGAGCTTGAAAGTAAATTAGCGCTAACGCCACAAGCTAATATGATGCTCAATTATGCTTATCTTCATAATATTGTGACATCGACTAGCGATCCAACCACCTTAAATAAACACCCTGTCCAAGTACCTACTCATACGGGATCTGCATGGATAGATTATCGTTTTCATCAACCTTATTTAAACGGTGCATTATTAGGTGCTGGTGTACGTTATTTAGGTTCAACTTACGGTGATAATACGAATACATTTAAGGTACCAGCAGTATGGTTAGGGGATGTGAGTTTCCGTTATCAATTATCGGCAATTAATCGTGAATTACAGGGTTTAGAATTAGGATTAACTGTCAGCAATATCACGAATAAATCCTATGTTTCTAGTTGTACTAGTTCAACTTATTGCAGTGTGGGAAGCGATCGTGTTGTGCTTGGTATCCTCAATTACTATTTTTAGGAGATGAACATGGATAACTATCGACGTTCATTACTAAAAGGTGCCAGTGCATTCTCGTTATTATTAGCAAACCCCTTTCCTGTTTATGCAAAACTTGTTTATGTAAAACCAAGACAGAGAGAAATTGTTGATATTCTGGGAAGAGAAATTGTATTAGTACAAGAATTAACACGCATTTATGTGGCAGATAGTGGGTTATTTTTACTTTATGCTTCATTAAGTGGAGGCGCTTTTTATGAGCGTCTTATCGGGATGCCATCCGCCTTCCGTACTGCCGACTTAAGTTTATATCACCAATATACGCGAGCATTTCCTCAATTATTGGCATTACCTGAGTTTACGGCTATGTCGAGTGGACATTTTAATAGTGAAAAACTTATCGCGCTAAAACCCGATGTCATTATTGTGGCGGTTGGAACTTATCGTGCAATTAGTGTTAATGGTGTGCTGGATTTATTAACGAAAGCGAATATTCCCGTTGTCGTGTTTGATTTGAGTATCGACCCACTTAATAACACACCAATTAGCACATCTATAATGGGAAATTTACTGGGTAATATTTCACAAAGCCAAGCCATGAATCAATTTCGTGAAAAACAACTCAATTATATTTCTCAGCAATTAAGAAAAAAGCCATTTAAACGCCCTAATGTGTTATTTGAACGAGCCGCTGGTTTTACACCTGAATGTTGTCTTTCTTATGGTAATGGCAGTATGGGACAAATGTTACAAAATGCAGGTGGTCAAAACTTAGGTTCAGAATATATAAAAGGCACTTATGGGATTTTGAACCAAGAAACGGTGATTTATGCCAAACCGGATAAGATTTTTTTAACAGGGGCTGATTGGAGTGGCTATAACCCTTCAGGTGATTGGGTTAATTTAGGCCCAGGTGCAAATTTAGATTTGGCAAAACAGCAACTTGAAATTTTAATGCACCGACTTGCTTACAAAACACTCGATGCGGTTAAAGATAAACAAGTATATGCTCTTTGGCACTCATTTTATGACAGCCCTTTTGGTTTTATTGCGATATTACAAATGGCTAAATGGCTACACCCTGAGCGTTTTTCACACCTCGATGTAGACACTATTTTTTATGATTACCATACTCAATTTTTACCAGTGAAATGGGAAACGGGCTATTGGGTCACTTTGTTTGATCAAGATAAGGAATAATCATGTTTGATATCTATTCACCCGATCCTTTACGGGCAAAAATTGAGTCACAATCAGCAGGAAAAAGAACAATTTTATACTCAGCAAAAGGCCAACCTAACTATTTGTATGTTGTTCCTTATTTTCGATTAAATGAAGTATCAGATAATCTTGATGATACAACTCACTCTGCATTTATTGTAAATGGAAAAGTTAAGAATGAGTTTTTCTATGCGTGTTATCCCGCTTCATTACATCAAGATGAATTGTTAAGTTTACCTAACCAAAAACCGGCGACATCATTAGATTTATTGAGCTTCCAGCAATATGCACAACATACAGGACGAGGATTTCATTTAAGTACACATGCAGAATGGGCTGCTTTAATGCTGTGGTGTCGCCACCACAATATGATTGAAGATGGTAATACGGATTATGGACGAAGCTTTCTTCACCCAGAGCAATCTGTTACTCGTGTTGATGGTAAAGAAGCTGGTGATATGGACTTTACCACAGGTGATCCCACGACAATAACGGGGCCACAATGGTCGAATTGGTATCATGATAATAGTGAGTTTGGTATTAGTGATTTATGTGGCAACCTTTGGGAATGGCAAAGTGGTATGCAATTAAATGCCGGAGAAATACAGATAATTAAAGATAATGATTCTGTATTTTGTGGTGATCCCTCAGTAATAGAGCAATGGCACTCAATAGCATTATCAACGGGACAATTATTACCAATCAATCATCCCAATAGCGCAAAATACGATGCCCCTTCAGATTATTGTGATGGAAATGCTGGTACTCCTATTTTATCAACTTCAATAAAACACTATAACGGCACACCAACAGATAATGGTTATCCTGCTGGATTAATGGACGGCGATTTTAATGCAATAACAGCAGAAGATAGTATTAAAATACCTACATTATTTAAAGAATTAGGATTATATCCAGCAATAAACCAACAGGACAATGATCAGGTTTATTTACGAAATTATGGTCAACGCTCTTTAATGCGCGGAGGCGCTTGGTATTCACAAAAAGCCGCAGGGATGCGAACATTATGCTTAAGTCATAATCAGCATCATTCCAGTACTTCTGTCGGCGGTCGCCTTGCTTGGATTGATACAACCAGTTAATTAACCTAAAAAATTATTATTTATAGATATTTTTGCATAAATTAATTTACCTTAGTATCGATTATATGAATAATACTGCTAATAGTAATTATTATTATTCGGTGACTTATTGTGATTAATTTTCATGCGTTTAAATTAAAACCGGTGGCATTGTTCTGTTCTGCCACCCTTCCTTTTGTTTTGGCTACACAGGCTTTTGCGGAAGATGCAGCAAAAACAGAACAAGTAGAGAAGCTTGTTGTTAGTGCTCAAGCATTAAAAGTAAATACTAGTTTGCAAGAAACGCCTAAATCGGTTTCTGTGATTTCTCAGCAAGATATAGAAACTCATGCTCCACAAAAATTAGACGAAGCATTGCGTTATACATCAGGTGTTGTCTCTCAACCTTTTGGTGCTGATAACGATACTGATTGGCTTCGTATTCGTGGCTTTGAGGCGGCAACTTATCTTGATGGCAGTCGCCTCTTTCGTGATGGTTATTATACATGGCTACTTGAGCCTTATGGTTTTGAACAAATTGAAGTGGTAAAAGGTTCTTCTGCTGTATTATTTGGTGAATCGACACCTGGTGGTGCCGTTAACGTAGTACAAAAGAAACCTAGTTTTACTCCTCGTAATGAAGTTTTTCTTGAGGCCGGAAATAATGATCAACGAGGCTTAGGCTTTGATGTTTCAAGTGCCACGGATGATAAACGTGTGCGCTATCGTCTTGTTGGGTTAATGAAAAAATCAGACGGAGAATTATCGGGTACTGATAATGAGCGTATTTATCTAGCGCCAAGTGTTGCGATTAACCTGACTGACGATACATCACTCACTTTTATGGCAACCTATCTTCATGATGATGGTACGCCAACTAATCCTTTCTTCCCAGCAGCAGGCACATTAATTTCATCCCCTTTTGGTAAAATTAAGCCTTCTACCAACTTAGGCGAACCTGGGTATGATAAATATAAACGTACCCAAATTTCAGCAGGTTATTTACTTGACCATAATATCAATGATGTTTGGCGTTTTTCACAACGTTTAAACTATGGCTATAACGATTTGTTATTACGCAGTGTCTATGCTTTTCCTAATTCAGATATCACTGCAACAGAGCTAAGTCGAGGTGTTGTCTTCCGTGATGGTAAAAGCCAAAGTATCACTTTTGATAACAATATAGTCGGTGAATGGGATACAGATAATTTTGAGCACACATTATTAGCCGGTGCTGAATTACAATATCACCAAACTAAAGGTGATGAACAAGATAATTATAGTTTTGATAAAATTAATCCGTGGAACCCAATTTACGGTAAATATACCCCACTTAACCCTGCTGATAATGTCAATCGTACTATCGATAAAACACAATATAGTCTTTATTCACAATATCAAACCAAATTTGATAGTCACTGGGTTGCCGTTGCCGGTGTTCGTCAAGATTGGGTAAAAACAGAAAATAAAGCGCAAACAAAAAATGAGGACAAATCACGTACTGATAGTGAATTTAGCCTCAATGCAGGATTAATGTATTTAGCAGATAATGGCGTATCGCCTTATATCAGTTATTCTGAGTCATTCGAGGTGATGAGCACCATTGATCCGGCAACTAAAGAGCTTTATAAACCACTCAAAGGTGACCAAATTGAAGCGGGTATAAAATATACGCCTGATTTTATGGATGGTTATTTTAATATTGCTTGGTTTGATATCACACAGAAAAATGCACTTGTTGCAAACCCAACAACTTTTGTTTCAACACAAACGGGTAAAGTCACCTCAAAAGGTGTCGAAGTTTCCAGTGAAGTGCAGTTGACTGAACGTTTAGCATTAAAAGCCAATTACACCTATACCGATATGCAAACGGATGACACTGGTAATAAAGGTAAACAACAAGCGGGGTTAATTCCTAAACATACCGCTTCAGCTTGGGGAAGTTACACTATTCCAATTACAGGGACGCAAGATCTAACATTAGGTACTGGGGTACGCTATTTAGGAGAATCTAAAGATAACCCTAAAAGCAGTAATTTAACTGTTCCTAGTGCAACATTATGGGATATGGCAGCAACTTATAACCTCGATAAACAGTGGCAACTACAGTTAAATATCAACAATATCCTCGATAAAGAGTATATCTCTGGTTGTGATTACTACTGTTATTATGGGCAATCGCGCTCTGTTTTATTGAACGCAAAATATCGCTGGTAATTTTCTTTTTTATTCCGCCTTTTATTGCTAAATATGCAATTAAAAGGCGGAATAGTATTTTATAAATGAGTGACCATGTTCGAACTCTCAAATATTCAAATGGATCGCGGTGGACGTACTATTTTATCAATCCCCTCACTGCGTATTTCAGACTCTGGATTAACTATTGTGCTCGGCCATAATGGTTCAGGTAAATCGACCTTAGTTAGTTTATTATCTGGTCAGCAAATCCCTGATAGTGGAAATATCACACTGAATAATTGCAATATCTCACACTATAAACCACGTGATCTAGCTAAACAGATAGCCTTCCTTCCTCAAAAATTGCCTGCTTCTGCAGGATTAACAGTAAGAGAATTAGTGCGTTTAGGCCGTTTCCCTTGGCGTGGAACATTAGGCCGTTGGAATAAAAAAGATGATGAAATAATCACAACGGCAATGGAAAAAGCGGGAGTTTTACCCTTTGCAGACACACTCGCTGATGATTTATCTGGTGGTGAACGTCAACGTGCTTGGGTTGCAATGTTACTGGCTCAACAATCACCCATTTTAATTTTAGATGAGCCAACTTCTGCTTTAGATATACATCATCAATATCAACTAATGGAGCTTTTAAGTGAATTAAATCAAACTCAACATGTTGGTATTATCGTTATTTTGCATGATCTCAACCTTGCCTTGCGTTACGCCACTCATATTATCGCGCTTAAAAAAGGGAAAATTGCATTTGAAGGAGAAGCCTCACTACTTTTTGATGATGAACGACTTTCTGCACTTTATGAAACACCCATTAAGCTGATTGAACACCCTGATAATAAAGGTTCACAACAACATAAGGTGGCAGTGGTATGTGTGTAATATTACAAAAAATAGTTAGGCTTCTGTCTTTTTGTCTGGCTATTTTATTTATCACTCCCATTGTTAATGCTGCGCAAAATAATCATGAAGCAAACGCGAATACGCCACAACGCATTATTGTTTTGGATTGGGATTTACTGGAACAAATATTAACACTTGATGTTATTCCAGTGGGTGCTACTGAAATTGCTGGGTATAACCAATGGGTAGCTTACCCTGTTGCTCCAAATACTATTGAAGAAGTGGGTATGCGGGCAGAGCCTAATTTAGAAAAAATGGCTTCGTTAAAACCAGATCTTATTTTAGCATCAAGTTCACAGCAAGATTTATTGCCTGTATTAAAAACAATAGCCCCTGTTGTATATCTGCCTAATTTCTCTCGCCAAGATAATGCAGCAGAAGTTGCTTTGGCGCATTTTAATACCCTAGCCTCTATTTTAGGAAAAACAGCGCTTGCACAGCAAAAATTAGCAGAAATGGACAACACTTTTGCACAATTAAAGAGCAAATTACAGCAAGCATTTATTACGTTACCTGAAGTGGAAGTGATCCGTTTTTCTACATTAACGTCTGTTTTTCTATACACCGAAAACTCAACAACTGAATATGTAGTCAATAAGTTGGGTCTAAAATCCGCCATATCATTACCTCCTCAACCTTGGGGAATTGATCAGCGAAGAATGAATATATTGCAACATATTAAACAAGGCTACGTTCTTTATATGTTGCCATTCCCTGATGAAAGCAAACTGCAAAAATCCGCATTATGGCAAGCCATGCCATTTGTACAGAATAGGCATTTTCATTCAGTGAAGCCAGTATGGAATTATGGCGGAGTAGCATCATTAACGTTAATGGCAGAAGCTATTACAGAAAGTTTATTAGATATGGCACCGAATAATGAATATTAAGCAGTTTACTTTCTATTTTTTGGCGATCATCTTATTAAGCATTACTAGCTTACAAATTGATAATTCTCTTTCATTATCTCGCCAATGGTATTTGTTGGGAAATTTAGATACAAACGCCCTATTTGCCGATGTTTTTTTTATTCATGCACAATTACCTCGTTTAGCTATGACACTGCTGATTGGCGGGATTTTCGGTGTTGTCGGCAGCTTAATGCAACAATTAACACAAAATAACCTGACATCACCGTTAACATTAGGTACTTCTTCAGGAGCTTGGTTAGCTTTAGTTATTGTTAATATCTGGTTTACAGATTGGGTTGCTGACTATAGTGCATTAGCTGCAACGATGGGTGCTTTATTTGCATTTGGTCTTGTCATTATTATTGCGGGTATTCGCAATATGACCGGTTTACCCCTCGTTGTTTCTGGTATGGTCATTAATATCTTATTAGGCGCAATTGCAACCGCGCTGGTGACATTAAATTCACAGTTTGCTCAAAATATATTTATGTGGGGTGCAGGTGATTTAGCGCAAGACGGTTGGGATAAATTCCTTTGGCTATTACCTCGAATTACACCTGTTTTACTTATTTTTATGTTTGCACCTCGTATTCTCACTTTATTACGATTAGGGCATGAAGGTGCAACGGCTCGAGGGTTATCTGTTTTACCTACATTTGCATTTTTTATTATATTAAGTACTTGGCTAGTTTCCGTATCAATTACTGTTGTTGGCGTCATTAGTTTTATCGGATTACTTGCACCTAATATTGTCAGAACATTAGGTGCAAGAACTGCTCGTCAAGAGCTTATTGCCAGCGGCTTAATGGGAATATGCTTATTACTTATTACAGATAGCTTAGCAATATGGGTTGGTCAGTGGCTCAATACGGTTATTCCCAGCGGAGTGACAGCCGCGGCTATTGGAGCGCCTGCATTAATTTGGTTTAGTCGAAAGAAAATGAGAGCTCAAGATCAGCTTTCTATTTCTATTCATTCTCAGACCAAAACAGTATCAATGTATACTGTAATAGGAATATTTGTATTATTAATACTTGGATTAGTCCTTACAATTTTCATTCATATTAATGAGCATCAATGGTTTTGGGAAATACCCTCTGTTTACCAATGGGCGTTACGCTCTCCTCGTTTATTAGCTGCTTTATTTGCCGGTATTGCACTGGCTATTGCTGGCGTGATTTTACAACGTTTAATCTACAATCCATTAGCTAGTCCAGATATTTTAGGGGTTTCATCTGGTGCTACTTTTGCATTAGTTTTTTCTAGCTTAATTTTAGGGAGTACCTTACAAACATCACAGTGGGGAATTGCATTATTAGGTAGCGGTGTTGTGATGATTACTCTATTAATCTTAGGCAAAAAACACCAATATGCGCCAGCCAGTTTGATATTAACGGGTATTGCATTAACCGCGAGTTTAGAAGCCTTTATTCAATTTTTCTTAGCGAAAGGCTCATTAAGCAGCTATAAAATATTACTGTGGTTATCTGGTTCAACTTATCGTGTTAATAGTGAACAGGCTCTCTATTTTGCATTTGCAATTACATTGATTGTGGGAAGTGTCTTTTTATTAACGCGCTGGCTTGCACTAATATCAATTGGTCGAAGTTTTGCTTCAGCTCGAGGATTGCATACTGAGCGTGCCAGTATTATTTTATTAATCATCGTTTCGTTATTATGTGCTTTAGTAACTTCAACAGTAGGCCCTATTGCCTTTATTGGCTTAGTTGCTCCTCATATGGCCGTATTACTTGGTGCTCAAAAAATAAAATCACAATTAATGGTTTCAGGATTAATTGGTGGCACCTTAATGGTTTGGGCTGATTGGCTTGGACAAATATTTATTTATCCCGCACAAATTGCGGCAGGAACTTTAGTGGCTATTTTAGGTGGTAGCTATTTCCTTTGCTTAATGCTGTTAAATCGTAGCCGTTGATTTGAAAAGCCTAAGATATTGGTGTTATTTTTACTAGTATTCTTAGGCTTTGAATATAATTAATTACGAATTTTAACGTCCCTATTTTCTCTAAGTAATTATTTATTATTTTAATAATTGGGTAAATTGTCGATATAGCATATTGCCCAGTGTTTTTGCCGTATATTCTTCACTATGACCTAAATTATCAACCGCTGCATGCATACCATGATAAATCAACGTACTGGTTAATTCAGGCTGTGTGACGTGCCACGTTTTATTTTCAGTTCCTGAAATTAACAATGTTTGTATTTGCTGCAATGCCCTATTTTCATGAATATTACTGCTTTGATGAAAAACTTGATGAAAAAGCATATCGTGTAATTGCTGTTTCTCAACATAAGCAATCACACTAATTTCACACCACTGTTTTAATTTTTCACGGTGATCTTGCTGTGAGCAGGCATTCATCGCACTGTCTATTTTATCCAAGTACCAATCCATATAACGCGTTCTTAATGCGTTAAGAACATCTGTTTTGGCAGAAAAATAGTGATAATAGGTTCCTTTAGCTACCCCTGCCTTTTTTACGATATCGCTCACAGTTGTTGCATCAAAGCCTTTATCTAAAAACAATGCTTCTGCTGCATTCATTAACTCTTCTAAACGAACCTCTGCGGGTTTTGTTCTTGGTTTATCTGTGGTTTGTTCTTCTAATGACATTGCTTATCTCCCTCAAAGTCGCTTGTAAAGAGTACTCTAAATTAAAGCTAGCCACAACGATGATAAATGAAACTCATTATCAATAACAATTGACCGACGGTCGGTCGAGTATTATTATGCCATTATTATTCATCATTAAGGCAATAAAGCTTATGACTTATTTGAAACGACTGTCACTTATCTGTGCCATTTGTTTAGGCACTTTTATGGCAACACTTGATATTAGTATCGTGAATGTAGCATTACCCACTATTCAAAATGATATCCATGCTGATATGGCAACTTTACAATGGATTGTTGATGCTTATGCGCTTTGTTTATCTGCCTGTATTTTGTCATCAGGCCCTTTAAGTGACCGCTTTGGACGAAAAAAAGTATGGTTATGGGGTGTGATTATTTTTACCGTGGGATCTGTGATTTGTGCTATTGCACAGCAACATGAAGTGCTTATTTTAGGCCGTATTATTCAAGGTATTGCTGCTGCCGCACTAATTCCTGGCGCATTGTCTCTAATTACACATGCTTTTCCAATTGATATTGAGCGTGTCCGTATTATAGGTATTTGGTCTTCTGTCAGTGCTTTATCACTGATTATTGGCCCTATTTTAGGTGGAATATTAGTTCATACCAGCGGTTGGGCAAGTATATTCCTTATTAATATTCCTATAGGCATAATTACTGTATTACTGGGTTGGTATGGATTAAGTGAAAGCGCTGATCCTGAAAATGTGGCACTAGATCCCTTTGGTCAATTGACCAGTATGTTAGGACTAGGCTTACTGACTTATGGTTTAATTGAAGCCGGATCCGTAGGTTGGTCGCATTATCGAACTTTATCGACATTGATGGTAGGCGTTATATTTCTCGTTCTCTTTTTAATGATAGAAAAACGTGTTGAGCGGCCTTTATTACCACTTACTTTATTTAAAGATCGCGCATTTTTTCAATATAACCTTTCTTCTTTCACTTTGGGCTTTGCCACTTATAGCAATGTCTTTTTTATTGCTTTTTTTCTGCAAAAAGCACAAGGCTGGAGTGCATTAGAAACAGGTTGGAGAATGGCACCTGAATTTATTGCAATGGCCCTATTTTCAATGTCTTTTGGTCGTTTATCTGCATATTTTTCAGTCAGAAAACTAATGATCTGTGGTTTCTTGTTTATCGCTATTTCTTCTTGCTTATTAGCGACATTGGCAACAAATAGCCACTATGGAATAACTGGAAGTTATTTATTTGTATTAGGTGCTGGAATGGGCTTGTCAACGCCTGCAATTGGTGCGTTAGTGATGAAAAGTGTTTCACCATCTCGCTCTGGTATGGCGTCTGCAACCATGAATGCATTAAGACAAACAGGAATGACGATGGGGATTGCTTTACTAGGTACATTAATGGTGCAACAAGCAATCCATTATATGGTTATGCAAAGTCAGGCATTAGGAATATCTGTAAACTATATCGATGTTGTCAGTCTAGTAACTGAAAATACTACCAGCAATTTAGATAAAGAATTCATTACTCTGCTACCAGAGGCATTTAATTCCGGATTTGCTTATGCAATTGCAACGGCTGGGATCTCATGTTTTATCACTTTATTTATCGTGTTATTACCTTTAAAAACAAAACATAGCGCACTTTCCCAGCAAATAACCGATTGATAGTGATAAACGTTGAGATAGTTATAAACGTTGAGTAAGAAACTCAAGGAAAGATTCAATATTACGAGAAAGCGTACTACGACTTGCATATATTGCGATTAAATTAATACTGGCGGGCTGTTGAGGAAATTCAATAGCTCGCAAATCTCCAGCTTTAATTGCATCAATACAACAATGTTCAGCCAAAATAGCAAACCCTAATCCTTTTAATACCGCAGCTCTTGCTAATATGGCGCTATTTACTCGGTAATGGCTATTAATAGTAACTTTTATTGATTTTTTATGTTCATCAATAAATATCCAAGGCTGCCCTTCTAATGCGCTTAAACTAGAAATACAAGGCATTTGACTTAATTGTTCGATATGAGTTGGAACACCTGTTTTTTCTAATAACTCATTAGAGGCAACAACAATACTGCGCCACGATTTAATTAACCGTGAATGATAACTGCTATCTGCTAGATTTCCGCGATGAAAAGTTAATAGTAAATCAATATCATCATCAATGATATTTCTTGGCATTAATTGAGTGTCACATTGAATAAGTAAATTAGGATGAAGGACTGCAAAATCGGCTAAAATATCAGCCAGTAGTTCGCTACCATATTCACTAGGAATGGTTAAACGGAACGTTCCTGTTAATGGGCCATCACTAGTGATATTGCTTATAACATTGTCTAACTCAGTTAACGTTTTCTTTCCTTGCTGATAGAGTAATTTACCTTGTTCTGTAAGACGCATCTTTCGCGTTGTTCTATCAATAAGTTTACAAGTGAGTTGCTGTTCAAGCTGTTTAATAGCACGACTGATATTCGAGGTAGGCATAGATAATAGCCGAGCTGCTGCGGCAAATTGTCCTTGCTCGGCTACAGCAGAAAAAATACGTAATAAATTAAGATCAATTTGCATAAATAATTCACTACCTACTGTATTTTTATTGCTTAATATAGGCAGTGTATCATTCATTTTCTTTTCTCTCGTTAATAATTAACAGTAACCATGAGACATGAGTTTTTGATAACGTTTATCTAAAAGCTCCTCGGTTGAATAGCTTTTTAATAAGGCTAAGTCAGTCAATAATTGTTGTTTAAGAAATTCAGCTGCTTGTTGATGATCACGATGAGCTCCACCTAATGGCTCTGGAATAATAGCGTCGATAATGCCTAATGATTGTAATTTAGGTGCTGTCATTCCCATGGTTTCTGCCGCTATTGGCGCTTTTTCAGAACTTTTCCATAAAATAGAAGCACAGCCTTCTGGTGAAATTGCCGCATAAGTGCTGTATTGCAGCATATTCACTTTATCACCAACACCAATTGCTAGCGCACCTCCAGAAAATCCTTCACCAGTAATAGTGCAAATAATCGGTGTTTTTAATCGTGACATTTCAAGAATATTACGAGCGATAGCTTCTGCTTGTCCTCGTTCTTCAGCACCAACACCTGGGTAAGCGCCCGCAGAATCAATAAAAATAATAACGGGTAGATGAAAACGTTCAGCCATTTTCATTAAACGTAATGCTTTTCTATAACCTTCAGGTGATGGCATACCAAAATTACGAAGAATTTTCTCTTTTGTATCACGCCCTTTTTGTTGCCCTATCACCATGACTGGCATTTTGTCTAAACGCGCTAAACCCGCAACAATCGCTTTATCATCGGCATAAGCTCTATCACCCGCTAACTCCTGAAAATCAGTAAAAACCGCTTTAATGTAGTCAAGGGTATATGGGCGCATTGGGTGACGAGCGAGCTGCACAATTTCCCATGCACCTAAATCAGTAAAAATAGATTTTGTCAGCGAAAGGCTTTTTTGTCTTAAACGAGCGATTTCTTCATCTAAATTAATACCTGTTGGTTCATCTTGAGATTGCTTAAAGGTAAGCAATGCATCTATTTTTTCGTCTAATTCAACAATAGGTTTTTCAAATTCAAGATGAATAAAAGACATAACGACCTCAGATTTAATGCAGTAAATAAAACAGTAATTGGGTCAGTTTAGAAAAAATAATAATGTGTTGATAGAGAGGAATTTGATAAACACTATTATCAAAAATGGGATAATTAAACATTACAACAAGATCGACAAGAAAAAAAACAAGATCAAAAAGAGCTTTTTTTCTGACTTTAAGCTATACAGTAATTACTAAGTTATGTATTAATATACAGTGCGAACTTATTCTTTTTACACCCGTGAAAAATCGCAAAAATTATAAAACACTCCATAAAATACAAATAATTAGAATAAATATAATATGTTCTCAAAAAAAACACGCTCAACAACTGCACTGCTATTTTCATCGCTTCTTCTTACAATAGGAAGAGGTGCAACATTACCATTTATGGCTATCTATTTGTCGCGGGAGTATCAATTACCCGTCGATGATATTGGTATTGCCATGTCTATTGCATTAACAACGGGAATTTTTTTCAGCCTTGGTTTTGGCATGCTTGCTGATAAGTTTGAGAAAAAACGTTATATGATCCTTGCAATTCTAACGTTTATTTTTGGATTTACCGCAATCCCTCTTGTCCATAGTACTATTTTAGTTGTTATCTTTTTCTCTGTGATTAACTGCTCTTATTTAGTGTTTTCAACTGTATTAAAAGCGTATTTTTCTGAAACCTTATCGGTTTCAGCAAAGCCTAAAATATTTTCTCTAAACTATACCTTTATCAATATGGGATGGACGGTGGGTCCTCCTATCGGCACCTTATTATTAATGTACGGAACGCAATTACCTTTCTGGCTTGCCGCTATTTCGGCAACATTTCCACTATTTATGATCCAAGTTTTTGTTCAACGCTCAAAAGCGGTGAATAAAGATGAAGAAAATAGTGTGAAATGGGACCCGAAAATAATGCTAAAAGATAGAGCATTAAGTTGGTTTGTACTCTCTACTTTTTTCGGTACATTAACATTTGGCTCTTTTGCCTCATGTATTTCACAATATATCTTAGTAGTGTACGATGCTAAATTAGCAGAGTCCGTTATTGCGGTTGTACTGCCTGTAAACGCCGCTATTGTCGTTTCTTTGCAATATATTGTGGGTAAGCATGTTACAGCCGACAGATTGCGTAAATTAATGACCTTAGGCACATTATTTTTTATGTTCGGCTTACTTGGTTTTATGTTTGCTGGTGACAACTTGATATTTTGGGCATTAGCCATTGCCGTTTTTACTTTTGGTGAGTTAATTTATGCGCCAGGTGAGTATATGATGATTGATAACATTGCGCCGTTAGGAATGAAAGCAAGTTATTTCTCTGCTCAGTCGTTAGGTTGGTTAGGTGCAGCATTAAATCCATTAGCCAGTGGTTTTATTTTAACGTCATTCCCTCCTATTTCTTTATTCGCTATTTTAATGGCAGTTTCTGCATTGGCTTGGTTTTGTATGATCCAAGGAATGAATGCCAGTAAAAAAATAGCTATTGCACTTTAATTTCTGAAAACTTCACAAACTAAAAAGACACCTTAAGGTGCTTTTTAGTTTGTAGACGACTTATTTTGTCTCTATTCTTTTCCGCAATGGATTAAGTAAGACAGATTTCTTCCTAATCTTGAGTTATATGACTAGCTAATATTATTAATATTTTGAATTTTAAATAAAAAATATTGCATAATAAAATTATTTTGATGTTCTTTTGAGTATTGTTTCAATGCTAATAGGGAAGAAATCATTAACATCGACACCAACATTAATTGCATTTTTTCCTAAAACATCTAAACGCTTACGTTGAGTTGGATCTTTTTGTGAATTGTGTACATGACCATATAAATGAATAGCGTCACGGAAAAAACCACCCCATTCTAATATAGGATAATGAAACATCACAATTTTTCGTTTTTTATAATCCAATTCAAAGTAGTCTTTTACCCATTCAAATACTGATGCGTCAAATTCTGGATCATCGAGAAATTTGTCATGATTTCCACGGATAAGGTACTTTTTACCGTTTAATCGACGTAAAATTCGGTTGGCATCTTGCCCTGTTCCTCGATAGAGAAAATCACCTAAAATATAGATTTCGTCATGATCAGATACATAAGCATTCCAGTTATGGATTAACGTATCATTCATATGGCTTACGCTATTGAAAGGACGGTCACAAAGGTTGAGGATATTTGAATGGCAAAAATGTGTATCAGAAGTAAAATAAATCATAGTAATTTCTTAATAAGTAATAAAAATCTTAACCTTAAGAAAGTATTTTCCCTCGGTCTGTATAGTGATATTTTTTCAACATAATTACCTCCCTTAGCTAAAAATAGAACAATAAATACAATATCATCTGTTTTATTGTCGTTGATGTTGTTTACGGTAACCAGATAAAGAATGCCCCGTCTCTCTTTTGAAATATCGGCATAAATAAGAGGGCTCATCAAAATGAAGCTTTATTGATATCTCATTTACTGAAAGCGAAGTGTGCATTAATAATGCTTTTATTTCAAGAATAACTTGACGATTAATCAACGTCTTAGGTGAATCATTAAAAAATTGTTTTGTTATTTGTGATAAATAAAACGGCGTAATATTAAGACAATTTGCATAAAAAGCAACTTCTCTATGCTTTAAAGAATGTTTTCCAATTAACTCCCAAAATTGCCAACAAAGCTTTTCTTTACGACTAAATTCTTTTTTAGCGATAGAGAAATACGTTGGTATTGATTCTGTGATCGCAAAGAAGAGATTTTGCAGGTGGTTTTTTAACATCAATTTTCTATGTTCAGAATAGTGACTATCTATATATTTTAGTTGTTCTACCCATCTATTTAAGGCTTCTTTTTGTTCTTTTTTGGGAGAGCAAATGGGATTTTCATGGAGAAAGGCAAATAAAGTATTAGAAAGAGAATAAGCAATTTCTGAAGCAAAAGATTTATCGAGAAAGCAATAAAATAAGCGAAAATTTGCTGATTTTTGGCTTAAAACGGTCATCATATCATCACCCAAAATAAGAATATCATTCGCTTTAATCATCTGCTTCTGAAAACCAATATTAATGATAGCCCTTCCTTCTAGGCATACCATGACCACAATGTAAGATAAGGGTAATGGATAATTAATTTCATTTGCCATACTGCTTTCACCCATAATGGCGTGTTGCGATGAGGTATTCAGTTGTGACAGTACTTGACTTAACATAAATCTATCGATCTCTTTTTATTCTAATTTAATTAGTTTTTATATTTGATGATATTTAACTTAATAACAAGTATTTTCTTTTATTTTGTTTTCAAAAGTATCGATTTTACCTCTTTTATGCCATTCGGATTTTTATTTCTTTTCTTTAGAATGCACATATCTTAAAAACACAAGATAAATTGCAACATATTGATAAAAAGAAAATTAATTGAAATGAAAACATTAAAAACAGAAAGACTCATACTACGGCCATGGAAACTTGCTGATGCCCCAAGCCTGTATGAATACGCGAAAGATGAACGAGTTGGCCCTATTGCTGGTTGGCCTATTCATAAAAGTATTGAAGAAAGTACTGAAATAATTCGTACTATATTTATGCGAGATGAAGTTTATGCTGTCACATTAATTGATGATGATCGCGCTATCGGCTTAGTGGGTTTATCTTTTGCTAAAGAGAGTAATTTTCCGATAGGCGATAATGATGCTGAAGTCTCTTATTGGATTGGAGTTCCGTTCTGGGGAAAAGGCTTAATTCCTGAAGCGGTGAGAGAAATTAGTCGCCATAGCTTTGAAACTTTGGAATTAGATAATTTATGGTGTGGATACTTCGCTGATAATAAGAAGTCACAAAAAGCACAAGAAAAATGTGGGTTTAAATTTCATCACATTATTGAAGAACAATACGTAGAATTTTTAGATGAAGTGAAAGTTGAAAATATTTGCCACTTAACTAAAGATGCATGGGTTGAAATCCAAAAACAGTTGTAATGAAAATAAAAAACACCAGGTAACCGATTGTTATCTGGTGTTTTTCTAAAATAGGTAAGCTAATCGCTTAATTAAGCGTTTTCTAATGCTTGAGATAAATCAGCAATTAAATCTTGAGGATTTTCAATACCAATAGATAAACGAATTGTAGTGTCTTGAATACCAATGTTATGACGTAATGCTATCGGTACGCCAGAATGAGTTGTTGAGCCAGGATGACAGGCTAAAGACTCTGTACCTCCCAGACTAACTGCAAGTTTAAAAATTTTCATAGCATTAAGAAAACGGAAAGCTTCACTCTCCCCCCCCATAATATCAAATGAGAATGTTGAACCCGCACCCGTACATTGTTTTGCAAATACTTGACCTTCAATCGAGTTTTTATCCGCAAATGGCAAATAGTGAATAGCTTTTACTTTTTTATGATCACGCAAAAACGCTGCAACTAATAATGCATTCTGGTTCGCTTTTTCCATTCTAATTTGTAGTGTTTCTAAAGAGCGCCCAAGCATCCAGCAAGAATGAGGGTCAAGTTGTGTTCCTATTGCGCCTCGTAGTAATCGAATTTGATTAATCAGTTCACGAGAGCCCATTGCAGCGCCAGCAACTAAGTCCGAATGACCACCAACATATTTAGTCAAAGAATAAACAGAAATATCCGCACCTTGTTCAATTGGGTGTTGATAAACTGGGCCAAGTAATGTGTTATCACAAACAATAATGGGACGATAGCCCTGCTTTTTTTCTAGTTTATCAGCAACAATTTTTAATGCGCTAATATCGACTAATGAATTAGTTGGATTTGCAGGTGTTTCTGCAAAAATAACGGCAACCCGCCCTTTTTGGCTAGCGTTATTGGCTTGTGCTTGGATCAATGAAAGGTTTAAGCCGTCAGTAAATGGAGTGGCTTGAATACCAAATTTAGCAAGTGTCTTTGCAATTAATGTCTCTGTTCCACCATAGAGAGGTTGAGAGTGTAAAATGACATCACCAGGCTGAGTTAAGGCCATTAATGTCGTCGTGATTGCTGACATACCTGAAGAGAATAATACACAAGATTGTGTATTTTCATAGACAGCAAGCCTATCTTCAACAATTTCACTATTGGGCTGATTAAAACGAGAATAAACCAAACCGGCTTTTTCACCTTCAGGTAAAGGTTTTCTCCCGCTCACTGTATCAAAGAAAGCTTTGCCTTCTTCTGCACTTTTAAAAATGAAGGTCGATGTTAAGAATACAGGTGGTTTTACTGAACCTTCAGAAAGTAATGGATCATATCCATAACTCATCATAAGTGTTTCAGGCGATAGTTTGTGTTCACCGATATATTGTTTTTTTAGTTGAGAGTCAGCCATTTTTTTATTTCTTCTGTGTAATGGAGGATGAGTTATCATACTGAAAAAAATTCATGTTGTTAGAATGTTTTATAAAGTATGGAAACTAGCAGTTATATAAAAATAGCGAAATTAGGAATAAAAATAAGGATTAATAATGAAATATTAAGAATTGAGTGATATTTAGACAAGAAAATACGCTAAATAAGAGTGGATCATTCTAGTGAAAAGAGTAATTCATGTGGAAAAGTAAGGAAAACTTAAAGATAAAAAAATTCTTTTATCTTTAAGTTAAGACGTTACCATGCTCTGACTGCATCACCTTTATACATTTCTTTAAACTTCAACTCGATTTGCCGTGAGTGAAGCACTGAAATCAACTTCTTTATATTTTCATCATCTTTGTTATCTTCGCGGGTTACGATAACATTGGCATAAGGTGAGTTTTTGTTTTCTAGAATTAATCCGTCACGAGTTGCAATTAACCCAATTTGAGACGAAAAATTATTATTAATAACCGCCATTGTAATTGCTGGATCATTTAGTGCTTCAGTGAGCTGTGGTGGATCGACTTCAATAAACTTAATTTCTTTAGGGTTATAGATAATGTCATCTAATGTTGGAGTGAAACCAACGTTCTCATTAAGAGTAATAAGATGGTTTTCTGCTAGTAATAGAAGTGCTCGACCTCTCATACTGGCTTCATTTGAGATAGCAACAAGAGATCCTAATTGTAATTCATTTATATCACTAATTTTTTTAGAGTATGCAGCTAAAGGAAAAATATAGGTTTTACCCGCGATATGAAATTTATAGTTATTTTCTTTCATTTGTGTTTGAAGATAAGGAATGGATTGAAAAACATTCGCATCAACTTCTTTATTATTTAATGCCTTATTAGGAAGTACATAATCATTAAAAGTGACAACTTCAACGTCTAACCCTTCTGTTAATTTAGCTAAACGAATAACGTCATCCCAAATCACTTGATCAGGTCCTGTATTAATTGCCACCTTTATCTTATGTGCATCTTCTTGTGAACAAGATACAGTAAATAGTGATATTGAGGCTAGAAGTAAACCCGTAATAATTTCCTTCATATCTCCCTCTTAAACAGTCCCAGATAAGATCAGTACTATTAATATCATTTTGATTAAGAAATATCCTAATAATAGATTAATAACAAGGAAAAAGAAATGATACAAGTACTCAATGAATATAAAGAAAGGAATATTCTTTTTATTCTTACAATTCGTTGTTTTATAAAATAAAAAAATAACACATCAAAATATGATGTGTTTGTTAATAAACTGTAGATTTACTCATTGATAATTTTATTTATACAAGCATCAGAATATGAGTCTTCAACACTAAGATAAGATAATTCAGTGACACAATAAGTATTAAACTGCCATTTGAACTGAATTTCATCCTCTTGTTTCTTTTCTGATATTTCATAACTAGAAAAACGAATCGGAGTTGGCCGTTGTAAATCGTTTCCTACTTTTTCAGCACTTAACAACACAACCCTGCCTTTTTTTTCAATGAATTCAAAATCAGAAATAGTGATATCAGTACCTTTAATCTTATTGTTGTAAAGACTTAACGCATTAGAATATATGGATGGGACAATATACACTTTTTGATCGCTACCTTTGATATAAACGGTCGTCATATCAAAAGATGATGGATCATTTAATGAGCGTCGAGACTTAACCACGACATCAGGAATACCATCGCCATTAAAATCGATAAGATTTACTCCATATTCGAGTTTAATTTCAGATGATATTGAAGTGAAAGGTAATGATGCAAAAAGTAATCCTAGCCCAAGTTTTAATATCTTATTCATTGTATTCGCTTCTTTTTTTTTGCTTATTACTTGAGCATCAGACTACTTTGTAGCAATGATTAGTCAAGGAATTTTGTGTTTCAAAATAATACAGAATTTACAATTATATCATTCAGAAAATATTTCCATGCTAATGAATTTACTTATTTGACTATTATAAAATGAATTGTTTTTTATTATTTTAAGGCTTAATTTTTTATTTAATATAAAGCAATGTAATTTTTAAGATCATTAATTCTTTCTTTGGTTTTATCTTTTAGGCAACTGCTATATACCATTGGCGCTAAACTTCCTCCTTGGTAATAGTCAGCTTCATACTGACAAGAAAGATCTCTAAAATTAACCCATATTAACTGCGCTTGCTTTAATTGCTCTTTTCTAGCGCTATCTAACTTGGCGTAATATTGCTGGTAAATGTGGTTAAGTTCTTCATCTTTCTGCTGAAAATCTTGATATACACATTGATTTATTTCAGTTTGCGTTGCTGCATTTCGACAATCAAAGTTATCTGCTTGTAAATGTATAGACCAAAAGAGTATACCGCCAGATATTGCACTTAATAGGATAAGTTTTTTCATCGCACCGTCCATTTTTTGATTAAAAACATCGCTAAAAATATTTATTTCACTACTTTAATATTTAATTTAAGGAATGAAGATAAAGTAAAACCTTTATCATTTTAGCAATGTTTCTTATATAACAATTACATGAAGATAACGCAAAATCTCTCTATTTAAGACAATCAAAATAAGATTAAGATATTATTACAAGTAATTATACTGATATTTTTTTAAAACAAATATTTTTTAAAACATATTTAAAAAAATGATAACTAAACACTCTTTTTTTTAACATTAAATGTTATTTGCAAAATAATGGCTATATTTTATGATTTGTTTTCTGTTGTGCTGAGTTGTTATTATTAAAATATCTAATCAATTTCACCTTAATACAACTCCTCTTACTCGTTTTTATTTAAGTTGCTTTTAATAAAATAGAGATAATTAATTAGACTATTTAGTCTAATTAATGCATGTTATATAAAAAATGTTCAAAAATAGTTCATTTAATATGCTCACTCGCTTCTTACTCAAGGTGGATCTTTTAAGCTATGAAAAAATGTTTTAACTCTATTTGGTTTTATTTAGGGCTTTTTATCCTTACCTTTGCACTAGTTGTAAGCCGTGGGCAATACTCTGATTTTGAACTAAATTCTGACACGTCAGAAATAACACCCGTAAATTTTGTGTCTAAAATGGATACATTATCAGGTACGTTGCTCTTACCCCGTGACAATAAAGTAAAAGCGGTCGCTATTTTTATTCATGGTGATGGCGCTCAAGATCGATTTTCTAATAGTGGTTATTTACCTTTAATTAATAATTTACTTGATGCAGGTATTGGTGTTTACACATGGGATAAAGCCGGTGTTGGTGAAAGCCAAGGAAATTGGTTACTTCAATCCATGTATGATAGAGCAGATGAAGCACTAATTGCATTTCATCTGATACACGGAAAATTTATAAATACGGATATTAAAGTGGGTTATCTTGGATTTTCCCAGGCAGGCTGGGTTATTCCCATTGCGGCTTCGCAATCTGAACCCGATTTTTCCGTTATTATTGGTGGCGCAATTAATTGGCGTGATCAAGGTGCGTATTATCAGCAAGTCCGCCTAAAAAACAATCATGTTGATGATGCTGAGATTACTCGAAGAGTATTAGAACAATTGCAACAAAACGATCGTGTATTTGGTATTAATGGTAGTCATGATATTTCATTCCAAGGTGAGATGTCTCATGATCGCTTTCAATTTGTTATTAAAAACTATTTGAGTGATTCCTCTAAATTTCTACCGAATATGAATGGTCGAGTATTAGCGATATTGGGTGAGTTAGATCTTAATGTTGATGCAACTAAGAATGCCTGTTTATATAAAACATTATTAGGTGGTCATGTAGATAAAACCGTTGCCTTATTCCCTAATGCATCACACGGTTTATTAAAAGCGCCTATGTTCAATTATCAGCTAGAAAGCCAGTGGTCATGGTGGAAAGAAGCACTTTTTATTTATCAAGGTAGAGAGAGTTATTCTTCAGATGCTTTGTCTGCACTTACCGCATGGATAGCTGAAGGCACACCAATATCACCTGCCTACACAAATTTCGACTGTACAAATAACAATAACTGTAATGAACGGCTTATCAATAAAAAATAAATCATAATAACTATGGAACATCGTATGCAACATGAGAAAGACAAAGAGCGAAAAAATGGCTGGATACGATAGAGTTTCTGACTGGCAATAGCTTTAAGGCGTGGTAGCAGGTCAAACCTCAGACTCCAGTGTTCAGCCAGTTCATCAATATCCCAGATCCGTTTCATTTTTCAACTTAGCTCCTTTGGTGATTAAGATTTCCAAAGTACATTATGATTTGAGAAGTGTTTTATATTCAGTTATTCTCTTTTTATGCGCCGAAACTGACAAGTTCTTTTCGTCTATAACTGATAGATTATTATCAAACCTGTTAAGGATAGTTTCATTTTTTTTATTAATAACAGTACCAACTCCCTGAGGGTTAGTATTTAAATATTCATTAAGGCGTCTTTTACCCTGAGTGTGTTTGTAAAAGGTTACCGGGAGATACGGGTCCAGTTTATCGTGGGGGACAGGCATTTCACTATCACTTAATGTACCCTTGATATTATCTTCATGTATTTTTAACAGGCTACTCCTCTCTATATAAAGTTTTTTTGCCAGCGCTAGACTGAAAATACCACATTCAGATGAGCTTCGCTGAATATCCATTTCCACCATGGAGAAATGGTAATCAGGTAATTGATAACGTTCAATGGCCATTTTTGTCCTAAATGCCAGCATCGCTGGCCCCATACTGTTAAAGTTTGCTGGTTCAAACAATATCAGAGATGTTTTTCCGTTTATATTTTTGTAATCAATTACACTAAAATGTATTCCACCTTCCCCCATATTAATTATGAATCGGGAAGATTCAATTCCATGTTCTATTGTGTTTTTTATTTCTATAGAAAGGTCCTGTGGCGACTTGACAAAATTAAGATTCATTTCAGGGAATTTATTGTTTGCCTGCATTACCAATGCGGGCATGATTTTTACATCCATGTTTGAATAATCTTTATGGGGCCAAGAGCCATCCGCTATATCAGTTTCCAACTGTACTATGATATTTTGAAGTTCTTCATTACTGATTAAAGAACAACTAGTCTCATTTTTTGATAAACCACTGAGCGCATTTATTTGTGATAATGGTCCAATCATTTACACATCCTTATTCAGAGAATTAACAGCGATATGAATTTTATATTCCGGATAAACGGTGCCTTGCAATAAGACGTCCAATCATTGATGGGTGAACCCGGAACAGACGGGCAGCATCAGCCCCCGTGTTTTCAATCCTCTCCACTGTCAGCAATAAATCTTTCAAAGAGCGGGAAAGACGATCCAGTTTCCATACAATAACCTGATCATCTTTGCGTAGCTGTTGCAAAAGTCATTGTAACTCGGGGCATTCCCATCGTCCGCCCGATGCCCTTTCCTGGAAGATCAGTTCCGCACCCGGCTGTCTTTAGTGCTGAGATCTGAGCCTGAGCATCCTGTTCCCGTGTCGAAACTCGAGCATAACCGATGAGCATAATTGCGATTTCCTGTTGCCATTTATTTTTATATTGCAATACATTTTTGCAATGTACAAGACCGCATGGTTACGTTGGGACAGGAGAGATTGCAAAACGTTCGTTATTTTTAACAGTAGCAAGAGCAAGTATTGCCGGATTATTATCTTTATTAATGTTGTTGTTATATAAAGAAAAATCACCAACATTTAAACAATGGTTTTTTTATTAACAGTCGTTTCATTAGGTGTCGTGGTAGGTTTTCCATTGTTAACCGAGATTGCATTACAAGAGATAACATCCGCACACTCCCTCGTTTTTCTTGCCTTATTACCATTATCTACGGCTATTTTTGCCGTTATACGAGGTGGTGAAAAACCGCGTCCTATTTTTTGGCTTTTTTCTATTATTGGTAGTTTGTTAGTCATGGGATATGCCCTCTCTCAAGGAGGCGTTTCATCTGTCAGCGCTGATTTACTCATGATAGCGTCAGTTATTGTTTGTGGATTAGGTTATGCAGAAGGAGCAACGTTGACGAAATCATTAGGTGGTTGGCAAGTTATCTGTTGGGCATTAATTGTATCGTTACCTCCTATGCTTATTCTTAGCTTTATTCTTATGCCAGAGGAATTAACGACAATCAATCTCTCTGCCTGGGTAGGTTTAGGTTATGTTTCTTTATTTAGTATGCTGATTGGCTTTATATTTTTGCACAAAGGGTTATCTCAAGGTGGGATTGCAACAGTAGGACAGCTTCAATTATTACAGCCTTTCTTTGGTTTAGCATTAGCGGCCGTGTTACTCAATGAGTTTGTGAATTTATTGATGTTGCTCGTAACTGTTGGTGTTATTTTTTGTGTTGCTGGTTCACGAAAATATGCTTAATTAATATTAACTAGTTAAAGCTAAAAACACGCTAAATATTTTTATTTAGCGTGTTTTTATTTTAATTAAAGCTCACACTTTGTTTTCAAGGTAGCTGTTTTTTTATGATGATCCAGTGCTAGCTCAATTAATTTAGTAATTAACGACTGATAGCCTAAGCCAGCACTTTGCCATAATTTTGGATACATACTGATATTTGTAAATCCTGGCAATGTGTTTATTTCATTAATCACAACTCGGTTGTCTTGAGTTAAGAATACATCAACACGAGCCATACCTAAGCAATTAAGCACACGATAAGCTTTTAATGCCACTTGGCGAATATGTAAACTAGTGTCTTCATTTATAACAGCAGGAACAACAACTTTAGCGCCATCTTCGTCGATGTATTTGGTGTTATAACCATAAAAAGCATCATTTAACACTATTTCACCACAAGGGCTTACTTCAGGATTTTCGTTACCTAAAACAGCACACTCTATTTCACGACCAACAATAGCACTTTCAACAATCACTTTAAGATCATATTCAAAAGCCATGGCTAATGCCGCGTTAAATTCTTCTTCGTTATTAATTTTGCTAATTCCTACAGAAGAACCTAGGTTTGCTGGTTTAATAAATAAAGGTAATCCTAATTGACGAACCATTTCGTTATAAGGAATATCATTAATTTGGTGTGCCATAATCGTAATAAAAGGTGCAACCGCTAATCCCGCACCATCAAGTAGGCGTTTTGTGACATCTTTATCCATACAAGCGGCTGAACTCATGATATTAGGGCCGACATAAGGCATATCAATCATGTGTAATAGACCTTGCAGTGTACCATCTTCACCATAGGCACCATGGACAATTGGGAAGACAACATCAATTTGTGGTAATGCTTGACCGTCTTCAAGCGAAATAAATTGATTTTTTACACTACCTGGAATAATAGCAACCGCTCTTAAAGGTTTGCTTAATGAGATAGTTTTAGGATTATCGCTATTGAGTAAATAGTCAGCTTCTGAATATTCATGCCACTGTCCTTGCTCATTAATACCTATTAAGCAAAGGTCGAATTTCGTTCGATCTAATTCATTAATAATATTTTTTGCTGATTGTAATGAAACTTGATGTTCTGTGGATTTCCCACCAAAAATAATAGCGACTCTTAATTTACTCATTTTCTAACCTTTTATAGGACAGCTATAGCGAATAGGTAGCAATATATCATGATAAAAACGCCCAATGTAGGTAGATAGTTCTTATCTGCGAAAAATTACGATAAAATGATGAAATTCTATGATTTAGAGTGTTAAAACATCACTATTTCAAGATATAACAGCGCAATAACGATCACAATTCTATTGGTATAAGATAAACACCATGACTGATATAAAACAACCGATTGAAATGGATATTACTGAAGTAGCAAAAGCAACAGGGCTTGCCTCTTCAGCAATACGTTATTATGAGAAAAAAGGATTGATTAATTCGATAGGACGTAAAGGGCTTAAACGCGTTTATCACCGCGATATATTGAGCCGTTTGGCCTTAATTTCTTTAGCGCAACAAGCGCATTTTTCGCTAGATGAAATTGCACAATTAAGCTGCAATCAAAAAATTCCCTCAATAGATAGAACTATTGTTCATCTAAAAATTGAAGAAATTGATAATAAAATAAATGAACTTAAACGTCTTAAAAAAGGATTAGAACATATTCAAACCTGCCCTGAAGAGAACCATTTTCAATGCAATAGATTTCAAAAAATTTTAGCATTAAGTCTAAAAAAGAATAAAAAACGAATTAATAAGAAATAATCGATTACTTTAGGTAAGCGCTAAATCAAATGACGCTATTTTAATAATACCCCCCTCCTCTTTACTTGAAGTTAACTTCAAGTTGTAAGATGCGTATCTCTTTAATTTATTTATCGCATCAATGGAGATATCTATGCCTAGATCAGTCTGGTGGTTGGCATTTTCTTTGGCTCTTTTTACAACTGGGAACGCATTAGTGCTTTCTGTCGCTGTCCTCGTGGGAGAGCAACTTGCTAAAGATCCTATTTATTCAACGGTTCCTTTATTAAGCCAATATATTGGAATTATTTCAGCAACGCTTCCAATGGCACACTTTATGATGAAATATTCACGTAAAGCAGGTTTTATTATTGGAAATATAGGCGGATTAATCGGCGCATTATTATCTATTGCAGGTATTTATTATCATAATTTAATGCTGTTTTCCTTTGGTACTTATTTTACTGGAGTTGCTATTGGTACAGCACAACAATATCGATTTGCCGCACTCGAAGAAACACCAGTGAGCATGCATGCAAAAGCTATCGGTTTAGTAATGAGTGGCGGTATTGTTGCCGCAGTTATTGGACCAACATTAGCGGTAACAACGCGGCAATTCTTTGCAGATTATCCGTTTATTGGACCTTTTACTGCATTAAGTATTATTTATATTTTAGCCTTCGGATTACTGTTGAAAATTCCTTTAAAAAAAATAATAAAAACCAGAATACAAACAGAAGAAAAACCAAGAAGTTATCCGCTATTATACAGTCAACCTTTGTTATTTTTAGTCACAATTGTTAGTGCATTAGGTTATGGCATTGTGGTGTATATGGTTGGCGCTATTCCACTATCGATGAAACAAAATGGCTTTGAATTTGCCACCATTGCTTTTGTGTTTCAATGCCATATCTTAGGCATGTTTGCTCCCTCTTTTATTACAGGTCAACTTATCCACCGATTCGGGATCAAGATTTTCTTTTTTACTGCCATACTCTTATTGATAATTGCATTAGGTATCAACTTACAAGGCAATAGCTTTTATCATTACCTTATTAGTTTTGTTTTAATTGGTATTTCATGGAATCTAAACTTAATTAGCTCTACTCATTTGCTATCTAAAACGTATTTATCGCATGAGCGTGCAAAAGTCCAAGGTACCAATGACTTTTTAATTTTCTTCTTTGGTGGATTAGGCAGTATCACAGGCGGTCTTGCTTTTTATTTAATAGGTTGGCAGCACACCAACATTATTGGTATTACTGTTGCTGTCATGATTTTATTAGCCGCAATTAAACTACGAAAACATTTACCCTCAACGAGTACGTTATAATTTTATTCACTCATGATTATCTCAAGCCTGCATAAATTGCGGGCTTTCACACTAAATGATACTTTTTATCTTTCTTATGGGATTGCATAGAGGAATTCTATATTGATAGAATTAAATCACCGATTCACTTTTAAACTTAGAGAAGGAGGCTAATTATGTTTTTGTGTGATCTTATTGAATACTCACACTTCTTTGGTAATCGTCACAGCTCAGGCTTTCACAGTATTTTACTGCGTTAACCTGCCTGAGCGACGTTAACTATGACCTCTCTCAGCTTACAGGGTTATCGCAAGATATTACCCAAGGCGTTTCTACGCCTAAAGAATGAGTAAGCTATGAGCACATTATTATCTACACAAAATCTGTCTTTTCATAATAACAACGGTTTATTACTAAATGATATTTCTTTAGCCTTAATTAAAGGTGAGAAAATTGGTTTAATTGGCCATAACGGCTGTGGAAAAAGTACATTATTAAAACTTTTATCACATCAATTAACACCGAATGAAGGTGTTATTTCCATTGCTAATCAAACCGTAATGGCCTATATAGAGCAGCACCTTCCTCAAGAATTACAGCCAATGACATTAATGGATGCTGTACTTCATAAACTTCCTGAAGAATACAGATTATCTGAAGGCTGGCGCGCAGAGTTACTACTCAATGAAATGGGTTTTAAGTTTGATGAAAAAAATCTACGTGTTTCACAATTAAGTGGTGGCCAACATACGCGTTTATTATTAGCAAGGGCGTTAATTATTGAGCCTGACCTATTGTTACTTGATGAACCCAGTAACCATCTCGATTTACCCACTATTTTATGGTTAGAAACCTTTTTAAAACAGTGGCGTGGTAGCTTTATTTTGGTGTCTCATGATAATACGCTATTAGACAACGTGACGAATTGTACGTGGATCATTCGTGATAAGTCATTATCTATCTTTCGCTTGCCCTGCTCTCAAGCCAGAGTAGCGCAAGAAGAGCAAGATATGAGTGCGCAACATCGACGTGATGCACAGCAAAAAGAGATAGATAGGATCACCCAAAGTGCGAAGCAACTCGCAATTTGGGGGCACGTTTATGATAACGAGAATTTATCTCGCAAAGCTAAACAGATGGAGAAACATATTGTTCGTTTAAAAGATGAACAAACCGAAGTGGCTGAAGAGGCTCCGTGGGTATTACAATTCTCAGGTACAACACTGCGTGCTGATAGGCTTTGTGAATTAAACCAACTTTCCGTTATTCCTGCTGATAATGCCCCTGTTCTCTATATTGTCGAAAATCAGCGCATTAAAAGTGGTGATCGAGTGGCAATAATCGGTGCTAATGGAACCGGAAAGTCATCATTATTAAAGATGATTTGGTCATTAAATTCAGTTGAAACAACGACACAAAGTACAATAAGGTTACATCCACGTGTTGAATTGGGTTATTACGACCAAAACATTGCGCAGTTAAAGGATAATGATACCCTCACTGATGCATTAAAACCTTTTGCGCCTTTAACTGATGAACAACGTAAAATGGCACTAATTAGTGCGGGTTTTGCTTACATTCGTCATGGGCAAAAAGTGAGTACGTTAAGTGGTGGTGAACGTGCTCGTTTATTATTTATCGGTCTGAGTTTAGCGAAATACTCATTCTTGATGCTTGATGAACCGACGAATCATATTGATATGGACGGCAAAAAGGCGTTAGCTGAACAAATTAGTCAATTCACTGGTGGCATTTTATTAGTTAGTCATGATCGAGAATTGATTGAAAATAGTTGTAATCGCTTTTGGTATATTCACAATGGTATTTTGACTGAACATCATGATATTGAAACGATTTATCAACTTATTTCTGAAGAGGAAATGCCAGAAATACAGATAACAGATAAGGAAAGTGATATAGAAAATCATGCATCGGTGCTGTCTGTTTCTCACCATGATGATGATGAAAAACTGTTTAAGCTCATTGAATTAGAAGAGAAACTGGATGCTGATTTAGCACGTAAACCCAACCATCAAAAACCTACTTTACAAGCACAATGGAAACTGGAAATTAGTCAGTTAAAGCAATCGCTTAATATGATGTAAAAGAATAAGATTTTGGTGTAACTCAAAGGATCACATTGTGATCCTTTTTATTGTTCTTATTTTACTAATTCATATTCAATCAGGTATAAAGACTGAGTTGTTGGATAAATATCTTTAATAAGCGCTTTTAATACAGGAAGTGTCATTCCTTCTTGCTGTGCATGATACTCATTAATATCATCATAATGTAAAGGTGATACAGCTAGAATTTTTAATTTTCCATAGTAAGTACGATGTTCGTTAGCATATAACTCAACCACACTACCTGGCTTATAATAGCTTTCACTTTCATCTCGAATAGTAATTACTTTTATTTCTTTAAGAATTGAAGGAATTAAACGCTCAAAAAAAGTAATTTCTGTAGGGTTAAATGACATAGTATTATTCACGAATAAATTGATAACTTGCTGATTATCTTACCATGTCTTACTGGTGTTTTATCTTTTTTTGCTAATTATTGTGTTATTTGATGCTTCGGTCTGAAGCAATTTTGCTTTACGCTCGATCCCCCAACGATAACCTGACAATTCGCCATTTTGACGAATAACACGATGACAAGGTATCGCCACAGCAAGTTTATTAGCTGCACAGGCATTTGCTACGGCACGATATGCTTTAGGGGAACCTATTTTATTGGCAATTTCTTGATATGTCATGGTACTACCAAAAGGAATATCTAATAATGCCTGCCACACTTTTTGCTGAAAAACAGTACCTTGAATATCAAGAGGCAAAGATAGTGGTTGTTTAGGTAATTCAATAAAACCAACAACTTGAGCTATTATTTGTTCAAACTCTTTATTTGCACCAATTAATTCAGCAAGAGGAAATTGTTTTTGTAAATCTTCTAATAATTGTTCTGCATCATCCCCTAACATAATAGCGCAAATTCCCTTTTCGCTTTGAGCCACTAGAATATTACCTAAAGAACACAGTGCAATCGCAAAAAAGATAGCAATATTCTTACCACCGGTACGCCAATTGGTTGGAGTCATTCCTAATATTGCAGCTGCGTTTTCATAAAAACGGCTATTAGCATTAAAACCTGATTGATAAATTGCATCAGTAATACTGCCATCTTCAATCAGGGCTTTTTTTATTAATTTTTGGCGGTAGGCATTAGCATAATCTTTTGGGGTGATACCCATAATCGATTTAAAGAGACGATGAAAATGATATGGGCTTGCCATAACATGCTCAGCAATACGAGCTAGTGAAACATCACCGTTATTTTGTTCAATAAAACGGCAGGCTTGTTCAATAAGTTGATTACGCTTATTTTCCATTATGACAGTCCTTTAATGCGGGATTACGGTTATTATCAACAGTCATAATAAATAAAAAACTCCGTTTATTGCGCAATAATTTCAGGCTCTTTAGATAATGCCCATAAATAAAGCGATGCTGTAGAGCCATAAGGTGAATATCGTTTACGGTAACGCTCAAAACGTGCTTTATCTAATGTTTTATGACGATAAAGGCGCATAATTCCGCGTTGAATGGCCAAATCTCCCCAACTTAAAATATCTGGCCGATTAAGCGAAGAAATTAATAACATTTCTGCTGTCCAAACTCCAATACCTTTCAGTTGAATTAAAGTATCAATAACCTCTTTATCTGTCATATTAGGAATTTTATTTAAATCTAATTTTTCTGAAATAACAGCATCTGCGATACCGATAATATAACCCGCTTTACGCATAGTCATTCCACATTGCTGTACCTCTTTTTCTGATAATTTTGCAATACGCTCTGGCGTGTAAATGCCCTCACATAAATTCAATAGCCGTTGGTGTACCGTTATGGCGGCAGAAACAGAAATTTGTTGTTCAATAATGTTTTTAACTAATGCGGTAAATAAATCAGGTGTAATAGGACGTTTAATGTCACCCATTCTTTCAATGAGTGCAGCTAAGCGTTTATCACGCTGCTTTAAGGTTTTTATCTCTTTTTCGCCATACTGAAAATACATAGCTATTCTCTATTAAAAATATATTAGAAGTCAGTATAACTTGAAAAACAAGATATTATGCACTCCATTTCTTGCTTTTTTATTTTCATACTCAGAATAATAATTATAGAAACAATTACAGTTAACAATGAAATTTAAATATTTATAAAAATAACACAAATAAAAAATACTCTATAATTTATTTGAAAAGTTTTTTTATTATCAAGTCACCTGCATTACACAATGGAGTTTAATATTATGAATGAAAATTTAGATTTAAATAATAAATCAGCGGCATTAGATTTAATGAAAAAATCCATGAGCTTTACTATTCCTGGCGCTTTAAGAGTTGCAGCTAAATTAAAAATTGCAGATTTATTAAAAGAAGGGCCTAAAGATATAAATGAACTTGCAAAGAAAACGAACTCAATTCCTTATGTTTTAAATAGAATATTAAGAATGTTAGCATCTGAAAGTATATTTTATGAGTCAGAAGGAGAGCGTTACTCTCTTGCTCCCGCGGGGCGATTTTTATTAAGTGATCATAAATATAGCTTGCGTGATGCCGTATTAATGTTAACTAATGAAACGTTATGGCGCCCAGTTGGCGATGTTATTGAGTCAGTTCAGGGTAACCCTGCTTTTGAAAACTTATATGGCATGTCTTTTTATCAATATTGGCAAGATAATGTAAGAGAAGATCATGATTTTCAAGCAGGTATGAGCTCTTTATCAAAAATAGAAAATTATTTTCTTATTAAGCATTATAAATTTCCAGAGAACAAAATAGTGACAGATATTGCAGGAGGGTTAGGTGGATTATTATTAGAAATTTTAAAAGAAAATCCTACATTAAAAGGACAGTTATTTGATCACCCACATGTATTAGAAAGAACAAAATTAGTTGAATTAAGTGATGATAGCCGTTGGAAATTAATACCAGGTGATCTATTTGGAGATTATCCTGAATCTGATATTTATTTAATGAAATATATTGTTCACAATTGGAATAATGAAAAAGTTATTAATATTTTTAAAAATTTACGCAAAATAATGAAGGCGGATTCAAAAGTACTTATTATTGAACCGGTTATTTTTAAAAAAAATATACCGGATGTCGCTAAATATATGGATATGATTTGTATGAGTGCATTTCCTGAATCGGGCGAACGCACAGAAGATGAATTTATTGCTTTATTAGATCAATCAGATTTGAAAATTAATAAAGTGATTAAAACAGAAACATATAATTCAATATTAGAAGTTGTTATTAAATAATTTATTGAAAAGATCGTCTATTTGTAACAAAAAAAGCCACTTTCAAAGTGGCTTTTTAAATTGAAAAAAGATTATGCAGTTAACGCCAGTTTTGCACCAAAAAGTAAGAACACCGCACCTATACAACTATTTGATAATGATGCTAATCGTTTGTTATGTTTTACTTTATTAGTAATAGCCACTCCGCCAAAAATAAGAATTGATAAATAAATCATGCTACATGTTTCTAAAATTGCACCTAATACAAAAAATGGAACACCCGCATTTTCATATTTAGGATCAATAAACTGAATAAAGAAAGAGACATAAAAAATGATCATTTTAGGATTAAGCATACTTAAAAATAGAGCCTTAACATAAAGGCCATCTTTTGCTTTGATTGCCACTTCTGATAATTGTTCAGTTGTTTCTTTTTTCTTGTGAAACGTTGCATATAATGTCTTTAAACCCAAATAGGTTAAATAAAGTGCACCTGCATATTTAATAACAATAAAGAAAACGGGTGAAGTCTTGACTAATGAAGCAACCCCCAAAAATGCCAAAAAGATTAATAATGCATCACCCGTAAAAACACCAAGAGCGGCTTTATACCCCCCTTTTACCCCATGCTTCGCACTGGAAGTAAGGACGAAAATCGAGTTTGGACCTGGTACTAAGGTAATAAAAATAACGCCTAAAAGGTATGTCCAAATATTTGAAATACCGATACTTTCTAACATACGACGCCTTTTTTAAAAAAATAATATGCTGAATATGTGAGCTATCATATCGATAATAATATTTTTGTAAAACAATAATCTTTATATAATCTAAAAATAAGTCAATTAATCTACTTTGATTAACAAAAGGCAGTTTGTAAGTCTTCTTTAATTGTTTTATTTAGATTAAAAAACCAGTTTAAATGTGCGTTATAGTATGATGCTGAAATTAAAATTTATACAGCGATAAAGTTCAAAATAAAAAACAATATCAGTCTTATAAACTGCAAATTAGATAAATATTAGATGTAATATCCTATTGTTTGTTTTGTGTTATGGTTTTTTATTCTTTTTGTGATTTATATCTACTCAATATTATCAAAATAACAGTAAGCATAGTAACTATGCTTATGAAAAATAATGATTTTTATAAACATGTTATTAAATGTATTAGCACAAAAAGTGAGAGGATAAATAAGATTATTTTTCTCAAAACCATTATTCTGTTTGTTTTTTACATTTAGCATAAAAATCACCTTACCTCCTATTACCGTTAAGAGAATAAAATGGATATAAGCACCTCATCGCATTATTGGTGTAGAAACAGAAAATATTAAAATGCATGCTGATCATGTTATTTTAACCGCAGGAGTGGGCGCTTTAGCGTTATTGTCTGAAAAAAGTATTGATTTACCTTTATATGCATCACCCAGTATTTTACTCAAATTAACAACAGATGCAGAAACGCCGTTTTTACCTTGCATTATCTCAACGCCAGAAATGGAGTTACGTCACTTTGCTCAAAATGAGATTATTGCAGCTGAAGATTACATTGATAATAGTGATGAACATCACCCTGAGCACATTGCATTCCATGCACAAGCGACTTTTTATGATAATTTTACGCAAACAGGTAAACTAACGATTGAACAAGTTATTGTTGGTGAAAGACCCATGCCTAAAGATGAAATGCCAATTATTGGAGAAATATCTCCTTATCAGGGACTATATCTTGTTACTATGCACGCCGCCGTGACGTTGTCACCTTTATTGTGTAAATTGGTTGCACAAGAACTGATTTACGAAAAAGCGAATCCTCTATTAACTCCTTATCGCTTATCACGATTTAGCTAGAGAACCATTATGGATGCACAACTGTATAAAGAATTTAAAGTAGTAGAAAAAGCTTTTTGGTCAGAAATTTGTGAAAATAATATTCGTATTGGTGATCATACTCATTGCTTTATGACACCAATGGACGCGCCAATTTTTAACTTTATTTATTTACGTCAAGGCGCAACAGAAGGCTCATTTCAGCAGGCAAGTACCCTTTTCTCTTCGCAACAAAAAGACCATATTTTGGTTTTACCTGAATCATTATTACCTGAATTTGAAGGCATTATAAAAAATGCGGGCTATACTGGTGACGGTATGACAACAGCAATGTATTTAACGTTGTCAGAAGCGGTTTACCCTTCTTATCGAAATAATCCATGCGATATTATTCTCACCAATCATAACCTAGAACAATGGGCACATCCGCTAAAAACAGCGTTTCCTGTGGGAGATGACAGTGATGATACGATTGTTAATGAGTATATTCGTTATCATCAAAAAGCATTAGATAATGGCGCGACTATTTTCCATTATGCTCTGTTAGTTGAAGGTCAGCCCGTATCGTCATTAACGCTGACGTTACATGATAAATTAGCGCGTTTTGACGATATTGGGACAGATGTTGCTTATCAAGGCAATGGCTATGCGACTCATTTAATTAAACATGTTTTAGAGTTTTGCCGTGAGCAAGGTGTAGAGCGTTGTTTTTTAGATGCATCCGCAGATGGTTTGGCGCTATACCGTAAATTTGGTTTTAAATCCCTCTTTAACTATTTAAGTTTTATTAAAGAGTAACTTTATCATAAGGCTCAATAAACTTATTGAGCCTTGATTTTTAGTAATTAAAGTTTCAACCTTCTTTCTGCATCTGTTTTATCTTTATCACTGATTTGTCTTATTACACGACAGGGATTGCCAACAGCAACACAATTAGCTGGAATAGATTTTGTTACTACACTGCCCGCACCAATAACACAATTATCACCAATAGTTACGCCGGGTAAAATAATGCACCCAGCACCTAACCATACTGAATTGCCAATAGTAATAGGTAATGCATATTCAAGTTCACTGCTGCGTATTTCAGGATCAATAGGATGAGTTGCAGTTAAAATGCTAACATTCGGTGCACACATTACATTGTTTCCAATTTTCACAGGTGCACAATCTAATATCGTTAAATTGAAATTGGCATAAAATCCCTCTCCAATTTCAATTAATTGCCCATAGTCACAATGAAATGGAGGTTCAATAGAAAAATTTTCACCTGTTTTACCGAATAGTTTCTTTAAATAAGCTTTTCTTTTTTCAACTTCAGACGGCCGCGTTATATTAAAATCATAAACAATTTCGCGTGCTTTTGTTCTTAAGGGCTTCAAGCTGTCATCTTTATTTGCATGATAAAGATGACCTGATACCATTTTTTCATATTCTGTCATTGTGATGCTCCGAAATTGAATAAAACAGTTTAGGTAAACTTCAATATTTATCACCTCATTCTAACGTGAATTAATCTAAATTAACGGCACTTTTTAAGACCATTACGTGCAGCTTGATGAAATTGAGCATTTAAATTAGCGGTTAAGCTTTGTGAAATTGCCGTCATTTCTGTGCCTGCTAATGCAGGTGAACCTGTACCAAAAGGCGGACGTGGATCATACTCAATAGCAAGCTCTACCAATTGAGCAAAAGGCGTGCCGAGTAATTGTTCTAATACTAATAATGAGGCATCGAACGAGCCTGTTGCTGGCCCCGAAGTATAAATATTGCCATCAATAACAACATCACTTCCCTCTACAGCTATGGCCCCCATATCAGGTAACATCGGAACGACATTTGAATTACTGGTTGCTTTTTTACCTTTTAATAATCCTGCTGCACCTAAAACTAAAGAGCCGTAACATGTACCAATAACATAACGTGCTTTATTACCCATGTTAGCAAAAAATGTCAGTGTCTCTTCATCTTCAACAATTTCTGGTGGTACCATTCCTACGACTAGTACATCAAGATCTTCAGGGCATTCATCAAAAGTCATAGTGGGCATTGTTGGCCAACCAATATAGCCTTCAACTAATTCTTTCTTTTTCCAGATAAAATAAATTTCAGCACTCGCAATTGTAAAGACTGATTGAGCACCGTTAATATCCATGGGCATAAAGCCTGGACAAACAAAAATACCTATTTTCAATGGCCTTAATTGTTGCTTACGCCCTTCTTCAACGAGCCTGATAATAGAGGGCATATTTTTTCCATACAGCATTTCATTGTGATTCATTTTACTTTCCTATTTTGTACTGGTTAGTAAAATAATGGCATTTGTTTTATACTGAGTAAATGAATTTCTTACTAACTGGTATAAAATGCAAAAAAAAGGTCGCCCTCGTCGTTATGATAGCGATGCTGCTCTTGAAAAAATAATGGCATTATTTTGGCGAAAAGGATTTACTGCAACATCTATGGATGACTTGGTCATTGAAACTCAGATGAATAAGCCAAGTCTTTATGCTGCATTTGGTAATAAAGCCGCATTGTATGAAAAAGCCATTGAACGCTTTAATCATATTGCTTCTACACGTTATCGCCATGAATTAGAAAAACAGTCACCGAAAGATAAAATTACCGCAAGAGTAAAACGTTATCTGAATTCGGCTATCCATTTTTATACAGATAATGATGGATTAACCGGTTGTATGGTGCTTTCAACCGCAGTGACTGAAATTGCCGATCCTGCAATCAAGAATATGCTAAATCAGGTTATTAATGCACAAACTCAGCAAGTTGAAGATGCCTTGCAAGAAGCATTAGAAGTGGGTGAACTAAAAGAAGGAACCGATATTCACACCATTGCATTGGGGATGATCGCGTTATTACATTCCATTTCCTTAAGAGCAAGATCAGGCGCTACAATTGATGAATTGTTGCCACTCGCTGATCTCTCATTGATTATATTAGCGCCTTATTTATCAGATTATTATGATGAATAAAGAAAATAAGTAATTACATTAGTTAGTTAAGAGAGAAAACCATTAAAAAGTAATGATCCACCAGCAAAAATTAACATGACATCTAATAGCCCTTGGAATAGCTTAGGTGTCAGTTTTAATACTAGCTTTTTGCCAAGGAAATTTCCCATGGTTAAGCCACAACCCACTAACATTCCACTAATTAGGATAAAGCTATTAACTGCTCCAAGTTGACTAAAGGTTAGGGCTTTGGTGAGATAAATAATAAACGAAGCAGCCGCTTCTGTTGCTAGTAATGGCCCTAGAGTTAGCCCATATGCAGAAAATATTGGAATAGTTAATGGCCCAGTAGAAAAAACAACCCCGGTTAAATAGCCGATAACTGCACCAGCAATAATAACTTGGTAAGGTTTTATTTTAATTTGATGTTGGCGTAATAAATGAATAATTGGGATCATCAAAATAAAGAACAGTCCCATCCCGATATTGAGCCATTTTTCAGACATAACCCATAATGTATTTGCACCTAAAATAACCGCGGGAATACCAGCTAATAAATAATAAAAAAGTGGCTTAAAACGGATACTATGGCGCCATAAATAAATGCGAGATAAATTTCCCATTACTGAGGCAAGAGCCATAATAGGCACCGCCTCTTTAGCGCCAAATACATAAGTTAATGCGGGAATAAGTAAAATAGAAGAACCTGTTCCAACTACTCCGCTGATGACACCAGAAAGTACTGCTAATAAAATAACCGCGATAAAACTCATTATCATCCTTTAAGTTCAATAAGTTAAAGACGCTGTATCATACCTGCCTTCTTTATTTTTACCTGTGATAAAATATCACTGTACTGTGAGTTTTAATCAGAAAGACTGCTTTCTTGATGATAAGTAAACTATGATGAGAAAATTATGATGAGAAACCTTCCTCCATTACCGTCATTACGTGCTTTCTTAGTTGCTTGTCATAGCCAAAGTTATACAGAAGCCGCACAAACACTATGTGTAACTCATGGTGCAATTAGCAGACATATTCAAGTTGTTGAAAAATGGTTTGGTGTTACGTTATTTAACAAACAAGGTTTACGTCGTGTACCAACTCCCTATGCATTAACATTGGCACAAGAATTAAGTGATGTTTTTGATAAGCTTAATGACATTGGTGTTCGTTATGGTAATGGTGGTAAAAACGATATTTTAAATATCAGTGTTCCTACAACATTATGTTTAAAATGGCTTATTCCAAGAATGGAGGATTTTTATCTTCAATATCCTAATGCCAACATTCAAATTGCCTCAGCAAATAGTGAGCGATTTCATTTAATCAGCCATGATGATTTAATTATTCGTCCTCAACCTCAGCAACAAGAATATTCATCTATTGTTTTTCTAAAGGATGTGCATTGTTTAGTTGCCTCTGAAAAACTACTTAAACGTTACAGTGTCACCAATTTAGAAGACATTTTTAATTGCCCTGCCATCGATACACTCACTCGCCCTGGCCATTGGCAACAATGGCTAATTGCGGCTCAGCTTAATACTCAGCGATCATTTTTGCGTCAGTATCGTTTTGATCACTTTCATATTTCACTTCAAGCAATTATCGAAGGTTTAGGAATAGGCATTGGTCCAATCTCAATTTTATCGAATGAGATAAATCGAGGGACTTTAAAAATCTTATTTCCTAACATTCAAATAGCCCCTCTTTATTACTATGCATTAACACCATTAGGTGTACAAAAAACCAAAACACACCTTGATTTTGAGCAATGGCTCACACAACAAAAAAGTTAATTTTGCTAATGAAATAAGTGTTTTTTTTTCATAAAAATGACGATTTTACTCTTATTACTTATACTTTTTAAAACTCTATCTTAAGTGTTTAATTAAAAATATTTAATATCATTCTCTTTTTTAGATTAGGTAAAAACGCTATTTGTGCTGTATTTATAATTCGCTACCTTACTCTGCTCCTTATATCAAACCCATTTACATTCAATAAATTAAAGGCAAATTTTAAGTATATTAACCCATGATGATTATTATATTTTTAAATAATCTGTTAAAAACACTTATTGTTTAACTTAAATTAACGTTCTATGCTGACATTTATATATAAAATTTATTAATTTATTTGCTGGCAACGAAGGACGATACGATGTCTGTAGCTGTGACAAAAAAAGCAATAGAAAAACTAATCAATGGGTATGAGTCTGATCCTTTTGCACTTCTTGGTATGCATGAAACATCGGCAGGTTTAGAAGTTCGTGCATTTTTACCTGATGCTGTTTCAGTCAGTGTCATCGATAGAAAGAATGGCAGAAAAGTCGCGACGTTAGAACGCAAACATCCTAGTGGTTTTTTCTGTGGTGCAATCTCCCGACGTAAACGTCGTTTTAGTTATTGTTTAGATGTTACTTGGGAAAATGCACAAGGGATTGTTGATGATCCTTATCAGTTCGGTATTTTACTGCAAGAAATGGATATTTGGTTTTTAGCACAAGGTCATCATTCTCGCCCTTATCAATGTTTAGGCGCTCACCCCGCTAAATTAGGTGATATTGATGGTATTACTTTTGCTGTATGGGCACCAAATGCACAAAGTGTGAGTGTGGTTGGCGATTTCTCATTTTGGGATGAAAGGCGTTTTCCTATGCGATTACGTCGTGAAAGTGGAATTTGGGAGCTTTTTATTCCACAAGCCCATCTTGGTGATTGCTATAAATTCGCTATTTTAGATGCCAATGGAGAACGTCGATTAAAAGCAGATCCTTATGCTTTTGAAACACAGATACGCCCTGAAACCGCATCAATTATTAATACATTACCTTCCGTTAAACCAATGCCATTGTCACGTCAGCAAGCAAATCAACGTAATGCGCCTATCTCTATTTATGAAGTTCATTTAGGCTCATGGCGCCGACATACTGACGATCAAAGTTGGTTAAGTTATCGTGAATTAGCCGAACAGTTAATTCCCTACGTTAAAGAAATGGGCTTTACCCATATCGAACTATTGCCTATTAATGAGCATCCCTTTGATGGTTCATGGGGATATCAACCTTTAGGGTTATATTCACCAACTCGTCGCTTTGGTTCACCTATGGATTTCCGTGATTTTATTGAAGCAGCTCATCAGGCTGAAATTAGCGTTATTTTAGATTGGGTTCCCGGCCATTTCCCTGAAGATGACTACGGTTTACGTAATTTTGATGGCACATCGCTCTATGAATATGCTGATAGACGAGAAGGCTTTCATCCAGATTGGAACACCTTAATTTATAACTATGGTCGTAATGAGGTACTGAATTACCTTTCAGGCAATTTATTGTATTGGCATGAACATTTTGCACTTGATGGTTTCCGTTTCGATGCTGTTGCTTCCATGCTTTATCGTGACTATAGCCGAAAAGAAGGTGAATGGATCCCGAATAAACATGGTGGACGAGAAAACTTAGAAGCCATTGATTTTCTTCGTTATACCAATAAATTATTGGGTACAACTTGCCCTGGCACCATCACGATTGCTGAAGAATCAACTGATTTCCCCGGTGTTACCTTACCGCCAGATGATGGAGGTTTAGGTTTTAACTACAAATGGAATATGGGATGGATGCATGACACGTTGGCATATATGCAACGTGATCCTATCTATCGTAAATATCACCACAATCAAATGACCTTTGGCATGCTCTATGCCTATAACGAAAACTTTGTTCTGCCTCTTTCTCACGATGAGTTTGTGCATGGTAAAGGTTCGTTGATTGGTCGTATGGTGGGTGATGATTGGCAAAAATTTGCTAATTTACGTGCTTATTTAGGTTTTATGTGGGCTTATCCGGGCAAAAAGCTACTATTTATGGGATGCGAATTTGCACAATGGCGTGAATGGGATCACGACAATAGCTTAGATTGGCATCTTCTTGAAACACCAAATAGCCCACACCAAGGTGTTCAGCACTTTGTGCGAGATTTGAATCTTTCCTATCAAGCGAATACTCCTCTTTATGAATGTGACTTTGAACGAGAAGGCTTTGAATGGCTCACCGTTGATGATCATGACAATTCTGTTTTCGCTTTCTGCCGTAAAGATGTACAAGGCAATGAAATTATTGTGATAAGCAATTTTACTCCCGTTGTTCATCACAACTATGTCGTGGGTGTGAATAAAGCCGGCGCTTATCAGGAAATACTCAATAGTGATTCTGAATTTTACAACGGAAGTAATGTGGGAAATCTAGGTGAAATAGAGGCAATAGCAAGTGAATTTAATGGTAAAGCCTACTCTTTGTCATTGACGCTACCGCCACTTGCAACACTGTATTTAAAATTGAAGGATTAATATGTCTTTAGATTATGGTCGCCCTTTCCCTATGGGCAGTCATTATGATGGCTATGGAGTAAATTTTACACTCTTTAGTGAAAATGCCACTAAAGTCATACTTTGCCTGTTTGATAAAGCAGGCAAAGAGATCCGCTATCCATTACCTGGCAAAACGGGAGCTATTTGGCATGGATACTTACCCGGTGCAGGGCCCGGTTTGCATTATGGCTATCGTGTAGAAGGTGAATGGAACCCAGAACAAGGATTATTCTATCAACCTCAACAGTTGTTATTAGATCCTTATGCGAGACAAGTTACAGGTATCGTGGATAACACCTTGCCTTATACATCTCCTGTTTTTAATGCATTAGAACATGATGATAGCGCAATAACACCTAAAGCAGTTATCACGGATGATAGTGGTTGTTTTTGTCACTATTATAAAGAAAAAGGCACTTATCAACGCTTAAACACACCTTGGTCAGAAACTATTATTTATGAAGGACATGTCAAAGGACTAACAAAACTTCATCCAGATATACCTGAAACAATTGCAGGAACTTATGCAGCATTAGGTCACCCTGCTTTTATTTCTCATCTGAAAAAACTAGGTATTACGGCATTGGAATTATTGCCTATTCAATATCATTTAACAGAACCACATCTTCATAAAATCGGATTAAAAAATTATTGGGGTTATAACGTATTAGCGCCTTTTGCTTTATCTACACAATATTATTCCAACACAGGTCGGAATATTATTGATGAATTTCGAGAAGCCGTAAGATGCCTACATAAAGCCAATATTGAAGTCATTCTAGATGTGGTATTCAATCATACTGCGGAATTAAGTGACCAATATGAAGGTTATATTGTTTCTCAACGTGGTATTGATAACCAAAGCTATTATTGGCTAAACGATGAAAACAAAGCTCAAAATTGGACAGGATGTGGCAATACTCTCAATTTAAGTCGCCCTGAAACAGTGCAGTGGGTAATGGATTGCCTACGTTATTGGGTTACCGAATTTCATATTGATGGCTTCCGCTTTGATTTGGCAACCAGTCTTGGCCGCGTTCCTTATTTTGATACACGATCACCATTATTAACGGCTATTCGCCAAGATCCGCTTCTTTCACGCATTAAACTTATCGCAGAGCCATGGGATTTAGGCTCTGATGGTTATCAAGTCGGTAATTTCCCAGTTCCATTTACAGAATGGAATGATGGCTACCGTGATGTTATTCGTCGTTTTTGGTTATGGCGAGATGTATCTATTGCAACATTTGCAGACAACATTACTGGCTCTGCAAAGCTATACCATAAAAACGGTCGGCCTCCCTATTCTAGTATCAATATGATAACGAGCCATGATGGCTTTACACTGCGGGATTTAGTGAGTTATCAGAATAAGCATAACGAGGAGAATGGAGAATCAAACCTAGATGGACATAACACCAATTACAGTGTGAATTTTGGTGAAGAGGGTTTGATAGTTAACGAAAAAATAGGTCAATACAGATTGCTTGCGACAAGGAATATGCTGGCAACCTTACTGCTTTCTAGAGGAACACCTCATTTACTCGCCGGTGATGAAGTGGGTAATACGCAATATGGTAATAACAACGCTTATTGTCAGGATAATAAAGTCAGTTGGATCAAATGGTTTCATCAACCTTATGACTTAACTGATTACATTCGCCACCTTATTGAATTACGTCACCAAATTACACCTTTAAGTTCTCTTAAATGGTGGGAAGAAGATAGTGAAAATGTTATTTGGCTCAATCAAGATGCTCAACCTATGAGCCATGAAGATTGGCAACAACTTCCTCCCTCACCATTACAACTTTTTTTAGCGCAACAATGGATTTTAATGATTAACCCATTAAGAAACAGCGCTGTCTTTTCTTTACCTGAAGGGTCTTGGTCTTGCTTGCTTGATACGGCTAGCTGGCCTCTTTGTCACCCAACACAATCTCAGCATTGTGAAGTACAACCTAACAGTATCACCCTTTGGCGAAATAGCGTTTTTTATACTCAGTCTTCTACTGAAAAATTACCCAATATTTCCTCCCAAGTTAAGTAATTTGATTGGAGTGCTATAACTATGATGACAACAGAACAAGGCCAAAAATTAATGTTGGCACAACAACTTCCTAAAGAGGCAATTGCACTCGTTTTAGCTGGAGGTCGTGGCACACGTTTAAAAGCATTGACGGCGAAACGTGCAAAACCGGCGGTTTTCTTTGGTGGGAAATTTCGAATTATCGACTTTACGCTATCAAACTGTCTTAATTCAGGGATCCGTCGTATTGGCGTAATAACCCAGTATCAATCGCACTCCCTCGTTCAACACATTCAACGTGGTTGGTCATTTTTTAATGAAGACATGAATGAATTTGTTGACTTATTACCGGCTCAACAACGTCGTAATACTGATCATTGGTATATGGGTACGGCTGATGCGATATATCAAAACCTTGATATTCTTCGTAGCTACAAAGCTAAATATGTGGTGATTTTAGCGGGTGATCATATTTACAAAATGAACTATGCGCGTTTATTGCTTGATCATGTAGAAAATAAATCAAAATTTACCGTTGCCTGTATTCGAGTACCTAAAGAAGATGCATTCCAGTTTGGTATTATGGATATCGATGAAAATCGTCGAGTACTAAATTTCCTAGAAAAGCCATCAAACCCACCGTGCATTCCTGATGATCCAGATCATTCATTAGCTAGCATGGGGATTTATGTGGTTGATAGAGATTATCTATTTGATTTATTAGAAGAAGATAGTCGTGATCCTGATTCACATCATGATTTTGGCCAAGATATTATTCCTAAAATCACTGAACGTGGTGATGTGTTGGCTCACCCATTTGAACTATCTTGCGTTAGTTCTGATCCGTCTGTAGCACCTTATTGGCGTGATGTAGGAACCATTGAAGCGTATTGGTCAGCAAACCTTGATTTAGCCTCGGTGACACCAGAGCTTGATATGTATGCCAAAGATTGGCCAATTCGTACCTTTATGACCCCGCTACCCCCTGCAAAATTTGTACAAGATAATCATGGTGAACATGGGCAAATGATGAACTCTTTGATTGCAGATGGCTGTATTATCAATGGTTCAACCCTCTATTCTTCTATTTTATTCCCATTGGTTCGCGTTGAATCTTTCTGCCACATTGAAGATTCTGTCATTTTACCGGATGTTACCGTGAGTCATCATTGCTACTTAAAACGTTGTATTATTGAGCGCAGTTGTACTATCCCCGAAGGGACAGTCATTGGTATGAATGCAGAAGATGATGCGGCTCGTTTTCATCGTACTGAAGAAGGTATTGTGCTAGTGACAAGAGAAATGCTTGAACAATTAGCACATCAAAAAAAAGAAAACTCAATTGAGAAAAACGAAGAACAAAAACCTCAAAATGAGGAGGCATTTTCGTGAATGTCCTTCACTGTTGTTCTGAATTATTCCCTCTGCTAAAAACAGGGGGATTAGCTGATGTTATGGGCTCTTTGCCTTTAGCTCAGAAAAAGATAGGTTTAGATGCGCGGGTTGTTATACCTGCGTTTCCTGCTATCAAAGATAATATTCCTGATCTCAAATTAGTCACTAAGATCGACACCTTTGCCGGTAATGTTTCTCTGCTTTATGGACAATACCAAGGTGTTGATATTTATCTTATTGATGCACCTCATCTTTATCAACGTACTGGTAGCCCTTATCACGATGAATATCAACATGCTTATAGTGATAATGTTTTTCGTTTTGCCTTATTAGGTTGGGTAGCAAGCGAATTATCAGCGGGGTTAGATCCTTTATGGCGAGCTGATGTTGTTCACGCCCATGATTGGCATGCTGGACTTGCTTGTGCTTATTTAGCAGTTAAACATTATTCAGCAAAATCTGTTTTTACCGTTCATAATCTGGCTTATAAAGGTGAGTTCTCACCTTATCATCTGCATCAACTTGAATTACCTGATTACAGTTTTTCAATTAATGGACTGGAATATTACGGACAAATTTCATTCTTAAAAGCGGGCTTGTTTTATGCAAATCATATTACGACGGTTAGCCCAACGTATGCCAAAGAGATAACGCGCCCTGAATTTGGTTATGGACTTGAAGGTTTATTGCGTCAACGTACGGATGAACAGCGATTAAGTGGCATATTAAATGGCATAGATGAAGCGATTTGGGAGCCTGCAACGGATAACTTAATTACACGTCGCTATGATATAAACAGCTTCAATAAACGCCTAGAAAATAAAACAGCCTTACAGAAAAAATGCGGTTTACCTGTTAATAATAAAGCTCCTCTTTTTGCTGTTGTGAGCCGTTTAACATCACAAAAAGGGCTTGATTTAGTGATTGACGTATTACCTGATATTGTTGATCAAGGTGGCCAATTTGTGTTGTTAGGTACAGGTGATAGTCATCTTGAATCCGCATTTTTACATGCTCAACAACAATATCCGCAAAATGTAGCAGTTCATATTGGTTATGACGAACGTTTTTCACACCAAGTCGTCGCGGGTGCTGATGTGATTATGGTGCCTAGTCGTTTTGAACCTTGTGGGTTAACTCAGTTATATGGTTTGAAATACGGCACACTTCCTTTAGTGAGGCACACCGGTGGATTAGCTGATACGGTGAATGATTGTTCATTAGAAAATCTAGCCCATCATCAAGCTACAGGTTTTGTTTTCCATGAAGCAACACCTGATGATTTGCGTCTTGCTATCAATCGAGCCTTTACTTTATGGGGTATGCCAAAACAATGGCAACAAGTTCAAACAGATGCCATGAACCAAACTATTTTTAGTTGGGAAACAGCGGCTAAGACATATGCAACGCTGTATCACCGTTTATAGACATGATGTCTATTTGACCTGTGGATCACCAAAAGAGATTTATAATGAAAAAGTTATGTGAATTTGATTATTTATCACCAGATAAGGATGTTGAATCGTTAAAGCGTTCTATTGTTTATAAACTAATGTTTATTGTTGGTACTTTCCCTAAATACGCCACACCAACAGATTGGTTAAATGCAACCTCTTACGCCATTAGAGACCGTTTAGTTGAACGCTGGTTAAAATCAACCAAAGCGGAGCTTTCACCGAAAGTAAAACAGGTTTATTACATTTCGATGGAATTTCTTATGGGGCGTTTTTTAACCAATGCCATGCTCTCTTTAGGTGTTTATCACGAAGTTAAAGAGGCATTAAAAGAGTTAGGTCTTGATCTTGAAAAACAAATCGAACTTGAGCCAGATCCTGGTTTAGGTAATGGTGGTTTAGGCCGTTTGGCTGCTTGCTTCCTTGATTCTTGTGCCACATTAGGTTATCCCGTTACAGGTTATGGCATCCGTTATGAATACGGAATGTTCCGCCAACAAATTCAAAATGGCGAACAACATGAAGTTGCGGATAACTGGCTTGAAAAAGGTAATCCTTGGGAATTTCCTCGTCATGATTTGCAATTTGAAGTAGATTTTGGCGGGCGTTTACAGCAAGAAGGCGAGAAAAATTATTGGGTTGATACCTTCAATGTGATGGCACAACCTTATGATTCTATTGTTCCGGGTTATAACACACAAGCGACAGATACCATTCGTTTATGGTCAGCTAAATCAAATGTGGCGTTTAACTTAGGTAAATTTAATAAAGGTGAATACCTAGAGGCAACAGAAGCAAAAGATCGCTCTGAAAATATCTCTCGTATTCTCTACCCTGATGATTCAACAACATCAGGTAAAATGTTGCGTTTACAACAAGAATATTTCTTAGTAAGTGCTTCTGTTCAAGATATTTTGCAACGCCATTATCATCTGCATCAACGCTTTGATAATCTAAAAGATTTTATTGCAATTCATCTTAATGATACTCACCCTGTTCTTGCCATTCCTGAGTTAATGCGTCAGCTAATTGATAATCATGGATTTAGCTGGGATGAAGCATGGGAACAAACAATCTGTATATTCTCATACACCAATCATACGTTAATGGGGGAAGCATTAGAAACATGGCCTGTTGATATGATAGGACGCTCACTTCCTCGCCATTTACAAATTATTTTCCAAATCAATGATAAATTCTTAAAGCAAGTTAGAGAACAATATCCTAATGATAACGACTTATTACGTCGCGTTTCTATTATTGATGAAGAAAATGGTCGCAATGTCCGTATGGCTTGGCTTGCGGTAATTATTAGCCAGCAAGTTAATGGGGTTTCTGAACTCCATAGCCAATTAATGGTGCAATCCTTATTTGCCGATTTTGCGATGATTTATCCCAAGAAATTCTGCAATATTACCAATGGTATTACACCACGTCGCTGGCTGGCATTAGCTAACCCTTCTCTTTCTCAAGTGATTGATAAGCAGATTGGAACTAATTGGCGAACCAATTTAGAGCAATTAGGTGAATTAATGCCACTGGTGAAAGACAAAAATTTCTTACACCAATTAAGAGACTCAAAGCGGCTGAATAAACAAAATTTAGCTAACATTATTCAGCAAGACTTAAATATCACAATTAATCCTGATGCGTTATTTGATGTTCAAATTAAACGTATTCATGAATATAAACGTCAACTTCTCAATGTGTTAGGGATTATCACGCGCTATAATCGCATTTTACAAAATCCAGAAAAAAACTGGGTTCCTCGTGTGTTTATTTTTGGTGGTAAAGCAGCCTCCGCTTATTATAATGCTAAAAAAATTATCAATCTTATCAACGATATTGCAGCAAAGATTAATAATGATGAGCGCATTAATGATAAATTGAAAGTGATCTTTATTCCTAATTATGGCGTGAGCTTAGCGCAACATATTATTCCTGCTGCGGATTTATCTGAGCAAATATCTTTAGCCGGTACAGAAGCTTCTGGTACAGGTAATATGAAATTTGCGTTAAATGGTGCACTAACTATCGGAACTCTGGATGGTGCTAATATTGAAATTGGTGAGCATGTTGGTTTTGAAAATATGTTTATCTTTGGTCATAACGCACAAGAAGTCGCTGAGTTAAGACAGCGTTATTCTCCACGTCGCTATTACGATGAAGATGTTGAGCTACATACAGCGCTCAATCAAATCGCTAATGGCTTCTTTAATCCAACTTACCCTGATAGATATAAATCAATTTTCGATAGCTTAATTGAGTTTGGCGATCATTATCAGGTATTAGCCGATTATCGTAGCTATGTTGATACTCAAGATAGTGTTGATATTCTCTATCAAGATGAAGACGCGTGGTTGAAAAAATCCGCATTAAATATCTGCCAAATGGGTTATTTTTCTGCGGATCGCGCGGTAACTGAATATATGCAAAGAATTTGGAAAGCTTCTGCGATTACATTGTAAAAACTAAGCTAATTTTCTAAGGACAGAACGTAACCGCGCTTTATTGCGCGGTTTTTGCTTTTATTTAAGGCTTAATAAAGTTAGATTTTAATACGGTAGGCACAACGTCTTGCGCCTTCTAAGATATATTCAACACGTTGTAGTTCTACTCCTAGTGTTTCAGAAAATAGCTCTTTTTCTGTATTACAAAAACCTTGGCAAACTTTAGCTGCTGCACATATTGGGCAATGATCTTCAATAAATAGGTATTCGTTATCTTTTACTTGCTCCCAATGTGCCATATAGCCTTCTTGACTACGCAAAGAGGCTAAAATATCTAAGCGTTCCGTTAGTTCATCGGCTTCTTTTATTGCTTGAGTATAGCGTTCATAACTCTGCTTTTTTCGTGCAAGAATAATTTTCTCAATTGCATCTTCACCCAATTCTTCACGAATAGTCATCAAAATTTGTGCTGTTAATTCAGCATGAGTATCTGGAAATTGTTTTTGCCCTAATTCTGTTAAGTGCCAATATTGAATAGGTCGTCCAACCCCTCTTGGCTCAGTTATTGCTTCAACCAATCCTGCGCTGGCAAGCTTGACAAATTGTTGCCTTGCCGCTTCGCTACTTGTACCAAGACGTTGACCAACGTCATTTGCTTGCATTGGCCCATGTTTTTTAATTAAAAATAGAATTTTATCGCCAACACTACGTTGCGCAGGATAATTATATTCCAAGTTTTTTCTTGACATATTAGACGTCTCAGTATTTATTAATCCAAGTTTTACCTTGGTAATTTAACGAAGCTATGTCGTAATAGCAATAAAAGAAGGATATTTTTTCTAATGATCCCAGATAACAATAGCCAATGGCGTGATCTTTTCTCAGGGAGAAATGGGGCAATTTCATTTGCACTTTCTTTTGGTGTCGTGATCCACGCAATTAATATTTTAATGGCGACCACGATTTTACCCTCAGTTGTAACCGATATTGGCGGAATGGGATTATATGCATGGAACACCACGCTATTTGTTGCCGCCTCTATTATTGGTTCAGTATTATCTGCACGCTTATTAAGTTTATTAGGTGCTAAAGGTGCTTATCTGATAGCAACGGTGCTTTTTTTTATTGGCAGTTTATTGTGTGCAATTGCACCTAAAATGGAAGTCATGCTAATTGGCCGATTTATTCAAGGCCTTGGTGGAGGGCTTTTATTTGCGCTTTCCTACGCCATGGTAAATATCGTTTATGATCAAGCATTATGGCCAAGAGCAATGGCTTTAATTTCCGGAATGTGGGGTGTTGCTACATTAATTGGCCCAGCTATTGGTGGAATTTTTGCTCAATTAGATGCTTGGCGTTATGCCTTTGGTATTATGTTACCTATCATGCTTTTTTATGGTATTTATCTGTGGCTTATCTTACCAAAAAATGACAATAACGCTTCAAAATCATCATCACAAAGCCTGCCTTATCTTCAGCTAATAATTTTAACAGCTGCCGTTCTGCTTATTTCATCTGGTAGCCTTTCTTCTTCACTCATCATCAACTTACTCAGTATTGTGGTGGTATTTGGTTTAATTGGCATGCTTATTTTTTGTGAGAAACACCTTTCTGTTCGGTTATTACCCTCAAATACCTTTAAAGGTCTTTCTTTACATGCACTTTTATATCTGACTATTTCGTTATTAGCCATTGGCATGACATGTGAGATTTTTGTCCCTTATTATCTACAAAGCTTACATATGCAAACACCTTTAGCTTCAGGTTACATGAGTGCATTAATGGCATTAGGCTGGACAGTTGCTGAAGTGATTAGCGCAAGTTGGCAAGGTGCTAAAATGCGTTTTAGTATTTTAAGTGGCCCTATTATCGTTTTTATTGGCTTGCTTGTGTTGGCTTTTGTTATTCCAAACCCACTACTGCAATCAGAAAATGCGGTTAGTCTTTCTATTATATTATTCGCTTTGTTCTTAGTGGGATATGGCATTGGTTTTGGTTGGCCACACCTATTAACACGTATATTGCAAGCCGCATCAGAACAAGATAAAGATATTGCAGGTGCCTCTATTACAACCGTACAATTATTTGCAACCGCGCTAGGCTCTGCACTTGCGGGTATGATAGTTAACTTAAATGGCTTTAATAGTGGTACCCCTGAAGGGTTCTCTTCTTCTGCATCTGCCCTATTCTTATTTTTAGCATTTGCACCATTAATAGCGATTTATACAGCATGGAAAATAACACGTTGTTCTTATTAAACCTTATTTTTAATGTCATATAAGAAACAAAAGAGGTGATATGTTTTCACCTCTTTTTTAGTAAAGTTATCGGTTTCATTTATGAAAGAACTTATTTTTTATTCTGTCAAAATTCCTTTTAATGACAAAAGGAATTCTTATGAAAAGCATTTTATCGAAAATTTCAATTGTAAATAATGATCAGAATACAGTTGTTAATAAAGAACCATTAAACACTTATGGGATTTTTTTAAATAATATCAAAAATATTAAAAATACCTATTTAGATATCTCCATAGGTAATTGTGATAAAAGGAAAGAGATTACCGTTGATGTTGCAAAACTCAGTAAAGAGTTAATATCAAAAATACGAGAGCTTTATACATCAAAAAAAATATCTTCTTATAGGGTTGATATAAAGAATAAAGAAAAATCAATGGAGTTTTTAAATAATGCTTATAAAGTAATAGATAGTGCTATTTTAGAGTGGTGGGAAGATGAAAAGGAAGTTCTCCCTTCTTCAATAATTCATCGGACAATTGACAATTTATATATTGATGAAGAAATTTCCCTGAAACCGAATGATAAACAAACTTTATTTTTTTTAATCTCTAATAAATTTAAGTTAGGTTTAAATAAGAATGCAGCTCAAAGTACAATGATCCAGAATTTGCAAGATATCCCTGAAGTCGTAAAAGCAATAGATGACTTGGGAATTTCTGATAATTCACATTTAAAATACGAAGTTTATTGTTTATTGGCTGAAAATATCTACAATTTTTTATCCGGTAATGAAAACAAAGTTGATTTTTCTAAAATAAAAGATGCGATTAAAGAAGTAGCACAAAGAAAATTTGGTACTTCTGAAAATAAATTAACTCATCCTCCGCTTTATTCGAAATATACTCTAGCATTTTTTGATTAAGTAAACTATTGATCTTGGATTAGACGTTGTGTATAACTGAGTATACATTTTGTCTAACTTAAGTGAAATAGGAAACCACAATGTCCTCACATCTTACACTACAAAATATCGATGCCCTCTCATCCCCTGGTGGGCATTATTCTCACGTTGTTACTGCAAATAAAATGTCGTTTGTTTCTGGGCTATTACCCTTGGATAAACAAGGCAACCCATTAGTGGATAAACCTGTTGAAGTTCAAATCACACAAGTACTTGAAAATTTAAATGCTTGTCTTCTCGGAATAAATGCAAAAAAAACCGATATTGCTCAAGTCAAAGTCTATGTGACAGATATTAATGAGTGGCCTATCGTTAATGAGCTATATGCAAAATGGATTGGTGAACACAGAGCAGCAAGATTAGTCGCAGGTGTAAAAGAACTGCATTTTGGAAGCAAAATTGAAATTGAAGCTGTTGTTATAAAGGAATAATCTTATGAATAAGTTACCTACTCCTACTTATAAAGATGTTACTGAAGCTCATCAACGCATTCTGCCTTATCTTAATAAAACACCTGTTTTAACCTCTCGTACGATTAATGAGCTAACAGGGGCACAGTTTTATTTTAAGTGTGAAAACTTTCAGCGTATGGGAGCATTTAAATTTCGAGGTGCAATAAATGCGTTATCACAATTTACCACAGAACAACGTAAAATGGGTGTCGTGACTTTCTCATCAGGTAATCATGCACAAGCTATTGCTTTATCAGCAAAACTATTAGGTATTCCTGCAACAATTATCATGCCTGACGATGCACCAAAGGCTAAAATGGACGCGACAAAAGGCTATGGTGGCCGTGTGATCACCTATAACCGTTATACAGAAGATCGTGAAAAAATTGGCCAACAACTAGCACAAAAAGAAGGATTAACGTTAATTCCACCTTACGATCATCCTCATATTATTGCGGGCCAAGGTACTGCTGCAAAAGAGTTGTTCGATGAAGTTGGTGAATTAGATATGCTATTTGTTCCATTAGGTGGTGGTGGTTTACTTTCTGGCTCTTTATTATCAACCAAAGCCCTTTCACCGCAATGTAAAATATACGGTGTTGAGCCTTTAACGGGCAATGATGGACAACAATCATTACGTAAAGGCGAAATCACGCATATTGATACCCCAAAAACAATTGCAGATGGCGCACAAACACAGCATCTAGGCAATTATACCTTTGAGATTATTCGTAACAATGTGGATGATATTTTAACTGCAACAGATGAAGAATTAATTTCCACCATACAGTTTTATGCCCAGCGAATGAAGATTATTGTAGAGCCAACTGGTTGCTTAAGTTTGGCGGCAGCTCGTCAATTTGGTGATAAATTAAAAGGTAAGAAAATCGGTATTATAATCAGCGGTGGTAATGTTGATATCGCACAATATGGTCATTTTTTAGCACAATAAAAATCAATAAAAAGATGTGATTAACCATAAAAAAAGCAGTATGGATTGTTTTTCATACTGCTTAAAATCATGAATATATTGCTACTCAATTAAAATAACGAAAGTGTTTTCTGCTTAGTCTCTTTTAATTAAGTGAAAAAGTGATCCCTGCTTCTTTACACAACTTCGTTAAATTCTCTTTTAATTGTTGATTTTCTTCAGGCAATAAATCGAGTTGTGGCAAACGCATATGACCGCCGTCTAAACCACGCATGGTTAATGCTGATTTAAATATTGCCATATTTGCACCTGATTTAAGTGCATCACTAAATTTTACACAAAATTGTTGCCAGTGTTTTGCTTCTTGATGATTACCTGCAATATAGGCTTTATACATATTCACAAATGGCTCAGGGAATACACAAGCACAACCTGAAACGGTACCATCACAACCTGCATCTAACAGACCTAGGAATAATTTATCGTAGCCATGAAGCACTGAAAAATTATCGGCTACAGCAAGGTAACTTAATGTTGTATTGTTATCAGCAAAACTGTATTTAATCCCAATTACATTTTTACACTGTTGTTGTACTTTTGCAGCTAACTCAGGCTTGATATTATTTGCCGCACATTGTGGAATATTATACAAATAAACAGGGAAATTATCCGGCACACTGTTTGCCACTGTTACAAAATAGTTTTCTAATTCTCTGTCTGTCGCACCAAAAAATTGTGGTGTCACCACACCAATACCATCAGCTCCAATTTCAACGGCATGTTTCGCTAATTCAATGGTTTCGGCTAATGTCATTGCACCAACATGAATAAAAACAGGTAAGCGTTTATTGGCTGTTTCGACAACGGTTTTTGCAACATTTTTACGCTCTGATGCTGATAAACGTAGCATCTCTCCCGTAGTGCCACAAGGATAGAGGCAATCAACACCTTGAGTGACTAACATATCAGTTAATGTAGATAACGCATTAGTATCCACTTGATCGTTCGAATCAAACGGAGTAACCATTGCCACTGTAACGCCAAATAATTTTTTCATATTAAGACCTTTATTAAATCAGATTGCTTTAACAATAACTTTAATTGCCAACATGCCAGGATCATCTAAACCAATAGATTTTTCTGGGAACATACGCGCTCGACCTAATAAATTAGGTTTTTGACGAAATTCATTAAGCGTATTATCAATACTCTGTAAAGCTACCGCTTTTAATTCCGATCGAGATAAAACGGGTTTTAGCGCTTCAGATAATTGGTAAATGATATCAAGCACCGATTTTTGCCCTAACTCCCCTTTTCCTCTTGCCATCATGCTTTGATATGCAACAGTTAAAAGTGGTGAAATATCGGCGGGGGCTATTTCTTGCAGTTGATTTTCTTTGCAATATTTCGCCATTGCCATAAAAGCGGTTGCTTGCAATGTACCAAAAGAAGAAGCGCAGGCTTTTTGTAATGATTTACTGCATTGAAAAAGTGATTTACTTAAATCATCAGGCCAATCTTGTGCATCATCTGAAATTTGACGCCATCCTTTTTGCATGGTGATCCCTAAATCACCATCACCAAGGCGGCTATCTGCTTCACAAAGCATAGATTGAGATTGCTCACAAGCGATGGCGATACGCACAACCGCTTGCTTGAGCATTTCAAGTGTAATATTCATCGTTATACTCTCCAGAATGCACAATGAGCAGGTGCATTCATCAAGGCTTCTAGCTCATCATCTAACTTGCACAATGTTAAGCTTGCTCCTGTCATTTCCATAGATGTGGCATAACGGCCGACCAATGGGTGCACAATAGTCGCACCTGTTTTATTAATCAGTTGTGCAATTTTGTTATACAGAATATAAAGCTCTTCTAATGGTGTTGCGCCTAAAGAGTTAACTAATACAGAGACTTTATCTCCTGTTTTTAATGATAATTCTGCTTGTAGACGCTCAAACATCTCTTGTGCAATATCATCTGCACTGCGTAATTTATCACGCCAAATTCCCGGCTCTCCGTGAATGCCCATCCCCATTTCCATCTCATCTTCACCAATTTCAAAGGTAGGATGACCTACTGCGGGTAAGGTGCAAGATGTTAACGCACAACCAATTGTTCGGGTATTTTCCATGGTTTTTTGAGCAATACGTGTCACTTCATCAAGTGATGCACCTTCTTCTGCTTTGGCGCCCGCCATTTTAAAACCATAAATCATCCCAGCTACACCACGGCGTTTATGCGCTTCCTCTGGTTTTGCTGAAGCGACATCATCCGCAGCTAATACCGTTGTGCAACGAATATCGTCTTCAAAATCAACTGTTTCAGTCGCCATATCAAAATTCATAATATCGCCACCGTAGTTGCCATAAAGTAGCAATACGCCTAACCCGTTGTTGGCCTCACGAATAGCATCTGCCATTAAATCTGCTGAAGGTGAAGCAAAAACATCACCTACAGCGGCGGCATCGAGTAGCCCCTCACCGACATATCCGGTAAATACAGGTAAATGACCAGAGCCTCCGCCGGTTACAATGCCAACTTTCGGCTTATCTGTTTTTTTTGAACGAGCAATCAATCTTGGCTGTGGCTGACGATAAATATGGCTATGCGCAAGGCATAAACCTGCTAATGTTTCATCGACATAATTTTCTGGCTTATTTAATATTTTTTTCATGTGATCACCCGATATTTTTATTTATCTGCTGATTTTTGACACCTTAAATAAACTAATTTATTTAAGGTTTGTTTTCCCTGATACTAAAAAAGTATCTCTCTATGATTGAATTTTTAGTAATAAATAATGAGTAATAAATGGGTTATTTATCTAGCTTTAAATGCACCTCTAATTTGCATTACTACAATAAGTAGAAATACACTTGCTAATACCATCGAAATAGGTCTGTTAACAAAACTAATTAAATCACCATCAGATTTCATTAATGATGAAAGTAAATTCTTTTCTAACATAGGGCCTAATATCATGCCCAAAATAATCGGTGATATCGGGAACTTTCGTTCTTGAAGAAAATAGCCGATAACGCCCATAACTAACATAACCACAATAGAGGACATCGTATTTGTAATTGCATATGAACCAACGATACTAAATAGAATGATTGCTGGGTAAATAATCGCATTGTCAATAGCAACAATCTTTTTCAATAAATTGACAACAATAAAAGCAATCGGCAGTAAAATAAGATTAGCAATAAAAAAGATAATAAAGACAGCATATAATTTATCGGGATTAAATAAGAACAGCGTTGGCCCCGGTTGCATATCTTTCATATACAGTACACCAATAATAATTGCCGCAGCAGAATCACCTGGGATACCAAAAACTAGAGATGGGATCCAACTTCCGGCTAAGCTTGCATTATTACTCGCTGAAGCATCAACAATACCTTCCTCAGAACCATGACCATATTTCTCTGGTTTTTTAGATAGTTTCTTTGAAACTGCATAAGAGATCCATGCTGCAATATCGGCTCCTGCACCGGGTAAAGCACCAATTAATGTCCCTATTATTCCGCTACGGAAAATACCGCCCTTACGTTGGCGAACAACACTCCCCACACCTTTAAAGATGTTGTAAGAATTATTTTCCACATTCATTTCTGTTAATGTAATTTGCTTTTCTTTCCAACGTTCAACGTAATATTTAATAGCACCAGAAATAGCAAATAGTCCTATCATTGCCGGAATAAAGCTAACTCCTTGCATTAAAGAAACTTCACCAAAAGTAAAGCGGGCTTGACCTGTAAACTCATCATAACCAATGGTGGCTAATGCAATACCAAAGAACAGTGCTAATAAGCTTTTTCTAATATGAGTGCCTGAAACAATAGTTGCACAACTTAAACCAATTAAAGACAACCACATATATTCATAAGAGCTAAATTTTAAAGCAAACTCAGCTAATATTGGTGCGGTTGAGGCTAATATAATCGTACCAATTACGCCACCAATCACAGAGCTCGTTAATGACATACCCAATACACGATTTGTTTTGCCTTCTTTTACTAAAGAGTGTGCATCATTAGTATAAGCTGCGGATGCAGGTGTCCCTGGTATATTTAATAAGGCTCCGGGAATATCCCCTGCAAATATAGATGATGCTCCGACGGAGATCATTAAGGCTAAAGCAGGAATAGGATCAAGAAAAAAAGTAAACGGCACCATTAATGCAATAGCCATTGTTGATGTTAACCCAGGAATTGCACCAACAAATAAGCCAAATAAACAAGCACCAATAACGACAAGAATTGTTGTGTAATCAATATATGCAAGTGCGCTAATTAATATATCCATACTGTTTTTCTCTATTTATGAAAATAGCTGAGGTAGCGGTACTAACAGTACAGCAGTAAATAAGTAATACACACCTAACACCACTCCAGTTGAAATAATAAAACTATATATAGGTTTTGTTGTTGCATATTTCATCATTAATGGTGCAGTAATAATTAATCCGGTTAAAATAAACCCTAAATAATCAGAGGCCAGCACATAAAAAAGAATAATACTGATAATTAATAAGACAAATTTTATTTCATGCCATGTCACTAATGGAATATCACTTTCTTGTTTACGTGAAAAAATATCTATTAATGAAAATATAATCATGCCACCGCCAATAATAGAAGGCATAAATGCGGCACCATATTCACTAAAATCGCCTAATGAATATGCACTATAAACAATAAGGAATAAACCAAAGCAACAAAATATGAGCGATAGAATATGACGATTGACCATAGGCATAAAAACGGCTGTTATTCAGCCGTTCCCTCAGTTATTTCTTTATAATTTCGCCAAACTTTTTATCTTCATTGGCCATAAATTGAGTGGCATCATCGCCATATAATTCGATAACTTCAAAGCCTTGTTTATTTGCAAATTCGGCTAATTCACCAGAGGCATATACTTTTTTCATGGCTGCGGTGAGTTTATCTTGTACTTCTTTGTCTAGCCCTTTGGGCGCAACTAGCATATTCCACGCTTGCAAATCCCAGTTATAAGGTGTGGCTTCTTTGAATAACGGTACATCAGGATAAAAAGCAGATTTCTCATTGGACATAATAGCCATATGTTTTACTAAACCCGCTTTCACCATACTGTCGGCTTCACCTAATGAAGATGTCACAATATCAACACCACCAGAAGCAAGCTCTTGTAATGCTGCACTAGCACCTTGAGATGGAATAAAACGAATAGCATTATCTGGTAATCCTGCGGCACGCAACATACCAATAGTATTTAGATGCCAAATTGAATTTAAGCCACTACCTGATGCTTTTAACTTGCCTGGATTTGCTTTCGCGTAATCAATAATTTCCTGTGCATTTTTAAATGGTGAAGATTTTCCAACTTGTAATCCACCATAAATAACAGCAAGACGCGTAATAGGTGTGTAATCTTGATAAGTTAAATTGGTCATCCCTTGATGATGCATCATGGTAATTTCAACCGTTGCAATCCCTAATGTGTAACCATCAGGTTTTGCATTTTTAATGGCATCATGACCCACAACACCACTACCACCTGTTTTGTTGACCACATTAACAGTAACGCCCAACTCTTCTTGTAGTCCTTTTGCTGCTAGACGTGCAACGGTATCAGTATTACCGCCAGCAGCCCAAGGAACAACAATAGTGATCGGCTTTTCAGGGTATTGAGCAAAAGCCGGAAGTGTAAAAATGGAACTGCATAGGGTAAATGCCAGAAGTGTTTTTTTCATTATATGCACCTTTTCTCATTGCAGATTATTTGTGGCCGAATATCTTCAAGCCTTGATTTAAGGCGAGCCTGAACTTGGGAAAGGACAGGCATTGCTGTTACGCCTTTTTGTTCTATAAATGCAGAGAGGAAAGCACTGGCAAATAATACACTCTCATGCATCGTGCCTCCTGCTGCTATCTTTGATGCAAATGCGCCATTAAACGCATCTGTTGCTGCCATCGTATCCACACGTAACGATGGCATAGGTGGAATATGAAATGTGGCTCGACCATCAAAATAAACCACACCAAGCTCATCCATATAAATAATCACTTTCTTACTTTCGTTACCGGAAATAATACTGATCGCCTGCTTTGCATCATTAATATCGTTTATTTCAAAGTCAGCCCAATGAGATGCTTGATTCGCATTTAAAGTAATAAAATCAAGATATAAATAAAGTTGTTTTAGGTTTTCGTTATAAGGAGCAACATTCAGTATGATGATCTTATTAACCGACTTAGCAAATAAAGCGACTTTAATATTAGCTTCTATATTAATTTCGCCTTGGAGCAATAACACATCGGCTTCACTTACATAAGGCAATGAAATATCAATTTCTTGTTCAGAAAAGGTGTTATTTGCACCTAAATAAGTGGCTGTAATATTATTTTGTGTTTTGTCAGCTAAATAACTAATCGAACTGCCTGTTGGCTCGGTTTCTGTTTGAAAAATAGTGAAAGAATCAATGCCACTTTCTTGTAAATATTTATAAGCGTATTTACTAAAATGATCTTCACCGACTTTCGTTATTAAATGGACTTTAGCATCAGAAAAGCTTGCTGCCATTGCCTGATTTGTCCCTTTACCACCAGGGCCTATTGAATTGCTTTTTGAATTAACTAATTCACCGACTTTCGGAAAAGATTCGACATTGGCGATAATATCCACTACAAACGATCCTAAAACACAGACTTTACCTTCCGGTTTTCTATCTTTACGTTCTCTAACAATTAATAAGTCGTGCAATAAACATGAAATATCAAAACTATCACTGAATTTACTTATTTTTTTAATTTCTTGTTTCCCTAGTATGGCGCCACCATGACAACGTTTGATCAACCCTTCTCCTTCAAGGTATTTCAAATCACTGCGAATAGTCTCCAATGTGACACTGAATTTTTCCGCAAGCTGAGCCACTTTAACTTTTTTTTGTTCCCTGATGATGGTGTAAATTTCCTGTCGCCGTTCTTCTGAAAACATATAAAGTGCCTCCGTATCATTGATAACGAGAATAAGGAGATCAGGCCTGTGATTCTGCGATGGTATTCAAAACAAAAAACCAAAAGCAGAAGCAAAACCAAATCGAAGCAATTTAGATCACATTTTTTTAACACAACATCAATTAGCATACGTTAAAAATGAGAGGTGAAACGAGTCGGATAATGAATGACAATACAGAAAAGAGAGGTAGGATCAGCCGTTCAAAGACGGCTGATAAAATAACGAGCTACATTAATACAAAAATGATTATTTTTAAATGTAAATATTACGTTAAATAAAATTACCCTTGGTATTTAGTTTAACAAGGCATTAAGCAGATAAAAACCAACCAAGGTCAGTAAAACCACCATTAATGTATTGCGTATTTTAAGCGCTAATCCTACACATAATAAGGTTCCCCAAAGATAAGGATTATCTAAAATACCTTTAAATTCGCTTTTTTCTAACAGTACGATTGGTGCACAGATCGCAGTTAATAAACAGGGTGCAGAATATCCTAGGGCTTGTCTGATCACTGATGGTAATTTAACGGGGATCGCCGGCTCAAGAAAGAAATAACGCAACATAAAAATGACGAGTGCCAAAATTAATAATAACGACCATGTCATTTTTGTTCTCCTCTTATTCTTGCAACACAAACCGCGATAAACATGCCTGTTAGCCCACCAATAACTACACCACCTTCTATATTTAACCAACTAAAAAGAATAGAGAGACAAAAAGAGACAATAACGCCCACTAACGTACTAAACGTTTTTATCAATGGAATAACAATAGCTAATAACGTAGCAACAATAGAAAAATCAAGATGATAACGAGATAAATCAGAAACTTGGCTCGCCATAATAATACCAACAATACTGACCGCCACCCACGCTAAATAAAAACATAATCCTGCACCTATCATATAAGCGGGGGTGAGTTTTACTTTAGGTTGTGCTGAAACGGCAAAAAGCTCATCTGTTAATAAAAAGCCTATTGTAATACGTTGATACCATTTTAAATGAGCAACATGGGGGCGTAAGGTTAAACCATATAAAAGATGTTGGGCGGTAATAAAAAAGACAGAAACAATAATGGTCAGCATTCCTGCACCAGAAACCACTAATCCTAATGTTACTAATTGCGCCGCACCTGCAAAAATAATCGCAGACATTCCGACACTTTGAGTAAAGGTTAACCCTGCATCAACGGCCATTGAACCAGCGAGTATTCCCCAAGGGATCACTGCAAGGCATAAAGGCAAAACATGCAAAGCGCCTAAACCAAAGGCACGCATAGTTTGCTTATCTTCAGTGTTATTTTTGATTTTTTCCATTTACCTGTCTTCACGTCTAATACATTAATTCTATAGAGAATGATTATCAGTCAGTAAAGATAAATGAGATTGTATAAAATTGCTCTTTTAATTTTTTATTACAACAAAGGAAAAGTTAGAGAAGAAGATAACCGAAGCCCTTTTAAATAGTTTCCAGGCGTAACACCAATGGCATTTTTAAAATGGCGATGGAAATGGCTTTGATCTGAAAAACCACAACGTTGTGTTACATCAGTAAGTGTATGGCCTAAAGAGAGTAACTGCCTTGCTTTACGAATTCGGGCTTGAATAAGCCAAGCATGAGGTGTCATGCCTATTTCTTTTTTAAACTGACGTAAAAAATGCCATGGGCTTAAATTCACCATTTCAGCTAACATGTTGAGTGAAAAATCATTTTCAGGAGTGTCATTCATTAATTCACTCACCCACTGTAACCGTTGTCCTATAGCACTTAATGGTTTTTCTTGAGTTCTTGTTTTGCTATAACGCAAAATCAACATTGCCATTGTTGAAAGCAATAGAGACTCTTTTAAAAGGTAATTATTGGGCTGCTCTAGTAATGAAAAAAGTAATAAAAGTTGCTGACTTAAACCCGGATCGTGAATAACAGCATCAGGAAACCAAGGCGTTGCACCCTGCTCTTGTTGTAGATCACGCGTTAATGTTTGCAGATATTCTGGTGTGGGATAAATAGCTTGATAAGCCCAACCAGATTCAACCGCAGAGGAGCCAGTGTGGACTTCATCAGCATTAACAATAATGATGTCTCCTTTAGGAGCGATATGTTCGCTTCCTGTGCGATAAAACTGTTGTGCGCCATCATCAATCACACCAATACAAAAGCCTTCGTGGGTATGACGTGAAAAAGTTTGATGTAAATATTCGGCTTGCAGATAAGCAAGACTATTAAGCTCAGGAAGGTGAATAAGTTTAGCCTGCTCTTGTCGCATCAAAGATTGACTCCATCAACGGTAAAAATAATCAGCTTTTATCATAAACATGATACTGATGATTGTATGAAATTGCTCAACCTTAACCTTACTCATGTCGTTGATGAATTTTTGCTGGAATAAAAATTTGATGAGTTTCTAAGTTTGTCTGGTTAATTAATCCCATAACCAGTCGGAAACAGTGTGATGCTAATTCAGGATTATTTTGTGCGACAGTATCTATTGGTATTGATAATGAATCATACAAATAGTGATCATCAAAACCCGCTAAATAAACATTATCTTGCATAATTTTATTTTGACTTAGATAGCGCAATACGCCATCTAATAAGCCACAAGCAGAAGTAAAAACAAATTTTGGCGGGCGCCCTAAAGATGCACATAACGAGCCGAACATTTCATAACCTGAACTTGGGTGATAATGCCCATGTATGATCCATTCTGATTTTAAATTGATTTGTGCTTGTGAAAGCCCTTGCGTAAAACCTAAAAGACGATCTTTAGTCGGTGAAAGTGTTGACTGTCCACCTAAGAAGTAAAATTCATCAATACCTTTTGTCGAAGCAATTTTTGCAATTAGTTGTTGTGTTGCCGTTATTGAATCGGTGACCACAAAAGGTAATGTTGTTCCTTCAAAATACCGGTCAAATAACACAACAGGTATTTGTTTGCTTAAACGTTGATATTCAAAATCACTTTGTAAACAAGAAGCTACAATCAAACCATCGATTTGACGTGATAATAGATGTTCTATTGCCAGTGTTTCTTGAGCCGCATTTTCATCAGTACAGGAAATAAGTAATTGAATACCTGCTTCCCTGCATAATATTTCTAGTTCGTACGCCACAGAAGCAAAACCGTAGTTAGTAATATCAGGAATAACCAACCCTAATGCATAACTACGGTTATCACGTAAAGATCGGGCATGAATATTAGGCTGATACTGATATTGTTCAGCAATAGCCGTAATACGCGCAATAGTATCATCAGAAACACGCATCTCTTTACCACGGCCATTTAACACCAAACTTGCCGTTGTTTTGGATACACCCGCTATTTTTGCAATATCTGTAATGGTAAGACGTTTTTGTTTTTTCACTGTTATTCTAATTTGCTAAGCTTAAATTATTTATATAATCTTATTCAACTTGGTAATGCATCTGTTAATTGCCAAGTTGTTAGTTTTATTACATCTTTTCCTGAAAATGTGATTATTTGTTTTTCTAAAGGAAAAAAACGACTGCTCATCACACCCATGCCGTGATTAAAGAAAATCTCTACACTAGAACTATCACATAATATTTGAAGATGTTTTATATCACCAGACCAGAAACGTGATTGCCACTCTCCATTCTTAGCGCTACGGCGTTTTAATAGTGCTTGGTCATTTTCAATAATTAACGAAAGAGTATCAGAAAAATGAATGGCAAGAGAGCCAAATAGTTGCAATTCTAGCTCAATTGAGAATTCATTAATTGTAGGAGCATCATCTGCAATTCCCTGCCAATATGCTGGATTTTGCCTGAGTTGCTGTAATTCTTTTACGGGTTGTTGATAAAGCTTCCCTTCTTTTATATGTAATTCGCGAGGGCAAGTCATTTGGTGTATCCAGCCATTAGCAATGGTCGGTTGATACATTTCTTCACCATCAGGAACTCCCATCCAACCAAATAATAAACGTCTGCCATTCGCAAATGTTGTTTGAGGTGCGTAAAACTCAAAACCTGCATCTAGTTCGATTAAATCACCATGCTGAAATTGCAATGTTGAATAATCAAAATTTCCTATTAAGTAGGCACTAGAATGTGAATTTAAAAATCGTTGTTGTTCTCTTTTTATACCTTGAGGACATATTAATAAAATAAAGCGTTCATCTAGTTCAAAGAGATCTGGGCATTCCCACATATAACCCGCATCAGCCAACCCGCCTAAATAACTTCCAGCTAATTCGCCGACTAATTGCCATTGATATAAGTGAGATGCACGATAGAGTAAAACTTTACCCTGTTTATCTAAATTTTGTGCGCCTAATACCATGTACCACACATCATTATATTGCCAAATCTTTGGATCACGGACATGGCCACTATAACCTTCAGGAAGCCCCAAGACAGGCCCTAACTTATCAAAACCTCCCTGTTGATTTTCAACGGCTAAACATTGCCATGCCGTACGAGAGCCATCCTCAAATTTAACATTACCAGTATAACAAAGGGTTAATTTCCCTTGATAGATCACTGCACTACCGGAATAACAGCCATCTTTGTCATAAAATTCATTAGGCAGTAAAGCAATAGGTTGATGCTGCCAAGTAATCAAATCCTTTGAGCGCCAATGACCCCAACATTTATGTTTATGCTCACAAGAAAAAGGGTTCCATTGATAAAACAGATGATAATATTCACCATCAAAACAAAATCCATTAGGATCATTTAATAACCCAGTTACTGGCGCTAAATGCCAATGTGGATAATATTTATCTTTTATGGTTTTAGCGCTATTACGCATGACCGATTGTAAAATCGCAGATAACCCTTCGTTTTTGTTCATTTATGCAGACTCCACTTTGTATTTCAGCAAAAGAGAGATAACAAACGCAGTCACAAAGGCAATCACAAGGCCAATAATATAATTCATAATTGAACCTGCTTGCACGATTGCAATACCAGGAATAGCAGTCAGCCCTACGGCCGTCATATAAACATGTGAGCCTACAACCCAAGCACCACCAGCAGCACCACCAATTAAAGCCGCAATAAATGGTTTTCCATAACGTAAATTAATCCCGAAAATGGCCGCTTCAGTAATTCCTAACATAGCAGAGAAACCCGATGGGATTGTGATTGCTTTAATTTTTGCATCCTTGGTTTTAAACCAAACAGCAATACAAGCACCACCTTGAGCTATATTCGCCATTGCCCAAATCGGCAATAAAAAGTTAACCCCAATATTAGGGTTGCCTAATAGACCTGCTTCGACAGCATGAAAACTGTGGTGAATACCCGTAATAACAATTACAGAATAAAGCCCACCAAAAATTAGCCCTGCTATCCAACCCGCTTGTGTAATTAAGGTGCTTAATAGTAATGAAATACCATCACCTAAAAGACGACCGACTGGCCCTATGACTAATAACGCGACAAAGCCCGAAATAATAACGGTTAAAAATGGCGTGATAATTAAATCAAGAGCATTAGGAACAACTTTGCGTAATTGTTTTTCCAACACACTCATAAACCAAACAGCAAGCAAGACGGGAAAGACAGTACCTTGATAACCAATCATTGCCACTTCTAACCCAAAGAAATTCATGGTGTTAAAACCAGCAGCAACGCCCCATGCGTTAGTTAATGCAGGATGCGTTAAAATTCCACCTAATGTAGCACCAAGATAAGGATTTCCGCCAAACTCCTTGGCCGCCGTAAAACCAATCAAAATAGGTAAAATAATAAATGCCGCAGAGCTACACATATCTAACATGATATAGAGTGCATTATCAGGACTCACCCACTGGTTAGTTTTCATTAACCCAAGTAGCCCCATTAATAAACCTGACGCCACAATGGCAGGAATAATAGGCACAAAGATATTAGAAAGCAGTCTAGCTATTCGCTGAAATGGGTTGAGCTTTTTGGCCGCGATATTTGCCGCTTCAGATTTACTTGATTCGCCAATACCCGCCGCAGCAATAAAGGCCGCATGCACTTTGTTGACTAAGCCAGTACCAAAAATTACCTGAATTTGTCCCGCATTACTAAAACACCCTTTTACACCTTCTAATTTATTGATTGCCTCTTTATCAGCCTTAGTGTCATCGACTAATACAAGTCTTAAACGAGTAGCGCAATGCGCCGCACTGGCAATATTTTCAGCACCTCCCAATAAAGGCACTAGTTGGCGAGCAATATTCTCAATATTCATCATAGCCTCGGTAAGTCTTACTTCGTTTATAAGCGATCATTAATAGTAATCATAAAAACTAAAACGGTTTAGCTAATAACATGATTAAATAAAAACCTATCTTAAATGGCAATGAATATGCGGATAAAAGCGCTTTATTTGTGATCTAAACGACAAAAAAGACATATCATTAGTCTTTTTTAGATAATTAAAATGAAGGCAAAACAACCCAAAAGCTAAACAAATTATTTTTTATTTAGCTAAATAAATTAATATAATGTTAAATAATTTTATTTTAGAAAAAAATATTCCATACATTAATTTTATTGGCAAATTATCCAGTTAAATCTGACAGATAGCATATTATTATTTCACCCACTCCTTGTTATCAGTAACATTATAATACTTCATCAATCGTTATATATTTTATTATACAACAATATTAATCATCTGATTAAATTTAACAAATACAAAAACTTAGATTAACCTTAAAAACTGGTAACGCTTGTAATAAATCACTTTTCTTTGATGTAAAGCAACTACAACTTTTAGAAAATACGTAGTATCCACATTAACAGTTGGGTTTTATTGCCTACGTTAAAGTGCTTATTTTTTAACAACAATAACAATAATTATTTCTCTATAAGCTTGTTGGCTTCTTTTTTCTTAAAAATATAAATAATCAAGTGAGTAATGTATGAAAAACATCAAAGAGATGGCGTTACTTTCCACTCCCTTATCTCGCCGTCGTTTTGTAAAAACAGGTGCAGCGGGTGGTTTAGCAATAACTGCTGGGGGATTATCTCTCCCCTTTAATCAAGCCATCGCCACAGAAACAAAACCGACAACAAATAGCGAAAAAGTGGTGTGGAGTGCCTGTACAGTAAACTGTGGTAGTCGGTGCCCATTACGTATGCATGTTGTTGATGGTGAAATTAAATATGTAGAAACTGACAACACAGGTAATGATGTCTACGAAGAATTACACCAAGTTCGTGCCTGTTTACGTGGTCGCTCAATGCGTCGTCGTGTTTACAACCCTGATCGTTTGCGCTATCCAATGAAACGTGTGGGTAAACGTGGTGAAGGCAAATTTGAACGTATTTCATGGGATGAAGCCTTTGATACGATTTCAGATACCATGAAACGTTTGATTAAAGATTATGGTAATGAATCTATTTATTTGAACTACGGCACAGGTACTTTAGGTGGCACGATGACGAAATCATGGCCACCGGGTGCAACATTGATTGCTCGTTTAATGAATTGTTGTGGTGGTTATCTCAATCACTACGGTGATTACAGTACGGCACAAATTGCAGCTGGCTTAAACTACACCTATGGTGGTTGGGCGGATGGTAATAGCCCTTCAGACATTGAAAATACAAAACTTGTTGTGATGTTTGGTAATAACCCTGGTGAAACACGGATGAGTGGTGGTGGTGTCACTTATTACGTTGAGCAAGCCCGTGAGAAATCTGATGCTCGAATGATTATTATCGATCCACGCTATACCGATACAGGTGCAGGCCGTGAAGATGAGTGGATACCTATTCGTCCAGGAACTGATGCCGCATTAGTCAATGCATTAGCATATGTCATGATCAAAGAAGACTTAGTTGATAAGCCTTTCCTTGATAAATATTGTGTAGGTTATGATGAAACCACCCTGCCAGAAGGTGCGCCAAAAAATGGTCACTATAAGGCCTATATTTTAGGTGATGGCGCAGACGGTCAGCCTAAAACGCCAGAATGGGCAGCACAAATTACAGGTATTCCCGCTTCACGAATTGTGAAATTAGCACGGGAAATTGCGACGGCAAAACCGGCGTATATCACTCAAGGTTGGGGACCTCAGCGTCGCTCTAATGGTGAATTAGCCTCTCGTGCGATTGCAATGCTCTCTATTTTAACCGGTAATGTGGGAATTAACGGCGGCAATACTGGTGCTCGCGAAGGCTCTTACAGCATTCCTTTTGTTCGTATGCCTACGTTCACTAACCCTGTAACCACCAGCATTTCCATGTTTATGTGGACGGATGCAATCTTACGTGGTCCAGAAATGACGGCAACACGTGATGGTGTTCGTGGTAAAGACAAATTGGATGTGCCTATTAAAATGGTTTGGAACTACGCAGGTAACTGTTTAGTCAACCAGCATTCTGAAATCAATCGTACTCACGACATTTTGCAAGACGATAAAAAATGCGAAATGATTGTGGTGATCGATAATCATATGACATCATCCGCAAAATATGCCGATATTCTACTTCCTGATTGCACTGCATCAGAACAGATGGATTTCTGTATGGATGCATCTGCGGGTAATATGGCGTATGTAATTTTTGCAGATCAAGCAATTAAACCTCGCTTTGAAAGCCGTAATATCTATGAAATGACCAGCGAAATTGCAAAACGCATGGGGGTGGGTGAAAAATTCACTGAGAACCGAACTCAAGAAGAATGGTTACGTCATCTTTACGAACAATCTCGTCACAACTTACCTGAACTTCCAACTTTTGAAGAGTTCCGTGCTCAAGGGATCTTCAAAAAACGCGATCCTGAGGGTCATCATGTTGCTTATCGCAAATTCCGTGAAGATCCTGAAAATAACCCATTAACGACACCATCAGGAAAAATTGAGATTTATTCTTCTCAACTTGCTGACATTAAAGCGACATGGGAGCTTGCATCTGACGATGTTATTGATCCACTGCCGATTTATTCTGCTGGTTTTGAAAGCTATGGTGATCCGGCAATGGAAAAATATCCATTACAAATGACGGGTTTCCATTATAAATCACGTACTCACTCAACTTATGGCAACGTAGATGTTTTAAAAGCCGCATGCCCACAAGAAATATGGATAAACCCTGTTGATGCATCAAAACGAGGCATTAAACACGGTGATTTAGTGCGTATTTATAACGATCGTGGTGAAGTTAGGATCAACGCAAAAGTGACACCTCGTATCTTACCTGGTGTAGTCGGTTTAAGTGAAGGTGCTTGGTATAACCCAGATAGTAACCGCATTGATCACGCAGGTAGCATTAACGTGTTAACGACACAACGCCCTTCGCCACTTGCCAAGGGTAATCCTTCTCACAGTAATCTTGTTGAAGTCGTCAAGGCGTAAGGAGTCTGGTTATGTCAACGCAATATGGTTTTTACATTGATTCAAGTCGTTGCACCGGCTGCAAAACCTGTGAACTGGCGTGCAAGGATTTTAAAAATTTATCCCCTGAAGTCAATTTCCGCCGTATCTATGAATATGCAGGTGGCGATTGGACAGAACAAGATGGCGTTTATACACAAAATGTTTTTGCCTATTACTTATCTATTTCGTGTAACCACTGTGACGATCCTGCTTGTGCAAAAGTTTGCCCAAGCGGTGCAATGCATAAACGTGAAGATGGCTTTGTTGTTGTTAATGAAGATATTTGTATCGGTTGTCGCTATTGCCATATGGCATGCCCTTATGGTGCACCGCAATTTGATGAAGTCAAAGGTCATATGACCAAGTGTGACGGTTGCTATGAGCGTGTAGCTGAAGGCAAAAAACCAATTTGTGTTGAGTCTTGTCCACTACGCGCATTAGATATGGCACCTATTGAAGAATTACGCGCAAAATACGGTGATTTAGCTGAAATCGCCCCACTTCCTTCAGCAAAATACACCAAGCCAAATATTGTCCTTAAATTAAATGCCAATAGCCGTCCTGTGGGTGATACCACCGGTCATCTGGCAAACCCAGAGGAGGTGTAAGATGGTGGGATTGCATGAATGGCCACTGATGTTCTTTACTGTTATCGGTCAAAGTGTTGCTGGCGCTTTTATTATCATGGGATGCGCTATTCTTTCGGGTAAGCTTTCTCCTGAAATGAACAGAAAAGTACATTACAGCATGTTTGGTCTTTGGGCATTAATGGGAATTGGTTTCTTATTATCTATGATGCATATGGGAACCCCATTACGCGCATTTAACTCATTACTTCGTCTGGGTCACTCATCATTAAGTAATGAAATTGCCAGTGGTTCAATTTTCTTTGCCCTAGGGGGGATTTATTGGCTATTGGCTGTACTTAATAAAATGCCGGCTGCATTAGGCAAATTATGGGTCGCACTGGTTATAGTATTAGCCGCATTATTTATTACGGCAATATCTCGCGTATACCAAATTGATACCGTTCCAACATGGTATAACAGCTACACCACATTTAATTTTGTGCTAACTGCCTTTATCGGTGGCCCTATTTTAGCGGCACTTTTACTGCGTATTGCAGGTTTTAACCTCAATTGCGCCAGTACATTGCCATTATTGAGTGTTATCGCAATTATTGTGAGTGCTATTGTGGCAACATCTCAAGGCTTTGAATTAGGTTCTATTCAAACCTCTGTACAAAAAGCGGTAGATTTAGTCCCTAACTATGGTGCTTTGATGGGAATTAAATTAGTAGCTTTAGTTTTAGGATTAAGTTGCTGGATTACACCACTTCTACGTAAAAATAACCCTTCTGTTGCTTTATTAGCATTGGGCTTTATTTTAGTGTTTACCGGTGAATTTATTGGACGTGGTGTGTTCTATGGTTTACATATGACTGTCGGTATGGCGGTAGTTGGTTAATTAAATACTCAGCCTTTAAACCGCTGTAATAGTTAAAAAGTCCACTCTTTTATCTGTTATGGCGGTTTTCCTTTTATAATGCGGTATCACTCTTTTTTAATCTTAGTCATTATGTTTAGATAGAAAATCGCATATAGTAAAGACAATAAATCTAAGCGGATTATAAAAATATTATGGAACAACAACTTATTACTGATATTTCTCTTACTGCCCGTATTTTAGGTGCGGCGTTTTATTATTCACCCACTGAAAAAAGTGACATTGTCGAACTGCTGTCGAGTCAAAAGTGGATTGAAGAATGGCCGTATGGCAGCGAAGAAGAAAAGCAACGTATTGCAAGTCTGCTTTCACAAACCTCATTAAATGAAGAAACTTTAGCACAAGCTTATCAGCGCCTATTTGTCGGACCTTACGCACTTCCAGCACCGCCTTGGGGCTCGGTCTATCTTGATCATGAAAATGTATTATTTGGTAATTCAACATTAGATTTACGTGAATGGATGCTAGAAAATGGCATTGATATTGCATTAACCCAAAATGAACCTGAAGATCACTTTGGATTAATGGTAATGATGGTGGCATGGATTGCAGAAACTCGCCCTGAAAAGCTCAATGAGCTATTAGCAGAACATCTTCTGCCATGGGCTTATCGCTATTTAGAGAAGTTATCTTTGCAAGGGGCATTCCCTTATTACGAAGGTTTAGCCATGTTGGCGACATTAACGCTCAAAAGTTGGCAATCGCAGTTAAATGTGACCCCTGCTGAAAAACAATTGTTTTGTTGATTAATCATCAATAGTAAAAATAAAAAGTCCTAAAAGTATCTGATCTTATGCTGTTATTTTAATCTCGCTTTTAGGACTTTTATTTATAGAAAAATGAACACCTAAGGTTGCTGTGACCAATACTGGTAAAGCTTGGGTTGTATTTCCCCCTCCGTTTTTAGCTGTACAAATTGGAGGCCTTCTTGTTGCTCTGGTACCTTTCTTAATGCTTTAGCAATACTGGCTGTCGATAGTCCGTAAGGCTCTGCATCCTCATTAGAATAGGCATAAAAAATTTTAGAGATCCCCGCCATACGCATTGCGGCAAGGCACATTGGACAAGGTTGTCCACTGGCATAAACTATACAATCATCTAATTTTGTTCGCCCTAATACTTTTCCGGCTTCCCGTAATGCTAATAATTCAGCGTGGGCAGTGGGATCATTTGTCGTTATTATTTGATTAACAGCACTTGCAATCACTTGACCATTATTCACAATGACCGCGCCAAAAGGCCTTCCCCCTACTTTTACATTATCTATGGCAAGCGATATAGCTTGTTGTATAAACTGATTATCTGACATTATTTCGCCCCCGCTTGTTCAAGTATATTAACGATGTTTGTATAGCCTTTATCTTTAGCTAAGGTTAATGGTGTGTGGCCAGAGCCATCGGCGAGGTTAACGTTAGCTCCACCTTCAATAAGTAAAGTCACAATCTCTTCATATTTTTGGCTACCATCACCTAAAATAATAGCTTCAATTAAAGCAGTCCAACCTAAACGATTAATATGATCAACATCCACACCAGCATCAATCAATGTTTTTACTGTTTTTACATGACCCCGCTCTGAAGCAGGAATTAATGCTGTTCCACCATAACGATTAACGCTTTTAAGTGAGGCACCATGGGATAACGTTAATTCTAAGATCTCCTGTAAACCTCTAGCGCCCGAATAAAGATAGGGTGAATCATGAATAGCATCACGGGCATTAACATCTGCACCATGCTCAATCAGATATTTTGCAACCTCAATTTGGTTGGTATGTGTAGCCGCCATTAGCGGTGTACGTAATTTTAGATCACGTTGTTCAATATTTGCACCTTGTTCTATCTGACGTTTTAATTCAGATAAATTCCCCTCTTGTGCCAGTGTAACTAAATATGCTTTATCAGAATTTGCCATCGCTTTGACCATGAATATAGATGAAATTATTAATAAGCTTAAGAAGTATAAAAACCATTTGGCCTTTAGATAGCGAGTATTCATTCAATATCCTCTAGAGAGTGCTAATTTCTATCCACTTAATTAGCATATTATTTTAACCTAACTTAGATCTAACAAAGGCATGACCTTATTTCAACCAATCAAGGAGTCTATGCACACCTATTAGCCATTTTTATACTTTTTTTACACTTCACCTATCTCTTTTATCAACATCTTTACAGACCTTTAAGTACGCTTTCTTAATCTAAATAGTAAAAGGATCGTTCTGATGGTGATATTCGGTGCTGTGGCATTAGTTGTTTTGCTCACTGCTTATCTTATTTATGTGTTATTTCACGCAGAGGCATTTTAAAAATGGCAACAACAGCGTTGATATATATTGCTGTTTTTCTTATTACACTCTTTGTAATAGGAAAAATGCTTGGACATTATTTGGCTCGCCTGATTGAAGGCGATTTACCTCATTGGGTTACTCAAACTGAACATGTCATTTGGCGTTGCTGTGGTTTTAAACCCGCAGGTAAGTCCATTCAGCCTATGTGCGGATATCAGTATATGTTCGCTCTGCTTATTTTTAATTTAATGGGGGCAATTTTATTATTTGTCATACTGCTTAACCAAGGCTATTTACCTTTAAATCCCCAATTTGCCCCTAATATGAATTGGGATTTAGCGCTAAATACAACTATTAGCTTTATTACAAATACTAACTGGCAAGCTTATAGCGGTGAAACTGCCGTCAGTTATTTGAGTCAAATGATGGGGCTTGCAGTACAAAACTTTTTATCTGCCACAACTGGAATTGCGGTAGCTTTTGTTTTAATTAGGGCATTAACACAATCTTCTTGTACTTCTTTAGGAAATGCTTGGGTCGATATTGGCCGTATTACAATATATGTCTTACTCCCTTTAGCTATTATCTGGTCGTTATTATTTGTCAGCCAAGGAGTGATACAAAACTTTCATCCTGCGCTATTGAGCCAAGGTCTTGATGGTCAACACCAATGGCTGCCAATGGGGCCAGTTGCTTCTCAAGAAGCAATTAAGTTATTAGGTACAAATGGCGGTGGTTATTTTGCAGCAAACTCTGCACATCCTTATGAAAATCCAACTTCATTAAGCAACTTCTTACAAATACTCGCTATTTTTCTTATCCCTACTGCCTTGTGTTTTGCCTTTGGTCGTTTAAGTGGAACTCAGCGCCAAGGCTACACTTTACTTTGGGCAATGACGCTGATTTTTATTGTTGCCGTAGGTGTTATTACTTGGGCTGAATGGCACGGAAATCCAGAATTTATGCTCGCAGGTACCAATAGCTCACTGAATTTCGAAGGCAAAGAAACACGGTTTGGAATAATGGGTAGCGCCATTTTTGTTGCTGTCACAACGGTAGCATCTTGTGGTGCCGTTAATGCAATGCACGATTCATTAACGGCATTAGGTGGCATGGTACCAATGTGGTTAATGCAAACAGGTGAAGTGGTTTTTGGCGGTGTAGGTTCAGGATTTTATGGCATGATCCTCTATGTGTTATTAGCTGTATTTATCGCTGGATTAATGGTTGGTCGTGCGCCGGAATATCTCGGTAAAAAGATAGGTGTTGCTGAGATGAAATGGGTAGCCGTTGCTATTTTAGTCTCTCCAACCATTGTTTTATTAGGTACAACCCTCGCTTTATTTACTGATGTTGGTCGTGAAGCCATTTTAAACCCTGGCCCTCATGGTTTTAGCGAAGTGTTATATGCATTTACTTCTGCTGCGAATAATAACGGTAGTGCCTTTGCTGGACTCAATGTCAATTCACCTTTTTATAATCTGTTATTGGGTATCGCAATGCTCATTGGCCGCTTTGGTGTCATGTTACCTGTTTTCGCTATTGCCGGTAGTTTAGCGGTGAAAAAACGTCAACCAGAAAGCTTAGCGACACTCTCTACCATTTCACCACTGTTTATTTTTTTATTGATCCTCACGGTATTATTGATCGGTGCTTTGACTTTTGTTCCGGCATTAGCACTTGGCCCTATTGCAGAACACTTACAGCTGTTTTGGGCTAAATAAGGAAACCTATCATGAAAACAACCCAACTTTTTGACAGCAAAACAATAATGTCGGCTTTCTTTGATGCGATAAGAAAATGTACACCTCAGGCACAATGGCGTAACCCCGTTATGTTTATTGTTTATGTTGGTGCGCTTTTAACTACCGGTATTTGGATTGCTTCGCTATTAGGGTATCTCCCTAATGATAATCACTTTACTTCACAAGTGATGTTTTGGTTATGGGTGACATTGTTATTTGCCAATTTTGCTGAGTCATTAGCAGAAAGCCGAAGCAAAGCACAAGCAGCTAGTTTACGTGGTGCTAAACAACAATCCAAAGCAGTACGTTTACATCACGCTGACATCAATGCACCAAAAGAAACCGTTGACTCTTTCTCATTACATAAAGGTGATATCGTTTTAGTCAACGCGGGTGAAGTTATTCCTTGTGATGGTGAAGTTATTGAAGGTGGTGCTTCAGTTGATGAAAGTGCTATTACGGGTGAATCCGCACCCGTGATCCGTGAATCAGGTGGTGATTTTTCTTCTGTCACTGGTGGTACTCGTGTGTTATCTGATTGGTTGATTATTCGTTGTACTGCTGAAGCGGGTAATTCATTTCTCGATCGTATGATTGGAATGGTGGAAGGAGCTAAACGCAGAAAAACACCAAATGAAGTGGCATTAACTATCTTATTAACAGCGCTCACACTTATTTTCTTATTAGCCTGCATCACCCTTTACCCGTTCAGTGTTTTTGCTGTCGAGTTTCAAGGCTATGGCGACGTTATTTCAGTCGTAACCTTAATTGCTTTGTTAGTATGTCTGATCCCTACCACAATCGGTGGGTTGCTTTCATCGATTGGTGTTGCAGGTATGAGCCGAATGTTAGATGCGAATGTTATCGCAACTAGTGGTCGTGCAGTTGAAGCCGCTGGTGATGTTGATGTTTTACTGCTTGATAAAACAGGTACCATTACATTAGGCAATCGCCAAGCATCACGTTTTATACCCCTTTCAGGGATCAGCGAAAAACAACTTGCTGATGCCGCACAGTTAAGTTCTCTTGCAGATGAAACACCCGAAGGCAGAAGCATTGTGATCCTTGCTAAACAACGCTTTAATTTGCGTGAGCGTGATTTAGCATCAATGGGGGCTTCTTTTATTCCTTTTTCTGCAATGACTCGAATGAGTGGGGTCAATATTGGAGAGCGATTGATCCGCAAAGGTTCTGTTGATGCTATTCGTCGTCATATTGAAGTCAGTCACGGTCATTTTCCTGATGAAGTCACCGCTATAGTTGAGCAAGTAGCAAGAGCAGGTGGAACACCGCTGGTGGTCGTTGAAAATCAGAAAATTTTAGGGGTTGTTGAACTTAAAGATATTGTGAAAGGAGGTATTAAAGAACGTTTTGCTCAACTTCGCCAAATGGGGATAAAAACCGTCATGATCACCGGTGATAATCATCTTACGGCGGCAGCTATCGCAGCAGAGTCTGGTGTTGATGACTTCCTTGCAGAAGCAACACCTGAGGCAAAATTAGCATTAATTCGTCAATATCAATCAGAAGGTCGATTAGTCGCAATGACGGGTGATGGCACTAATGATGCTCCTGCATTAGCACAAGCCGATGTTGCTGTTGCGATGAATTCAGGTACTCAAGCTGCCAAAGAAGCCGGTAATATGGTTGATTTAGACTCTAATCCAACAAAGTTAATCGAAGTTGTACACATCGGTAAACAAATGCTAATGACACGTGGTGCGTTAACTACTTTTAGTATTTCCAATGATATTGCTAAATATTTTGCCATTATTCCAGCCGCCTTTGCCGTCACTTATCCTCAACTCAATATGCTTAATGTAATGGACTTACATTCACCAGCATCGGCCATGCTATCTGCAGTTATTTTTAATGCCTTAATTATTGTTTTCTTGATCCCACTTGCACTTAAAGGTGTAAATTATCGCCCTGTATCAGCACATGTATTACTTCGTCGTAATCTTTCGTTATATGGGATCAGCGGGCTATTAATACCATTTATTGGCATTAAAGTTATCGATATGATTTTAGCGCTTATTGGGTTTTAAGGAGTTATATATGCCTCTATTTCGTTCATCATTAGTAATGTTATTATTACTTACACTAATAACTGGGCTAGCCTATCCTCTTTTAGTAACAGGATTAGCTAACTTAATATTCCCATGGCAAGCGAAAGGTTCTCTTATTTATCAAGATAACACGCTCATTGGTTCTGAATTAATTGGCCAACAATTTAATCGAGCCGATTATTTTAAAAGTCGGCCTTCGATGACGACAGAAATGCCTTATAACAGTATGGCTTCAGGTGCTAGCCAATTGGCGACTTCTAATCCATTGTTACTAAATGAAGTTGTAAAACGAGTTCAAACATGGCAAAAAAATGTTGGTAATCATCATATAGTACCTGTGGATTTGGTCACTGCATCAGGAAGTGGGCTTGATCCTCATATTTCATTACAAGCAGCCTATTACCAAGTTGAAAATATTGCACAGTTACGCCAGCTTCCAAAAAATGAAATAGAACAATTAATAAAAAATAACACGATATCTCCATTAATGTCATTTATGGGAGAGCCTGTGGTGAATGTATTTATGCTGAATCAAGCACTTGATAAATTAAGTGCTGAAATACAACAGAAAGCGAGTATTCAATAGAATGGAACATGATCAACAATGGCAACGCCCTTCTCCTGATGATTTACTCGCTTCAACGCGAATAACAACTCGAGGGCGTTTAAAAATATTTTTTGGTGCTTGTGCTGGCGTAGGGAAAACCTACGCCATGTTGCAAGAAGCTCAACGTCTCCACCAGCAAGGTATCGACATTCTTGTGGGCGTGGTTGAAACACATCAACGCCAAGAAACGGCGGCATTATTAAGTGGATTGCCAGTATTGCCACCACAACGTATTCATTATCACGGTAGAAAATTAACAGCATTTGATTTAGATGCTGCTTTAGCAAGGCACCCTGCGGTGATCTTAATGGATGAATTGGCATTTAGTAATCCCCATAAATGCCGACATCCTAAACGCTGGCAAGATATTGAAGAGCTATTGGATGCGGGTATTGATGTTCTTGCCACGATAAATGTACAACATATTGAAAGTCTTAATGATATTGTCGGTAGTATTACAGGTGTTCGAGTTCAAGAAACAATTCCAGATTATATTTTTGATAGTGCTGATGAAGTAGTTATGGTGGATTTGCCACCTGACGATTTACAACAGCGATTACACGAAGGCAAAGTGTATATTGCAGGACAAGCCGAGCGTGCAATAGAACACTTTTTTCGTAAAGGTAATTTAATTGCCTTGCGTGAATTAGCTTTACGTCGTATGGCCGATCGTGTTGATACACAAGTTAAAGAGTTCCGCGATAGTCAAGGAACAGCCCCAGTTTGGCACACAACAGATAGCTTGATGGTTTGCCTTGGTGCTCATGGTGGCAACGATAAATTAGTTCGTACAGCAGCGCGTTATGCTGCTGCTTTTGGTTGCCAATGGCATGCTATTTATGTTGAAACACCTAAACTTCACCAAATTGGAGAACATAAACGCCGAGCAATTTTACATTCATTAAAGCTGGCGAAACATCTTGGTGCTAGAACTGCGATCCTCTCCGACAATTATGCAGAAAAAGCAGTGATCCGTTATGCCAGAGAGCATAATTTAGGAAAAGTGATTATTGGACAGCGCACTTATCAAAAGTGGCAGTGGCTAAAACGTTGGATACGTATGCGTTTTGCTGAAAAACTAGCGCGATATGCACCTGATCTCCATGTTATCAGTGTTGCTCTGAATGATGAGGAGTTTCGTTATAAAACCAAAGTACCGCAACTGCAAAATGATAAATGGCGACAAAATATAAAAGGTTATCTCACAGCCATTGGATTATGTTTAGCAATAACCTTATTTTCTCGTACATTCCTATTAGCACTTGATAAGGCCAATTTAGTCACACTCTATTTATTGGGGGTTGTATTAATCGCTCTCTTTTTTGGCCGTCGCCCTTCCATTTTTGCCGCATTAATTAATGTTATTAGCTTTGATCTATTTTTTGTACAGCCTCACTTTTCTCTCGCTGTCTTAGATATGCAGTATTTAATTACATTTACTGTAATGCTTATTGTTGGGCTAGTAGTAGGGAATTTAACCGCAGGCATGCGTTATCAAACACGGGTTGCACGTTATCGAGAGCAACGTACTCGCCATTTATTTGAGATGACCCGAGAACTTAGTCGAGCGGTAAATTTACAAGAGATTGCTCAAACAAGTTATCATTTTCTATCAAGTGCATTTGATGCCAAAGTTTGTTTGCTTATCCCCAATAAACAAGAGAAGTTAACTCCTTTTCATGCTCAAGGAATGGGACATTTACCTCTTGATAATGCAATTGCACGTTGGTGTTATGACAAAGACCAAATTGCAGGCGCGGGCACTGATACGCTTCCAAGTGTGCCTTATCAATTACACCCTATTAGTGCATCTCAACAAGTTTTGGCTATTTTAGCCATTGAACCCAATAATCTTCGCCAATTACTTATTCCTGAACAACAACAATTATTACAAACGTTTAATGGTCTGATTGCCAATGCGCTTGAGCGATTACAACAGGCAGAAATGGCCGAACAATCACGAATTAATATAGAACGAGAACAATTACGCAATGCACTCTTAGCGGCTCTTTCTCATGATTTAAAAACCCCTCTTACTGTGCTTTTTGGTCAATCTGAGATATTACTTCTGAATTTAAGTGCCGAAGGTTCTTCACATACTGAGCAAGTGAACCAAATTCGACAACAAATTCTCACAACTTCACGTTTAGTCAATAACTTACTGGATATGGCACGGATACAATCAGGTGGTATTCAAGTGAATTTACAATGGAATTCGTTGCAAGAAATTACAGGAAGTGCTATTCGGTCACTCTCTTATTTACTTGATAAACATCCATTACAAATTGATATTCCGGCTGATTTACTGCTTTATTGTGATGGTAATTTAATTGAACGGGTTATCACGAACCTACTTGAAAATGCGGTTAAGTACACGGCATCAAACACCAAGTTAGGCATAAAAGCCTACACAGAAGAAACAAAAATTCATGTTGAAATTTGGGATGAAGGTCATGGTATCCCTTGTGATCAGCTACAGCATATTTTCAATAAATTTTCACGCGCAGTAAAAGAGTCGGCTATTCCTGGTGTAGGATTAGGTTTAGCGATTTGCAATGCGATTATTCGCTTGCATGAAGGTGAAATTTGGGCTGAAAACAATAAAAAAGGTGGAGCAAGTTTCCACTTTGTTTTACCTTTAAAATCACTCCCTGATATTGATGAGATTGAAATAAAACAGTGACTCCATATAACATTTTAATTATTGAAGATGAAAAAGAGATCTTACGATTTGTTCGGCTAGCATTAGAGAACGAAGGTTTTCGTGTTTATGAGGCCTCTGAATGTCAACGAGGGTTAATTGAAGCCGCATCAAGAAAACCCGATTTGGTTATTCTTGATCTCGGCTTACCTGATAAAGATGGACTCTGTTTTATTCAAGATTATCGCCAATGGAGTAGTACTCCTGTAATCGTCCTTTCTGCAAGAGATGGTGAACAAGATAAAGTAAACGCACTTGATGCGGGAGCTGATGATTATCTAACGAAACCTTTTGGTATTAGTGAACTACTTGCCAGAGTAAGGGCTTCACTACGTCGTTTTGTAAAGCAAGAAACTGAAAACACACAATTTACCTTTGGTGATATTACTATTGATTGGGTTAATCGCATTGTCACTCGCCAAAATGAACAGGTTCATTTAACACCAACAGAATTTCGCTTACTAAGTGAATTGGTTAATAACAGTGGTAAAGTGCTTACTCAACGGCATTTAATGCAACATGTTTGGGGGCCTAATTTTGTCGAACATAGCCATTATTTACGTATTTATATGGGGCATCTGCGCCAAAAATTAGAAGTCGATCCCACATGTCCTGTACACTTAATAACAGAAACCGGGATCGGTTATCGATTTATGCCTTAACTGTGGCTATTTGAGGATAGGCAAAGTTAATCTATTAATTAATCAGTTTTCTTGTTTATATAAAATATACATACCTAATCCTCGTAAGATCTCACCTGGCCAAAAACCATAAAACATACCATTATCGCTTTCTTTTCTGACTGCTGGGGACCACCGATAAATTACTTTATAACTGTTCGACTCTGAGCAATCAGGTAGTAGTTTTAATTCTGATGAGAGATCTGAGCTATTAAGGCTTCGAAAGCTTGAATGAATTATGTCACCCCACACCCAACATCGACCGTTTACTCCCTTGGGATTTTAAAAGCTAGGTGGGATTCATCGAACGGATACAAACATTTTGACGGAAATGTGATGTTTTTTGCAATAGTCGATATTGTAGCCATTAAAGAATTGTCGCCGCCGGATCAGCTCTCGCCACTACTTATGGCAGGAGATTCAAAAAAGGTAATTGAATCTCCTGACCATCAAGTAAATGTTAATCTAAAATTTCAACGATAGCCGCACCCACCTTGGTATCATCCGAGTTAGTTACATTAACTCTGTAGTAGTAAAATGATCGTTGGGGGGCTTGAACGATAATCGTGTCATAGGGTTCAACCCAATATGTGGTATCGGGATAAAAAACATGTGATGGCGGTGCCCAGTAATTCACAACTTCTAATTTCGTTTCACCATTATTAGTAACAATTACACTTTTAGTAACTGTTGGAATGATAGGCTCAGCATCGTCCCATACTGTAACAGTTTCCAAGGGTTGAATAACATAATTAGTAGTCGACATAACACACCTCCTTAACTGTTTTTATATAGACTGCTGACATATTGCATCGCAAGTTCATTATTATATATTGCTGAAATCGCTATCCCACACATTTGATGGCCAGATGATTGTATATATCCTGCAACATCAGAGACCACATACATGGAGTTAATTGAAAATGGGCTGACTAAAGTGACTTCTTGCACAGGGTCATCATCAGGATGCTGACCTGCTACCATTGTATTATTAAGATTAGTAGTGAACTCAATTTGTGAAACAAAAGATTCTGCTCTCACGGACACCTGATTAATGAACTCACCACCATCAACATTAATACTCATGGTGTTTTGTCCAACATTGAATGAGTAATTGTTATTTGGCGTCATACCCATTTCATATTGTTCATCAGACCCACTACAGGTAAACATTAACCCAGTAGTTCGATGTGACACTGACAGGTCTGTATAAACATCGATAAAATTAATATAGCCATCTGGATAAGATGTTGGCTCTTGATATAAAGATCCTAGGATGTTTGTAGAAGGCATCATTGAGTTTTCAGCGACTTCAGCAAATGCCATAGGCACTGAGTAATTTTGCCCATCTAGGCTTATAAGCTTAAAGAAAGATCCCGCAGCCATGACTGGAACGTAGTAATTTTCCAGCGGTGCAGGAGCATTATAGTCTTCATAATCCCCTGACCATAGTTCATTAAATAAAGACACACTTGTTCCATAATATAACTTCACACTAAAGTAGGTCTGTATGTTGTTAAGATAAGTACTGCCTATTGCCGAATTTATTGGAGATAAATAACTCTTGGAGTTCTGAATATCAGATTGAAGCAATGACTTTAATTGATTAACTTGATCCTGACTTAATCCTAATTCATTAGAGTATTTAATCCCTTCAAGATATAAGGCAATTTTTAAATTTACAGCGGCGACAAAAAGTGGAGCAAATGCGTATTTGAAATTAGTCCCTTCTATTTTGAAGTTTTCTTCAATTCCAACGAGATCTACAACCACTGTCATCAGTTCAGGGCCAGCGGTATCATACTGGGCATTAATTAACTGGTCATTGATAAATGATACTTTATCCTGAAGCTCGCTTACTGCGGCCACAAGGCGATCCCAGTCGTCCTCTTGAATATCTTCATTAATAAGGCTTTGCACTTCCTGTTTAATCGTGCTCCATATATCTTCCTTATCTGTTGGCCATAAAAGGCCAAAAATGGTGCTTAGTACACCTCCGACCACTGGGATCTGACTGATACCATAATGTATTATCGCTCCGATATCAGATAAACCATCATTAAGCTTAAGTGTAGATGACATATTTAGCCTCTTAAATTATAGCAATGATAAAAAACAGAATGAGTGACTTAATGTGTTTCTCTCGATTAGTTTCCGCCCTTGCCAGAAACTAATAAATTAAAAACCAATAAGAAAATCTTATATTTTATAGTACAGATGTATATAACTTTTCAAAGGGAAATGTAATAAATCTAACGCAAGGCAAGGTTTCGCAAGTTATTTCTATTATCTTCTTATGTTTCAGTGACTTTTCCTAAAAATAGTCTATGCTTTGTTCAGACAGTCTCTTAGCATTAAGGTGTCATCACCATTAAGTTATGATTCTAAGCATGTATATCCGACTGTATGTCTATTATTTGGTAAAACACCATCAGGATTAAAAACAAAATGCTGTTTACCTCTATCTATTGTTAAACCAATATTATTATCTAAAGAATGTTGATGCCAAAATAACAAATTATAATTTATCTCTAATTGGTTTAATATCCATTATATCCATGCCAATTTTTTATTCTTTATTAATTTTCCTTTCTATTGTTACTTTTTTTAATATCTTCATTACTCTCATAAAATTAGCCTTATTAAAAATAAATTTAGCTCAATCAATAAAAATATATAAACTATGTTATTCAAGTGATGAATAAAACCCTTCATTAATGAATTTTATTTAACGCCTTACCTTAAATAGATTATTTACCTTCGTGAATATTATTTATTGAAACCTTATCATTAATTAAAAACACCAACATTAGATATATTGAATCAATAAAAAACCTATTCCTTCTATATTTAATAATAGAAGAGAATAGGTTAATTTATCGATTAATATTTAAAATTTATTAGGCCATAGCTGAAATTGTTTTTCTAAAACGTAATAAGGCTAATGAGAAAAATACAGAACCAATAATAATTAAGACAATAAATTGAGGCCATACAATAGAGAAATCAGCACCACGATATAAAATGGCCTGAGCTAAACTCACGAAGTGTGTCGTTGGCATTGTTTGCATTACATCTTGTACAAACTGAGGCATACTTTCTCGTGACGTCATACCGCCAGATAGCATATTTAATGGTAGTAAAACCATAATCATCAATAAACCAAATTGTGGCATTGAACGCGCCATTGTACCTAAGAAAATACCAATAGAAGTTGTCGCAAATAAGCTTAAAGCAACACCACACATAAACAGTAAAACCGAGCCTTCAATAGGTACATTAAGCAAGGTTTTTACCACTAAAACTAATGACATTACCGATGCCAATAGTACAACCAACCCCATTGACCATATCTTAGAAAGCATGATTTCAAAGGGAGTTACAGGCATAACCAGTAAATGTTCAATGGTTCCGTGCTCTCGCTCTCTTATTAATGCGGCTCCTGTTAATACTATCGATAACATAGTGATATTGTTGATAATTGCCATCACGGAACCAAACCAAGATTGTGTTAAGTTAGGGTTAAAGCTCATTCTTACTTCTAAATCAACAGGTAATGGGTCGTTGGTTCTGTTTTTGGCTAAAAAGGTTTTCGCCTCTCCCATTACAATGTTTTGTATATAACTATTACCTAAAAAAGCTTGGCTCATTCGTGTTGCATCGATATTAACTTGTATTTCCGGTTTACGACCCGCTAAAAGATCACGCTGAAAATTAGGTGGGATATCTAATGCAAACGTATAAGCGCCTCTATCTAACAAACCATCTATTTGCTCAGGAGTGATATCTGCAGGTGGCAAAAAATAAGGCATATAAAAACTATTTACAATACGTGCAGATAATTGTGATTTATCCTGATCAGCAACCGCAATCGGTGCATGGTGCAATGAACCCGGAGTTACCGTTGCTGATGAGTAAATCGATACGGTAAAAGCAAACACAATTAATGCCAGCATTGCCTTATCTCGTGAGAGGCTTCGTAGCTCTTTTATACCTAAGTTAAATACATTTTGCATTGTGTGCCACATTTAAGCCTCCTGCTTTTTCAAGAAAAAGACACTTAGCCCAATTACAATAGGGATGGTAATAAGCAAAGGAATAAAAGACCAAGGTAAATCAAAAAGATTTAATCCTTTTGAAAAAGTCCCTCTTGCAATAGTTAAGAAATGAGAAGTAGGATAAATATGCCCTATCCATTTACCAATGCCCTCTAGTGATGAAACAGGGTCAATCATTCCTGAAAATTGTGTTGCTGGGATTAAGGTAATAATTGAAGTACCAAAAATAGCGGCAATCTGACTTTTCATAAAGCAAGAAATTAATAACCCCATTCCTGTTGCGATCGTAATATAGAGCAATGCCCCTAAAGAGAGCGTAAGCATACTGCCTTTAAAACTGACACCAAATACAAAGACCGAAAGCGCACAGAGCATAAAAAAGTTAAACATTCCCAATAAAATATAAGGAAATTGTTTACCTAATAAAAATTCAGCCTTGGTAACAGGTGTAACATAAAGGTTAATAATAGAACCCAGCTCCTTTTCACGTACCACACTCAATGCACTTAACATCGCAGGGATCATCATTAATAAAAGTGGGATAACAGCAGGCACAATAGCAGGTAAACTTTTTACATCAGGATTATAACGATAACGTGTTTCGATATTAATCGGTGATAATTTATCAACTACATTTGTTGGTTGACGCATTGCCATATCAAGCATCCATGTTAAGTGCATCGCCTGAATATAACCACGTACTGTTTCAGCTCGATTTGGCATAGCTCCATCTATCCAAACTCCTATTTTTACAGTATTTCCCTTAGCAACATCACGGGCAAAGTTAGGCGGAATTTCAATTGCAACTGTGATATCTCCACTACGTAGCCGACGTTCAAGTTGGTCATAATCAGTGATTGGTGCTTTTTCAATAAAATAACGAGAGCCTGATAGATTTTGGCTATATGCTTGACTTAAACCCGTTTGGTCTCTATCCATAATACCAAAGCGTAAGTTTTCAACGTCCATGCTAATTCCATATCCCATAATAAACATGAGAATAACAGTTCCTAATAACGCCAATGTTAGACGCACAGGATCACGGCGCAACTCCATGCCTTCACGAATACTATAGCTAAATAAACGTCGCAGACTAAATCTTTGCTTTAAGGCTTTTTCTGCACTTTCATCGCTAGATGCGGGAAGTTGTAGTGTTTTTTCATTAAGTTCAGAGTTTTCTTGTTCACCTGATGCCTTCTTAAGATAATCAATAAAGACTTCTTCAAGGGTATCAAATTGACTATTTTTGACTAAATTACTTGGGGTATCAGTGACTAAAACTTTACCCGCATGCATAAGTGACATTCGATCACAGCGTGCGGCTTCATTCATAAAATGGGTTGAAATAAAAATAGTGACACCGTCACGTCTTGATAAGTCAACCATCAAGTTCCAGAACATATCTCGTGCAATTGGGTCAACACCTGAAGTTGGTTCATCCAGTATCAGCATTTCGGGTTTATGAATAACTGCAACTGCAAGGGATAAACGTTGGCGAATACCTAATGGCAAACCATCAGGAAGGACATCTTCAACATCGGTTAAATTAAAACGTTCACTCATCGCCTTGACTCGCTGAGGAATTTCTTCTTCAGGAATATGGAAAAGTTTGGCATGTAATTCTAGATTTTGTCGTACTGTTAATTCACTATAAAGTGAAAAAGCTTGCGACATATATCCCACCCGACGACGAGTTTCGATATCTTTAGGATCAACTTCTTGACCAAATAACCAAGCTCGCCCTTCACTGGCTTCTAATAATCCCGTCAGCATTTTCATTGTGGTTGATTTACCACAGCCATTTGATCCCAAGAAACCAAAAATTTCACCTTTAGGAATGCGAAAGCTCACATGATCAACCGCAACAAATTGACCAAAACGCATGGTTAGATCTTTAGCTTCAATGGCAATCACGTCATCGTCACTTTTATCTCTAGGAGGAATAATAACTTTTTGATGATTCTTTTTCTTTTCTTCAGGTAACAACTCGATAAAAGCGGCTTCTAATTCATTCGTCTGAGTTTGTACTTTTAACTCATTGGCATGACCCGTTGCTAAAACTTTACCGGCATCCATAGCAACCAGCCAATCAAAACGCTCGGCTTCTTCCATGTAAGCAGTCGCAACTAACACGCTCATGTTTGTTTGACGTTTACGAATACGATTAATTAAATCCCAAAATTGAGCACGTGATAAAGGGTCAACCCCTGTTGTCGGTTCATCTAGAATAAGTAATTCAGGATCATGAATTAATGCACAACATAAACCCAATTTCTGTTTCATCCCACCAGAAAGTTTGCCTGCAGGTCTGTCACGAAACGGCGCTAACCCGGTGCTTTCAAGTAAGTCGTTTATACGTTCTGCTCGTTCTTGTTTTGATTGACCAAACAGACGGCCAAAAAAATCAACGTTTTCAAAAACAGAAAGTGTGTGATAAAGATTTTTACCTAATCCTTGTGGCATATAAGCAATACGAGGACAAACAGCCCTTCGATGTTCAACATCGGTCATATCACCATTTAAAACAATCACTTGCCCTGTTTGAATTTCTCTTGCTCCTGAAATAAGAGAAATTAAACTCGATTTACCTACACCGTCAGGGCCTATTAGGCCGACCATTTTTCCTGCTGGAATAGTCAATGTCACATCATCAAGTGCTTTGGTATCACCATAATGTTGGGATACATGAGTCAATTCAATGATATGAGAATGACTTTGCGTTCTCATTGTTTGACTCATTGTGGTAATTTCACCTCTAAATCAGTTGGCCAAGATTGATTGTTATCTAATCGAATATAAGCACGACCAGGCAATCCAGTTTTTACATATTCAAGATGTTTTTCGAGTAACTCAGGTGAAATTCTTGCTCTTACACGAAACATCAATTTCAGCCTTTCATTATCTGTTTCAACCGTTTTAGGCGTAAATTGGGCAACACTAGCGACATAAGTCGTTTTTGCAGGAATAACAATATGAGGGGCTGCATCTAAAATAATATGAACGTCACTGCCTAAAGCAGCTTGACCTGCCGCTTCAGTTGGTAAAAAGAAGGTCATATAAACATCACTTAGATCAACCATATTTAACACACGACCACCAGCGCCTAAAACTTCGCCTGGCTCAGCAACTCGATATTGAACACGACCATTACGAGGGGCTTTTAAAATACTGTCATCTAATTCAGCCATGATGCGTCTTTCTGTTGCTGTTGCGGCATCTACTTTTGTATTTGCTTGAATAATACCCGCTTTTGCAGATTCAATAGCAGCTATGGTTGCCGTTTCTTGCGCTTTGGCAGCTTCAACGGCCGCTCTTGCTCCTTCAGTTCTGGCGATATCATCATCTAATTGTTGAATAGAAATAGCATTAGTTTTTACTAGTGCACGAGAACGATTGAGTCTTTTTTGTGCTGCATCCAGTTCGGCAATACGTTGACGAACCACTGCTTGGGCAGCAAGTTGTTCACTATTACGTTGTGATAATGCAGATTGAGCAGTAACAACACTACTTTTTGCTTGATTTAATTGTGCTTGAACTTCATGCAGTTGTTCTTTAAGTGTACGAGTATCCATCTTGGCTAAAACTTCACCCGCTTTAACAAAATCACCTTCTTGAACTAAAATAGAGTCTATTCTTCCTGGACTTTTTGTTGATATATCAATTTCGGTTGCTTCTATTCTCCCATTACTTTGAGCAAATCCAGAAGGAAGTGCCGGTGCTTGAGATTTCCACCAAAAAACACCAGCAACAATTATCGCGACAAGAATAATACCATAAACAAAAAAACGACTATTTTTTTGATTTTTCATATAAATTATTTAACCTTCCTTTAGCCATAAAATAATACCCAAAATGTGTTTATCTGCTGTATGTCAGAAAATAGTTAAATAGTTAAAACTGATTAATTTTTTATTTTATCTATATTTAAAAATAGTTCATTTGTATTAATAAAGCTAACTTATGCCTAATAAAAAAATAAAATATTAAAAGCTAACCTTATGAATTATAAATATTATGTCATTAATAATAGAGCCTTAACTCAAATTAATGTAGTGCATTTATCACAGAATCCATTATCCCTTTTTGATTATTCGAAGAAGCACACAAATTGTATATAAAAACACCCTTTTATTGCATTAAAATACAAACGAAATAATAACAATTAGTTATCAACCACCTATCAATATTAAAATGACATTTGTATTTTTATTTTCTTTTATAAAATAACTAATTATTAGTTAACTACAATGTGATCCCATATGACAACAGGTTGAATTTATTATATAAAATTAATTGAGGCCTATTTTTAGATACCTAGAAGTAATCTATTGAAAATATCATTGTTAATTTTAAATGTAATTTATTATCACTTACTTAATATATTTCTTTTGATATAAAAATAAGCTTTAAAAGCATAACCCATTGAATAACTTATGAAATAAATCACAAGGTAAAATCACTCTATGACAGAGATCGATAAATCAACAATAAATTCAAGTGTTCAGACCACTCATGTCCTAAACTTTTTATATAGTGATTATTGCAGTTAGTTATTACAGCCAAATTTCGTAATTAATTAAAATTTAGAAACAAATCGATAAGAAAACATATGAAAATATCAAATTAATTTTAATCTAAAATAAGAAGGGTTATATGAATAATATTAAGTATAAACTCACCACAATGACACTTTGCACTCTATTTGCTACCTCTGTTTTTGCTAATACTCAATCCCCAATTCGCCTTGTTATTCATGGTGGTGCAGGCACAATTACTAAAGACACGATCACCCCTGAACAAGAAAAAGAATATAAAGAAAAACTGACTGAAGCATTAAATGCGGGATATGCTGTTTTGAATAGCGGAGGCACTAGTATAGAAGCAGTTCAAAAATCGATTAACGTAATGGAAGATTCTCCTCTCTTTAATGCAGGAAAAGGCGCCGTTTTTACCCATGACGGACGCAATGAACTAGATGCTTCTATTATGGATGGGAAAACACGCAATGCCGGTGCTGTTGCTGGTGTCACTACAGTTAAAAATCCTATAAATGCTGCTATTGCGGTAATGGAAAAAAGCCCTCATGTTTTAATGGTGTCAAATGGTGCAGATCTTTTTGCTAAAGAACAAGGGCTGACCATTGTAGACCCTTCTTATTTCCGTACCGAACATCGCTGGCAACAACTTCAAAAAGCGATAGAAAAAGAACAAGTCGTTTTAGATCATGATGGAAAAACAGCTGCACTTTTTATTGATCCGATGATGTACGATTATAAATATGGCACAGTAGGTGCTGTTGCACTGGATCAACATGGTAATTTAGCAGCGGGAACTTCAACTGGGGGAATGACTAATAAACGCTATGGCCGAGTTGGCGACTCCCCTATTATTGGTGCAGGAAACTATGCCGATAATGAAACAGTTGCTGTATCCGCAACAGGTTCTGGTGAAATGTTTATCCGTACATTAACCGCCTTTAATATTGCAGCCCAAGTTAAATATCAAAATCTACCTTTAGAGAAAGCGGCACAAAATGCACTTGATGAAGTTAAAGCTATTAATGGAAGTGGTGGTGTTATCGTATTAGATAAATCTGGCAACTATACGATGAGTTTTAATTCTGAAGGTATGTACCGTGGCACTATCGGTAATGATGGAAAACCTGTTGTTGCTATTTATAAAGAGTAAATTTAAATAGTCATTTTTCTATTTCGTACCCAATTTCCCTCTTATTTTTAAACCGAAAAAATGAAGATCTTGGGTACGAAATCTTAGCCAATCTCCTATTACTCGTCTTATTTCCTACATTTTTTCTGAAAGAGATTTATTCTTAATTTTAGCGCCAACTCAGCTTGATTACTATTCACACCAATTGCGTTCAATTAACGCACTAAGTGATGTAAAAACAAACACGATCAACTCTACTTATTAAAATGATCCTTTGAAAAAGTAGCTTTTTTCTTTTTTGGATCTGTTAGAATATTCACCATGGTTATGTTGATTTAATAAGGAAATCACAGTGGAATTTCACCACGACGATCGGGATTTAACACCTGAAACATCGCTAGTGCTGTCTGAAAAACAAGCATTATTGGATCTGAATGCAACATTCACCACTCCATCTCACACAAATCCCGCAATGGCTTATTTAATGAGTTTAGGATCGAAACGTAGTCGTCAAACGATGGGATCGTTTTTAACTATTGTGGCCAAAATGATTGGTTTTTCTTCTCTTAAAAATTGCCAATGGGGTGCTCTTCGTCGTCATCATATTCAAGCTATTATTGATATGTTATCTGATGCCAATAAAGCCCCTGCCACAATCAATACTTATCTTGCTGCATTAAAAGGTGTTGCTTTAGAAGCATGGGCAATGAAACAGATGGATACTGAAAGTTATCAGCATATCCGCCAAGTTAAATCTGTCAGAGGAAGTCGATTACCTAAAGGTCGCGCATTAACAAGTCATGAAATTCGTTCTTTATTTAAAAGCTGTGAAAAAGACAACACATCGAAAGGTTTAAGAGATGCTGCAATATTAAGTGTGCTATTGGGTTGTGGATTACGCCGTTCAGAAATAGTCGCTATTAATTACGAGCATATTCAATTTCGTGATCAAGCCTTTCTTGTCAGAGGTAAAGGTAATAAAGAAAGAATGTCTTATATGCCCGATGATACTTGGGATCGTGTTCAGTTATGGATTGATGAAATAAGAGGTACTCAAGATGGTCCCCTTTTCACTCGAATTCGTCGTTTTGACGACGTAACAACTGAACGAATTACAGACCAAGCTATTTACTATATTTTAGAAACTCGTCAGCAAGAAAGTGGCATTGATAAATTTGCTCCCCATGATCTTCGAAGAACTTTTGCTTCCGCAATGCTTGATAATGGCGAAGATATTGTGACTGTAAAAGATGCAATGGGTCATGCCAGTATTATGACAACTCAGCGTTATGACCGACGTGGAGATGATCGACTAAGAAAAGCAGCGCGTCATTTACGTTTTTAAGTTTTATTTTTGAATAACTTATTTTTGATGATATTAAATAAAAACCCCAATTTGTTGAATTAATTATAAATTGGGGCTTTTATACTTATAATTTATCTGAAAGGTGGTTCATTAAATGTTCTTAATTTTCGAGAATGTAAATTACTTTCTTCTTGTTTAAGTAACTCAATCGCTTGAATACCAATTTGCAGATGTTCGGATACCGCACCTTCATAAAAATGATTCGCCTGACCGGGTAATTTAATTTCACCATGTAATGGTTTATCAGATACACATAATAATGTGCCATAAGGCACTCGAAAACGATAACCTTGTGCCGCAATAGTGGCACTTTCCATATCAACAGCAACCGCACGACTTAAATTAAATCGTCTGGCTGATACCGAAAAGCGTAATTCCCAATTACGATCATCCGTTGTAACAACGGTTCCTGTTCTTAATCTTTGTTTTATTTCATGCCCTGGTTTTCCACTGACTGCTTTAGTAGCGTCATAAAGTGCACGTTGTACTTCTGCAATATTTGGGATCGGGATATCAGGTGGTAAAACATCATCTAAAATATGATCATCTCGCAAATAAGCATGGGCTAAAACATAATCGCCAAGTTGTTGGCTTTCACGTAATCCACCACAATGACCAATCATTAACCAAACATGAGGCCGTAAAACCGCTAAGTGATCACAAATTGTTTTCGCATTTGAAGGGCCAACACCAATATTAACTAATGTTATTCCGGGACCTTCTTTAGCAATTAAATGATAGGCAGGCATTTGATATTTCTTCCAAGTTAAATCTGATATTAACTTTTCAGGATCAACAGTGTCTGCTGTAATTCGTTGAAATCCAGCACAGGAAAGTGCGCAATATGGACTATTTTCATCCGCGACTTGATCACATGCCCAACGAACGAATTCATCAACATAACGATTATAATTCGTATATAAAATATAGGGTTGAATATCTTCAGGTAATGTACCAGTGTAATGCTTTAAGCGTGCCAGTGAGAAATCAGTACGTAAAGCATCAAAATGAGAAAGTGGCAATATTTCCCTATCACAAATTAAACCATCGGTAATTTCATCACCAATTTTAGATAGATCAGTTGTTGGAAAGTATTTTGCTAAAGAGGCACTCATTTTTCTATCAAAACCAATACCTGTTCCATCAATTACAAAGGGATAAGGGATCTCTTGTTTTGATGCACTGACTTCAAAAGTTGCATGATAGGCATCAGCAATAAGTTGCAGTTGTTCTGACAAATAATTTTCAAATAAAGCAGGATTAGTAATAGTGGTGGAATAAGTACCAGAACGAGACAAACGTCCATAAGCTCTCGTTTTATCTTCTGTTTTTATTTCACCAGACCAATATACCGTTAATTGAGGATAAGCAAATAACCCTTCAGCTCTTTGCTTTACATCGGGTAATGTTCCATTTTGTGCATAATCAACAATTGCATTACGTAAAGCGTCAACGGAGTTTTGATATTGTTGTTTTAATTTGATAATAATTTTTTGAATTTCAAGGTAATGAAGTTGTGACATAAAGAGAGCCTTTTACTTATTATTGATTTTATAACCATAATAGCAAGAAGCTCTGTTTTGACCAAAGGATAAGATTAATAAAATCTATATGTGCATTCTCCATCTAAAGAGACTAACTCTCCTTTATTTAGTTTTAGCGTAATATCAATACTATCTTCATTAATTATTTTATCTCGATACAATAGATCTAGGAACTTCTCGCCTAGGTTGAGTTCTTTCTCATTTAGTTGTTTTTTTATCTCTTGGATCTTTTTATTTAAGCGCTTATCATCATTTGGCTCGAGGTTATTATTAGTAACTACCATATCATATATAAAATTATATAACTTACTTTCATATGGTTTAGCTAAGATAATATTATGATTTTTTTTATCGCTACTTTTTTTTAAATATTTTATTTTTACTTCTATCAGATTATTAGAAAGACTCTTTATGCTATAAACTTTTTCTTGCTTAACAATATCATCGCCTGAAAAAGATGTTGTCAATGTGTAGTAATCAAGAGCGGTATTATATGATTTAATTAAGGTGATACCTTCTTGATTTAGTAAATAGTAGATTGCTTTTTTATTTTTCTCTGATAAATTTTGTATTAAAGATTCAAATTGTTGCATTGCCTCTTCTTGATTTTTGCTTTTTATTTTTTCACCATTGACAATATAAGTATCTCTATTTATATCTTTTCTGAGTGCCTTTTTTATATCTAAATTAGTATCATTTTTATCGATTGCTTTGTTTACAAGCCCGCTTATTGCATAAAAATCAACTTGATTAAAATTACTTTTATTAAGCGCTAAATCTATTTCACCAGAACTTATTTTTTTATCTAATTCAAGATATAATTCAGCAAAAATCCGATCATTATCCTTACTTTCACTCTCATTTTGATCTAATTTTTCATATAGACATTTTAATGCGATTTCATTGGAAAAAACTGATGAATGTCGATTAAATATATTAATTATTTTTGATATTTTACTAAGCTGCTCATTATCTACATCCTTTATAAAAATATTATAATCATCAATTAAAATAGTAATATTATTATGATTATCTAAACTATCATCAATAGAAATTTTTATTCTTTCTTTATATGCATCCGAGGACATCGCTTTTAACATTAAAATATGATATGCCATTTTAAAATGGTTCTTATCATCAGATTGTGCCTTAGATACAATATTTTCAATTATTTTTAGAGCTTTTTCTCTTTTGTTTGATTGAAACCAATCTTTTATTTTAGCCCACAAAGACATAACATCTTTTATTTCTTTTCCTTGTGATATTCTTAATATTTGTGAAGTGGAAATATCATTTTTATTAATTTTCACATTCATCGCAAATTCCTCTCAAATAATTAAATTTATATTTAAGAGAAGAACATTTTTATTGAGACTATTCTATAAAAAATCATCCAATATAAATTAAATCAGTCGTATTCCCTTAAAAATTATGGGATTAAAAAACCTAATACGATCGGTAAGGTAATAGCCGCAAGCATAGTTTGAGAAGTAATGATGCCTGCCATTAGCTCCGAATCCCCCCCTAACTGTCGGGTTAAAATATAAGAAGTTGGGGCTGTTGGAATAGAAAAGAAAACAACCAGAAGCACCATAACTAATGAAGATAAATCTAAAAAATAAGCAACACTATACGCAATGATTGGCACAATAAGTAAACGAGTAACAGTATTAATACCAATCATTTTACTTTCTGCTTTTAGTGTTGATAAATGTAATGCCGCACCAATACAAATAAGCCCCAATGGCAAGCTAGTTGCAGCTAACAACTTAAGAAACTGATCGCTACCGAAAGGAAGCCCAATCCCTGATAGATTTATTATGATCCCAATAACACAAGAGATGATTAAAGGGTTTTTTATGATAGGTACTATTAATTGACGCAAAGTCACATTTTGTCCCGCGGTTAAACAAAGCACTGAAGTGACATTGGATAATGGAACTAGCGTTGCCAATATTAATGCGGCTATTCCTAATCCTTCAACACCAAATAGATCAGCAACAATCGCTAAACCTAAATAAGTGTTAAACCGAATATTACCTTGAACAATTGCACCAAAACGCCCTGCACGCCAACCCGTAATTTTTTTCAATACAGTACATAACAGCGTGATAATAATGACCACAGAAAAAATAGCCCCAGCAAGGTGGGGTAATTGAGGATCAGATAAAGGTGCATTTGCTAGGCTATTGATCAGTAAAGCAGGAAAAAGTAAAAAATAATTTAATTTTTCAGCCCCAACCCAAAAAGCAGGCTCGAACGTTTTATTTCTTCTTAAAATTGCACCTAGCGCAATTAACGCAAATAAAGGCCATAACGTTAACAACACATTTTGCATAATATTTATCCTAAAGATATCGTGATTCTTTACAATATCGCAACATCAGAGCGATTGCTATTTTATGTTGTTAATACAATAAGCAACTCAAAATATGATAAAAATATACTAATATCGCATTTTTAGAATAACATTTTTATTTTTATATGATTAAGTACAAACTTTCTTTTTATGAGCATAAAATCCTAAAGCTTATCTAAATCAATGTACATTCGATAACAATGTAAATTTGCTTTCGCTAAATCAGAATAATACTCACGTTCTTCTAATGCCTTAAAACCTTGTTTTAAATAAAATATTACTGCGTTAGGTGTTGCATCCAAAAATAGCTTTTTTTGCCCCCTCTTTATTGCTTCATGTTTTAACTGTTTTAAAATAAGCCCTGCAAATCCTTTCCCCATATATTCTGGTAATGTAAAAATGGCTTCAGCAAAACCTGTTTTGACATCTAAAAAACCAGAAGCAACGGGAATATTATATTCTTGATAATCAATTACATAAAATGGATTATCTATAATAGCTTGTCGATATCCATCTGGCATTTCATCGGGAGTCCAAGCAGCTAAAATATCTTTTGGATAAACATTTTCACAACCAAATCGTAAAGCTTGATTTCGTAAATACCACAATCGTTTTGCTTCCTGTGGTTCAGCAAGTCTAAGTTGAATCATACTCACTTCCATCTTATTCATTAGAATTAAAAGCCTTAAACCAGTAAAAAACTCTATTCTAATAGTGCATTTTAAATTTTTTAATTTTTTGGTGTTACTTTTTTTTAGAGCATGATATGTTTTTGTAGAAGGAATAATGTAAGGAAATCTTATGCCTAATTCAATATTACCTTCCCAAATAAAAAAAACCTCCTCTTTTGTTGCTGGTTCTGAGCTTCCTTTTTATTATCAATTCATATCTACTTCAATTAGAGAAATCTATTTTTCAAACATTTCACTTATTTACCATAATGGATATCAAACCAAAAATACACTTCCAAAGCTAATTCTTTGTAGTCATCGGAACAGTGCTTTTGATGGTTACATTGCTTTGAAGGCATTCCCTAGAGCTCAGGCTTTAGCATCAATACAATTATTAAATAGCTACATAATGAAGACTTTTTTTACGGGTATTCCCGTCGTTAGAAAAAAGGATAGACAACGTTTAGGTATAAATACAAATATATTTTCAAGCCCTTCAGATGCGGCAATTGCACATATAAAAGCAGGTGGAGACCTACTTTTATTTCCAGAAGGTAGTAGTGAGTGGGGTTTCAAGCCTTTACCTTATCAACGAGGAGCGGCAAGAATTATTAGAACATTAATCAGTGAGGGAGTTAATTTTGATATTATTCCTATGGGATTGTTTTATATCGCGCCTGACAAATTCAGTTCAAAAGTTGAAGTTTATATTGGAGAAAATATATGTATAGACTCGAAAAAAGATAATTTATCAATCAGAGAATGGGAGCAAAATATTCATAAAGAAGTATCTGATGCATTAAATAAAATTTCCGTTAATTGCCCAACGATTGATATTTTTGAAAAAGCTTCAGCCTATGCTTTTAATAAAAATAAAGAAGGATATTCTTATGCTGAATCCTTTATTGATTATCAAAATAATCTATCTCAAGAAGATAATAGCAATAAGACTATAGAAAAGACCTCTCAATCTTCTATTTTAATTTGGCGTTATATTTCATTTTTATTTATGTATATTTTATTCCCAATATTACTTTCATCATTTATCGCATCTCATTTTGCTGATGCACGCAATACCGTTAGCTTCTTTAAAATATTAGGTGGCGCTATTGCTTCAGCTGTTTGGCTTCCAATCTTAGTCATGCTCCTATTCTTTTCACCTCTATTTATTGGTATAAGCTTAGTCAGTGCATTATTCGGCTTCATATTGATAAGGAAGAAAGGCGCTCAAATATGTTAACGACTAAAGCTAGGATGCTTTTTAACCATATATTTTCTGTACAACTCTTTATTATTTGGGGACTTGGCACTTATGGCAGTTGGTTAATTCATGCTACAGAAATGCTAACACCTATTTTCTTAGGTTTGTTTTTGTGGATTTTATTGGTTTTTGTTGGATATAAAAATCAACATTCAACACGTCATTCGCGATTTTATTGGCTAGGTTTGTTACAACTAATTGTATGTTGGACTATTTTTCCTTTGTTTAAATCAATCCGCTATGGATTATACCAATGGAGTTTTGATGATATTTTATATGCTTTGGATAAATTCTTGTGGTTTGGAAAAAGCTTACCCGAATGGTCCATTTTTTTACAATCAGGATGGCTAAGTGAACTCCTTGCTTTTTGCTATTTTAGTTTCTATTTTTTAATTATTGGTAGTGCCCTGTTCTTCTTTTTTAGCCGAAATAACGCACTGACTAAAAACTATTTTTTCGGTTTAATGCTGATGTATTTTTTTGGATTTATTGGTTACTTTACTATTCCAGCCGCAGGCCCTTACTCTGCATTTCCTTCTGATTTTAACTATCCCGTTTACTCTGGTGCCATGACTTTATTTCTGACAGATCTCGTTGATAAAGGCATTACAGGAATGGATGTTTTTCCTTCATTGCACACTGGAATAACGCTCTATATTGTTGGTTTTTTCTATTTATCAGGTTATCAAAAAACAGCTTATTGTTTATTTCCTATCTTAATAGGGCTGATTTTGGCGACTGTATATTTGCATTACCATTATGGCATTGATGTTATTGTCGGTGCTTTGCTTGCATTATGGGTACTTTACATCACAGGTAAAAATAATAAGGTCGAATATGGAACTCATTTATAAAATTAACGAGCCTATTGCTTCAGAAGTTTCTATTAGCGGAGGTAAAGGTGCAAGTTTAGCGAAAACGATTCAATCACTGCCTGTTCCTGATGGTTTAATTCTTTCTTGCCAAGCTTATCAGTTATTTATTACGCCTTTGCTCCCTAAAATTAATCTTTTATTATCAGATAAAAAGCAAGAAATTGAATCAATTAGTAATAATATTCAGCATCTTATTTTACAAACACCTATGCCTGAAAGTTTAATTCATTCTCTAAGTACAATGTTAAATAACCTTCAGTTGAATGATACCGCTTTGGCCGTGCGATCATCCGGAACATTAGAAGATATGCCCGGAGCAGCTTTTGCTGGCCAGCATGACACGTTATTAGGAATTAAAACGTTACCTCATTTACTAGACGCTATTCGCCAATGTTATGCCTCTTTATGGCATACTCACGTCATGCTTTATCGTCAACATTTAAATTTACCGCATACTCAAGCATCAATGGCTGTTGTACTACAAAGGATGATTGATGTTCAAAAAGAAGAAGTAGCAGGTGTTGCTTTTTCTGTTGATCCCGTTCAAGGTTCTCTTTCTACCGTATTAATTAATGCAGCCTTCGGTTTAGGTGAAACCGTAGTTGCAGGTGAAGATCCTGTAGATGAGTTTATCGTTGATAGAGAAAGTTTAGAATTAAAGCAAACAACAATTTCTCAGAAAATAAATGCCATTGTGATGGTGAATAATGGTACTGAAATTTTACCTCTCGAACCTCAAAATCAATCTATACCTTCCTTAACACCTGAACAGTGTAAACAAGTGGCTAAACTAGCTATTTCAGCAGAAAAATATTTTGATTTTCCACAGGATATAGAGTGGGCATTTCATGATGGAAAATTATGGCTTTTACAATCACGAAATGTGACACAAATTGCGCCAATTTGGACAAGAGAAGAATCAGCAGAAAGATTTCCTAATCCTATCACGCCATTAACATGGGATATGTGTGAAGCAGGTTTTCATTCATCATTAAACTTTAGCCTTAATCTTATGGGGCTTCCTTCATTTAATGGTAAATGGTTCGGAATGCAAGATTATTATATTTATGGCAACCAAAATGCGGTTTCTTTGTATAGTAATCGGCTTCCCACCTCAATGATGAATGATTTACCTACCCTACTAAAATCTTTGCCTGAAATAGCACAAAAATTTAGTTGGGTACAAGAATTACCTATTACTTGGATGCGCGATTTAGATAAATACTTAATCTCAATCGGAGCATTAATGAATGAACCATTAGAAGAAAAAAACTTGTCCCAACTATGGGATTATGTGCAAAGAATTAATAAATTAGGTGCTGACTACTTCTTACCTAATATTGCTATATCATTGACTCAACGCTCTCTCTATTCCGCACTTATGGCCTTGCTAAAACTCTTTTTTAAAGAGGAAAAATATGCACATATTGCATTCGATAATTTAATTGCAATGTCTGAAACTAAAACTGGACAAGTGAACGTAGAACTTTGGACTCTTTCTCGTTATGTTCGTCAGCAACCTAAACTTCTCGAACTTATAACATCTATTGTTCCCGAAAACATTATGCAAGAAATTGAAGAATGTGATCCCCATTTTCACCAGCAATTTTCCTTATTTTTAGCAAACCACGGTCATCGAGAATTAGACTTTGATGCGTATCATCCAACTTGGCTGGATGCCCCGCACATTGTGTTGACTCAAATTAAGGCTATGGCAGATTTAGCTGATGATAAGCAAGCAGACTCTCCATTAGGTAAAAAAATTCTACAATCAGAAACTGAGTTTTCAATTATTTCTGATGCCCCTGAAGAGTTACGTTTTTTCTTACAAGAGATCATTCGATTAGCTCGAGTTTATACTGCACTTGATGACTTAGAGCATTATCAAACAACACGATTAGCCTTACCGATGCGTCGCGGATTAAAAGCATTAGGAGAACGACTGGTTATTCGTAGTGTCTTAGACTGCCCTATGGATATTTATTTTGCTAATGAAAAACCTTTAGCTGAAGCAATTCTTGCAGATAATCCTACGACTTGGAATAAGTTACGCCATCATATATACCAAAATAAGGCTGAGTATTTAAAAGCAAAATCAGTTACTCCGCAGTGGGTTTATGGCGAAGATGGCAGTGATGAACTTAATACAAATGAGCACCTATTAAAAGGATTAGCTGGAAGTGCAGGCATTGTTGAAGGTGAAGTTTATCTTGTTCATGGCCCTGAAAATTTTGCCGAGTTTCCACAAAATGCCATTTTAGTTGCAAGAACAACAAATCCGGCTTGGACAGCGCTTTTTTATCGCGCATCGGGCATTATTACCGAAAGTGGTGGCCCATTATCTCATGGTGCTGTTACTGCCAGAGAATTAGGATTACCTGCCATTATGGGCGTTCGTAATATATTGAATATATTAAAAAATGGACAAAGAGTCAGAGTTGATGGACAAAAAGGCGTCATTGAGATTTTATCTTAATTCTTTGAAAACATCATGAGCCATACGCCTTGAACAGAAAAAGCATCTTTTTAGATGCTTTTCTCGTTTCAAACAACACATTTTTTGACTAATTATTTTCTTTTTCTTCTGGCACTTTATTAATGTCGATATCAACTTTATAAGCAGAAGGTGCAAGTAAGGCAACCAACCCACCTATTAATAAAACAACAAAAAGCACCATCAACATGGTTGGCGCATTAAAGAGTAAATATGGCATTAATAATATAGGACTAGCTGTAAAAATAAGTGAAATGATGACTGGATAACTTATACCAATATCTCTCACTCGTTGTGATAAAATCAGAGTGAATATGTAAATCTGTATTATTAAAAATACGATTTCGATTAAGCCATATGACGTAAAAGAAAATTGATAATAAAAGATATTTTCAATTATTAAATCTGCATTTTCAGGATAATATAATATATACCAGCGATATACTAAGTTTTCGACAATAGCAAATAAAATTGACCAAGCAATTTCTAAACCTAAAAAAGAGAGCCTTCCACGTCTTTGCTGTTTCCATTGATAAGCAAGTTTAGCTTGCATCATAAATCCCTTCATTTTTCAAATAGTAATCCTTTTTATCATAATACACTTAATGTCTTTCTCCAAAACAATGTTATTATAATTTAGTGTCAGCACAAAAAATACCTTTAACATTTAATAATTAGTGTAATAATACGTTATATTATCTTTTATAATAATAAAACACGTAAGGAATTATTATGCAGCCTATACAGACAACCCGTTTTGCCCTTCTTCGTTAAAAAAACATATTTATAAATTAATAAGAAGGGCTTAAAAATGAATTATAAAAAAATCGATTTAGAACAATGGAATAGAAAAGAACACTTTTTACATTACCGTCATAACTTGCAATGTGGTTTTAGCTTAACAACAAAGATAGATATTACTGCCTTAAAGGCTATATTAACTAAAAACAATCTTAAGTTTTATCCTGCAATGGTCTATTTGATTGCAAAAACGGTTAATTATTATCCTGAATCTAGAATGGCTATAAAGAATGATGAATTGGTTATTTGGGATTATACCAATCCTGCATATACGATTTTTCATCCAGAAACTGAAACCTTTTCAGAGTTATGGAGTGAATACATTGAAGATTTCGATACTTTTTTACAAGGATATAATCAAGATTTTCAACAATATAAAAATAATCTTAACTTATCTGCAAAACCTAACTTTCCTGAAAATCACTTTTGTATTTCGATGATCCCATGGATTAGTTTTGATGGCTTTAATTTAAATATTGCGAATGTGAAAGACTATTACCCACCTATTTTTACGATGGGTAAATTCATTCAACAAAATGACAAATTTTTATTACCATTATCCATTCAAGTACATCATGCTACTTGCGATGGCCTTCATATAGCAAGAATGGCCAATAAACTTCAAGAGTTATGTGATGATTTTTCAGTTTGAGCATATTGAAATTTAGATAAGAAATTCGCTCTTTTATCAATTTAATAAAAGAGCGATTTATTAAAATAAACCTTTTCAAATATAAATTAAATTATTATCTAACTTGTTTATTGATCCATTTTATTTCTTCATTAGTAAATCGAATATTGCTTTCTTTATTTGTATCAGTATCTAATAAAATTTTGTCTTTAATTAACTTACTAACAGGTACTATAATATTGAAATGATCCCCATTTTTGATGCTATAGATTTTTAATGGAATATCATTCACCATTGCCACTGCACGTAATTCGTTAAACTCATTCCAAAAATAACCACGTCCTTCAAAGTAAAATGTTGGAGTTTTTATCGATTTAATATAGCGATATACTGAGCGAACATTAAATTCTTCTTCTTTATTACTATCAAAGGGTAGCTCAACGATCATATCACCTTCAGCACGTAATTTTAGGTCAGGTATTCCCCCTAAGGAGAAAACAGCTCTAAATTTATCACTATATTCACTCGCTAATAATGCACGTGTTCCCCCAGTACTATGACCGACGACATAGATACGTTTAGCGTCAATGTAAGGTAATGATGCTAAATATTCTCTCGCTGATTCTAAATCTTCCAATTCGCCATAGAACATTTCATAACGGCCAGGATTGGTATTTTCACCTCGAAAAGATGGGATCATCAGCACCATATTAGGATCACGGAAAATAGCCCCCGTTTGGTCATTATCAACCGGTTTAGGTTGCCAAAAATAGTCATCTCCCCCTATTCCACCATAGCCTCCATTTAACCAGATCACGGCAGGTAATTTCGTTTTTTTATCTGTAGGGGGTGGTGTTAAATAAGCATACATATCACCAGGTTTAGCTGGATATTTAATAACATTAAATATTTCTGGTGGCGCTTCCCAAGGTGGATCAATATTATCAAAACTGTCATTTATAATTACGGTTTTAAAACGCTGATGTGCTTCAAATAAAGTTTCATCACGAACTTCGAGATCTGCATTAACAGAAAAAGAGCTAATACTCGCTAAAGAAAAAAGAATTGCAGGAACAATTTGTTTAAAACTCATAATTTTTATATTCATATCAATCAACTTCCCTATAGATTATTTAAGTTATGAGATAATAGCATAGGTTGTTTGAGGTTTATGAATAGAGATTTTTCGATAAATCAACAAGTCAAGGCAGAAAAAAAGCATCTCAATTGAGATGCTTTTGACAATGCAAGATAGTTAATTTTTAAGTCTAGTTTACTTATTTTGCACTCGTGCGAATCAAGTAATCAAAGGCGCTAAGTGAGGCTTTTTATACTACTTTAATAGATTGATATAAAAGGATTTAATCAGCGTCAATGTCCACATGTTGACCACATTTTGGGGTGCAGTTCAAATTGACTGGCTTTTTATAAAAAACTATTTATTAAGTTAATTCTTAAGTTTATTATTCTCTTCAACAAATTTTTTATAAAAACAAATCGTTTTATCAAATACTTTATTTGCAACCTCCTTCCATTTATCTTCCTTTAGTTCAGTAGCTTCTTTATTTTTATCATAGAATATAGATGCATATTTTGGCTTACATTCCAGAATGTATTCAACCGTTTTTCCTTTAGTTCTACATGCACAAATAATTAAATGACATCCTTTTTTCATAAGAAAGGCTAAACTATTTTTAAGGCATGTAGGATCTGATATATCCATAGGATCACCCTTACTTACTATTCCAATCTTAAATTCATCTATTTGAATAATACGCAAAATTTCAGTGGTTGCCCTTTTACTTAGATAATTAGTTTCTATGCAATGACCTTCAAAATGTTTAAGTAATTTTTTGTGTATTACTTTTATCGTTGTCGTTTTCCCTGAGTTACTAGTACCAGATAACGCTAAAATATGTTTTTTGTACATAAAACACTCCATAAACCGAGATAAATATAGAATATGTTCTTATTAAAAGAATCTTTTCAATAGATACCTCAAAATTAGATGAATATGAAAAAATTACAATAATTAATATGAGAAGAAAAAATACCGTCATACTTAGTATCTTTCATACATCCTCATCAAATCCCCAACACCTGCTGACAACACTTATCAATATGCGGCTCTACCCGTTCAATCAATTGAGGTTTTGAAATAAACCGTGTTACGGTTTCATGGCTGACGAACGTTGCGCCACAATTTATATTCTGGCACTGGTTATAACGTTCTTTGGTATCGGAAGATATTTGCTGACTACTACGAGTATGCGCGGCATGACCACAAACAGGACAAATCATCATAAACGGGTTACCTCTTTATGATGTGGAAATTACCTGTAATTATACACAGGCACTATTCCTTATCCATATCTATCTCACTGCTTTTGACTTCTAATTCTAACGAGGTGGTAAACCCGCTATTGTTCAGTGAATGACTCACCGTAACCAACGTCCAATAGGCTTCATCAATCTCAGGTTTAAAACCGCTGACTTGTACCGGTAATTCAGGAAAGAGATCTGCACGCCCTTTCGCAAGGGTAATACTAAATGAAGCAACGCCTCGCTGTATTTTTTCCCATGCGGCTTTAGCGGCGCGTTCGGCATTGGTTTTACTCGCGTAAGTGTGAGACAACACCATCACATTACCTTCTTCACCAACAAGATACTCCCCTTGTTTCTCTTCTTCTTTTTTCGGTTTATCAGTAGTTGGTTTTCTGCGCCGAATTTGTGATTGTGTTTTCTCTTGCGGTTTACGAGTGTTTAAATAATTGGCGGTGACACCGGTATAAGCGCCTCTATCTACCAATGAAAAACGGTGCCCATCCCCCACACTACGGGTGATTTGTACTAACGGTAATGCTTGACCGCTAGCGGTGGTATTGCTCCCTTGCACCATAAACAGCAAATTACCGTTTTTAACACAGGCGGTGGCACCGTTCAATTGCCCTAAACGCGTTAAAAAACTGCCGTCTGACTCATTGGTCTGGTCGATATGTTCAATCTTCACCGTATCAAGACCAGGATCAACCACCGCCGTGACATTATTACGCCCTGCAATGGTTCTGACGATATCGCCTAATATTTTTTGATGGTACGACATTTCACGGCGAACATTCAGCGTTGCCCTAAAGTCGGCACTACGAGCGCGTAATGTCATTTTATCCGGTACACCTGAATGCTCTATCTCATCGACCGTAAACGAGCCTTTATGAATAAGGTTTTCACCTTGCCAACCAAGATGTAAAGTTAATACCTCACCCCGCTTTGGCATCATTAACGCGCTGTCAGAATCATCTAACTCAATATCAAGCCGGTCAGCTTCAAAGCCTCGATTGTCCGTTAATGAAAGCGAAATTAATCGCCCTTGAATTTTGGCACTGATATCTTCATCACCAGCGATTAACACAAAAGCCGGCGTGCTACTTTTACCGGTGATCATTTCTGGCAACATTATGATAAAACCCCTTTCATTGCTTCACCGGCACCATTGGCCATCATGCCTAATTGGTCGCTTAAATCTCCCAACATCTGACTGATGGAGTCATCCACCCGTTTTAATGTCAGAGAGAAATCAATTTTTCTTGCGGCACCGTCTTGGAAAAATTCGGTGTGAGTGCGTTGTAAATCGGTGATCACAAACATGCCGTGAATGGTGCCCGTACCATCAATAAACGACCACGCTTTACCACTATCCGCCATTAATTCCAATGCCAACAACGACACTTTACCGCCGGTTAATGAGGGATAAAGCGCTCCCGATAAAGTGATCACATCAGTATCAGGGCCAATAAATTGTTGTGCCGGTCGGCGTACAAGTTATTCCACTCAGTGAGATTGCGGCGAAAGATGAATTTCTCAATATCAAGAATGTTAGCCGTGACGATATGTTAGCGGCACACCGTGTACCGCCTCAAATGATGGGGATCATTCCACAGAATACCGGTGGCTTTGGTGACGTAGAAAAAGCGGCAAAGGTTTTCTTTCGTAATGAGTTGGCGCCACTGCAAAGCAAGATATTACAGATTAATGATTGGCTAGGTGAAGAAGTGATTAAGTTTGATAAGTACACGCTAGATGATGAGTAACCTCACCGCATAAAGAACAATACCGCCGACACTGGCGGTATTTTTTTACCTGTAAGATATAAGTATCGGTCTGACTAATAATAATAGTAACCCAATTCTATTATACCGTTTACATCCTGATAAGGCGAATCCGCCTAATTTTCACCCTCTCAAACCTGTATTAAATTCGCCTACAATCCATTTTAAGCGCATGTAATTTATTTGACACCTAGATAACTTTTTCTTGCTTTAATCGCTCTACGCGCTGGAAATTTGCGAGAAATAATGTTTTTAACTCCCTCAAAACGCAATCGTGACCCCGCCACGCCCGCGCACTAAAGGGGGATATTTTTGTGCAATTGTGCCGATGATAGCAAGCCACGCCAGTAAAGGTGCAGAGTAGCAAATTGGTTAACGTTAAATTTGTGCAATTTTATGCGAAATTGTGAGGTTATTTACATTTTATATTGTAATAGCTCAGGCTTATTTATTTCTAATTGATATATACCTTTCTTCGCATAACATTTAAAAGATCTTTTTAAAATCCGGACATTACCTATATCCCACATATAATAGTTGTCTTTCCATACTCTATTTAGCGTTACCTCTTCAGTTTGATTTATAAAGTCATGTAATGTCCATCTTTTCACTGAAAACACATCAACTATAGCAATAGCAGTAGCATTCATATCCATATCATCATCATTATTAAGATATATATTATTCTCTACCAACAATAAATTATATAAAGGTAATTCTTGTGGGTACCAAGACCTAATTTCTACGTTTTTCTTTTTTTCGATTATATTAGTAACTGCTGGGTATACGATAGATAATGCATTTATATATATTGACATTACCCCTCCCCTATATAAAATAAATATTTTATATTCTAACATAAGGAAATAAACATTAATGAAAATATTTATTTCAGGCGTTCATGGGGTAGAGAAAAGTTTTTTATGTGATAAATTTGTAAAATCAAACAATAATTTCATTCACTTAAGCTCAAGTGAATGAATATCACAGGTTCGCCAAAAAAATTGGCGATAACAAAAAAATTGCTTTAACCCCAGAAGAAAATCAATCAGCGCTTTTGCACGAATTAGAAAAATATAACCATAAAAAAATATTTTGCTAGATGGTCATTTCTATTTAATTAATAAAAACGATGAAACAATGAAATAATGAAACTCGACCATTCTATTTACAAAAAAATGGAACTATCAGCAATAGTTTTATTGGAAAATAATGCCGATATAATCAAAGAAAGATTTAAACGAAGGAATGCTGAAATCTAATTTTCATTAGATGAGCTAATTAAAAAAGAAAGATAAAATGCTATAGAAGTATCAAAAACTGATAACATTAGGTTGGAAATAATTAACTCTGATGATATAAATCATTTTAATAACTTTATAAATGATATTTATTTGAAGTAAAGAAATGAGCACTAAGTGCTCATTTTTTAGATGTACCTAAATGACTGTGGTGGCATCTTAGTTCCAGGTAAAAAATCACTTATAAGCATCGGATTTTTATAGCGCTTTGGGTTTTTCACTTTTATTGCAAAAGCCGTAACCTTTTCGTGAAAATATTTCTCAAAAAATGCTTTGCTTATTCCTGCAAATTTTTCAGTTTTTTTCCATATATCTACAGGGGAGGAGGATATTATTTCATCAATTTCGAATTCACCAATAATTCTACCAACAGGATGGCTAGCATAAATCACAACAATTTTAACATCCTGATTTTTAAACAAAACCTTCCTGAATTCAAATTTTTTTTCACCAGATAAAATTAATTCTGCATACTCTGGCTTAATCGATAATAAGACCTTCATTTACCTGTCCTGTTTCTAAAATCTGTCTAAAATGAGCATTGTTCAACGGGACAAACCCCCAATACGTACCCTGTATATCGTAGCCTGTAATATCTACGATGTCATTGAGTATTACCCTTTTCTCCAAAGAAAAATGATATCTAAACTTGATAATAAATGGATATCTTTTTGTTTGATAGAAATCATCTAGTTGATGTTCTTCAAAAATTGTATTCTGCCCACAATAATTTTTAAACTCTTGAAGGCTTGAAAATTCATTAATATTCTTCATATCAGCAACTACACAAACTGACGTTGCAACAGAGCGAAATCTTGCAGGTCCCGCGCCATCAGTTGTTCTATAAATTAATAAGTTATCGCCGATACGTAAATTATCAATACCTCTCATTCCTGTTATATATACTTTAGTTACACTATTCGCATAAACAGTATCTTGGATAATCGACTCATCTTCATTATTCAACTTTGATTCTGGAAATAATTTTGTATGAAACTCAGGATAAATACTTAGCAAAAAATTTCGACTATTTAATCTGATTCGAGGAAACGAACTAGACATATTATCAATTCCTTTTCTAATATCATTCAGTAACTTGTTTAAAATATACACCTTCTCTACCACTCGGTGTTTCCTTTAACTTTCTTGAACGTAACTCAAATCCAACAGATGTTAAAAGCCTAATTAAGCCTTCATGCTTATCAAAGATGGTCACATATATGGTATTTATTCTTTTTTTAAGAGCATAATTGATTAACTTTGAAACAAAACGCTCTCCGAGCCTTGTACCATGCCCATCAATTTTGAATGTTCCACATTTCAATCTTTGCTCTTTAGGAAAACTAGGCTCCATATCATCTAAAGATTCATCTTCTTCTTTTAAGTATAGAAAACCATCGATTCTTCCGGAGTCATTAATAGAGACAATAGCATTATGGTCTCTTTTTTTATTAAACCAATTTTCAAACTCCGGATAATCACTTTTCAGTGAATCAAAAAATGGATCGCTTAAATCTATTGATGAAAATAATTTTTCGACTAATGCCATACCCCCCCCTTAAATATGCTCATATTATTCACATTTAGTAGAATGTAAATGATCGTACTCACAATACTTAAATTTTATTCATGAACATGATTATCTCGATTTTACGAAGTGAAATAGACAATAATTAATTGAAACTATTATTTATATCCCCCCTCTCGGAAACCGGTTACAATGGTTACACCCTACAAAAACCACCTCTAACTCACTAATTACAAAAAACTCTGTTGTAACTTTTTACAGGTTACAACGGGTTACAAAACAGGGGTTAAAAAGTTACATCCTTATAAAACAATAAGTTATATTTTTTATTTGTAACCTCTTTAAACGGTTACACGTAACTACAAAGTAACTCATTTGTAACCTTTCCTAATTCCTATATTTCTACGTTTAATCAATAAGATATAAGCCTATTTTAATTTTGTAACCATTGTAACCGCTTTCCGAACCCCTCCCACTAATTTTCTATTTATATAAAAGACACTTAACAATGATTATTTATTGTACAAATATTTATATCTTCTCTATTTTGTTGCTCTTGGTAATTATGATAATGACTTGATGATTTTCTATAGATAAAAGAAAGGCTACACATCGGCAGCCTTTAGATGAATGAAGGGAGAAACTAACTCTCGCTGTTTTCCTGAAATACCCAGCACTTAATTACTTCAGGTCTTTTTAGCGCACTCCCTATCGCCAGTGAATTATTAAATTGACTGTTTACTACACTCCTCACAGTCTTAATACCCACAAACTTACGCATACGCCCTGCTTTCAGTAAGTTTTTAATATCAGTATTTAATAACATTGATTGTCTGTGTTCACTGGCAACCTGCGCAATATGGTTAAAATTCACTGCATAAACGCCCTGCTCAATACTATGATTAACACCAAATGGCTCATTATCTTGTAGATAATCGAACATATCCCAAAATTCCATAACTGACGGTTGATCCAACTGAATGGCTTGAACACGTTGTTTAGCTAACTCAATAATAAAGTTACGTGTCTGTCGGATATGCGCATCTTTTACTGGCAATACCAATGCTAATGTTTCCAATAATGCGATTAACTGTGCATGATTCTTGGCGATCCGCTCATGGTTAATCGCCTTATCCGCAAATAACTGCGCCTGCAAATCATCTACACGCTCATTGTATTGTTTTAATATTGCAGCTTCTTTCATTAATACCTTAGGTAAAAAACCTGATAACTTTTCAATGGGATAACGTTCAAGAGCAATGGCTGCATAACGGGTTTCTACGCTTTGCTCAGCCTTATCAGTATAAAGATGAATTATTCTCTCTAAAATAGCTCGTGAGGCATTAATCTCGGCATTCTGTGCAATCACAATACTGCCTTTAAATAATGGCTCATAAGTCTCATTACCACTGTTTTTTACCCCTAACGAACGAGTTGCACGGCCGTTATACAAAGATTTCAACTCCTCCCAATCAAACGCTTTTAGTTTTGCGTTATCTTGTACGCGATCACTTTCAATTAAGCACACTGGTAAATTACTAATTTGTGAAAAATTACGCCCCCGAGCTGCAACACTCGATTTTGATGCATCGAACCCTTCATAATCTGCACGACCACATAAACGCCATAAAAACTCAATTAAGGTACTTTTACCCGAACCCGGCTCACCGCAAATCTCTAAAAAAGGATAACTCTTATGTGTTCTTCGTATTTGTTCAGCAAAAAGGGACCCAACCCAAAACGCTAATACAACATAGCCCTTCACACCAAAAGCCTCCCAAAGAGAGCCTAACCAATTGGTATCAAATTCGCTAAAATCCGTATTAATAGATAATGATGGGCTAAGGCTTAACGTCTTAATATCGAGTTTATTTAAAGAAAAATAATCTTCCTCATTCAACGTAAAACACTTACCGTCTTGTATTGCCACATCATTAAATACATACACACCATATTCTTTGTTGTAGCCCACATAATTTTGAGTGATCACCTCTTTGATATCAGGCAATGCCTGTTTGCAAATACGATCTAATTGTAAAGTTGTACCTGTATAAACCGCCCCTTTTGCCACATGTAATAAACGCTTTTTAAATTCACTGGCACTCGTTAATTGTGAGGCGGTAAAAGTCGCTTTAACTTGTGGCTGTCGAGGAAAATCAACACGGATGTAATACCATGATTCATCGGTCTCTACCGATTTTTGGAAATATAATGGCGTGGGGTAACAGTTGGCTATTTCAATTACGGCGCCAGACTCTTTAACGGCTTTTTGTCTGGCTTCATCCTCATCTAAATCAGGCTCTGCATCATGAATACGCTCAATCGTCTTCATCATTTTGTCGATATCTAACTTAAACCAATACAAACGGTTATCATGCTGAAAATCAAACTCTGAACGCTCCGTCCAATTAAACATTAAACGTGCTTTTTCAAACGCAGTGGAAGCTAATAGCAACTTCCCATAATAACGATAACGAGCCATATCTCGTTCAGTTAACTTGCCTTTCATGTGCAAGTCATTCCAATCGTTCCCATTATCAACTTCTGCTGGTCTGGTGGCAGTCGCTTTCCAACCTTCCTCATGACTACGCGCAACAAACTTACTCATAGCCCGTTCGCCAGCTGCACCATTATCTAATGCCCAAATCAATAACGGTTTTTTATTGCTACCAATTTCTGCTTTTAACTTGGCTAAAGCAATTTCAGGATAATTATGGCAAGTCATCAGTGAAACTGCTGTCATACCATTTTGAATAAGACTTAGCGCATCAAAAATACCTTCAGTAAGCCAGATCTCTTTAGCTTGTGTTAAATCTTGTTGGGGTAATGACCACCAATGCCCTTTATAAGAACCAAAAAAGTTAGCTTTACGATCAAATCTTGATGGTCTATCAATAATACGTTCCCAATATGCGCCCTCTGGTAACGCAAATTTAACTGTTGCAGCACCTAACCCATTAGCATGATAACTAGATTCTGAATAGAGCCCCTTTAATGGCTCAATGTTCAACCCTCTAGCGTGCTGTAAATAGGCATCTGCTGCCGCATTGGGTGCTTGTTGTGTCTTAGGGTAATGAGTTGACCAATCGTCAAATATATCGGGATAAATTTCTTTTACGATCAATTCAGCACCACATTTATTCTCACGGCCACAACGCAACACAAACGGCATTTCAATTGAAGTAAATAACTCTTTTTTCTTACAGCTTGGGCAAACACCTTGACGCAAATAGCCATTTTGCTCTTTGAATTGAAAATCGTGTATAAGACGAGGTAATAACGCCTGAATATGGTATGATTTCATGAGATAACCTTAGAGCACACAATAACTGCCTATCCCGCAGGTTGTGTGCTTTTTATTTACTTATAAAAAATGATTCTCATATGCTGTGATAATGTTTTTCTTTTAGCTCAAGCAATATTTGGCAATCAATACATAATGTGCAGCCTATAACTGCTTGGCGACGGGCTTGAGGTATTGGATGATCACAATTCTCACATTTAAACGCCGATACACTCTTTATTGCCTTTCTCGTTGCTTGAATATTTTGTTCCAGCACTCGCTCTGCATATTCATTGGCACGATCAACTGCATCAGACATAATTAAGTTCTCCTGCTTCTGACTCCAATTTATCTGCCTCACCAATTAATAACTGGTGAACCTGCGCGTAATCTAATTTATCTATTAATACTTTGTTGGCTAATTGACGCTGACGATCGGCAAAATGATTTATTAATGATTTACGTTCATCTTCTCTATTTGCTTTTATATTTTCAGCTACAGGCGTAAATATAGGTTCTGAAATATTTCTCATTTTAAAACCTCATTTTTAGGTAATAAAAAGCCCTGACCGATAAAGGTCATTATTTAATTTCTAAATATTGATAATCTAATTAAATCGTTTGAACCGATTTTTTATCCATGATCGGAAACATGGTGTATGGTATATTTTTTATGCCTGCAATTTCTTGACAGGAAACAGGCATAAAAACCATTGCAAAAAAGGAAATCCAATGAAATTTTATGTTCATGTAATTAAACAAAGCTCTTATTGGGAGCTGGTATATAATGATTTAAAAATAGCTAGTCCAGCTTTTTCTTCTAGAATGGAATCCATTGATAATTTAGAAGAAACTATTTTATATACTGAGCAAGCTGATTTAGATGTCTGTGACGATAAGAGCCTGATATATTTTAAATTTGAAGAAACATCCAATGGTTGGCACTGGATCGCACTCTCTGATTTCAACGGCATAACCAACTTAGTTATAAAGCAAGAAACGCATCTGCCTTCATATGAGACAGCTCGCTTAAAAGCTGAAATATTTAAAAATGAAATCATTTCATCCCCTATTGTCGATTCTGCTGGCGTATTAATTCCCAATATGCATTTTTCAAAAGAATTCTCTTCTAAATTTGATATTGGTGATTTACATCCATCTGCACGCCGTAAACATTTTTAATTAACTAACATTGCCATTCACAAGACAAATCTTTATTTATTGTTATCGTAAATAAATGTGAGTGGCTATTTAGTTTCTGACTTCGCTCAATGATATAACGAAAAAAACTTAAAAATTTTGCAAACGGAATACTTGGGCTAAAGTCAGCCATTCCACTTACAGAAATTAAAACTGTATTACCAATATTATTAACTGGAATAAAATGTATCAACTGTGATAATTCAAAAACAATACTATTTATTGGTGAATATTTATCTTCAATACAAATATATACCCCATTTTGTGTATTCTTAACGATTGAATTACTTTTCATTTTTAGCTTTCCTTAACCCATCAATATATTTAACCGCCTCAGCCATTGCATCAAACTTACCGAATGACTGATCATCTAGCCAAACGTGATAACGAGTAACTGGGTTCATTGCTTTTCGTGGCAACTTAATAATCGTAAAGCCACGATACAGAAAACTATGCTCAGTTATTTGTCGTATCATGATTTCAGTCCTAACCACACTAACCAACCGTCACGCATCTCTTTTGGTAAAGATTCATAAGCCATCTTTAAACCGTTATTCCATGCAGGCAGATAAACATAGTTTTCGGCTCTACTTGAACCCGGTCTTTTCATTTGAACAATGGGTAACTTTCCTGCTTTGCGCATATCTGCAACTGCACTCGCCGGCTTACCGATTAATTCAGCAAATTTTTCCTCAGTCACGCCATCTGACAGACTTACGATTTTCTCTCTCATCTGCTACCCTCTTATGTCAGGCGCTTTATAGCGCTTTCGTACTCTTTGCTTCATTGCAAGGAAATATCTAATACTCGATACAACATGGAGAACTCCACATAATATCAAGATCGCAAGGTGAGAAATTACGATTAATGCGTAACTCCGAACAGATGACAAAAAGGGAACTCGCTGATTTGGTTGGGCTAAATTATGCAACCTACCACGGTTATGAAAATGACAAATCGAAAATGACGTTTGAATCAGGTGTGAAAATCTTTTCCGCCAAAGTATTCAGGAAATATCGAGACTGGTTTATGTTCGATGAAGTTAATCCTGATGCTGGGCAAATCGCACCGGCACTCGCACACAGTGGGCAAGACAGCACGCAATCATCCCACTCAGACAAGAAAATTGGATAACAATACATCAAGCATTTTGCGAATTTATTGATTCGCAAAGCATTTGTTCCATTGGAGGGCTTTCTTATGACAATTAAGAAACTCGAAAATGGTCAATATGAAGTGGACATTAGACCGGCTGGCCGTCACGGAAAACGGATCAGACGACGCTTTGAAAAGAAGCAAGAAGCTATTTTATTTGAACGTTATTCACTGGCTAATCAGCAAACAAAAGATTGGGTAGAAACATCAACCGATATTCGCCCTCTTAGCGATTTAATTGATATTTGGTGGGAAGTGTTCGGCAAAAATACACCTTATGGAAGAATGACACACCTAAGAGTGAGGCGTATTGCTGAATCACTGAATAATCCCCCTGTTTGCCAATTAACCGATAAGCAATTGGTACTTTATCGTGAGCTTAGACTCGCTTCTGGCGTAAAAGCCTCAACGATAAATAGGGATATCTCAGCACTCAGCGGTATGTTTACGGCGCTTAAAAAAACGGATTTCTTTTTAAGTAAACATCCCGTTCAAGGAATATCACGGTTAAAACAGCAAACGACTGAAATGTCATATCTAACAGATAATGAAATTCAGCAATTATTAGCATTATTGGAAGGTGACAACCTAAAAGTTGCCGTTCTCTGTTTAAGCACTGGTGCCCGCTGGGGTGAAGCACTCAAGCTAAAACGTGAACATGTGATCCAAAATAAGGTGAGATTTACGTACACCAAAACCAATAAGCCAAGAATTGTGCCAATTTCTCAAGCTGTTGCAGACATGATTTGTACAAAGAAATCAGGATTGCTCTTTACTGAAACGTCTTATCACATGTTTCGTAGAGCAATTAAAAAAGTGAAGCCCAGTATGGCATTAGGTCAGGCAACCCATGCATTACGCCATACATTCGCCACCCATTTTATGATGAACGGCGGAAGTATTATTACGTTACAACGCATATTAGGACACACTAATTTGCAACAAACGTTGACCTATGCACACTTTGCTCCAGACTTCTTACAAGATGCCATTCAATATAACCCCTTGAAAGGTAGTACAGAATTACTGGTTTAGAGTGTCCACATATTGTCCACACTTGAACACTTAGGGGCACTTTTCAGCCCTTTTTGATGGTTTTATGTACAAAAAAAGGCATCTTAAAAAAGATGCCTTTCTCTATAACTGATTGATTATCTTTGATTTACTTATTTTGCAGTCGTGCGGATCAAGTAATCAAATGCGCTAAGTGAGGCTTTAGCACCTTCACCGGCGGCGATAATAATTTGCTTATACGGTACTGTAGTACAGTCACCTGCGGCAAAAACACCTTTAATATTAGTTTCACCACGAGCATCAACAATAATTTCGCCCATCTTATTACGCTCAACAGTACCTTCTAACCACTGCGTATTAGGTAATAAGCCAATTTGAACAAAAATACCTGCTAACGCAATATCGTGCATAGAATCATTGGTACGATCTTTATATTTTAGACCGGTTAATTTAGTACCATCACCATACACTTCTGTAGTTTGAGCATTTAAGATAACTTCTACATTGCTTAAGCTACGCAGTTTTTTCTGTAATACAGCATCGGCTCTCATTTCTGGCGCAAATTCTAACACTGTGACATGTTCGACTAAGCCTGCTAAGTCAATTGCAGCTTCAACACCTGAGTTACCACCACCAATCACGGCGACTCTTTTGCCTTTAAATAGAGGGCCATCACAGTGTGGACAATAAGTTACACCACGAGTACGGTACTCATTTTCACCAGGAACATTCATATTTCTCCAGCGAGCACCTGTTGCAATAATTAAGCTACGGGTTTTTAAAATTGCACCTGATGCTGTTTCAATTTGGTGTAATTCCCCTTCTGATGCGCCTGGGATTAAACGACTGACTGTTTGGCTATCAATCACATCCACTTGATAATCATCAACGTGGGCTTTTAATGCACCTGCAAGTTTTGCACCTTCTGTTTTTGGTACAGAGATATAGTTTTCAATATCAACAGTATCAAGAACTTGACCGCCAAAGCGCTCACCAATAAGACCTGTGTTTAAACCTTTACGCGCTGAATAAACTGCAGCTGATGCACCTGCAGGGCCACTACCAACAATCAATACATCAAATGCATCTTTTTGGTTTAATAATTCCGCAGTACGCTTTTCTGCATTGCTGTCTATTTTGTTAACGATTTCAGCTAAAGTCATACGACCTTGACCAAATTCGTTACCATTTAAGAATACAGCTGGAACGCCCATAATATTGCGTTCCTGAATTTCATTTTGGAACATGCCACCGTCGATCGCTGTATGTGTGACCTTCGGATTTAAAATCGCCATTAAGTTTAATGCCTGAACAACATCTGGGCAGTTATGACAAGAGAGCGAATAATAGGTTTCGAAATGAAACTCACCGTCTAACTGACGAATTTGTTCAAGTAATTCTTGTGCTTCTTTTGATGGGTGACCACCAGTTTGCAGTAATGCTAAAACTAATGAAGTAAATTCATGGCCTAATGGTGAACCGGCAAAACGAACACCCGTTTCTTTTCCTGGGTTAGTAATAAGAAAAGATGGTTTACGTACATCAGCGTTATTATCTTCACGATAAGTGACTTTATCGGATAATGGTTCGATTTCTTTTAATAGCGCTTGAATATCAGCTGAATGTTTACTGTCGTCTAATGTTGCTACTAACTCAACTGGCTGAGTTAATCGTTCTAAATAAGCTTTCAATTGAGCTTTTAAATTATTATCTAACATTTTTGCACCCTCAATAAAATCGGGTGCCGAAACACCCGATAAATAACTTTTTTAGTGGCTTAATTCTTATTTAGATTTTGCCAACTAAATCCAGTGATGGAGCTAAAGTTGCATCACCTTCTTTCCATTTTGCTGGACAAACTTCGCCTGGGTGGCTAGCTACATACTGAGCAGCTTTAACTTTACGCAGCAGGTCTGATGCATCACGGCCAATACCTTCAGCTGTGATTTCAATTGCTTGGATGATACCTTGTGGGTCAACAACGAAAGTACCGCGGTCTGCAAGACCTTCGTTCTCACGCATATTTTCGAAGTTACGAGTTAATGCGCCAGTTGGGTCGCCAATCATACCATATTTGATTTTACCGATAGTTTCTGAGCTGCTGTGCCATGCTTTATGGGTAAAATGTGTATCGGTAGAAACTGAATAAATTTCTACGCCCATTTTTTGGAACTCAGCATAATGATCCGCTAAGTCACCTAATTCGGTTGGGCACACAAAAGTGAAGTCTGCAGGGTAAAAGAAGAAAACGCTCCATTTGCCTTCGACGTCCTTTTCAGTCACTTCTACGAATTGACCGTCTTTAAATGCCATGTTTTTGAATGGTTTGATTGGGGTATTAATTAAAGACATTGTATTTCCTCCTGTTTGGTATGGGAACTAATGTACCTATTCCATTTGAGAATAGCTAATACATTCCTGCTATCAGTTCAATAGGTTTTACCTAATGAGTTGAAGAAATTGATAGAGATAGGTTAACGAAATGTAGCTATTAAAGCAACTAAACAACATGGCAGTATGCCTTACTTACTATCAACCAGTCTCTTTATTTAATATCCTTGTCTTAAATAGCGATATACTTATAACGTTATGAATTATAAAAATAATAATTCAACCTATCACAGATTAGCTTAATACTATTGTGCTAATTTGGCAGGTTTAAGAATAGTATAAGTACACTCAAATGCCGCCTTTTGAATACGATAAATATCTTGGCTATCCATCGTGGATTGAACAACCGCATCACCTGGTTGAAAACGTTGCAATTCTCCCCATGGGGCTTTCATTGCAAAAGCGGGTGTAGATCCTGGCACAATAAAATAATTCATTTCAATTCCTTTCGGAATAAAAGCTTGATAATCATTAGGATAAGAAATTAAATTAATTTTGTTTTTCTCTGCAACATTATAGCGTTGAACAAATTTAGCTTTTCTTACCAATATTTCTTCATTACCTGTCTCTGGACAGATATTTTGCACAACCCAATCCCCTACTTTTGCAGGTTCAGAGACAGTTTCAACACCTTCACCTTTAATAATGGTTGTGATGATCTCGCCTTCTTTAGCCGGCCTTGCCAATACAGGTTTGGTTTTAATAGCAACTCCTGTGATCCCGGCTTGCTGGACTTGAGTAAAATAAGCTACTCGCTCTTTTTGTGGTAATTGTGACAGGTCATCTGCAAATACGAAGGAAGGAATTAAGGCCAAACCTATTAATAGTGTTTTTATTCTATTTTGCTTATAGGTCTTATTATTATTTGGATAACTGTTTTGTGTATAGAAAGGCATTGAAGTATTTCCTACTTAATATTAATCGTATTTAAATACGTTATTTTATGTCTGTAATTGCTAAACAGATTATGACAGGAAATAAAACTATGACACGAGTAAAATCCGTTATCTAGCAGGGAAAAGATCAAAAAATCGAGAGATCTCACAACTTAAAAAAGAGAATATGTAATTAAGAGTAAAAAGCTTCAAACCATTAAATAAAGCATTAAAATACATCCAATTAAATTTATCGAACTAAAAGAAATTACTTATGCAAATAATTTACCCTGATGACTATTCTAAAACTGGCAAACCCGATGAGGCCTTTGAGCAAGAATATCGTTGTGCCAAAGCACTCAATATTCATTGCTTGTTGCTCTCATCTGAAGATATACCATTGGGTAAATATAAGTTTTCACACCCTTTTAAATCAGAACACCCCGTTATTTGGCGAGGTTGGATGCTAAATAAAAATGAGTATCAACAGTTATACGATGCCGTGGATATTCATGGCGGAAAAATGCTTGAAACACCAGAAGATTATATTCGTAATCACCACATAACGGGTTGGTATGAATATTGTAAAAAGTTCACACCAGAAACCGTCATTGTTAATGCAGAAACGGATTTTGAAAAGTTAACTAAGCAGCTTCAATGGCCAGCCTATTTTGTGAAAGATTATGTAAAATCGTTAACGACAACGAGAGGCTCTATCGCTAAAAATGCAGATGATATTAGGGAAATACTAAAATTGATTACACAATTTAGGGGAAATATTGAAGGTGGCGTCAGCCTTCGCCGGGTTGAAGAATTTATTAATAATAGTGAACGTAGATATTTTGTTTTAAATAAGAAAATATTTTCTGCAGATAATGAAATTCCTGAGTTTGTAAGAAAAGTAGCGAAACAGATAAATACGCCTTTTTATTCCATAGATGTAGTCAAAAACACGGCTGGAGAATTACGCTTAGTTGAGGTTGGTGATGGACAAGTTTCTGACATTAAAGAGTGGCAGGTTGAAAAACTCGTTAAAGCCTTTCTTTTATCAGGTATTTGAGGTTTTACATACTTATCGCTATATATAAAAAGGCAAAGACTTCAATTAATAACAGTACATTAAAATTTGAAGTCTTTAGATGTAAGACTAATACCTAACATAAAGTATCAAAAAATAAAATTAAAAGAGATACTTAAAGCGAACACGAGCACCGTAGCGATCTTTATCGCTACTATGTACATTTATCTCGTCTTTGCCATCTATCCGCGAATAATAAGCACCTAAATAGGTTTTAAAATTATCCATATCCAAGATATTAGGCAGTTCGTAAGAAGCAAATACTGTATTGATATTGTACTTACCAGGATTAAGCGTTAGATAGGTTTCATTTTGCCCATTATGCCCGCTTGTTTGATAATAAGCTTTAATATCATTATGTGCATAGATATAACCTAATTGGAATTTACGCCACAATATATTACTACCTATTGAAAAATCATTTTCATCTTTAGCATCAAGATAAGCAGCACTTAAGTTTGCAACAATGCCATTAGTAGGATCATCAGCTAAAGTATCCCATTTTAACGTTAGCCCATAGCCAGTGCGACGTGATTGATCTTGGAATTTTCCATATTCATCCTCATAACCATAAGCTTTACTTATTACGTTTGCGTCTATCGCACCTGCAATTGTTAGGTTATCTTTCTGCCATGCAACAACTGGTCGCATATAAATAACATTTTTACGATTATCAAGTTTACGCCCGTGATACTCACCATCTTTGAAAACTGAAGTTCCATCTTCAACTAACGCATTTAACTCAAAATACCAGTCGTTGTAATGTGTGTTAACCATCATGCTACCACCATCACTACTACGGCCACGCCCTTCTTTCATCATATAAATATAGCCAAAACCATCACCATATAAATCATTTGCAGTATTACCTGAATATTCGACGAAAGTATCTTGATTCAAAGGAAACATATCAAACGCTTCATAACGGCCAATTTTATATTCCCATTTATTACGTTGGCCAAAGTAAAAAGCAGCATCATCTAGATTCATTTTACCCGTCATGTCAGCCATAGGCTGAACACGAAAACCAGCATAATTGCCATTTTTTAATTCTCGTTCACCATCAATACCGATTAAAATCCGCCCATTAAGTGACCATTTTTCATTATCTTCAAAGTCTTTTTGCTTACCAGGCATCATTCTCATTGATGTTAATTGACCTTTTTTACTTGCTGCATCAATATTATATTCAACATCTCCATACAATTTGAGATCACCCCAATTTGTATTAGTAGAGAAAAAACCTGTACCTTCTTTATTTCCTGTATTAGTAAGCTGAACTGACTGTTTTTGTTGAAGTTCATTTAGCTGAGCCTGAGCGATATTGGCTTTAGCTTGAGCTTCATCTGATTGCTTTTCTAATACAGCAATGCGTTGCTCCATATTTATTGCAGTAACGTTATTTACAGGTTTTACTTTAGAACCATTATTTAAATTAATAAGTTGCTCAAGACGAGCGGCTTTTTGTTCTGCTGCAACAGCTCTTGCTTCAGCCGCATTAGCACGTTGTTCTAACGCATTTAATCTTGCTTCTATAGCACTTATATCAGTTTGTGCATTAGCACATAACGGTGTAGCGAGTATCAAACTTATCACTACAGATAATGCTTTCACTTTCATTCGAATATTCCTAAGTTAGCAAATGTTGATTAAATAGGTACGGCAAATACATAACAATCAACTTAGTCGATCGATTGTCCTATTTGATATAGCGTATTATTATTTTTATGCGGCAATATTTTTATAGATATCAACCGTTTATTCGTATCGCTATTTCTATTCTCAACAATAAATAAACCACTATCTATGTTACCTTTCTCTAATTTATGTGCATTAAATGCACGTATTATCAAGTAAGGTATACGTTTGAAGTAATGCACTTATTCTCGTTTAAGTGCTTACGAACGTTTATTATTTTGATCTAGTATTTATTTTATTGTTATTACAAGAATATCTCTGGTTTACGTTTTCTATTTTTATAATGGCTCACTAACCTAAATAAAATAATCGCTAATGTGGAACATTTCCACAATCATTTGTGATTTTTTTGATATCAGTACAATAACCTAAGGAAAATGCTACAAATGGTCATCAAAAAATGATGACTTATAAAAATAAATAAAGGAGTGATTGCTAAGATAGTAATTAGGAAATAAAACGAGTTTTACAAGGAAATTGTTGGTTTCTGTTATTTAAAAACCATTTTTATAAAGCAGTAGGCGAGGAGAAACAACAGATAGAAAAAAACTGACAGAGGTCATATTATGATAACCTCCGTCCATCATTATCATATTCTGCCAGGTTTACGTAATGCTCTACGAAAGTAAGAAACTGGCATTTTAGGGCAAATTTGTTCTTTTACAGCTGGATTATTTTCTAAATCCTCTTTTTCTATTTCATTATGTCTTCTTGTATTTTGTGGTTGAGTATCTGTTTTATTCATCTTCCCTTTCCTCTGAGATCAATGCCTCATTAATAGCTTCGATTTTCTCAACTGCTTCATTAAGAATAGAAGCAATACGTTCCGCTTTTTCCACTGAAAGCTCTTTTAACACCAGTTTATGGCGTAATACAGCCTTTAATTTTCCAACAGCAGACTCAATCTCTTCAGAAACACCACCCGCGTTTTGAGACAAGTCTCTCGCATAAGCAAGTTTTCTTTGAATATTGGCATCTATTTCCTGATGTTCAGTTAAAAATGCAGAGCCTTCAGGTGTGATGCTGTAATTTTTACGACCTTTTTCAGCAATAGTGGCAACCAGTAGATCTTGCTCTTCAAGTAATGTTAGTGTTGGATAAATAACACCAGGGCTAGGCACATATAATCCTGACGAGGCTTCATCTATTTCACGAATAATTTCATAACCATGGCTCGGCTTTTTCGCAATCATGCTGAGCAATAAAACTCGTAAATCACCATGATCAAACATACGTTTTAATTGACGACCTTGGCCTTTACCTCGCCCACCACATCCACGACCGCGTTGTTTACCTTGTTTTTCAAAACCATGTTCGCTATGACAACGTTCACCGCGACCTTCATGTCCGTGATCATGTTCACCATGACAACATTCACCACGACCTTTATGTCCGTGATCATGTTCTCCATGACAGCATTCACTGCGACCTTTATGCCCGTGACCATGTTCACCGTGACGACATTCACCGTGACCTTCATGCCCATGTTCGCCATGACAGCAATGCTCGCCGTGATTTCCATGGTGTCGATCTTGTTTCCCTTTACCCCCACAACGTCCTTTTCCGTGACCATGGTTACCATGTTCGCCGTTTTCGGCGCGTTGTTGATAAAGTGAATGTAATGCTCGAATCATCATAAATATTCCCTCATTGTTTTAGATATATCGAATTTATATAATGCAATATAAACCGATATATCTAAATGATCAAGTTTTAGATATATCTAAATATGCATCTAAATCCACTTTATCTTTAACAATATGATTTATCTATGATTATATACATATAAGACAGAGAGTTATTATGAATGATTCTCATTATCGAGTTTGCTTTTATGTGCTATCAGTGGAAATAAAAGAAGAAAAAATCAAAATAGCTATAAAAAATAAATTTTAGGGAAGTAGTTGTCGCTCTGTTTTAGTGAGCTGATGATTACAAGTAATAAAGAGAAAACGATAAGTGACGACGTCACCTTTTTTTGTGAGGAGAACCATTAAATGTAGATAGAGCCCCAAAAAAGCGAAGATAATGAGATATCACTCATATCTTCGTTTTTTAGGGTGAATATTTTTTAGTGATAAAAAATTATTGTTATAACTATCTCTCTAACGCAGATAAAACGACCTTCTTAATATATTGGTACCCTGCCTCAATTTGTTGTTTATCACCTATTTGTGTACTTTTTATGGTAAGTTGTAACAGACTTAAATGTTTGATTGTTTCCCATTCATTTTTATCTAGACAACACTCATGACAAAACTGTGCAGGCGCATCATCACTATTACGAGCGCAAAGTGTAAGTAAGCTTAAGTCTTGCCTGTAGTGACTTTTTACAACTAAGTTCTCATATATTTCTTTATTCAGCTTATTTTGTGTTTCTAAACATTTATTCCCTTTTTTCACAACTGCAAAATTCAATTTATTAAAATCAGATGCTGATAAAACTCGAATAAAATAATGCTCCCCTTCTTTCTCAAAGGCTTGAGCTTGATTAAAGAATTGTTCAAGTTTGACTCGTGTTTCCCATTGAATCTGGGCATATTTTCCATATCCCGATAAAGTAAAGGGATAAAGTTGATGTACACTCCACATTGAAGCCACTGCGGGTGCTGATTGAATACCGTCAATTTCGGGAACTCCATCAGCTTGCTCTGGACATAATCTTGGTGGGTTAGTTAGAAAATGACTCATGCGTGCATCTTTAATACACACGACACCCGTGGGATAAGGTGAAAAACCAGCTTGAAAAGGCTCAAAAGAGACAGAGTCTGCAAGAGAAAGTTGTGTGACGCTTTCATATATTTCTGGGGTTAATTCAAGTAGAGGCGCTTCTTTTTTTAGTTTTTTGCACAATGTCTTATAAGGAATAAGTTCGTAATTATCATCAAGGAATAAGCTTTTCATATAGCCGAATTGTGAAGCATCTATATGAATATAAAAAGAATTTTTGTATTTTTTTTCACACTCTCTTCTTAATTCAAAAAGTGGTTTTAATTTATCAATGCTGCCATAAGATGGAGATCCTAGCATGCCAATAATACCCAAAATAGGTTCACCCTGTTCAATAAGGCGTAAAACAATACTACGCATTTTTTCAGTATCTGTTTTAAATGATCCATCAATGGGCAATGCAATAAGGTTGTCATATCCTAACCCCAATATATCCATTGCTTTCTTCCAAAATTCAAAACGCGAAACAGGGACAAGCAATTTTCCTAAATGCATCGTTTTTGTCATACCCGTTCCCCGGCATGTCAAATAACTAACATCATCAAAAATCTCACGTTTATGAAGTTGTTCACCCATAGCTAAAATATCTGAGATAGACATATTGAATAATTCAAATGCTTTTTTATCAGCAACCAAATCTCGTGACTTGGGATGGCGGGCAATGGCCATTGGTAATGTTTTTAAATTTCTAAGTGCCCATAATATTTCATAGCAAGCAAGGGTATGACTTGTCGTGATATGCCCAAATGCATCTTTCGATGAATAGCCAATTAATTTACAGAGATCATCTATAATTTTCTTTTCTTGTTGTTTTTGTAAGGGGGAGTGGTGATTAAAAACATTATCTGAATTGTAAGCCAATGCAGAAAGGTAGCCGAATTTAGCCAATTGCATCACCTGTGAATGATGATGAGAAAAATAAGGCTCAATATCTGATTGAGTAAAATTGCTTTGCTGTTTTAGTGTTTCTAAAATATTGTCATAAGCATTATCTACTGCTTTTTTTTCAATCGTACAATTTTTTATTTTAGTCTCTAAATTATCACTATTATTTTTTTTTGCTTTATTTGCATTAGGAAAAGAATACTCACTATTCATTAATATTTTTGCCATCTCTCGATGATAACATGCTAGGGTATCAACGGTTCGGGTATGGTATACACGCTCTGTAGCACTCAGACAGGTTTGTTTATGATTTGCCATCATCGCACCTATATATAAATTTTTGTTATTTGTTTTAATGAGAATTGTGTTTATTAATCGTAAATAATTAATCTCTATTCAAATGATATACTACATGATGAGTAAGAATCTTCTTTATTTTATTGATATCAGTTAAGATTTTTTCAATTCAAACTAAAGTTTTTTCTATCTAATGATAAATGATTTAGTTTTATTTGTTAGTTTCTTTGTTTTATTATCAATTTTGATTTAAGTTACTTTTCAGCTAATGTGATATTATTTTTACTAAGGTTAATACTTAAATCTACTTTAATTAGAATAAATAAATATTTCTATCGCCCAGTATCAATTAAAAGGGATAGATATTAAATTTTATGCTTCACTAAAAATATATTTATTTAATTGTTATTCATTTTTACTTCAATATATAAAAAAACACATGATAAATTGAACATGTGTTTTTCGGAATATTCGCTTTTTTAAACAAAAAATAACCATCACTTCTTATAACAAATAATATTTAACGCCCTTGATTACTATCACTTACGTTATAAGTCGTATTTTCTAGCATAACTTTACCAATTAAATCACCAGATTCCATTAACTGATGAGCATTTCCTGCTTCTGTTAATGGGAAAATGGCATTAATTATTGGCTTAATTTTACCTTCAGTAATCAATGGCCATACATGTTGTTTTAATTCTTGTGCAATGTAAGCTTTTTCTTCTACTGAACGAGAACGCATTGTTGAGCCTGTATGAATTAATCGTTTAATCATCATCGGCATCATATTTACATTTTTTGGCATCCCTTTCATCATGCCCACTTGTATTATGCGTCCAAATTTGCTCGCAACTTGATAGTTCTTTTCGACATAATCGCCACCGATAATATCAAGTACAACATCTACCCCTTTGCCTTGAGTTAAGATAGGAATTTCTTTAGCGAAATCGGCTTGTTTGTAATTAATGACATAATCAGCACCAATTTTGTAAGCTACTTCCTTTTTTTCTTCAGAACCTACGGTTGTATAAATGGTTGCCCCTATAGCATGAGCGAGCATAATCGCAGTAGAGCCAATCCCAGATGTTCCGCCATGAATAAGGACAGACTCACCCTGTTTTAGTTTGCCTAACTGGAATAAATTAGCCCAGACAGTAAAGAAGTTTTCAGGTAATGCGGCAGCTTCAATATCCGTTAAATTCATTGATGGCAATGCGATGTCTTCATGTGCAATACAATATTGAGCATAACCACCACCTGCGACTAAAGCACAAACCCGATCACCCAATTGCCATTTAGTACAGCCTTCACCTAAAGCCACTACTTCTCCAGCAACTTCAAGTCCAGGAATAGGCGAAGCATCTTCTGGTGGAGGGTAGCTTCCTTGCCTTTGAAAAATATCAGGTCGATTAACACCTGAGGCGGCAACTTTAATTAAAAGATAATGAGGAGGAAGTGAAGGAATGGATGATATTTTTGCTTGTAATTTGTCTATATCACCAGGTTCTGTAATAGCAATCTCTAACATTTTTGCAGGTAAAACAGTATTCATCATATGCTCCCATTTAATTTGTCCACTCTCAGAGTTTAACGCTAATTAAGCTGTTTCTATCACTTATCTTATTTATTTTAAGAAAAGTGTTCGCCTATTAAGCAATAAATAGATCAAGTGTATTTAAAGGAAGATTATAACCAACCTTGCTTCTGATGTTGTATGCAAATCGGGCACAATATTGCGTCGGATTTCCATGATAAGAAAGCTAACCGACATTTTTCACAGTGTGCATCATAATAGTGGTAAAGAGTGGGTTCGCTATTTTTAGCGACATGTTCTTTGACATGAATAGATTTAGGAAAACAAACGACTTCACAATTCATACAACCAGTGCAACGTTTTTCATCCAGTTTGAATATATTGTTTTCGAGTTCAATCGCACCTTCATCACAGACCTTGGCACATGCGGAACAAAGAATGCATGTTTCGTTATCTAACTGGATTTGGAACCAACTATCTTCTGGATATAGTTGTTTTCTTGCATTTAATCCTGTTCTTACTTGGTTTTTATTTAATGGTTTTTCATCGAGTTTTTGACGAAAAAGCATAAAACGACGTCCACTATCAATATCAGTAGGTTCCATGATCATTAATTGCCAGATAGGCTCTTGTAATGTTTTTAGTTGAAGATTTAAATTCGCTAAAACAGGAAGCCATTTATCCACTAAAGGTTGCGCTATTTTCATTCCTCTAATGTGATATTGACGATGCCACACTAACAATTCTTCTGTACTGGCTAGTGGTTCATCATGATTAACAACAAGATAATTATCCTGATGTGTTCTTTCATGAGGTGCAATGTTTTCTATTGCATCTACAGGGCAAGTAAATAGGCAATTACCGCATTGAAAACAGCGTTCATTATCTATTTTTACCTCTAGGTGACTAAAAGTGATAGCACCTACAGGACAAACTTTAGAGCAACTATCACATAGGCTTTGTTTGAGGCGTTTTCTAACACATTTATCATTAATAATTGGTTCAGGAGGAAGATCCACCTTAATAAAACGCCTCATACATCACTACTCCACTACTTTACAATAAAGAATGCAAAACGATTGAGAATTTCTGCAATCAGTATTGTTGCGCTACTTACTATTACCATGCGCAATCCTGAAGTAAATACAGCATTATGATATTTCCATACACTGTATCCCATCATTAAAATACCAAGAATTGACAAAATCCATGCAGATATTCTTAATCCGAATGTTTCATTATACGCAATGATAGGCGTATGAGGGAATGTTATTACATCATTAGTTGAAATGACTGATGACATCCATTCTAAATAAAAGGGTTGCTCCACCATACGTAATGTCACTGCAAGAAAAATAACGACTAATGCACTGATTACAATTCGTTTAGCTAACTCTCCATTCACAAATGCTTTAACGCGCAATGCGGTGATCAATAATGCTATCGCGGCACCTGATGAAAATAATGCTCCGATAAACATAACGTAAGTATTGGCATGCATCCATGTCAGCATTGATGTGTTGTAATAAAGTGATGCCATACAAATTATATCGATGATGCCAAACAAACCAATAACTGCTAATAAAGTTTTGTTCATACGTCCTTTAATCAAAATTACTAAGGTATAAAGGCATAATGCACCAAGATAAACAGCAGCAAATATGATTTCACGACTCAACCATGATGAAGAAATATGGCGTAATGCATGAAAAGCATTCCATGGATATCCCATATGCAGCGTTGATGCTAATAATCCTAAACATCCTAAAATAGTGGCAGTTAATAACACGGGTCGCATAGCAATCGTGGCTCTTTGATTACCAATCTCTTTTTCTAACCAACAAAAATAAAGAGCCGAAAAAAGAGTCACGCCAACAGAACTCTGGACGAATAAAGTAAATGTCACTAATGGCCATTCATTCATGCTTGAACTCCTCCCTTTTTCGTCGCGCCAGTATGAGGCTTGATAACTAAATTTGGATTAGTCATCGTAAAGTCAGGTAATCCTTGAACTTGGCTTAAATGACCATATTTCGCTCTTAACTCTTTAATCTTGCCAAACTTAATTGCATTTAGCGGGCATGTATCAACGCAAATTGGATTTTTGCCTTCTGATAGTAAATCAATACAAAAATCACATTTTGACATTTGTCCGGTCTCTTCATTCATTTGTGGTGCACCATAAGGGCAAGACCACGCGCAATAACCACAACCTACGCATTTAGAGGTATCAACACGAACAATGCCATCACCTTCACGTTTATGCATTGCTGTTGTTGGGCAGTTTTTCACACAAACGGGTGATTCACAGTGGTTACAAGAAATAGTTAATGTGTATGCAAACACATTATTAACCAGACCACCTTGTCCTGTTGGTACAAAACCGCCCCCTTTTACTTCATAAATACGTCGAAAACGGCGGCCAACTTCTAAATTATTTTTATCTTTACATGCTACTTGGCAAGCTTTGCAACCAGAACAACGAGAGGAGTCAATAAAGAAACCGAGCTGTTCATCGCTTACCGGTGCATATTCTTTAAAGTCACTCATGCTTTGGTTACCTCAACTAAAACAGTTAAATGCGAGTTACCATGTGATAATGGTGTCATTCGTGTCGATGTTAAAACATTAGGGCATCCACCATGATCAACTCCGTTTTCATCGGGAGCCCACCAAGCACCAGCTTGTAAACCAACAACTCCAGGAATAATGCGTTGTGTTACTAATGCGGGGATCTCAGTGATCCCGCGATCGTTATAAATACGCACCATGTCACCATCTTTGATACCTCTATTTTCAGCATCAATTGGATTTATCCACGCCTCTTGACGTTGAGCTTCTTTTAACCAAGGATTAGCATACTGTGTTGAGTTGGCTCGATTTTTTCCTTTCCAGGTCAACATTTGCAATGGATACTTTTCTGCTAATTTGTCTTCTGGGCCTTCAATTGCTGGCACATAATGAGACAAAGCTGGAATATCAGGATTATTCATGTCATAAAGACGTTTAGAAAAAATCTCAATTTTACCTGAAGGTGTCGGGAATGGATTATTTTCAAAGTCATTAATATTTTTTTCAAATGCAACAAAAGGAGCATCTTTAAAAAGGTAATGGCGTGTTTTTTGTAACTCTTCAAAATTAGGAAAGTCAGGTCTATCTTCAAAACGTGTTTTGTTAGTATCAACAAGGTGGGAAATCCACTCTTTCTCACTTCGACCTTCAGTGAACGCTTCTTTTACACCCATTTTTTCAGCAACTTCCGTGATCCATTCATAATCAGAACGGCGTTCAAAAGCGGGCTCAATAACTTTCTCAGAAAGTAGAAAATAATTACCTGTTCCCCATGTGTTGCCTATGTTCCAGCGTTCCAAAAAACTGGTCTCTGGCAACACTAAATCAGCATATTTTGCTGAAGGTGATAAATAGAGATCACTAACAACAATAAACTCTACTTTTGATTCATCTGCTAATAATTTTGCTGCTGCATTCACATCGGGATTTTGGTTAACTAAATAATTGCCTGCTAATGAGAAGATCATCTTAATATTAGTATCAAGTTTATCTGCATCAAGAAGCCCATCTTCAGCACGAACTGAACTTGCATCTTCAACAGCCTGCATCCAGTTCATAATAGAGATTTTGGCTTTTACTGGATTTTCACCAATATTAGGCCCATGTATAGATTGACGATTACCAATACCACCATATCCTGCTGCCCATGCTCCTTTCTTACCAACATTTCCTGTAATGGCTGCGAGTAATGACGAGCCTCTGGCACTACGTTCACCACAAATATGACGTTGAGGCCCCCAACCTTGAATTAATGCGGCTGGTTTTGTCATGGCATATTCACGAGCTAACTGACGAATAGTGTTAGCAGGGACTCGTGTAATATTTTCAGCCCATTCTGGCGTTTTCAAGACACCATCTTTCATGCCTGTTAAATAGGCAACTAAAGACTCATTAGCGGGAACACCTTCTGGCATATGCTCTTCATCAAAACCAATTACATATTTATCAATAAATGGTTTGTCATGAAGATTTTCGGTGACAATGACATACATCATTGCATCCATTAAAGCATTATCTGTTGTTGGTAAAAGCGGTATCCATTGATCAGCGAGAGATTGGGCGGTATCGGAATAACGAGGATCAACCACAATAAATTTAGTCCCATTATTTTTCATTTTTTGAAAATAATGGTTAGTATGCCCAAAAATGGTTTCATTCGGATTATGACCCCATAAAATCACTAATGGTGTATCTTCAAGGGTGTCTAGAGAGCTACCTGTTTTGGCAATACCATAAGTATAAGGCGTTACCTTTAAGGTGTTACCTAAACTGACTGAATGGTAATAAGGAAGATACCCTCCTGTTAAGTTAAAGAGTTTCTTCATCATGGTATCACCAGAGAAGATCCCTCCTGTTACCGCTGTGCTCACTGTTAAAAAACGACTTGCAGCACCATGTTTCTCCGTTAAACGTGTCACATTTTCTGCAATTAGTGTTGTTGCTTCATCCCATGAAATGCGTTCAAATTTACCTTCACCACGTTTGCCGACCCTTTTCATTGGGTATTTTAATCTATCAGCATGATAAGAAAATTTACGATAACCTCTGCCACGCACACACGCTCGCATAATTGGCATGGTTTCATCTAATTCATTATCGGGTCTCGTTGTAATTCGAGTGACAATTCCTTCCTTTATATGTGCTCGAATATCACATTTCCCACCACAGTCAAAAGTGCTACATGTTGCTACGACAGTAGCGGGAGTGGTGTCTATTTTTGCCATTGGTAAGCTTTTATCTGCATTAGCGTATGCATTTCGTGCGAAAAATGGCACAGTGACTAGTGCAGCGCTTGTTTGAACAAAGTGGCGACGGCTCAATGACATCATCCCTTTGTTTTTCTCACTTTTTTCTATTTTTTTCATTAGTTTATCATTCTCACATAACAACTCTCATTAGTGAAAATGATAAGATATAGTGGTAAACCCTCATTGATGTACATCAATACCACTTAATAGGTAATAGAATGTTTCAATTTTCCGCACTTCTTTGCAGATCCCCCACTTTTTATAAGGAAAAGCTAATTCAAGTTAGCATTAAGTTGCATCAAAAATACATCTAGTTAACTTTACCTATATTTATGTTAATAAAAGAAAGAGTTATGTATAAAAAACACGAATTTAAGGTAAAGCCGTAAACTAAATGTCAATATAAAGATAGAAAATATTGAAGCACACCTTCATTTTTGGCTTTTGACGAGGATAATTTAGTAATAGCACTATAACTTCATTAGAAAATCGAATAATATACCAATTGAGTATAGGGTTAGCGCAAATTGTTCTAAATAAGCCTTTAAGCAAAACATCGTTTTTATCAAGATACATGTTTTGTTACATTCAGAATTATTTCTACACGTATCGTTATTCCCCTTACCAATTACTGCAATATGTGTTAAAATTGACGCATATCAATATTTTTATTTGTAATGAGCAAGCTTATGATCCCAGAAAAACGCGTCGTTCGCCGAATCCAATCTGGCGGTTGTGCAATCCATTGTCAGGATTGCAGTATTAGCCAGCTCTGCATCCCGTTTACTTTAAACGAGCATGAGCTTGATCAACTCGATAATATTATCGAGCGTAAAAAGCCCATCCAAAAAGGTCAAACCTTGTTTAAAGCAGGTGATGAGCTGAAATCACTTTATGCCATACGTTCTGGTACAATTAAAAGTTATACCATTACGGAAGAAGGCGACGAGCAAATAACAGGATTTCATCTTGCTGGTGATTTGGTTGGATTTGACGCCATTATTAATACCGAACACCCTAGTTTCGCTCAAGCCTTAGAAACATCAATGGTTTGCGAAATTCCATTTGAGACTTTGGATGATCTGTCAGGCAAAATGCCTAACTTACGTCAACAAATGATGCGCCTGATGAGTGGTGAAATCAAAGGTGACCAAGAGATGATCTTACTGCTATCGAAAAAGAATGCAGAAGAACGTTTGGCTGCTTTTATTTATAACCTCTCTCGTCGTTTCGCTCAGCGTGGTTTTTCTCCTCGTGAATTCCGTTTAACTATGACCCGCGGTGATATCGGTAATTATTTGGGTTTAACCGTCGAAACGATTAGCCGTTTATTAGGTCGCTTCCAAAAAAGTGGCATGTTAAGCGTTAAAGGTAAATACATTACCATCGAAGATGGTACGTTATTAAGTGAACTAGCAGGTAAACTTCCTTCGTCAGCTGAAGTTTAATCTGTGTTACATTTCACTCGCTAATTTTATAATGGGGCACACAAATTTGTGCCCCATTTTCTATTTTGTACTATTGCATTTTATCTTCTTGGGTTATCTTTAAATTGTAGATGGATAAATCCAGCCCTAAAGAGGATATTACAATGGAAAAATATCAAAACCTTCTCGTTGTCATTGATCCTAACCAAGATGACCAACCAGCACTTCGCCGTGCTGTCTATATCGTTCAGCGTAATGGTGGGCGGATAAAAGCTTTTCTACCTGTTTATGATCTCTCCTATGACATGACAACCCTTTTATCTCCCGATGAACGCAACGCAATGCGCAAAGGTGTTATTAGTCAAAAAGCAGCTTGGATCAAACAGCAGTCTCGCTATTACCTTGAAGCCGGTATAGAAATTGACATTAAAGTCATTTGGCATAATCGCCCTTATGAAGCCATTATTGAAGAAGTTGTGGCACATCAACATGACTTACTCATAAAAATGGCTCATCAACACGATAAATTAGGTTCTCTTATTTTTACTCCTCTAGATTGGCAATTACTTAGAAAATGCCCTTGCCCTGTTTGGATGGTTAAAGATAAAGAATGGCCTGAATACGGCACTATTGTCGTAGCGGCAAATTTATCAAATGAAGAATCTTACCATGATGCTCTTAATCTAAAACTTATCGAATTAACTACTGATTTATCTCATCGCATACAAAAAGACCCTGATGTTCATCTACTCAGTGCTTATCCTGTTGCACCGATTAATATTGCGATTGAGTTACCTGATTTTGATCCTAATCTTTATAACAATGCACTTCGTGGTCAGCATCTTATTGCGATGAAAGAACTTCGTCAGAAATTCTGCATTCCAGAAGAGAAAACACATGTTAAAGAAGGATTACCAGAACAAGTTATTCCTCAAGTTTGTGAAGAGTTAAATGCAGGTATTGTTGTTTTAGGTATTTTAGGAAGAACGGGGCTTTCAGCAGCCTTCTTAGGAAATACCGCAGAACAACTGATAGACCATATTAAATGTGATTTGTTGGCCATCAAACCTGATGGTTTTACCTGTCCTATTACAGTTGATAGCGATCACGATTGATTGTTAAAAGTATCCATTAAAAAAGCCAGTCAAAGAATTGACTGGCTTTTCACTATCTGTATCTATTACAGTTACAGTGCTTTTAAAATTGCATCTACGCTAGCTTTAGCATCGCCAAATAACATTTGTGTATTCTCTTTAAAGAACAGAGGATTTTGAACCCCTGCATAACCTGTATTCATTGAGCGTTTAAACACAATGACGTTTTGAGCTTTCCACACTTCTAACACTGGCATACCTGCAATTGGGCTATTTGGATCATCTTGTGCTGCTGGGTTTACCGTATCGTTAGCACCAATAACTAAAACAGTATCAGTATCAGAGAAATCATCATTGATTTCATCCATTTCTAATACAACATCATAAGGCACTTTAGCTTCCGCTAACAATACATTCATATGGCCCGGTAAACGCCCTGCTACTGGATGAATACCAAAACGCACTTTCACACCGCGTTGACGTAATTTTTCAGTGATGTCATGCACAGGATATTGTGCTTGTGCAACCGCTAATCCATAGCCTGGGGTGATAATAACAGAAGTTGAATTTTTCAACATATCAGCGACTTCTTCAGCCGTTGTTTCGCGATACTCGCCCATCTCACCTTCTTCAGTTGGAGCTGAACCATCTGTACCAAATCCACCTGCTATTACGCTAATAAAAGAACGATTCATCGCTTTACACATAATATAAGAAAGGATCGCACCTGAAGAACCCACTAATGCACCTGTTACAATTAACAGGTCATTGCTCAACATAAAGCCTGCTGCTGCTGCTGCCCATCCTGAGTAAGAGTTCAGCATCGAAACAACAACTGGCATATCAGCACCACCTATCGATGCAACTAAATGCCAACCAAATGCTAATGCAATTACAGTCATTACTATGATTAAGAAAACTTGTAAGCCAACACTGTCGGTTTTAACAAACCAAACCATCAATAAGAAAGAAACAACCAAAGCTGCAAGGTTTAATTTATGGCGATTAGGCAACATCATCGGTTTCGACGACATTTTTCCACTTAATTTACCATAAGCAACAATTGAACCTGTAAATGTAACAGCACCAATGAAGATCCCTAAAAAGACTTCTGTTAGATGAATATTCACCATCACAGGATCCATTGCCGTGTTGTGGTCAAGATAACTGTTAAAACCCACTAAAACAGCTGCGAAACCTACAAAGCTGTGTAAGATTGCAACTAATTCTGGCATTTGAGTCATTTCGACTTTTTTAGCTAAACGGATACCAATAACAGCACCGATTACCATTGCAATAATGATCCAACCTACATTGCCAGCATAAGGTCCAAAAATGGTTGCGAACAGTGCAATCGCCATCCCTGCAATACCAAAGTAGTTACCTTGTTTAGAGGTTTCATGCTTTGATAAGCCGGCAAGGCTAAAAATAAATAATATCGCGGCGACAATATATGCCGCTGTAACAACTCCGCTGGACATAATTGTCTCCCTTATCCTTTACGGAACATTTTCAACATACGTTGAGTAACAGTAAATCCACCAAAAATATTAATACTCGCAATTAAAATTGCGACAAACGAAAAGAGGCTAACCCAACCACCACTCCCAATTTGTAGTACAGCACCGACAACGATAATGCCTGAAATTGCGTTTGTAACTGACATCAATGGTGTATGCAATGAATGGCTAACATTCCAAACAACGTAATATCCCACCACACAAGAAAGCGCGAATACCGTAAAGTGAGATAAAAACTCTTTTGGTGCAACATTGGCAAGCCATGCAAATAATAAGAAAGCAATAGCTAATAAGCCGTATTTCTTCCAAGGTGAAACAGGTTTAGCAACGGGTTTCTCTTGTGGTTTCGCAGCAGGTGTAGCTTTAGGCTGTGCTGAAACTTGAATCGGTGGTGCAGGCCATGTGACTTCACCAGCACGAATAACAGTGACGCCTCGAATAACAACATCATCAAAATCAATATTGATATTGCCGTCTTTCTCTTTACAAAGTAATTTCAGTAAATTGACTAAATTAGTACCGTAAAGCTGAGACGATTGTGCCGGCAAGCGAGCGGCAAGATCTGTATAACCAATAATTTTCACACCATGTTCTGTCGTAAAGACTTCATTCGGTACGGTATATTCACAGTTCCCCCCATTTTGGGCTGCAAGATCAACAACCACACTCCCTGGTTTCATTGAATCAACCATTTCTTTCGTGATTAAACGAGGTGCTGGCTTTCCTGGGATTAATGCGGTTGTAATGATGATATCAACATCTTTTGCTTGTTCTGCAAATAACGCCATTTCAGCATCAATAAAGGCTTTTGACATTACCTTGGCATAACCATCACCACTGCCTGCTTCTTCCTTAAAATCAAGTTCCAGAAACTCAGCGCCCATACTTTGGACTTGTTCTTTAACTTCAGGACGAGTATCAAATGCACGAACAATTGCGCCAAGACTCCCTGCGGCACCAATCGCAGCAAGACCTGCAACACCGGCACCAATAACCATCACTTTAGCTGGTGGTACTTTACCAGCTGCAGTAATTTGCCCCGTGAAGAATCGGCCAAATTCATGAGCGGCTTCAACAACAGCACGATAACCTGCAATGTTTGCCATCGAGCTCAACGCGTCAAGAGATTGCGCACGAGAAATACGTGGCACACTATCCATGGCCATGACGTTAATGTTCTTTTCAGCTAGTTTTTCGAGCAATGACGCATTTTGTGCTGGCCATATAAAACTCACTAATGTTGCACCTTCTTGTAATAATGTTATTTCATTATCAAGCGGTGCATTTACCTTCAAAATAATGTCTGATTGCCAAACATTTTGGAGGTCGAGGATCTCAGCGCCAGCTTCTTGATAAGCTTTATCTTCAAAACTTGAAGCAATACCAGCACTATTTTCAATTGCGACTGTAAATCCTAATTTTATGAGTTGAGTTACTGTGGCAGGTGTTGCCGCAACCCTTGTTTCATTAGAAAGCCGCTCTTTGGGTATACCAATTCGCATAATTTTCCCTTCTTATCCATAGAGTTCTGTTAAAACTTCTCCGTTAACTTCACATTCATGCAAAAAAAATGTTAAAAATAATAATATGCATGCCATTAATCGGAGCTCTAATAACCTACTGAAAATAAAACCAATAATCTATATCTGTGTAAAGCTAAAATTGAACTTAATTGGATCATTTTAGTCGAAAAGGCATATTTATGAATTATTCACTATATTCAGGTAAATATCTGGTAACATATACTGGTCATTTGACTCTGTGGTGATTCGCTAAATAAAATAATGCGACAAATGCTATTATTACATGTAATAATTAATCCCTATGTGATAAACCACTACGTTCAGCACATGACCAATATTAATTGCGCAAGGCGGAAGGATTTTGTATGAAGCTGAAAACCTCAGTCATCGCAGCAGCGATGTTATCTTTAACTAATATCACTGTTGCGCAGGCTGCTCAGGAATTAACCCCCGAACAAGCTGCAGAACTAAAACCATTTGAAAGAATTACAGTTATCGGTCGTTTTAACGCTATTTATGAAGCCGCTGATGCGGTATCTCGTCGTGCGGATAAAGTCGGTGCTGATAGTTTCTACATTCAAGGTCTAGATGATATTAGTGATAGTGGCAACATGAGTGTTACTGCTGATCTATACCATAAAGATGCACCCAAAGCAGAAGAAGAAAGCTATCGTGTTTTTCATGGCGTAACTGAATTACCAAAACCTGAAGCAATTCTGTTACAACCATTTGATACTGTTTCTATCCGTGGTTACTTCCCAACAACCCCGGATATTAACGATGCAATTGCAAAAGCGGCAGCTAAAAAAGGTGCTGCATCATTCTTTATTGTACGTAATGTATCGACAAATGATGGTGGTAACCAAGAAGTTACAGCTTATATCTACAAAAAAGATGCACCTAAACGCGCTATTCAAGCACCAGAAGCGGTTGTTCCCTATGATTCTGATGCCGGTCGCGCACTTATTGCAGAAGGCGGAGTCGCTGCTAATAAAGTTGAGAAACCAGGTCTTGCATCAAACACTGATTTTGATAGAAACGTAGGTGCATTTGCTGATACACAAACTTCAGGTACAGGTGGTCGTTACACTGTAACATTACCTGATGGCACTGAAATCCAAGAAGTCAACAAAGCTGCGGCTGCGTTAATGGATCCTTTTGATACCATTACATTTAGCGGATACTTTGTAAACTCACCAGAAATTTCTTATCAGGTTGCTAAACGTGCTGCCGCAAAAGGTGCCAAGTATTACCATATTACCAATGAATGGCAAAGTGATGGTGGTACAGTCACTATTACTGCTGACTTATTCAAGTAATAAAACTTCCTAATTTAAAAAAACCTTGCTTATGCGAGGTTTTTTTTACTCAAAATATAATCAAACAAACCACATTTTGTAAAAGTGCATAATTTTTATGATTTAATGCATAGACAACCAAGTTAACTCTCCGTAAAATCTCGCTGTTTTTTAGTGTTTTTATCTTTATTTAAATTTGAGATATTCATATTTATTCTATTTACTGACCAAAAAATAAGAAAATACGCTATTTATTTACAATTTTAATCACGTAGGTAATTATCCTTGAATAAGAAACTTGGCTTAATATCACTCACCGCGTTAGTGTTAAGCTCAATGGTTGGTGCAGGTGTATTCAGTTTGCCTCAAAATATGGCTGAAGTTGCTAGCCCTGCTGCATTGATTATCGGCTGGGTAATAACGGGTGTTGGGATACTCTTTCTTGCCACGTCTTTATTGCTTCTCTCTCGCCTGCGGCCTGATCTTGACGGTGGTATTTTCACTTACGCTAAAGAAGGATTTGGTGAGTTTATTGGTTTTTGCTCTGCATGGGGTTATTGGGTTTGCGCAGTTGTCGCTAACGTTTCTTATCTTGTTATTGTTTTTGCAGCCTTCAGTTTTTTTACAGATTCCCCTGAAAATGTCATTTTTGGTGATGGGAATACTTGGCAGGCCTTAATAGGAGAATCCATATTACTTTGGGTTGTCCATTTTCTTATCTTACGTGGTGTACAAACAGCCGCCAGTATTAATTTAATGGCAACAATGGCAAAACTTATTCCGCTAGGATTATTTGTTATTGTCGCCCTATTAGCTTTCAATATGGATATATTTACCCTTGATTTTCAAGGAATAAATATGGGTGTTCCTGTTTGGGATCAAGTTAAAAATACAATGCTGATCACGCTATGGGTATTTATTGGTATTGAAGGTGCCGTTGTCGTTTCTGCAAGAGCTAAAAATCGACGAGATGTTGGTTTAGCGACTGTACTTGCTGTTGTTATTGCTCTGGTTATTTATATTCTTGTGACACTTTTATCACAAGGTTTAGTCAGTCAAGCTGATTTAGCCGCAATGAAAAACCCATCAATGGCTCCTCTGCTTGTACAACTGATTGGTAGTATGGGTGAAATAATTATTGCCGCAGGTCTTATTTTATCTGTTTGTGGTGCATATTTAAGCTGGACAATTATGGCCGCTGAAGTTCCCTATATCGCAGCATTGCATCATTCATTTCCTAAACAACTCAGTAAGCAAAATAAAAATGATGCACCATCATCTTCATTATGGTTTACCAACTTAGCTGTTCAATTCTCTTTAGTATTAATTTGGCTAACAGGAAGTAACTACAACACACTACTGACTATCGCCTCAGAGATGATCCTTGTTCCTTATTTCTTAGTGGGTGCTTTTCTATTTAAAGTTGCTATTGCACGTAGTAGCCGTGCTTTATTACTGATAGCTATACCCGCAAGTTTATATGGTTTATGGTTACTTTATGCGTCAGGTGTTATTAATTTATTGTTATCTGTTGTACTTTACGCACCTGGTATCCTAATGTTTTTATATACACGCAAACAGTATAAGGATAAAAAACCGCTACTCTCAAGTGAGAAAATTCTGTTAGCTCTTGTCTTATTTGGCGCTATTCCGGCATTGGGTTACTTAACTATTTACTAAAGATAATCTGAGGGGTACTGAAAAAACAGTACCTCTCTACCTCTCTACCTCTCTTCTCTTCTCTTCTCTTCTCTTCAAAAGCAATCTCACTTAAGTCAGAAAATTTTTCCTGCTAAGCTGTTATTTTTTACACGGATGGTTAGATGCGTATAAATCAAGAAACATATAGTATGTTGTAACTAATATATATGTAGCTATTAATTAGCAAGAGAATAAAAAAACCCACAAGAAGCATAAGTTCCCGTGGGTTCAAACATGTCACTATTTAATTAGTTAAAACTTATTTGTTCTATTGCCTGCAATATACGTTTATCTGAGATTGGATAAGGTGTTCCTATCTGTTGAGCAAATAGACTCACTCTTAACTCTTCTATCATCCAGCGAATATTTTGTACATCGTCTTGCTGTTTTTGTTTTTCAGTCAATTTGCCTAACCATTGTTGCCATTGCTGTATAACATTTTCAACTCGGCTCATTTGTGCACGATCACGATTAGGATCGATAGCCAATTTTTCCATTCGTTTTTCAATCGCACTTAAATAACGAGGAATATCAGCAAGGCGTTTCCAACCGTGAGAGGTAACAAAACCAGGAAAAACTAACTGGCCAAGCTGGGCTTTAATATCAGATAATGCAAAAGCAACACTAATATCAACCCGCCCCTTTAAACGCTTATTGATGGCAAATACTTGCGTTAAAATTGCTTCAACTTGTTTAGCTATATCAACCACAGCATCATTTAGTTCTGCTCTGACATACTCTTGTAGCTTTTGATATTCGTCTTCTTGCCAAATTAAACCACCATAAGACGCGATAAGTTTATCAACACCACAAGCAATACAGTCATCAATTAAATCAAGCACTTTGCCATAAGGATTAAAATAAAGACCAAGTTTTGCTTTATTTGGTAATTTTTCATGCAGGTATTTAATCGGTGAAGGAATATTTAATAATAATAACCGTCGTACCCCTTCCCACATTGAAGCTTGCTGTTCAGTTTCTGTTTCAAAAAGCTTAATACCTACACTATTTTTTTCATCAACAAGTGCTGGATAAGCCTTCACTGAATAACCACCGCGTTTTTGCTCATAACGCTGAGGCAAATCACCAAAACTCCAAATATGCAGATTTTGCTGCTCGATACCATCATCAGCCACAGCCGATAATGTTTCTTGCACTTTTTCCTTTAAATTCTCTTTTAATTTATTGAGATCTTTACTTTCTGCCAGTGTTTTATTTTTATCGCCAACAACACGGAATGTCATTTTTAAGTGTTCGGCAACTTGATCGAGTTGCCAACTCTCTCTATCAACGGTCACGCCCGTCATACGCCGTAATTCTTTTTCAAGTCTATCGAGTAAATCACCTTCAACTTGAGGTACACGCTCTAAAAAAGCAGAAGCATAGTTAGGTGCTGGTACAAAATTACGGCGGATAGGTTTTGGTAATGACTTAATTAAGGCCACAATCAATTCATGACGAATACCCGGAATTTGCCAATCAAAACCTTCGTCTTTTACCTGATTTAAAATAGGTAATGGAATATGGACAGTGACACCATCAGCCGCAGTGCCCGGTTCAAATTGATAGGTTAAGCGTAATTTTAAATTATCTTGTTGCCAGTAGTTCGGATAATCTAATGCACTAACTCGTTTAGCATCATCTTTGATAAGCATACTTTTTTCAAAGTTAAGCAGATCAGGTGATGTTTTCTGTGCCTCTTTCCACCATTTATCAAAATGCCGAGACGAAACAACATCCTGAGGTATTCGTTGATCGTAGAAAATAAACATTGTTTCATCATCGACAAGAATGTCACGACGACGGGATTTATGTTCCAACTCTTCAACTTCTGTCCGCAATTTTAAATTGTCACGGAAAAATGCATGACGAGTTTGCCAATCCCCTTCCACTAAGGCGTGTCGAATAAAGAGTTCACGGCATAAAAGCGGATCAATTTGACTATAATTTATAGGTCGAGAGGCAACGATAGGTAAACCATACAATGTTACTTTTTCATTAGCCATTACAGCACCTTGCGCTTTTGACCAATGAGGTTCGCTATATTGATGTTTCACCAAATGTTCAGCAATAGGTTCAATCCATTCTGGTTCAATCCGAGCCGCAATTCTCCCCCATAAACGAGATGTTTCGACTAGCTCCGCCACCATTGCCCATTTAGGCGGTTTTTTGAATAGACCTGAGCCAGGATAAATAGAAAAACGAGCATTTCTTGCACCTGTGAATTCTTGTTTATCTGCATCTTTTTGTCCAATATGCGATAATAAACCGCTTAGGAGTGCAACATGAACACTTCTAAAATCAGCAGGCTCACTATTAACTGGAAAACCTAATTCTTTCACAACTTGTCGTAATTGCGTATAAACATCTTGCCACTCTCGAACGCGCATAAAATTTAAAAATTCTTGGCGACACAGTTTTCTAAACTGGGAATGACTCAACTCTTTTTGTTGAGTTTTTAAATAATCCCACATGTTTAAAAAAGACAAGAAATCAGAATCTTTATCTTGGAAGCGCCGATGTTTCTCATCAGAAGCTTGTTGTTTATCCATCGGTCTTTCACGAGGATCTTGAATTGAAAGTGCGGAAGTAATAACCATCAACTCTTTAACAGCACCATATTTACGTGCTTCAAGTACCATTCTTGCTAAACGAGGATCAATAGGAAGTTGTGCAAGTTGTTTTCCCATAGGGGTTAAACGATAAGCGCCATTGTTATCGGTTCCCTCTTGTAATGCACCTAGCTCTTCTAATAATCGAACACCATCTTGAATATTACGTTTATCGGGTGGCTGTACAAATGGAAACGCACCAATATCACCTAATCCTATTGAGGTCATTTGCAAAATAACAGATGCAAGATTAGTTCTTAATATTTCAGGATCAGTAAACTCAGCACGAGAAATAAAATCATCTTCTGAATAAAGACGAATACAAATACCATCAGAAACACGACCACAACGCCCTTTCCTTTGATTGGCTGATGCTTGAGAAATAGGCTCTATTGGAAGTCGTTGTACTTTAGTACGATAACTATAACGACTGACACGGGCGAACCCCGTATCAATAACGTATTTAATACCTGGCACAGTTAATGAAGTTTCGGCAACGTTAGTTGCTAAAATAATACGTCTGCCATTATGGGGATGAAAAATTCGATTTTGTTCACTGTTAGATAAACGGGCAAATAAAGGTAATACTTCAGTGTGGCGAAGTTGTAATTTATTCAGAGCATCAGCAGTATCGCGAATTTCTCGTTCACCACTCATAAAAATAAGAATATCACCCGCACTTTCTCGGCTTAATTCATCAATAGCATCAATAATCCCATCAGTCATATCCTTATCGCTATCCAGTTCATCACCACCAATTGGGCGATACCTCACTTCAACAGGATAAGTTCTACCTGATACTTCAATAATTGGAGCTTGACTAAAGTGTTTAGAAAAACGCTCAGGATCAATAGTTGCTGATGTAATGATGACTTTTAAATCAGGACGTTTAGGTAATAGCTGTTTTAAATAGCCAAGAATGAAATCGATATTTAAACTACGTTCATGGGCTTCATCGATAATGATCGTGTCATATTGCAGTAACAGTTTATCTTGCTGTAATTCTGCTAACAAAATTCCATCAGTCATCAATTTAACAAGTGTATTGTCACCAACATGATCGCTAAAACGAACCTTATAACCTACAGATTCTCCTAACGTACTTTTTAATTCATGAGCGATACGTTCAGCCACTGAACGTGCAGCTAAACGACGCGGCTGAGTATGCCCAATAAATCCCTTGATCCCTCGACCTAATTCAAGACAAATTTTAGGGATCTGTGTTGTCTTACCAGAGCCAGTTTCCCCTGCAATAATAACGACTTGGTTATCTCTTATTGCATTATAAATAGCATCTTTCTTTTGACTAACTGGAAGGTTTTCTGGGTAAGTAATTTCAGGACAATTAGCTTGGCGGCGAATTATCATCTGTTGTGCTGTGGTGATATCTTGCTTAATTGCACTTAATACCGCCTGTTTGGACTCTTCATTATTAATTTTAGCGACGCCACGTAGACGTTTTCTTAACCGTTGCTGCTCCCGCAACGATAATTGCTCTATTTCTTGATAGAGCATGGCAGATGATAATGTCACCTTTTATTATCCTTTTTGAGGTTATTCTAATCAAAACTAATGCCTTTATGATATCACAACAGGCTATTGGCACATAAAGGCTTGGTTAAATTTCTTAGCCTATGATTTCATATAATCAATAATTTTGAATAGCATATTCAAAGGATTGTGATGTGATATTTTAAAGATTGGGTAAACTACTATTAACTAATAAATTTAAATAAATAAAACACTTTATAGACCACGAGAAAATAATGAAAAAGATCCTTGTACTGAAATCAAGTATTTTAGATAACTACTCACACAGCAATAAAATGGCTGATTACTTGATTGAAAATTGGCAAAATAACCATAAAGATGACCTGATTACTGTACGTGATCTCGCTAAAGATACAGTACCAACATTAGACCAAGCTACTCTATTCGCTTTTGGAAAAGAAACAGCAATGCTATCTGATGAACAAAAAGTTGCCAGAGCATTATCTGATGAATTAATTAGAGAATTAAAAGCTCATGATATCATTGTTATCACGGCACCAATGTATAACTTCTCAATTCCGGCGCAGTTAAAACATTACATTGATTATATCGCTCGTGCAGGTGAAACATTTAAATACACCGAAGCGGGTTCTGTTGGTTTACTTGAAAATAAACAAGCGGTTATATTAACGAGCCGTGGTGGTATTCATAAAGATAAGCCTTCTGATCTGATTGTTCCATACCTTACACAGTTTTTAGCTTTTATCGGTATCAATGACGTACAATTTATTATGGCTGAAGGTACAGCCTTTGGTGAGGAGCACACTCAGCAATCTCATCTGCAAGCACAAAAAGAAATTGATACTGTGATTAGTACAAAAAATATCACCGCAAAATAATTAATTTTATCTTTTTATAAAAGCACCTAACCAGGTGCTTTTTTTATATCTAAATATATAAAAACATATCAATACCACTTAATTGTTTTTATAAAAAAGACCTTACTAAATTATAACTAAAAAGCCTTAAAAGAAGATAATTCTAAAACGAACTATTTTATTAAACAAATAGTTTAATGTCCGTGTTTTTAATAAAAATTAATTACTGTTTATTCTTTTATTCACCATTAAAATAAAAACATTTAATTCAATTAAATTTGATTTTTAAAGGATAAATAAATAATATTTTTTGGCTTCTAGAGATAAGAAGATTATTAAATAATTTTATTAATTCAATAAATGGAATTTGAAATGAAAAAAAATTTACTCTCAATGCTTATTTTATCTACAACTTTTTTATCAACCCAATCAAATGCGCTTGAATATACAGAAAAAAATGTAGGTACAATTACGATTAATGGTTCTGTTACAGCGAATCCCACTTGCCAATTACAAGATATACAACCTGTTCAATTACCCCCAGTTCAAGCAAATAATTTTGGAGATAATCATATAGCAAAAACGGATGCTCAACCGCTTTCCATTCAATTTACTAATTGTAGCGAAAGTCTTTCTAATATTCAGTTGAAAATTCCAAAACAAACAAAAAATTTATTAAAAAACCTAGTAGATAATGGTAGTAATGTTGATCTTGCCATTTTTGATTCAGAAAAAAACATTATTCAATTAAGTAATGAAAGACCTAAAGCATTTAATTTAAATATTGATAAAAATGCTAAAACCGCTGATTTTTCATTTGAAGTCAATTATATGAAACCAAATGGATTAGATGCAACACCCGGCTTAGTAAGATCTAGCTTATCATTTGACGTTATTTATAGTGATGTCGCTGTAGATTAATGTCTTAAAAATTAACAAAGCTGGTTATCCAGCTTTGTTTTAACACTTCCAACTTAAAAATAATATTAAATTACTATACTTAAATATAAAATGATTAAAAAAACAAAACTGACTATATTATCTATATTTAGCATTCTTCCTATTTATGGTTACACGTCAATAGAAATAAATAAGGATAAATTTATTTTTATCGAAAGCAACAATCAAGAAATTATCGAAATAAAAAATAATACAAATAGTGACTACTTTATACAAAGCTGGATTTCATACTATGATGAGAATAATGATGATGAACTACCTTTTATGATCACTCCCCCACTATTTAAAATAGAGAAAGATGAAAACTACTCCTTGAAAATTTTTAAAATAGATGAAATAGAAAAAAAAGATAGAGAAACGCTATATAGAATAAACATTAAAAGAATACCAGTACTATCTGATTCAAATGAAAATGAAAATTTATTACATATATCAATGAACTCTGTCTATAACTTAATATACAGACCGACATCAATAGAAAAAAATGCAAAAGATGCCTATAATAAAATCGAGTTTTTAAAAAAAAAAAGTAACGAGCTTATTATAAACAATCCCACACCCTACTTTATTACTTTGCTTAATATCAGTTGCAATGATGTATTATTGGTTAATAAAAGTAAAACAATACCACCATTTAAAAAATGGAACACAAAAAATAAAATTAAAAAAGATGGATTGATAAAATGGAAAACAATAGATCAGTTTGGTGTGGAAATAAATGCAACAGATAAGGCCATAATTAATGAAGATTAAGTTTAAAAAAAAAGAGATCACTTTCTTTATTTTAATGTCTATTTATTACAAAGATACTTTCGCTCAAAATAATTCCCTCTCTCTTTATTCTAATTCATTTTCTAATATTAGTGATGATACCATTAAACTCCTTCTTGAAGATAAAAAACCAGAAGGATTTTATCACTCTATTATTTATGTTAATAACAGAAAAAAAATGGTAAGGCTCCTTTATTTTAAAAATATAGATAACAAGTTAATTCCTTGTATTTCTATCAATGATTTAACCTCTCTTGGTATTGATACTGACTTTTATAAAATCAAAAAAGAAAATCAGGAAATGATTCCTTTAATCGATTATTCGATTGATTTTAAATATCAATTTTCCAATCAAAAATTAAACTTAATCATTCCACAAAAAGCATTAATAAGAAAAACGGACTATGTCATCAATGAACAAGATTGGGATAATGGAATTACCGCATTATTCACTCAATATTCCTATTGGGTTAAATATCATCAAAAAAAAACATTTGAACAAAAACTTAAATTACACTCAGGAATTAACATGGGGGCTTGGCGTATACGTAGTCAAAATGAGTTTAATTGGACAAAAGATAACTATCAATCTAAGCTTTCATCAATTTACACCTATCGACAAATTAATTCTTTTTCTTCTCTTTTTTATACTGGCAAATTTTCACCTACAACACGAATATTATCAAATGATAAAATTATTGGCTTTCAATTAATATCCAATAATTTAATTTCAAATAGAAATCTTTATGCTAACAGCCCTATTATTGAAGGAACTGCTGATACACAAGCTCAAGTTATCATAAAACAGGGTGATAAGATCATCTATGAAACGACAGTTCCTCCCGGCCCTTTTCTTCTAAATTCATTACCTTCTATAGGTAGTGAAAAACTTATTTTAGAGATCAAAGAAACAGATGGAAGAGTAAAGGTTTCAACACACTATTTTACATCATTACCTAATCAATTAAATAAAGGGAGTTATCAATATAATATCATCTCAGGTACATTACCTAACCATCCTAATAATAAAAGTGCTCTTTTTATTTTGAGCGAATTTTCATATGGATTGAGTCAAAAAATCACTTCTTACAGCGCAATAAAAAAGCAGGATAATCAACAAAAATATTTATCTGGATTATCTCTAGATTTAGGTTTTTTAGGTGGCTTGGCGACAGATATAAGTTATGAAAAAAATAACAATGATAAAATTAAATATCAGTTTCGTTATCAGAAAAACATTCCTATTACACAAACTTACTTTACTTCTGGGATGTCTTTTTATCAATATCTAGATAATTCATTATCAAAAAATCGCATTAAAAAAAATTATTCATTATCTTTATCTCAGAATATTAATGAGTTAGGCTTTATCTCTTTGTATTATTACGATAAAAAATACCATAATTCATCGAAAGAATTTGAAATTGGAGCATCTTTTTCATCCTCATTTAATAGAGTGAATTATCATTTAAAGTATGATTTCAAAAAAGAAAAGCATTTTCCAGATCATTATTTTTCATTTAATTTTCATATTCCTATAGGGGACAGCGAACATTATCAATGGATTAATAATCAAACAAATTATCAAATTAATAATAAGCGTTATACAAACAGTACAAATATAGGTGGTACATTACTCAATAATAATTTAGGATATTCGATAAACTATCAACATACACATCACCCTAAAAGAAAATATAATCAATTTTCTGCTAACACAAGATATCAAAATAATTATCAATCTTATAGTTTTTCTGGAAATAAGTCAGAGAATAATTACAATCTTAACTTTTTAGTTAATGGTGCATTGGTGCTTCATTCAGAAGGTATTACTCTGACCCCCCGTTTAGGAAAAACCTTTGCATTAGTTAATACACAAGGTATTACTGGTATTAAAACATCATTCTCACCTAATTTAGAAACAGATAACTTTGGCAACTTAATTTTGAATAACATTACGCCTTATCGAATAAACAAAATCAAACTAAATGTGGCAACACTCCCCCAATCCGTTGAAACAGAATATTATAGTAAAAGCATTATTCCTACATTAGGTGCAATATCTAAAGTTACTTTTCCAATGAAAACAGGCTACCGTATTATTTTTAAATCAAAAAAGCCCCTTCCTTTTGCCTCAAAAGTTACCGTACTAGATAAAAAGGATAATATTATTTCTCAGGGATTTGTAACAGAAAAAAATATTATTTTTCTTTCTGGCATTCCTGATAATGGATTAATAAAAGTAAAATGGGGTAAAGATAAACAGTGTCAGTTTAATTATAATTTAAGTTTTGATGAAAAGAAAAAAAATCTGATAAAAAAAGAAATTACCTGTCTTTAAATTTAATTTATTAAGAGAAATCATGAAAACTATTATCTATTTAATTATTATATTACTACTTTCATCTTTTTCATTGCCATCAACAGCTAGACGTGGTGATCATGAAATTTCCTCAAGTTGTAATATTGATTATATCTATGAAAATATTAGCGATAGACTTTCTGTTAATAAAAATGATTTTTCGTCACATGCAGCAGGAACATTAGCAGATATTGACAACCATATTATTATTATTGTCATAAATGATTGTTCTAAAAGCAATGGGGATATTCGCTTAAAAATTGAAAATACAAGTATTGATAATACTACAGGTTACTTGAAAAATATGATTAGTGCTCCCGATGCAAGCAATAATATTGCATTTCAATTATTGTACAATGAGGAAGAAAGACCTATTAATCTTAATAAAACGAGCGAATTTTCTGAAGAATTGATTGATGGAGAGGCTGAATTCTACTTTTCAGTTAACTATGTTAAAAAAGATAGTATGCCTCCTGCCCCCGGTTATATACGCTCAAATATTAATTTCATTGTCATGATCAATAACGATATTGTTAATTTTAATGATTAGTCATTAAAATTAACAATAAAAAGCACGATAGATATTTATAATATATCGTGCTTTAAAAATTAAATAAGGTTAAGTCTCTATTTAAGATTTAACTATTTTTTTACCCATTTTCCATTAATACCCTTTACAAACTCACCTTCATTAGCTCTTGCGACTAATTTTTCACCTGCAAGTCGAGCAACAGAATCAGGTGTTACTTGGTTAGTTTTAGCAATTTCAGCATATTTTACTTTTCTTGCTTGATTTATTTCATCTGCAAGTTGTTGAGCCTGCTTGTTATTAGTTTGCACAAGCTCAATATAACCACTAAAGGTTTCTCCTACCAATCCTTGCGATCTTGCTTCATCAAGCGTTAATGCTATAGCATTTGCACTAGTTAAAACTATCATTAGACCAAAGCTTAGGAGATATTTTTTATAATTCATCATTTATCCTTTAAAAAATGGCGCTGTTATTTTTTAAGAGATCTTCAACTTGCCGGTCTATTTTTACATTAATCTCATGTTCAATTTTAACATTCATATTAATATTAATCGGCTTATCGGGCGTAGCGACTTCTAATCGAATACATCCTGTTAACACCGATATTCCCATCATTAAAGCCGTTAATAAAAATAGTTTTTTTAAAAATAAGGGTTTCACTCTGACTCACTCCCTAAATCTGATAAGCTTTTTTCTAACCACTCTTCCAATTGTGAGCCAAATCGTAAACTTCGCCATAATTGAAAGACATTTTCTTCGTGCCGATAATTGAGATTAACTTGCCGGCGTTTATCTTCTAGAGGATTCGTTCCTTGAATTTCAGCCTCTAATATTAACTCACCTAAATTACTTAAATTAACGCGAGTCCAAGAACGGCTGATTTCTAAATAACGTAACCATGCCATAGCAATGCCTGCTGACATATTATTATCGTCAATTGAATCAACAAAATCTTTATCGAGTCTTAACGTCAAGTAAGATGAATTAGCAAGCCATCCATCTTTAATAATCCATTGATTATTATTAATAAAGAATGGAAATTCACCACTAACTTTACCTGATGCCGCAAACTGCGTCACTTTTAACAAAGTAAAAAGATGACTTAATTGAATGTTATCAAGAGAAATAATCGCCGCATCATGTTGTGGAATTTTGAGTTTTTCCAATGAAATGGTTCCATCAAGCATGGCTACATTCACATTAGATAAAACTAACGGTTTATTTTCTGTTGCAGGGTAAAAACCTTGAAGATCAGCCGTAATATCCGTCATATCAAAAAGATTATTAACACGCTTTATACGTAGCTGGACAGGCTGTTTAACACCTAATTGCCACTCGTCGCCATTTAAACGCCAAGGCAAAATAAAATCTAAACCTTCTAAAATACCATCTTTAAGCCACATTCCCCCTTGCTTAACAACAAGATGACCACCGGCAATTAATCCTTGTTCTGGTGCAATAGAAAAGTCTGCTTGGGTATAGAGTTCACCTTTATCAAGAGTGATCCCTAAGTCTTCAGGTAAGAGCGATTGAAAAACATTAATAGGTTGTGAAGGCCAACGCATTTGCCCTCTTAATCTTGCGCCATCCCAACGTGTATTTATTGCAATTGGTCCTATATTGGGTTTGGCACTTAATTCACCTTTCATATTAAAATTGAAGGGTGATTTACCACTGATTGTGGCAATAAAATCGGTTCTATCTAGAAAGCCACCAGCGGGAAAGTCTATACGTTGACTGGTTAATTTTAATTTTCCACCAAATGTTGGTTTTTTCTCATCTCTTACCCAACGGAATGGGCTCTCTAAAGATAATCGAGGTGCCGTCATCGTTGTATTTTGGTATTTTAAAACATCAAACCCTGTATGAAGTTTTTCAAAACTGACCAATTTATCAGTCCAATACCCTGTACCTGCAATATCCCAACGAGCTTTTAAAGGCAATAAATTTCCTTCCCCCCAATAACGCCATTGCCACATTCCATTATCAGGTAAAAAATCAATTGCTTTACCTTGAAAATGAATACGATAGTCGCCCCAAATACTGTCTTGTGCGACAACAATCGCATTTAAATGTCCGTTAAAACCTTTTGATGAAAATGTTGTTCCTGCTAATGGTAAGCGAGCATCTTTTATAGTGAGCGTTTCAGTTAATGGGCCTTTAAAGCGAAGTAATGAACCAGATTGAAATTCAATAGTAGGATCAGCTAATGTTCCCGTTACATAAACAGGTAATTGCGTACTGGCTTGCATTAATTGTTTATTAACCACACCAGTAATTTGAATAGGAATATGTGCATCTAGCAAATTTACGGCTGTTTCAGGGATCGAAATGACTAAATTTCCTTTTCCTGCATTACCTTCTGTCATTACATTTAATCGTGCAGTTAATCTTAAATCAGACAGGCCTTTTTGCCATTGGGCAATATTAATATTAACGCCACCACGTAATGGTTGATCTAGTCCAAACCATTCCCAACGACCTTGTTCAATCTTTATATTTTCGGGAGTAACATGCCAAGGTAATAAAGCTAATGCATGGCCTCCCCCTTGTTCCGCAAGTGAAATAGTGCCTGATTGTCCCACCCATTCAAGAATAAGAACTAAGGGATAAGCATAATGGGAGGTTAATAAAGTCGCATCAATCATACCTTTTTCAGGTAATGAGGCAATATCAAGGGGTAATGCTATTTCAGCAGCAAGTTCAATATTATTGTTATCAGGTAAATTTACTTTAAATTGCTTTATATCTAGCCATTTATTGTCTCTAATAAAAATACCAAGTTGAGCATTTTCTCCTTGGTACGTCACTAATCGGCCACCTTGTTGTGTCTTTAGCTGTAGCGCACCTTGATAGCGAGTATTTTCTTTTAAAAGTACATTTTCTATATTGACGGCTAAGTACGGTATCGATGTTAATAATGAATTTATCTCAACAGGCACTGTTGCCGTTTCTTCCTGTTTATTAGGTGGCATCGTTGAAAAACAATGTTCATCAATAGTGAGCTGCTGGCTATTAAATTGCAGTTTATCAATCTGTTCTTTTCGATAAGAAAAAACAAAGTTGTCAATACTTGCTAAAGTACAACTGGCTGTCGTTAATGCGATATTCTCAATAGAAATACCTGCTCGCTGTAATTGAGGCTGGGATAATGAAAGTGAGACACCTTCAGGTAGGTAAGATTTAGCAATAACAGGCAACCAACGAGGGATAGACGCCCACAACGCAGTGCCGATTAGGCCTACACCTACCAGTATCGTCCCTGTCCATTTGATTGTTTTTCTTAACAACACATCATATTCCTTTTAAACAAACCTGAATCATCCACTTACCTCGCTAAATTGTTTATAATGATAGTATTAATTTCTTTCATATTGGGGCAGGATAATTCTTGTTTTTCCAGCCTCTGAACAAAAATTTTAATCGAGAGTAGAGAAGACTGGATGAAAATCGTTTCCTATAGTACTAAACATTATGATCGTAAGCACATGGAATGGGTCAATCAACATAATGGATATCATTATGATATTGAATATTTCGATTTTAATTTGACAGAACAAACCGCAAAAAATGCCGTTGGCGCAGATGCTGTTTGTATTTTCGTCAATGACGATGCAAATCGCGCGGTTTTGCAGGAACTAGCTAGCCTTAATATTCGCATACTTGCTTTACGCTGTGCGGGCTTTAATAACGTTGACTTAGAAGCAGCTGCTGAATTGGGTATCACGGTTGTCCGTGTTCCAGCCTATTCACCAGAGGCTATTGCAGAACATGCTGTTGGTATGATGCTCTCCTTAAATCGCCGTATACACAGAGCATATCAGCGTACTCGCGATGCAAACTTCTCATTAGAAGGTCTAACCGGTTTTAATATGCATAACCGCACTGCGGGTATTATTGGTACTGGCAAAATTGGATTAGCAACATTACGCATATTAAAAGGTTTTGGTATGAAATTACTGGCCTATGATCCTTACCCAAATCAAGCCGTACTTGATTTGGGTGCTGAATATGTCGATTTAGCTACAATTTACGCAAACTCTCATGTGATTTCATTACATTGCCCGTTAACCGCAGATAACCATCATTTATTAAATGAAGCTGCTTTTGCACAAATGAAAGACGGTGTGATGATTATTAACACCAGCCGTGGTGCATTAATTGACTCTGCTGCAGCGATTAATGCTTTAAAACAAGGCAAAATTGGTGCCTTGGGTATGGATGTTTATGAGAATGAACGCGATCTTTTCTTTGAAGATAAATCCAATGACGTTATTCAAGACGATATTTTCCGTCGCCTTTCTTCTTGTCATAATGTGTTATTTACTGGGCATCAAGCATTCTTAACTGAAGAAGCACTGATCAGTATTAGTGAGACAACATTACATAATATTAAAGAAGTTGCTTCAGGCAATACCTGTATAAACCAAATTAAAGCGTAATACTCAGCATTTAGATTAAAGTAATAAAAAAGCAAAAGCCCGCTTGACATAATTTTGCCAAGGGGGCTTTTTTATCAGTGATAAATGTCGCGTTTACTTCTCTTGGGCATCGAGAATCTCAGCTGATTTTGTAACACCAAAGCGAGATAATTTTTCGTTATCTTCATCGACTTTAAATTGTGAAACCAAGTTAGCTAATTGATGAGCTTCATCATCCATATTGGCTGTAATTGCTGCTGACTCTTCAACTAATGCTGCATTTTGCTGCGTTACAGTATCCATCTCACTTACTGCTAACGCAATTTGATTGATCCCCATACTTTGCTCATTAGAAGCAAGGGCAATCTGTTGCATAAAATCATTTACTTGATTAATTGTCGTCACGATCTCTGACATCGAACGACCCGCTTGAGCCACTTGCTGAGAGCCTACATGAACTTTATTAACAGAATGAGTGATGAGTTCATTAATTTCTTTAGCGGCTTCTGCACTACGGCTTGCTAAATTACGCACCTCTGACGCAACAACGGTAAATCCACGACCTTGCTCACCGGCTCTAGCTGCTTCAACGGCAGCGTTTAAAGATAAAATATTGGTTTGGTTTGCAATACTATTAATGATGTCATTGATATCTGCTATTTTCTTCGCACTTTCAGAGATTGAAGACATGGTTTCTACCACGCTATCCATAACACTCTCGCCATTTTGAGCAGAGCTTGTCGCTGTAAGAGCTAATTTACTGGCTTCTCGTGAGTTATCCGCATTTTTTTCAACCGTTGTTTTAATTTGCTCCATACTTGCAACCGTTTCTTGTAATGCACTTGCTTGCTCTTCAGTACGAGAAGATAAATCCGTGTTTCCTGTCGCAATTTCGCTTGCACTCACACTAATGGTGTTAACAGCATTTTTGACGGAAGAGATCATATGGCTGAGTGAATTTTTCATCTTATTCATTTCATTGAACAATTGACCAAATTCATTATTCCCATGATTTTCCACTCGCATACTTAAATCACCTTGGCTCATCTTGCTAAAAATATCGATAAGTATTTTGATATTGCCAATAAAGGTATGAGAGAACCAACGTAATATAAAGATAAATAATAGAATAACGATAACGCCAGTTGTAATCGATACTATCATCAAGCGTTCTTGTGATACTTTTGCAATATCGATATAGCTATTTTCGATACCATTAGCTACAGCATAATATTGCATGGTGATATCGTTTAGCTCATCCATTTTTACGCTAGCAGAATGTGTTGTCAGCTCACCTCGGCGCAATCGCTCTAACGCCCCCGTAAAAATATCGAGCAGTTCATCAAAACGTTTTGTCATATCGTCTGCTATTTCACGCCCTTCCATCGTTAGCTTTTCAGCATCTGCCCAACGGTGGATCTCTTCACGGGTAATTTCAATATACTCGGCTGTTTGATGAAAATATTTTGCAGATGGTTTTTCATTAACTCTTAATTGCCCATCTAACCCATTAATATTTGCCCTGATCACAGCCATTTGATATCGAGCTTTACCCATTAGCAACATTTGCTGACTTAGGCTATTTGATGAAACGAAATTATTATAAGATCGAGTGGAAGCATCATAACTAAAATAAATAATGCTCATAATCAACGCAAATAAAATGGCCAGCATGACCTTAACGGTCTTTTCTATACTGATATTTTTAAACATGGTCATATTCCATCAAAATATACAGAGTTTTTTACCTGTACATTTGTAAGATATCAGAATGCACCCTTTCTCTGACAAAGAGTATATTCCCTGGTGTAATAAAGTAAGGCTAAAATTTATTCATTAGAATATAAAGGCACATAAGATCTGCCTTTGTTTATAATGTCGGTAATAATGAGAGAAAACTTTAGAGTCTAGTGAAAAGCATTTTTCATTTACTAAATAAACGATTGTTTTATCCAGCCAGAGATAAATTAACTCTATAATATCCCGCAATGATGCTGATTTTACTCAGAAAAAGATAATTTATTAAATATTTTTTAGTTTTTGCACTTTGTTTTATTTATTCTTACACTGTCTCTTTATAGGTATTCCTACCTATTAACATTAATTTATTTAATTACATTATTTATTTAAACCCAATATTAAAAATAGTTTATTTCCAATAAAAATAAGATAGTTTCCTAAAACCATCTTATTTGTCTCTTTATTGAGTTACATTTCGCTTTATTAAGAAATTTAAATGATCTTTTTTATTAATAACGTTTCTGTTAGTTCAATAAGTCTTATCACATTCAATGGTGCATCTCTTTTTTTTAGTTCATCCAAAGAAAGCCATTGGAAAGATTTATTTGTCAATTGACTGTTTTTTAGCGGTTTACAAAGATAAATCATATCAATGTGATAATGAAATCCTTGTTTTTTATCATGAATAGGTTCTTTTAAAATAGCGAGGGGTTTAACAAGCTCAATAACATCACCATTATTTAAATCAAGATTTAAACCAAGGTTAAATTCCGGCTGGTAACACAAGCATTCACACAATAAGCCCGTTTCTTCTTCTATTTCTCTTAATGCAGCATTTTGTGGTTCTTCATTTTCTTCGATATGGCCTCCTGGTGGTAGCCAATATCCTATCTTAGGATGTAAATGGAAAAGAAACTGCCCTTGTTCATTAAATACAATACCTGTTGCAGTGAAATGGCTTTTAGGTACATCTATTGTCATAACATGCGTATCCTTAAGTTTTATAATCTTGTTCCAATGTACATCAAATCATTATATTTTTTGTGCTATTGATTATTTTTCACATTTGCTGAAGCTTGTTTTATTCCCATCAAAAAATCAAAAAAAATCCTCTTAAAATCCTTGCAGGCATTTTCTTGTAATGTGGCTTCATTTTTTAAGTTAATCGCAATATGAGTGAGAAAACCATAGATTAAATTAACGACAATATCAGGAGAGTAAGTGCAAATTTCTTGCTTAGAATAGAGTGTTTCTACGCAGAATTTGATTCGAGGAATAAGAATTTGTGCATCAATTTCATCCCATTCCTTCCAACCCAAAACTGAAATAATCTCTTGTAGCGGAATAAGCTTGTCTTTATGTTGGTAGATATGATCAACACAAAAACTAAAAATGGCCTCAAGTTCTTGCCATTTATCATCATAAGTAGGAATTTTAACCAGTTGCTTCATAACGTTATCAACTTGAAAAAGATAGCACTCTTTTAACAGTGCTTTCTTATTACTAAAATGATGATAAAACGCCCCTTTCGTCACTCTTGCATGACGTGATATTTCATCAATGGAAACATCACAATAGTTTTGATTTATAAATAGTTCTTGTGCCGCTTCACGTAACGCCGTGCGTGTTTGCTCTGAATTCTCTTGTTGCCGTGATTTTATTTTCATGATAAAACCCTTAAAACATACCATAAGTATGTAATAATATATGGGTATCAGTTTCGTGTAAACTGAACAAAATATTTTCAGGAAATTATCATGTCATCTCAGTACAATGGGCTTATCCCCTCGAATACCTTATCCACATTTAATATAGAAATTATCAAAGAACTTCTTCTCTGGATTGAGGTAAATCTGGAAAAACCGTTGCTACTTGATGATGTGGCGATTAAATCTGGCTATACAAAATGGCACTTGCAGCGTGTATTTAAACAAGCAACGGGTTTAACACTGGCTTCCTATATTCGTGGACGGCGTTTAACCAAGGCGGCAACAGAATTGCGGTTGACAAAATTACCTATCCTTACTGTGGCATTACGCTATCAGTTTGATTCTCAACAATCTTTTACTCGCCGCTTTAAAGCTACATTTGGCGTTACGCCGACTGAATACCGTAAACTGGATAATCTTTGTGGTAATAATTTTCAGCCGCCAATTAATTTTGATGTTGTTGATCTGCCCATTCCTAAAATTATGGATTTACCAGATAGCTATGTTTATGGCATGCAATATCAATATTTTTGCTCTATAGAAGATATTGGTAAATTACATGAAGATATTCGTCATCAATTTTGGAATGATTTTTTACTTTATACAGATAAAAACTTTACAGAAAGTACAGTGCTTATTTCTTATCAGCCCAATACATTACGTAAAAATAAAATCCAAATTGACTATGAGATTGGCTTAAATAGTTTAGATCACTTTACAAAAACCAGTGGATTTAGAAAAAGAGTGATTGAAGGTGGGCGTTATGTTCGATTTCAATTTAAAGGAACGTTAGAAGAATATAAGCAATTTGCGATGAAGATTTATTTTTATACATTACCCGCATTAGGCTTATGTCGCCGGTTAGGCGCTGATATTGAACGATATGTCAGTATAGAAACTGACGTTGATTTAATGGAAATACCCCGTACTTTAGAAATTGATTATTACGTGCCAATTCACTGATTTATTCTCAAATAGCCTGACTCGTTCAGGCTATTCTTATTAAGAGTATATTAATTTTATAGTGATGAGCTATGTAATGGCTTTTTCAACTCTTGTTTCTACTAAATAATTGACTAAATTAATGAGTTGTCCCTCAAAAAATAAATATTATTTTTCCTTCTGCTCTCTCTACACAAGTGGATCTATATATCATGCATATTTCACTTCTCTTTTTATTATCTGCTTTTTTGTTACCTTCTTTTACCAGTTATGCAGAAATCTCTACCCATACCCTTTTGCGTACAGAGGACAGTGAAATTAACTATTATTTAGATAAACGAGCGGAAAACAATCAAACTTTACTTGTATTAATGCAAGGTTCTGATTGTAACAGCATCAAAAATAATGCATTTATTCAAGAAATATTTGGGCAATGGTTACCCAATAGCGATGTTTTGATGGTGGAAAAATATGGTATTACTGCTCAATTATCTTATTTTCAAAGCGGAGAAGAACGGGCTGATTGCCCTAAAGAGTATACACTTCATGATAACCCCAACCAAAGAATGCAAGATTATGATGCAGTTTTAGATGAATTATCCCCTCATTATCCGAATATTGTTTTAATCGGCGGAAGTGAAGGTGCGACGATGGTGCATTTAGTGGTAGCTAAACGTAACGATATTAACGCGGCTGTCGCTTTAAATGGCGGTGGACGATTTTTTCTTGATGATGTTCTTTATAACATCCGTTATACCACACCAAAAGAACACGTTGAAGATGCGGTAAAAGGCTTTCAACAATTTGCTGATGCAATAAAAAATAACCAAATTGATGATGACCAAAATATTGGTGAACATAGTCCTTTATGGTGGAAACAGTTTTTTGCAATTGATTTACTTAATGTTATTAAAAATAATACTCAAACTCCTGTTCTTATTATCCAAACGCTCAATGATACTAATGTGAACGTCGAGGCTTTCCACCTACTGAATCAGAGTATTAATCAACCTAATATAAATTTCATTAAGTACGATAAGTTAGATCATGGATTTTATAATGAACAAGGTGAGCGTTTAACAGATGAAATAATCAATGATATCCAACAGTGGTATTTGAGGATCGTAAAATAAATTGATCTTTTTTATTAGCCTTATTCTTATTCTTCTATACTTTACCTGTAATAGAATTACTTATAACTGATTTAACGCAGGATCTTTTTATCGTTAATTCTGTATAATGATAATTATTCTCTCTTCTAAGTTTGGAATAAGAATGGAAAGCACACTTTTACGACTTGATAAAATAGGTTATCAAGTCAATAACAAAAAAATTCTTGATAATATCAATTTTGAACTTCACCCTAGCGAATTTAAACTTATCACCGGTCCTTCTGGTTGTGGTAAAAGCACCTTGCTTAAGATTATCGCTTCTCTGCTCTCTCCCACCAGCGGTTCTATTTTCTTTGAGCAGAAAGATTATTTAACCCTCTCTCCTGAAGAATATCGTCAACAAGTATCTTACTGTACACAAACACCCATGTTATTTGGTGAAACGGTTTACGATAATCTTAAATTTCCTTATTTTTTACGAAAAGTCTCCGTTGATGATAAGAAAATTGCACACGATTTAGATTATTTTTGTTTGCCTATTTCTATTAAGGAAAAAGGAATAAACGAGCTGTCAGGTGGAGAAAGGCAACGTATTTCGCTGATAAGAAACTTACAATTTATGCCAAAAATCTTATTACTTGATGAGATAACCAGTGCATTAGATGAAGATAACAAAACAAAAGTGAATGAGGTTATTCATCATTATGTTAAAGATCAAAAACTCGCTGTTTTATGGGTCACTCACGATCAAAATGAAATAAAACATGCCGATGATGTGATCTTATTATCTTCTCATAATAATGATTAATTTGTTTATTTTTTTATCAGTTACCCTTTAGCGATGAGCGAACATACTATTATGAACGAACATACGATAAGTAATGAGTCACTTATTTTCTCGCTGTTATTAGTACTTGTGGCAATCTTTATTAGCCACAAAGAAAAATTATCATTAGAAAAGGATATTATTTGGAGTACCGCAAGGGCCATTGTCCAACTCTTAATTGTTGGCTATGTATTGACCTATATATTCCATGTAGACCATTTTATTCTCACCTTTTTAATGGTGCTATTTATCTGTTATAACGCGGCACATAACGCCCAAAAACGCAGTAAATATGTTAAAGATATTTTTCTTATCTCTTTTGCTGCTATTACCACAGGGGCATTATTAACCCTAACTATTTTATTACTCACCAGTTCGATTGCTTTTACTCCTATTCAAATCATTCCTATTACCGGAATGATTGCAGGTAACGCAATGATAGCAACTGGTCTTTGTTATAATAATTTAGGGCAACGTTTTCAAAATCAGCAACAGCAATTACAAGAGATGTTAAGCCTTGGAGCTACCCCTAAATTAGCCTCAATGAGTATTATCAGAGACAGTATTAAATCTTCATTAATCCCAACGGTTGATGCAGCAAAAACAGTTGGTATTGTAAGCTTACCAGGTATGATGTCAGGCCTTATTTTTGCAGGGGTTGATCCATTACAAGCCGTGAAATATCAAATTATGGTGACGTTTATGTTGATGGCAACAGCCAGCATTTCGACCATAATTGCATGTTACTTAACCTATAAAAAATTCTTTAATCAACGTCATCAGCTAATTAATTTAGAAAATAGTTAATTTATATTGAAAAAGGTCACTAAATAAAGTGACCTTTTATTACTAGTATGCAGGTTTAAATAATTACTTTAATACCGTACACCCCATTTTTTTAACTAACTCACCTGCTTGAGTTTTCACATCTTGAGCGTTTTCAGGTAACTCACTCCAAAGTGTTAAACCTGTACGTGCTTCCACTTCTGCCGCTGTTACTTGGAATTCACAAAAATCTGCTTTTTTCGGTGTTTGTTGATCCATAATAAACGCCGCATAAGAGGAATTTTCTGGAGAATCATTTAGAAAAACCACTTTAAAATAAGCACTTGGAATTGTGTGATCTTTATCTGTACTTGGCAATTTACCCATATCTCTTTCATAGATAGGGCCTGTCACTGTAAAGACTTTGTGGCCTGCTTTGGCCAAATTACGCTCTTGATCTTCTAATCGTACCCACGCACCTTGGTTTAAATCTGCTTTTTGTGGTGTGATATTAGAAAGATAATTAAGTGCATTCCAACCAGGTAACGCAGCCAATGAAGCTAAAGGCGCCTGATGACCACGGTCAACTTTTAATGTGGCATTGGCATTTTTGTAATCCGCTGGCGATAAGGTCTCATCATTGCCTAAAGCCGGATCTTTTTTCCAATTACGTGCTTTACCACTACCTATGCTGTCTTTAGTTACTAAATAAGCAACCCAATCCGCAAACTTGGTTTCGCTATTATTATTTAGTGTATAAACATCTCGCTGAATAGTGGTTTCGCTTCCGCCTAATGGACAACCAATACCACAATTTTCATCATTCATTGAACGCATGGAAATATCACGCGCCGAAGTTAACAATGAAGATCCAATATTAGTATTAGGTTCAACAGTTATATCGGTATTTGCATAACTGGTGGAGATCATAAAAAATGATAAAATAATAGGTGTAATACGTTTCATATAAAATTCCTTTTTAAATAAAGAAACAAAAAAACTCGCCGAAGCGAGCTTTTTGTTAAAAGAGAAAAATCCTATTTTCTCTCGATGATGTATTCCAACTATAAACTGCAATACAAAAACCCCATCGTATTAATGAGGTTATTTTTAATCACAATTTACAGCCCAGAATTTTGCTAAGAAATAAAAAAACGGCGCGTAAGAATTCTAAAGATCAAATATCCCAAACACCGTTTATGATGAATATTTATTTTCACTGTCCCAAAAAGCAAAAAACCCCGCATTAAGCGAGGTTTAAAACTTATTAGGTTTGGTGAAGACTAAATTTCCACCATGAGAATAATCATGGGATATAATTCTTATTTAGTCAACAAGTTTTCTAAATATATTTTTATATGGAATAATTTTCTCTTTATTATCATCAATAAAGAGGAAATTATTTATATCACAGTTTGCTTGTTGTTCTTGAATTATTGATACTTCTAATCCGTGGGAAGCTCCTAGCGATTTATTTTTTCATATGTACTATTATTCACATCTAATAAAAAGGAACTATCATCATTTTTTACTATATAAATCTAAAGCTTACCAACAATTATCCATATTAGACTTTATATAAAAATTTAAATTGAATTGAGTTATAACACGAGAAAATCCAGATGAAAAACAGCGCTATCCTCACTACCGAGCACAAAATAAAGGTATATCTTGTAAACGCATTTACCCGCAATAATTCTGGAGGTAATCCCGCAGGTGTCGTACTTAACCCCCCTAATCTAAGTGATAAACAAAAAATAGAAATTGCCCGCCTAGTCGGCTTTTCTGAAACCGCATTTGTCTATACAGGCAAAGAGACCGACTTTAAGGTTGATTTTTTTACTCCAGAAGGAGAAGTTGATTTTTGTGGGCATGCGACATTAGCCGTTTTCTTTACTCTAGCTTCGCTTAATTTCATTGAGTCGGGTAATTACACGCAAAAAACAAAAGCAGGTATTCTAAGTGTCGCAGTAAGCTCACAAAGTATTGTTATGGAGCAAACACGTCCTGTTATGCGTCAAGGCCCTAATATTGATGTTGTCGCAACAGCATTGGGTATACACCGTGATGTTATTGAAAAAACTGGCTTACCCATTACGATCATTTCAACAGGTTTACACGATATCATTGTGCCTGTGCAACCAGGCTCACTAGATACTTTACAACCCAATTTTGATGTGATTGCGGATCTAAGTCGTGAATTTGATACCATCGGTTTTCACGTATTTGAATTAAGTCAAGACATCGCCATTACAGCTCATTGCCGAAATTTTGCACCTTTGTATGGTATCAATGAAGAATCTGCAACAGGCAGTTCTAGTGGAGCATTAGGCTGCTATTTGGTCAATTACGTTTTTCCTAATGAAACTCATTTTCTTTTAGAACAAGGCCGTGCGATGGGATGCTCATCGTTGCTTGAAGTGACGATTAATTCACACGCTCAAGAAATTCTTAGTGTTAGCGTTGGCGGGCAAGCTGCTATATTCGGAGAAAAAATAATCCGTCTTTAAATGGAAAAAAGCCCCGAAAAGGGCTTTTAATAATTGAATTCCGCAACGTTGTTAGTTTTTAATTAACCACGCCCTTTCGGACGATTAAGAATATGATCTTCCCAATCTTCAACTTCCGTTTCTGGCACTGCAATATACCTTACAGATATATTACCTTGGTGCATTTTTGCTTTATTTCCTGCAATAAGTGGGTGCCAACTTTGTAATGTTTTGCCTTCAGCAAGAAGACGATACGCACATGTCAGTGGTAACCACTCAAATGTTGGTAAATTATACCGAGTAAGCTTGATACAATCTGGCTCATAACGGAAACGATCTTCGTAATTACTGCATTGGCAGGTCTTAATATTAAGTTGATTACAAGCGACATTGGTAAAATATATTTCGTCGGTATCATCATCCATTAACTTGTGTAAACAACATTGCCCACACCCGTCACAAAGTGATTCCCACTCATCATCACTCATTTCATCTAATGTTTTAGTCTGCCAAAAAGCCTTTGTCATCTCTACGTTATTACCTTATTGCTCATCTGATACGAATTAAATAACCCGCGTTGTCAGCTGATGCTCGTTAACACTTAATACCAACATATCACCCGATTCTAGAGGGCCGACACCTTCAGGTGTTCCCGTTAAAATCACATCACCAGGACGTAGGGTAAAAAAGCGAGACATATAGCTGATAAGGGGTAAAACAGGGGTAAGCATATCACGACTGTTACCCTGCTGACGAATCTCATCATTAACACGTAACATTAAATCGACATTTTGTGGATCACCAAAAGAATTAACGGGAATAAAACCTGACAGTGGTGCAGAGCCGTCAAACGCTTTACTTTTTTCCCATGGTTGTCCTGCTTTTTTCAATTTACCTTGTAAATCACGTAACGTGAGATCAAGACCAATACCGAAACCCGCAATTGCGCGATCAACTCGATCTTCATTGGCTTGTTTGAGTGGCTGACCGATAAGTACAGCTAATTCGATTTCGTGATGAACAGCACCCATATCCTTAGGAATTGCAATAGGTTGACGAAGATCGCACATAGCGGTTTCTGGCTTGATAAAGATCACTGGTTCTTCTGAACGAATTGAACCCATCTCTTTAATGTGATTTGCATAGTTACTACCCACGCAAATTACTTTATTGACAGGGAAATCAAGTAACGCACCTTCCCAATCCCGATGTTGATACATAATGTGTTCCTTTTAGGTAAATTGCTGTGTTTTATTTCACTGCAAATAGGGCTAACTCGCGTTGGGCAGTGAGTTTATTTTATTAGCAACGCCATCAGCAATTGTGACAATGCTAAGGGCAAAGAAGTAAGAACTATTCCAATGCATAATTGTGCGGAAGTTTTGTGTCACTAAATAACTTCTGTGTAAATCATCATCTGGAATTATTAACCATACCTGCATATCGTCACTTAATTGGCTATTAGCAGGTAATTGAACGCCTAATGCTTTCCATTGAGCAACCGTTTTTTGTTGCTCGGCCTTAATACCTTCAAGTTGCTGGTTAAAATCTACTGATAAAGTAACCTGTTCCCCCCAAGGAAGTCCACTTTTCCAGCCTTCAGTCGCTAAATAATTAGCAGCCGAAGCAAATGCATCTTCACGCGTATTCCAGATATCTATTTTTCCGTCACCATTGCCATCTGCAGCATAAGTAAGGAAAGAAGATGGCATAAACTGAGTTTGTCCCATTGCTCCCGCCCAAGAGCCTTTCAAGCGCTGTCCTTGCGGTAAGTGTCCTTCCTCGATAATTTCAAGTGCTGCCATAAGTTGGCGTGTAAATAGCTCTTCTCGACGACCTTCAAACGCTAATGTAGCTAGCGCAGAAACGACATCTTCTTTGCCTTGCACTTTACCAAAGCCACTTTCAAGCCCCCATAACGCAACAATATAGTTTGCAGGCACTCCATATTTTTTGCTAATTAACTCTAAGGTTGATTGATTTTCTTGATAAAGATTAGCGCCTTGATTTAGACGACCATTGGTGACAATGCGCGGTAGATAAACATCGAGTGTAATTTTCTTTTCTGGTTGATTTCGATCAGATTTAATCACTCGTTCAATAAAATGTGCCTCTGAAAAAGCAAAATCTATTGTTTCTTGTTTATATCCTAATTGAGCCGCTTTCAATTTCAGTGCTTCAACATAAGCAGGAAATTGTGCAGCTGTGCGAGCATCTTTAGGAAAGGCCTGTTCTAATGATGCAATATTCACTTGTTTCCATCGAGGTGTTTTTTGTGTTTCAACTGCCGTTGCCTCTGGTGCGATAATTTGTCTTTCCGCCAATTTTTGTTGGCTATTAGTACAGGCTGACAGCATTAAACCAGAAACAATCACAGCGATGAACGAATATTTGAACATTTATGCTCCTTTTATCTCGATGATTTATTCAGTTTTTTCTGATTTTTTTAATTCATCTAAATAAGTATTTAACATACTTTCGACAGGTGGTGGAACTTGTAAGTAAAAACCCTGCTCAACTAATGCTTTTTTGACTTTTTCAATGTCAGCATGCGCTAAACGCTGTCTATCCGCGAGATTAAGCAACATTGCAAACTGAGGTTCGCCAAAACTTTGTAATAATTCGTCCGGGATTCGAGAAAAATCATCCTTTTTTTCGATGTATAAATAAGTTTGATCACGCTTGGTACTACGGTAAATTGCACAAATCATTTTCATTAAACTCTAATTATTAAAATAAGCGACTTGCCTGAATATTTTAGTAAATATAACATGCTTATATACTTTCGTAATATCGTCTCTGGTTTTTTGTGCCAGATTATAAAAAATTTACTGAGTCAGATAGATGTCAAACACGCCCATTGAGTTAAAAGGCAGTAATTTTACCCTTTCGGTACTTCATTTAAATGATGGAACACCGAAAGTTATTCGTCAGGCAATTTCAGAAAAAATTGCACAAGCGCCTCAATTTCTGAAAAACGCGCCTGTGGTTATCAATGTCTCTGCATTAGTAGATGATAATATTGATTTTAAAAAACTGAGGCGAATTGTAGAAGATGCTGGCTTACGTGTCGTGGGAATTAGTGGTAGTTCAAACGCTCAACAGAAAGAAGCGATAATTGCCGCACAGTTACCTATCTTAAATGAAGGTAAAATAGCTAAGCCAACAACTCAGGCAAATAACGATAAAACGAATGAAGCACAGTCAGTTGTGCGTCAAAAAACAAAAATCATCCATACCCCTGTACGTTCAGGGCAGCGCATTTATGCTCAAAATAGCGATTTAGTGGTTATTAGTAATGTAAGTGCAGGCGCTGAATTAATTGCTGATGGGAATGTGCATGTTTACGGTATATTGCGTGGACGTGTACTGGCTGGCGCATCGGGTGATCAAGAGAGTCATATTTTTTGTACGCATCTGTCTGCTGAACTTGTTTCCATTGCTGGTCAATATTGGCTAAGCGATCAAATTCCTACAGACTTTGTTGGTAAATCAGTACAACTGAGTTTGCAAGAGAATGAATTAACAATCGAGAACTTAATTTAGAGCATCGACAAGGAATCACTCCATGGCACGCATTATTGTTGTTACGTCAGGTAAAGGTGGGGTTGGTAAAACAACTTCCAGCGCGGCCATTTCTACCGGCCTCGCTCAAAAAGGTCATAAGACGGTTGTTATCGACTTTGATATTGGGTTACGTAATTTAGACCTTATTATGGGTTGTGAACGTAGAGTTGTTTATGATTTTGTTAATGTTATTCAGGGTGATGCTTCTTTAAATCAAGCATTGATTAAAGATAAGCGTACAGAGAACCTATTTATACTCCCTGCTTCACAAACAAGAGATAAAGACGCGCTCACTCGTGATGGTGTAGAACAAGTATTAGATGAACTCGATGAAATGGGGTTTGATTTTATTATTTGTGACTCTCCTGCTGGTATTGAAAGTGGCGCATTAATGGCCCTTTATTTTGCAGATGAAGCAATCATCACAACAAACCCAGAAGTTTCATCTGTGCGTGACTCCGACCGTATTTTAGGCATTCTCGCCTCTAAATCACGTCGTGCTGAGCGCGGTGAAGATCCAATTAAAGAACATCTGTTATTAACACGTTATAATCCAGGCCGAGTGAGCCGTGGCGATATGTTAAGCATGGAAGATGTTCTTGAAATTCTATGCATTCCACTTTTGGGTGTTATTCCCGAAGATCAATCTGTTTTACGTTCATCTAACCAAGGTGAACCAGTTATTTTAGATAGCGAGTCTGATGCGGGTAAAGCCTATTCGGATACAGTAAATCGTTTGTTAGGTGAAGAACATCCATTCCGTTTTATTGAAGAAGAGAAAAAAGGCTTTCTGAAACGCCTTTTTGGGGGGTAAAAGATGGCTTTACTAGATTTTTTCCTGTCGCGTAAAAAGCCGACAGCTAATATTGCCAAGGAGCGTTTGCAAATTATCGTCGCTGAACGTCGCCGTGGTGATAGCGAGCCAGCTTATTTACCTGATATGAAAAGAGATTTATTAGGTGTTATCTGTAAATATGTGCAGATAGATCCAGAGATGCTTTCTGTTCAATTTGAACAAAAAGGTGATGATATCTCTGTATTAGAGCTAAATGTGACCTTACCTGAAAGCGAAGAACCAACAAAGTAAATCATATTTTACGCTTTTTATAAGTCATTATTCACAGAGCCAACCATGAACTATAATTAATTTGATTGGCTCTGTGTTTAATTATATACAATTTGAATTCACCTGAATGCGCAAATAGCGCTATATCTCGTTGCTATTTTAATCATTGGTGATAAGTCACAGGAGCCATTTTATTTCGCAATAACATTTACTTTTACTGTTTCTATATTTAATGCATTTATTACTATCACCTATTCTTATAGGCGATATTTTTTGCATGAAAAAAATAAGAGCCTCTTAAGAGACTCCTATTGATTTTTCTTTCACAGAGATTATTGATGCGATTTATCAGCAATTTTATCTTCAGCAGTTAGAAAATCGTCTATCAACAAAATTAAGGGTATTGCGCCAGAATTTCCGTTATTTTTTCTTCTAATAAATCTTTACGCCAGCGCGAAATAAGCTCAGGCTGCCCTTCTTTTATTTTCCAATGAATACTTAATAACTGATTAATTTGTCTTCTTGAAGCCAATAATTCTGGGTTATAGCGCTTACTTTCACTCATTTCTTGAATAACGGATTTTATCGCTTTAAAAGCTTTTTTATAATTTGGTTGTTCAATGATATTGCCAATAGGCTCAGGACAATCTTCATCTTTGATCTCTTTAGCCTTAGCAACAAAATCTAATAAGCGGCGTCCATGACAACGAATTTCCTGACCTGAAAGCGATAATGCATCTAATTCAGCGAGTGATGTAGGAAGATAGCGAGCAACAGCCCATAAGTGTTCTTCTCTTACCACAAAATTGAGTGCCATATCACGCGCTTTAGCTTGGTTTAAACGCCACTCGGCTAACATTTTTAAACAGGCTAATTGCTGGCCTTTTAATTGCCATGCATTGCCAATATCACGATAAGCGAACTCAGGAGAAACCGTTTCTTGTCGACGTTGAGCTATCATTTCACATTCATCTACAATCGCCTCCATGTATCCGGCTTCTTCAGCTTCTGCAATAAGTTTTTTGGCTAATGGTAATAAATAGAAAACATCACCACTGGCATATTGACATTGCTTTTCCGTTAAGGGACGAGCCAACCAATCAGTGCGAGATTCGCTTTTATCTAATGCGATATCTTCATATTTCTCGACTAACGTTGCAAAGCCACAAGAAATCGGATAGCCCAAAAATGCAGCAACCACTTGAGTATCAATCATTGGTTTGGGAACACAACCAAACTGGTGAGAAAATACTTCGAGATCTTCACTCCCCGCATGGAGATATTTCATGATGTTTGGAGCAGTTAATAATTCAACGAAAGGAGTCCAATTTGTTATTGCTAGGGGATCAATAAGAGAGATCTGTTTACCATCATACATCTGAATCAAACCAAGATGCGGGTAATAGGTACGTATGCGGACAAACTCTGTATCTAATGCGATTTGTGAAGCTTGTGATGCGGCTTTACAAGCGGTTTCTAATGCAGTGTCTGTCGTAATCAATTGATAATTCAAAACAGGTTTCTCTTGTTTTTATGTCTAATGACTTTTTATGTAATGACAAAAACGCCGGTATAAACCGGCGAAATTGAAAAAGGTTATTGAGTGTTGTATCAAGATTCAGTTGAGGTTTTCAACTGTTTTTCTTCATTTCTTAACTCTCTGCGTAAAATTTTACCGACATTGGATTTTGGTAATTCATCACGAAACTCAATAATTTTAGGTACTTTATACCCAGTTAAGTAGCGACGACAGTGTGTTTTTATCTCATCTTCCGTCAATGTAGGGTCTTTTTTCACTATAAAAATCTTAACTGTCTCACCTGAATTTTTACTCGGTACACCAATTGCCGCTGATTCTAATACTTTAGGATGGCCCGTAACCACTTCTTCAACTTCATTAGGATAAACGTTAAATCCTGAGACTAAGATCATATCTTTTTTACGGTCAATAATACGAATAAAGCCTTCGTCATCCATTGTCGCAATATCACCCGTTGCAACCCAACCATCGTGTAAAACCTCGTCAGTGGCATCAGGGCGGTTCCAATATCCTTTCATGACCTGAGGTCCACGAACCCACATTTCACCGCCTACAGTTCGGTCAACTTCGTTACCTTCATCATCCATAAACTTAACGTCAGTTGAGGGTACAGGTAATCCAATACTACCACTGTATTTTTTCAGATTATAAGGATTACCAGTGACCAGAGGAGAACATTCTGTCAGGCCATAACCTTCTAATAAATGTTTGCCTGTTAACTCTTCCCACTCTTTGGCGACACTGCTTTGTACAGGCATACCACCACCAACAGAAAGATTTAGTTTGGAAAAATCAAGTTGACGAAATTCAGGATTTTGCAACCAAGCGTTAAATAACGTGTTTACACCTGTAATAGCCGTGACAGGGTAACGTGATAACTCTTTAATTGTCCCTTTCACATCACGAGGGTTAGTGATAAGTAAGTTTTTACCCCCAACTTCAATAAACAGCAGGCAATTAACGGTTAAAGCAAAGACGTGATACAGCGGTAATGCGGTGACCACTAGTTCTTTACCCACATTTAGAGCAGGAACATAAGCCGCTTTGGCTTGTTCAAGATTTGCCAACATATTGCGATGCGTTAGCATGGCGCCTTTAGCAATACCCGTTGTTCCACCTGTATATTGTAAGAATGCTAAATCGTTACCGGTAATTTCAGGTTTGATATATTGCATTCGATAACCGAAATGCATTGCTCTTCGAAATGAAATGGCATCAGGCAAATTATATTTAGGTACTAATCGTTTGATGTACTTAACAACAAAATCAACGAGTGTTGCTTTAGGGCGAGATAATTGATCACCCATTCGGGTTAAAATAACGTGCTTAATGCTGGTATTAAACACAATTTTTTCGAGTGTATGCGCAAAATTGGAGACAATAACAATGGCGCTTGCACCACTGTCATTTAACTGATGTTCAAGTTCTCTTGGTGTGTAAAGTGGGTTTACGTTTACGACAACCATGCCTGCACGAAGAATACCGAAAAGTGCGATAGGATATTGCAATAAATTAGGCATCATTAAGGCAACACGATCACCTTTTTTCAATCCTAAGCCATTTTGCAGGTATGCTGCAAAAGCACGGCTACGCTCTTCAAGTTTGCGATAAGTCATGACCTCGCCCATATTGATAAAGGCGGGTTGATCTGCGTAATTTGCGACAGCGTTTTCAAGCATCTCAGCAAGGGATGCGAAACGGTCCGGGTCAATTTCAGCCGGAACATCTGCCGGATAACGTTTAAGCCAGACTTTTTCCAAAGTAGTACTCCTGATTAATCGCACTTCTTGGGTTAATATTATGTTTCATTTTTAACAAAGTATTAACTCATCCTACCAGCACAAACAATTTTCTGTTGTGAAGATGAGAAGTGTGTCACTAAATATTTTATTTTTAGATTAACAAAAAAGAAGGCGGTCAAAACCGCCCTCTCTTTTATTTTTATTCAACTTTAATAACGCTATTAGATAGTTACCTAATATATTATAGATATCAATTATACACCGTTTCACCCAATTGGAGATGAAATATTATATTGTCATGCGATTACAAACCCATTTTTTATTCTAAAACGGGCACAACCTGACCAGTTCCATATGGATATCCACCATAACCACCATATCCATGATGATAACCCCAATATGGGCCATCACCATAATATCCCCATGTCATAACAGGTGCTGGCATAATCACTTGCTGTGTCAGTGTCCAACGTTTCATTCCTGTTACATCCATACGTAAAAATGGATAGCTCGCTTCCCCAACTTTTCCTGTTTCAACGCCTTTAATCGTTCCAACTACCGTTACATACTGGTTTTTATAATCTGTAGGATCTAAGAAATGCATGACATTTGCATAGAGACGCCCAATAGACGGCTGTTGTAATTCAGGTGCTGCATCATATTGAGAAAGTGGCATAACGGCAATTTCTAGCTGTGTGGATGATTGAAGATTTTTAACATCAATCACACGTCCGCCAAAACGACCTTCTTGACCTACATAAAGTTCAGGTGCTACAAAAATACCATTTAAATCAGTGACAGGCGTTGCTGATGTTCCTTTTATTGATTCAGGTATTGAGACACATCCCGTTAGAAACAAAGCACCAGACAAAAATAGTGTTTTGCTTACCAAACGGTAGTTTAATTGTCTTTTCATAAACCACCTCATTGCAAGTCATTATTGACGTTACTCTATAATATTATTATAGCTTTACTCTGTAATTTCTAATAGATATTCATAATCTATTCACGACCAGGTAGTTTTTTCCACGTAACTTCGTTACGCAAATAAACAGGTTCAGCCTCTTCTACTCTTGTGGCTTTTCCTTCATGCCAAGCAGTAACTGCAAGCGGTAGCATATCTTGTGCCGCCGGCAATGTAATATCAGTTTCAACAACGGTAAAAGGCAATGTCTCTTTTAATTCAGTATAGGCTTGCCAACCCGTACCCGCCATTGCCCAAGTACCCGTGGTTGATTGTAAGGCTTCAACAAAGTGTTCAGGTTTCATCACAGCTTCTGTTTCTTCACCTAACCAAATCCCTTCGTCGTTACGTTGATATTGAGCACAATAAATTTCACCCATACGTGCATCTATTGCGACTAAAACCTGCTTGATCCCTGTTGTTCTAAATACACCTTCTGCCATGGTGGCAAGTGATGATATACCAATCATGGGTAATTCAGCACCCAACGCGATACCTTGTGCAACACCAACACCAATACGAACCCCAGTAAAACTGCCTGGACCACGCCCAAAAGCAAGGGCATCTAATGATTGCAATGTTAAGTTCGCTTCTTCTAAGGCGCTTTTGACCATAGGTAAAATCTTTTGTGTATGTTCACGAGGTGAGATCTCAAAACGTGAAGCAACAACGCCTTCATTCCAAACTGCAACTGAACAAGATTCTGTTGCAGTATCTATTGCTAAAATTCGCAGTGACACGCCATAACTCCGGCAAATTCGATAATTAAAAGAGAAAGAATAATATCATAATAGTGTTCGACAGAATAAACACACATTCTGTGCGGTCGCTATTATGAACCCAATATTTCTTGTTTTTCATTCTGCTGTGCGCGTTGGCTCAAAAAACTCATGGTTTTTTCAAGAGAACGTGTTCGTGGTGAAGGGGGTAAACTGCTTAAAAAAACCTCTCCGTATGCACGAGAAACCAATCTATCATCACACACTATAATTGCGCCATAATCGTGTACATCACGAATTAATCGTCCAACACCTTGTTTTAAACTAATTACAGCATCCGGAATTTGCACATCCCTGAATGCATCACCACCCCGTAATTCACAATCTTCAATACGTGCTCTTAATAGAGGATCATCTGGTGCCGTAAAAGGTAATTTATCAATAATCACACAAGACAATGTATCACCGCGCACATCAACCCCTTCCCAAAAGCTTTGAGTTGCAACCAAAAGTGCATTTCCTGATGAGACAAATTTTTGCAGTAATTGTGTTTTACTCATTTCCCCTTGCATCAATACAGGTAATGGCAAACTGGCTTTAAACTCTTCGGCAAGTCCACGCATCATGGCATGTGAAGTACAAAGGAAAAAACAGCGTCCTTGATTCTTTAAAATAACTGGCGTTAGCATGGCGGCTAAACGTTTCGCCGTATAAGGCTGATTTAAGGGTGGCAAATAACGCGGTACACACAATAATGTTTGATGTTGATAATCAAAGGGGCTATTTAAAATCAATGTTGTTGCATTTTCTAAACCTAGCCTATCTGTATAATAAGACATTTGTTCATTTACAGAGAGTGTTGCCGAGGTAAATACCCAACTGCTTTTATGTGATTTAATTAATTCACGAAATTTATCTGCAACAGAAAGTGGCGTAATAGCCAGTAAGAAATGACGCCCATAACTTTCAAACCAGTAACTATAGCCCGGAATTGTGGTATCAATCAGACGTTTTAAGCGATTGCGATAAACAGTGGCTCGTTCAAAAGCACTATCAAGTAATTGACTTCGCCCTAACGATAGCTTCATAACGTCATAACTTAGTTCTAGCGCATCATCCAGTAACGTAAGAAAACGTTTTGTTTCACCACCCTGTAGCAGTTCTCGTAAATTACCTCGATAGCCTGTTTCACCTAATACTAAGCGAAAATCCATTACCATTTGAGTTAATCGATCGGCGCTTTTTTGCAATTGAACTTGATCACGCACTTCAGTGCGATAAGCAACGGTCATATCTCTAGCGAGATCAAAAAGCTGCCTACTAGTAAGTTGTTGACCAAAATAGTGGCTGGCAATATCCGGAATTTGATGAGCCTCATCAAAGATCATAATTTCAGCTTCCGGAATTAATTCACCAAAACCAGTATCTTTAACGACAGTATCCGCCATAAATAAATGGTGATTAACGACGACAATATCTGCATCCATTGCTTTTTTACGTGCGCTTAGAACATAGCACTCTTTATAGCGAGGACAATCACTTCCTAAACAGTTATCGTTAGTGCTCGTGACTAGAGGCCAAACTCGACTATCTTCTGCAACACTATGACAACGGCTAACATCACCATCTTCTGTCTGTGTTGACCATTGGCGCACATACATCACGTCAGATAATACTTCGGCTTCTAGATCACCACCACTGAGCATTTGTTGATCGAGCCGCTCTAAACACAAATAATTTGAACGCCCTTTTAATAAGGCCGTGTTGCCATCATAATTAATTGCTTCAATGATTGTCGGTAAATCCCGGCTATAGAGTTGATCTTGTAAGGCTTTAGAGCCTGTTGAAATAATGGTTTTTTTACCTGAACGCAAAGCAGGTACGAGGTAAGCATAGGTTTTCCCCGTTCCCGTACCAGCCTCCGCAATAAGTACACCCTGCTTATCAATAATATCTGTTATTGATTTCGCCATTTGTCGTTGAGCTTCACGGGGATGAAATCCAGGAATAGTTCGGGTTAAAATCCCGTTTTCTGCAAAATCGTCTGACACAGGCATACTCTTTTTATAAAATAAGACGTAAATTATGCCAGTGGATAATCAAAAGTACCACCTATGCCGTTAATACAAAGGAGAACTCAATGACAATTAAACGTATCGATCCCGAAGATCGCTGGTCTGAAGCGGTTATTCATAATGACACTATTTATTACACCGCTGTACCAGAGAATCTATCGGGCGATATTATTGAACAGACAGCAGATACATTAGCGGCAATCGATGTTTTATTACAACGCGTAGGTTCTGATAAAACTAAAATTCTTGATGCGACAATATTTTTAGCTGATAAAGCCGATTTTGAAGGAATGAATAAAGCATGGGATGCTTGGGTTGCTAAAGGTAGCGCGCCTGTACGCTGTACTGTGCAAGCACAATTAATGCACCCTGAATATAAAGTCGAAATTAAAATTATTGCAGCAATGTAAATACATTTATTAAGCACCTACTTTTATAGGTGCTTATTTTCTTTGATTTAACGTATTTTTATAATGTTATTTTAACTCAGGTATCCTATTTTTTATTGTCTCTGCATGACAACTGTATATTTTTGCTAATTTTTCATCACTGCCTTCAGATGTTACTTTCCCACAAATAAGATCTTTATTTTTTATCCACTGACGTTGGCCTAACAATAAAGCTTTTCTTTGTTCACTACTTAAACTTTGCCATCTATTATTTAATTCAGCATCTGCTGTAAGAAAATCTTGTTTTGCTTGAGAAAGTGAAAGTACTGGTGTTTCTTGCAAAGCCTGTCTTTGACGACGAACTTCTTGTTGCTCTAACGCCTGTTGACGTAGTGATCCTTGCTCTGCTTGTTGGTCTAATAGTTGTTGTTGACGCGTCAATTCTTGCTGTTGGCGAAGTTCTTCTTGTCTCTTTTGTAATTCTTGCTCTTGCTGTTGTTGCAATATTCTTTGTTGTTCTCTAATTGGTTTTATTATAGAAAGAGCAGAAACAAAAGCGGCACCATTTGAAATACTGTTTTTAGCTGAAATATTCACAAAAACCGTTTTATTATCATCCGTTGGTTGAGTGGTATAATCAATCCTTGCTGAGAAAGTATTAGCATTTTGTTCTAATGAAAAGTCTTCAAGTGTCTTATCAAGATTACGATTAAATTCCATCCGATAATAGTCGTGCAATGTTTCATAATTATTTGCTGGTAATGTCATTGAAACCATTGCTGAACAAGATTTCATCGTACTGTTTGGATCATTAGATTTAGTCATTATTTCAGACACGTTAAAACTCATTTCTTCTAATGTTGTTCGTTTTAATTGATTAGTTACATCAGAATAACGGCTCGTTTGATGAGAAACTTCTTCTAGTGCTGTTTTTTTCAATGCTTCAATAAGAGAAACTTGTGTTAATTCTGAAGAGCAACCAATAGGCTCTGTTTTTTCTCCACACGCCGTTAACAAGAGAGGAAAGCATAAAGCAATATATTTTAGTTTCATGGTCATATTCCGATAATCTTAAATAGCTAAATTGTAAGTGTAAAATAGTTAAGTTTATTTTATATTAAATATTTTTAATTTCACTTTATTTAACGACTCTCTAAAACATCAATATTAACTACACCCAATAGATCAACCTTTTCTTGAGCATAAAAAAAGCTGAATTCAGAAAGAACTCAGCTTTTTTATATAACTTACTTTGTGCTGTGATAATCAGATTACTATCTTTATCAAAATCTCACTTATTATGTTAAGTAGATTTAAGCAAATTTAATCATTACCATACCAACCAGTAATAATATAATTCCACCCCATCCTTTATAATTGAGCCTCTGATTAAATAAGATCCAACCGGCAGCGATAGTTGCAATAATACCGAATGCTCCCCAAAGTGCATAAGCAACTGAAAGCTCTATCCCTTTGACTGCCATTGCTAGTGCACTAAACGCACCTAACACACAAAACAGTGATAAGATTCCTAATCCCATTCGGCTAAAGCCGTTAGACATTTTTAAAAATATATTGGCAATAATCTCAAGCACTACGGCAAGTATTAGGAACGCACCATGCCACCATTCAAATTGAGCTAGCATAATTAAGCCTCCTTGATATTGGCAGGAATTGGCTTATTCGCTCCTTTTACGGCACTCGCAACGTGCTTGGCTTTACCCGCGATACTTTTTACCGAATCGGTTGTTTTCTTAGCAACAGCCGATTTTTTAGTACCGGATTTGATAAGCGTGATCCCTGCAATTAACATCGCTAGACCACCTAACTTTAATGGTGACAGCGATTCACCAAACCACAGAACGCTGAATGTCGTAATAATGACAATTCCAATACCTTCCCATAGTGCATATGCTACACCTAATGCCACTTTCTTAACGGCTATGGCTAAAAAGATATAGGAAGTGGCAATCATTAACCACATCACTATCATACCGGTGTAGCCACCGCTTACACTGGCGTACTTCATTGATAAAGTACCGATAACTTCACAAACGATAGCTAATGCTAAAAATATCCAATAAATCATTTTTTCATCTCTCATACACATTTGAAATACGCCGAAACGTTTCTTGCGCAGGAAGATAAAGAATATGTAGATAGTCTTTCTGGCGGCAATAAAAGCCGAACGTTAAGGCAACGTCATTTCCTGATTGCGTCAGGAATTAAGATGAGAGATTTCTATAATGCGCCACACCAGTAGTGTTCGCTGGATAAAATAGCAGAAAGGAATAACTTATAGGTAGAACGTTTAACTTTGACGCTTTTGGCGCTAGTCATGATTATTTATTCTTTCATCGCACAGACCATCCGCACGATATACTCCGAACCCTCATATAAGATGGTTAAATGTTACATGATATTTCTATCACGCCGAATTATTTAAAGCAATGCCTTTTCGCAAAATATTTTTGTTAATTGATTGGTTTTATTTAAGTTTTAGTTTCTGACCAAAATCAAATTGCATAGTTAATCAGTGATTTTACGATCCTTCAGTAGTTTTATTCATCTAAATTGCTGTAATTATGCTTAAAGGTATTTAGCTGATAAAAAACACCCAGCATAGCTGGGTATTTTTCGTTAGAATGGAAAATCAAAATCAATCATTCAATTTCATTCCATGAACGACCATCACGAGTGATCATTGCAACAGATGCAACAGGTCCCCATGTACCCGCTTGGTAAGGCTTAGGCAGTTCATTGTCGCATTCCCATGCATTAATAATTGAATCAACCCATTTCCACGCTTCTTCTACTTCATCTCGGCGTACGAACAATGCTTGAATACCACGCATTGCTTCTAACAATAAACGTTCGTAAGCATCTGCTAAATGTGTTTGATTGAATGTTTCAGAGAAACTCAAGTCCAGTTTCGTAGTTTGTAAGCGATGTTTATGATCAAGACCAGGTGCCTTATTCAGCACCTCAATATCAATACCTTCATCTGGTTGTAAACGAATAGTCAGTTTATTTTGTGGTAACTCTTGATAAGTTTCACTAAAAATATTGAGTGCCGGTTTTTTAAAATAAACCACAACTTCTGAACATTTACTTGGTAGGCGTTTACCTGTTCTTAGATAAAACGGAACCCCTGCCCAGCGCCAGTTATCAATATCAGCACGGATAGCGACAAAAGTTTCTGTATGACTGGTTTTATTTGCACCTTCTTCATCAAGATAGCCTGGCACTTTCTTACCTTGTACAAAACCACCCGTATATTGCCCACGAACCGTTTTTTCGCGAATATTAGTGTTATCAATACGACGCAATGAACGTAAGACTTTCACTTTTTCTTGACGAATACTATCAGCGGTTAAATCAGCTGGTGGTGACATTGCTATCATCGTTAAGATCTGCAACAGGTGATTTTGTACCATGTCACGCATTTGACCCGCTTGATCGAAATATCCCCAACGCCCTTCAATACCCACTTCTTCTGCAACAGTTATTTGGACATGATCAATCGTTTTATTGTCCCAATTGTTAACAAACAGTGAGTTTGCAAAGCGCAGTGCTAATAGATTTAAAACTGTTTCTTTACCTAAATAGTGGTCGATACGATAAATTTGGCTCTCTTTAAAGTATTTCGCCACACTATCATTGATAGAAACAGAAGACGCTAAGTCTGTGCCCAATGGTTTTTCCATCACAACACGGTTTGGCTCTTTATTAAGTTTTGCATGGCCTAAACCTTTACACATTGCACTAAAGGTACTTGGTGGCATTGCAAAGTAGTAAATAGCGGGTAATTTGTCTTGTTTGAGGTGCTTTGATAGCTCAATGAAATGGTCTGTTTCATTGACATCAAGATTACAAAAATCTAAGCGATCACTTAAACGCTGCCAAATTTCAGGATTAATTTCTTCTTTTAAAAAAGTTTTTAATGCTTCGTGGGCAACATTTTTATATGCCTCGGCATCCCAATCAGCACGACCTACACCAATAATGCGAGAGTCAGGGTGAATATATCCTGCTTTTTCCAATTGATATAATGATGGAATAAGCTTGCGGCGTGCTAGATCCCCTTTCGTACCGAAGATAACCAGATCACAGGCCTGAGCAGTCGATATCGCTGCCATAGTACGTCTCCTCATGATGAGATTTTGTAATTTTGTTACAGAATTTTGTATTAATGTACTCTTTTGGGTGTATTCAGTAAATACGCTCGCACATTTAGTCTCTAACTTACCACACATATTGTAACGCTTCATTTTATGTCTAGTGTTTTATCCTTTCTTGTAACTTTACAACAGTTTTGTTTCTGATTTTCAGCTTTGAAAGTTAGACACACGTCATACTTTAACGAAAAAAGCCCTGTTTACCGATGGTTTGCACTGCAAGCCTTGTTCTTTGCGTAGTATATTTTCATAAAACCGTTATAGATTTCTCCTTTTATTGAAATTGGCAAAGCCAAGGATCTGTATATTTAATGAATATATTGGAAAGGGTTCAGTCTAATCTGGACATCTTGAGTAAATCAGAAAAAAAAGTTGCAGAAGCTGTTTTAACTGCACCACAAACTGTTATTCATTCTAGTATTGCCTTAATGGCTAAAACCGCTGATGTCAGCGAACCCACGGTTAATCGCTTTTGCCGTCGCATGGCAACCAAGGGATTTCCTGATTTTAAATTACAATTAGCACAGAGCATTGCTAACGGCACGCCTTATGTAAATCGTAATATTGATGATTCTGATACAGTCTCTTCTTATACCAATAAAATTTTTGAATCCGCCATGGCGGGACTTGAGAACGTTAAAAATAATATTGATATCGCCGCAATCAATCGTGCAGTTGATATTTTGACACAAGCTAAAAAAATCTCTTTTTTTGGCTTAGGCGCATCAGCGGCCGTGGCTCATGATGCCATGAACAAGTTTTCTCGTTTTAATATTCCTGTTACTTACTTTGATGACGTTGTTATGCAGCGTATGAGTTGTATCAATAGCGCTGATGGTGATGTTGTCGTGGTTATCTCCCATACGGGGCGGACTAAAAATCTCGTTGAAATAGCTAAAATTGCACGTGAAAACGATGCTGCAGTGATTGCTATTACGACACCCGGCTCACTTTTAGCCTCTGAAGCCACCCTTCCTATTTTACTTGATGTGCCTGAAGATACTGATATCTACATGCCAATGATCTCCCGCCTTGCACAACTCACTATTATTGATGTTCTCGCGACAGGATTTATTTTACGTCGAGGACCAAAATTCAGAGATAACTTGAAGCGCGTCAAAGAAGCTTTACGTGATTCACGGTTTGATAAGTAACCGTTTTTAATTATTCTGTTAGTATTGTCACACTTCCTATTGTGCCCCTGACTAGATAACTTTTTGAAAACTGGTAGCATATCTGCGAGCTAACTCTCGCATATGATGAAAACAGTAGTGTATGTTGCAATTAGCTTGATGCGTTTCACTTAACATATTGGATAAAATATTGTCTAATTTCTGTTTTATCCAATAGCCAACACCTTTTCGTTCAAGGTCAACGGAGTAATACATGTCCAGACGGCTCAGAAGAACAAAAATTGTTACCACCTTAGGCCCAGCAACAGATCGTGATAATAACTTAGAAAAAATTATTATTGCTGGTGCAAATGTTGTTCGATTAAATTTCTCTCATGGTTCTGCGGAAGATCATCTTGCTCGCGCTAATCGTACGCGTGAAATTGCAGCAAGATTGGGTCGCCATGTTGCTATTCTTGGAGATTTACAAGGCCCTAAAATCCGTGTTTCTACATTTAAAGACGGAAAAGTTTTCCTGAATGTCGGTGATAAATTCTTGCTTGATGCCGCCCTTGAAAAAGGTGAAGGCAATCAAAATCAAGTCGGCATTGACTATAAAGGCCTACCTGCCGATGTGGTTCCTGGTGATATTTTGCTACTCGATGATGGTCGCGTTCAGTTAAAAGTTCTCAAAGTTGATGGACTAAAAGTCTTTACTGAAGTCACTGTGGGTGGCCCTTTATCTAATAATAAAGGAATTAACAAGCTCGGTGGCGGTCTTTCTGCAGATGCATTAACAGAAAAAGATAAACAAGATATTATTACGGCAGCTAAAATTGGTGTCGATTATCTTGCTGTTTCATTTCCAAGAACAGGTGAAGATCTTAACCTCGCTCGGCGTTTAGCCCGTGATGCAGGTTGTGAATGTCAAATCGTATCTAAAGTAGAGCGAGCTGAAGCGGTAGCTAATGATGAAATTATCGATGAAATCATTATGGCATCCGATGTTGTGATGGTAGCTCGTGGTGATTTAGGCGTTGAAATTGGCGATCCTGAACTTGTTGGTGTGCAGAAAAAATTAATTCGCCGTGCTCGTCAGCTTAATCGTGTTGTTATCACAGCTACTCAAATGATGGAGTCAATGATAACAAACCCAATGCCAACTCGGGCAGAAGTTATGGACGTTGCTAATGCGGTGTTAGATGGCACTGATGCCGTTATGCTTTCGGCAGAAACTGCAGCAGGACAATATCCAGCAGAAACAGTCGCTTCAATGGCACAAGTCTGTTTAGGGGCTGAAAAAATGCCTGCGGCTAATGTTTCTAAGCATCGCTTAGATATGGTGTTTGATACCGTGGAAGAAGCAATTGCGATGTCCACTATGTATGCCGCTAACCACATGAAAGGCGTTAATGCGATTATTGCGATGACAGAATCAGGCCGTACTGCACGCATGATGTCTCGTATTAGCACCGGTTTACCTATTTTCTCAATGTCTCGCCATGAGAAAACACTAAATCAAACAGCACTTTATCGTGGTGTTACGCCTGTTTACTGTAGTACTCACACTGATGGTATTGCTGCCGCTAACGAAGCAATTTCTCGTTTGCGTGATAAAGGTTTCTTAGTTTCTGGCGATTTAGTGCTAGTCACTCAAGGTGACCTTATGGGTACAATCGGTAGCACTAATACATGCCGTATTTTGACGGTTGAATAATACCCAGTTGTAAATCTTAATAACAAAACGGGCACTTAATTAAGTGCCCGTTTTTTATATTTACTTATTAACTGACTAATCCAATATATTTTCACGCGAGTAAGGCTCTATTTCGCCCTCTTTACGTGTCTTCAGTAATTTTAAGATCCAAGTATATTGTTCAGGGGTTGGTGCCACTAGTGCTTCTAACTCTTCATTCATTCTACGTGCAATGTACGCATCATCTTTATCTTCAATATCATCCATCGGCTCACGAATAATAATGTGAAGTTGATGTGTTTTATGACAATAGACTGGGAACAAAGGCACAATAGCGGCTCGGCATACTTTCATTAAACGCCCAATCGCAGGTAATGTTGCTTTATATGTACCAAAAAAATCCACAAATTGGCTATGCTCTGCGCCATGATCTTGATCAGGCAAATAATATCCCCAAAAGCCTTGTCGAACAGAAGAAATAAATGGCTTAATGCCAGCTTCGCGCGAATGTAATCGTCCATCAAAATGGTGGCGTGCTTTATTCCATAAATAATCAGCCACGGGATCTTTTTGGTGGTGGAACATAGCCGCCATTTGCTGGCCTTTGGCTGCTAATAACATTGCAGGGATATCAACTGCCCAACCATGTGGCACCATAAAAATGACATTACGGCCTTGCTCTTTAAAACGTTCGATGATCTCCAAGCCTTGCCAGCTTGTTCGTTTTAATATGTGCTCAGGCCCTCTTAAACAAAGCTCTGCTAACATTACAAAGGATTGAGGAGCCGTTTCAAACATACTATCAAGAACTGTTTCACGTTGTGTTTTATCCCATTTTGGAAAACAGTATCTCAAATTGATATCTGCACGACGTCTTGCGCTTTTCGCTTTACGCCCAACAAAACGACCAATAGAAGCAAGAAATGGATCACGCCATTTAACTGGCATATAAGCCAATGCACTTAAAACACCAGCACCTATCCAAGTTCCCCAGTGACGAGGATGTAAATATGCACGGTGAAAAGTAGGCACATAACCCGCTTTGCTATCTGTATCTTTTTCTTTATTCATCAGATAACTCTCTGAACTGACACCCCTAATAGGCGTAAAAAACGTTAAAACAAAAACGGATGATATCAATCATCCGCTTTTATGTCTTTAAAATCGTGTTTATTGTCAATCGGCTAGCACTAATTGAGGCTTAATCTCTTTGACTTTAGCTAGGTATTCTTGCTTATCTTTGCCTGTTAAACCATCAGCTCGAGGTAATGTTGCCGTTAATGGATTAACTGCTTGTTGGTTGATCCACAGTTCATAGTGTAAATGAGGTCCTGTAGAACGCCCTGTATTACCTGATAACGCAATTCTATCGCCACGTTTAACACGTTGCCCTGGTTTTACTAATAATTGACGCAAATGCATATAACGCGTGGTGTATTGGCTACCATGGCGAATAGCGATAAAGTTACCTGCGGCACCACTATATTTTGCCACAATCACTTCACCATCCCCTGTTGCTAATACTGGTGTACCCACTGGCATAGCAAAATCGACACCTTTATGAGCCGCTAAACGTCCTGTAACTGGGTTAATACGACGAGGATTAAATTGAGAAGACACTCTAAACTGTTTGACCGTTGGGAAACGCATAAACCCGCGTTCTAATCCACCTGCTTGGCTATCGTAAAAACGGCCATCTTCAGCAAGGAACGCATAATAATCTTTACCGGCACTACGTAAACGGACACCAATTAGCTCACTTTGCTCAGTGCGCCCATCAAGCACTTCACGAGAAAACAGTGCCGCAAATTGGTCACCACTTTGTAATTTTTTAAAGTCTACTTGCCATTGTAATGCTTTAGTAACAGCGCGTGCTTCAGCGTTAGTTAAACCTGCGTTTGTTGCACTAACAGAAAAACTGCCTCGAATAACACCAGTCGTTACGCTATTTTTCCATTCCCCTTTCTGGAATTCTTTTGTTTCTTTAAAACCCGCTTCTGTACGAGTATAAACGCGAGTTTCGCGACGAGAAACACCCCAGCTTAATTCTTGAAGTAACCCACTATCATCAAGTTCCCAGCTAATTGGTTGCCCAATTTTGAGATTTCTGAGATCTTTATTTTGATTAGAGATAGTCGCAATATCAGCAGAATCAATACCAAACTGAGTCAGTATTGAGCTTAACGAATCGCCACTAGACACAATATAAGTATGAGGAACTTGTGCGACTGTTGTACTTGCATCAATACCATCATCTGCACCAACCAAGCCTTCGTCTGTAAGCTGATCGCTACTATCTGTGATGATGTCATCGGTATTTTCGCCTTGATTAGCAAGAGGCATTTGAATACTGACAGGAACTTCTCGACTTTGTTCATTTTGAAGAACCACTGGCCGCCAAATCGCGACGGCCAATGTTGCTGCAGTTAACGAACCAAGCATGATTTTATGTGGGAGTGGTAAACTTAAATATACCTGTGCAATGGATTTCTTCTGCTGCACGCTCTTAATTCCTTATTGTGTTTCATTCAGGCAGCTCGCATATTGGTTAGCTAGTTGGGTAAGGAATTTTACATAGCTCTCTTGAGTTAGAGCAATCCCACTTCCTAGGGGGTCTAATACACCCATTTTAACCCCAGTGCCTTTCGCCACTGTTTCTATTACTGTCGGCCTAAATTGTGGCTCAGCAAAAATGCAGGTTGCTTTTTGCTCAACCAACTGTGTTCGTATTTGATGTAATTTCTGTGCACCTGGCTGTATTTCAGGGTTGATAGTAAAATGACCTAATGGCTTTAAATTATAATGTTTTTCGAAGTAGCCATAAGCATCATGAAAGACAAAATAACCCTTATTTCTAACAGGCGACAGAATATTAACAAGATTTTTATCAGTTTGCTTGAGTTGTTCGCTGAATTTACCTAGGTTTACGTCCAGAAGTTCTTTTTTATCTGGATAAAGTGCAATTAACCTTTCATGGATCTGTTTTGCAGACGACAACGCAATCTCTGGTGATAACCAGATGTGCATATTATAATCACCGTGAGAATGATGTTCGTGATTTTCCTCATGTTTATGCACATTGTCATCATCATCTTTCAATAAAAGCGACTTTATTTCGTTAGTTTCTGCTAAGGCCAACTTATGATTGTCTGTAAGTCTGTTTAATGGCCTATCTAAAAACACTTCCATATCAGGCCCAATCCATACCATTAGGTCTGCGGAAGTAATTTTTTTTAAATCAGAAGGTTTTAACGCGTAATCATGTGGAGATGCACCATCCGGTAATAAAACTTCCGTTGGGGTCACCCCGTCAGCGATAGCTGCAGCAATAAACCCGATAGGTCGAATAGAAGCCACCACATCAGCCTGAACAGAAGCGCTGAATGAACTTATCATTACAGTCGCTAAAAATGATTTCAATAAAAAACGATGCGCAAATTTGTTGTTTTTATGTAACATAGGAAGAATTCTCGTGAATCGTCATTGGAAATGTTATATTATAACGTTTCAATGATTCTGCAAGTGCTAATTTTATGTCTGACTTGATTTGTTTAAAATCGGTTTCTGTTTCTTTTGGTGAAAGAGAAATTTTAAAAGATATCTCTTTTGATTTAAAAGCAGGCCGTATTCTTACTTTACTTGGCCCTAATGGTGCAGGTAAATCCACGGTTATCCGTTTAGTTCTTGGGTTATTAAATCCAACATCAGGAAAAGTAGAACGCCATAATACGTTACGTATTGGCTATGTTCCTCAAAAACTTTATCTTGATCCCACAATGCCATTAACAGTTAAGCGCTTTATGACGCTAAAACCAGGTGTGCAAGATAAAGATATTCTCCCTGCCCTTGAGCGTGTTAATGCAGCTAAATTACTCAATCAGCCAATGCAAAAACTGTCTGGTGGTGAATCTCAGCGCGTGTTGTTAGCAAGAGCCTTGCTTAATCAACCTCAACTTTTAGTCTTGGATGAGCCGACTCAAGGTGTTGATGTTAATGGCCAATTAGCACTTTATGATTTGATTAATCAACTTCGTAATGAATTAGGTTGTGCTATTTTGATGGTTTCTCATGATCTTCATCTTGTGATGGCAAAAACAGACGAAGTGCTCTGTTTAAATGGTCATATTTGCTGTTCTGGTACACCTGACGTGGTTTCTTCTCATCCTGAATTTATTGCCATGTTTGGAAGCCGTGGTGCTGAACAACTCGGTATTTATCGTCATCATCACCAGCATAGTAAGGAGTGTCGTCATGATTGAGTTGCTGTTACCGGGCTGGATTGCCGGTATGCTCTTAGCAATGGCGGCGGGCCCTTTGGGCTCTTTTGTCGTTTGGCGTCGTATGTCTTATTTTGGCGATACCTTAGCTCATGCCTCACTACTTGGTGTTGCTTTTGGTTTGCTATTTAATATCGAGCCTTTTTATGCCGTTATTGTAGTCACTCTTCTTTTAGCTGTTTTGTTAGTGTGGTTAGAATTAAAACCACAACTTTCTGTTGATACTCTTTTAGGGATCATGGCACACAGTGCGCTTTCTTTAGGGCTTGTGGTTGTTAGTTTAATGTCCAATGTACGTGTTGATTTAATGGCATACCTATTTGGTGATTTACTCTCGGTTAACTATCAAGATGTTATTAGTATTTTTATTGGCGTTGTGATTGTTTTATTTGTGATTATCCGTTCATGGCGTCCACTACTTTCTATGACCATTAATCAAGATATGGCTTTTGTTGATGGTGTAAATATTCAGAAAGAACGTTTAAAGCTAATGATGATCACCGCACTAACCATTGGTTTAGCCATGAAATTTGTAGGGGCGCTGATCATTACCTCTTTACTCATCATCCCTGCGGCAACAGCCCGTCGTTTTGCTCGTTCACCAGAACAAATGGCTCTGATTGCAATCGCTGTTGGTATGCTAGCAATTACTGGCGGTTTAACCTTCTCTGCTTTATATGATACTCCCGCTGGCCCTTCTGTGGTTTTAGCTGCGAGTTGTCTATTTATCTTGAGTCTATTTGTCCCTTCAAAACAGTAATTGAAATATAAAATAAGATTTTATGCAAAAAATAACCCTCACTATTAATTTTTAGTGAGGGGTATTTTTTAATGATTGATTATGAATAAATTAGTCTTCCATAATTCGATTAAAATGACGATAGGCATGATTAGTGGCAACACGGCCTCTTGGTGTACGCTGAATAAACCCTTGCTGTATTAAATAAGGCTCTAACACATCTTCAATGGTTTCTCGCTCTTCACCAATAGCGGCCGCAAGGTTATCTAATCCCACCGGACCACCCATAAATTTATCAATGATGGCAAAAAGTAATTTACGATCTAAATAGTCAAAACCCGCAGCATCTACATTTAACATATCAAGTGCTTTAGAGGCGGTATCCTCATCGATGGCTCCATTACCTTTGACCTGTGCAAAGTCTCGTACTCGGCGTAACAATCGATTAGTAATACGTGGTGTACCGCGTGAACGCATTGCAATTTGACGGGCTCCTTCATCTGTCATCTCTAGTCCCATAAAGTTAGCGCTACGAGAGACAATGTGTTGGAGATCGTCAACATTATAAAATTCAAGACGTTGCACAATACCAAAACGATCACGCAAAGGTGACGTTAAAGAGCCAGCTCTTGTGGTTGCTCCCACTAAAGTAAATGGCGGTAGATCAATTTTAATCGAACGTGCGGCAGGCCCTTCACCAATCATAATATCGAGTTGGTAATCTTCCATTGCAGGATAAAGGATTTCCTCAACCACGGGAGAAAGTCGATGAATTTCATCAATAAACAGTACGTCATGAGGCTCAAGGTTAGTTAGCATTGCGGCTAAATCTCCTGCTTTTTCAAGCACAGGCCCTGATGTTGTACGCAAATTAACCCCCATTTCATTGGCAATGATATTTGCCAATGTCGTTTTACCTAATCCGGGAGGGCCAAAAATAAGCAAATGGTCGAGTGCATCATGACGTAATTTAGCCGCCTGAATAAAAATCTCCATCTGTTCACGAACTTGTGGTTGCCCAACATATTCGGCAAGAGATTTAGGGCGAATAGCCCTATCTATTATTTCTTCTTCAGGTTGTTGAATTTCTGCTGAAATCAGGCGATCTGCTTCAATCACAATGTGTTACTCCTAAATAGCCGCGCGCAATGCTTCTTTGATAAGCGTTTCACTATCTGAACCCAGTTTTGCTACTTTACTGATCATTTTTGCTGCTTCTTGTGGTTTATAACCCAATGCGATTAATGCAGCAGAAGCTTCAGCTTCAATATCAGCCACTTTTGGTGCTTTAGGCGAAGCACTTTCTGGTAATTCAATATCGCTATTTTCGAATAAATCACCATTAAGACCCTTAAAGCGGTCTTTCATTTCAACCACTAAACGTTCTGCTGTTTTCTTACCTACGCCCGGTAATTTTACTAATGAAGTGATAGATTCATTTTCAATGGCGGTCACAAATTGGCGAGCAGACATACCAGATAAAATGGCTAAAGCGAGTTTAGGTCCCACACCATTGACTTTAATTAATTCACGAAAGAGTGCGCGCTCTTGTTTTTGGTTAAAACCATAGAGTAATTGAGCATCTTCACGCACGATAAATTGCGTATAGATAATGGCTTCTTGGCCAATATCAGGCAGTTCATAAAAACAGGTCATTGGCATATTAATTTCATAACCTACACCATTACCTGCCTCGATCAGCACCACTGGTGGCTGTTTTTCAAGAATAATTCCTCTGATACGACCTATCACCCTAACGCCTCCGCAAATATATTTACGCCAAGTTTATAACATAAAAAAAGCTGGACGTATATCCAGCCTGTGAAAAACCAAAGACATTTACCAAGATAACAACTTATCTTAATCGACCTCGCGTTAAAACCAATCGAGGATCACCCACACGTAATAAATTTTGGTTAAAGTGGCAATGTGTAATAGCAATTGCCAAGGCATCAGCGGCATCTGATTGTGGTGCAGCAGATAACTTTAATATTGAACGCACCATATGTTGCACTTGGCTTTTTTCGGCAGCGCCTGTCCCCACAACCGTTTGTTTAACTTGGCGAGCTGCATATTCAAAAACAGGTAAATCGTTATTTACTGCAGCCAGTATCGCCACACCTCGTGCTTGCCCTAGTTTTAATGCAGAATCCGCATTTTTAGCCATAAACACTTGTTCAACCGCAAATACATCAGGCGAAAATTGCGTAATTATTTCGCTAACACCTGCATAAATACGTTTAAGTCGATTAGGAAGGTCGGGAACTTGTGTACGAATACAACCACTTCCCAAATAGATAAGTTGTCGCCCTTGTTGTCGAATTACACCGTAGCCTGTAACACGCGAACCGGGGTCTATACCTAGAATGATAGCCATATCAATTCCTGTTGCCGATATGGTCGATGGCGAGAGAAAAGAGCAAGAAAATCTGCTCTGCTCTTCTCTTCGCACTTTTTAATAACAGCAATCAAAACTGTTATTTTCGATAATCGTTATAACGATTACAGGATATCTTCCAGTTGTTTTGCAACTTCATCAGAGATATCACCGTTGTGATACACTTCCTGCACGTCATCACTATCTTCTAACATATCAATAAGACGCATTAGTTTTGGTGCTGTTTCAATATCCAATTCTGCTTTTGTTGATGGGATCATGGAAACTTCTGCAGCTTCAGCGACAAAACCAGCCGCATCCATTGCATCTTTCACTTCACCAAATGATTCTGGTGTAGTGTAAACATCTATAGCGCCATCATCATAAGTTTCAACGTCATCCGCACCTGCTTCTAATGCAGCTTCCATCACAGCATCTTCATCAACACCTGGTGCGTAAGAAATTACACCTTTTTTGGTGAAAAGATAAGAAACTGAACCATCCGTTCCTAAGTTACCCCCTGTTTTGGTAAATGCATGGCGAACATCGGAAACAGTACGGTTACGATTATCACTTAAGCATTCAACCATCACAGCAGTACCCGCAGGGCCATAGCCTTCATAGATGATAGTTTCCATATTATCATTTTCATCATTACCCACACCGCGTGCAATCGCACGGTTTAAGGTGTCACGAGTCATGTTGTTTGATAATGCTTTATCAACTGCCGCACGTAAACGTGGGTTAGTTGCAGGATCACCACCACCTAAACGTGCTGCTGTAACTAATTCACGGATGATTTTAGTGAAAATTTTACCGCGTTTTGCATCTTGTGCTGCTTTACGGTGTTTTGTATTGGCCCATTTACTATGACCTGCCATGAAAATATCTCCAAACGTGGTCTAATCATTAAATAACAAATTCTTCAATCGCTTGCTGATTACTGGTGGATTTTGTTAATTTTGCCGCCAGTGGTGCGTCGAGCCATTGATATTGGGAATGTTCAGTTAGCACAAGTTCTCGCTCTGCGGGCAGTGCTAACGTAAACCAATGTTCCTGACAATCTGTCACATCGGGTGCATAACGATGCCGAAAATGTGAAAAAATTTCAAAAAGGACTGAGCGATGACAATCCACCAGCTCAAGATTTTCTTTTATGATATCAATTCCAACTTCTTCTTGCACTTCACGTAACGCAGTTTGAAAAGGCGCTTCGTTCTCTTCTAAACTACCCGTCACCGATTGCCAAAAATCCGGATCATCTCGACGCTTAAGCATAAGCACCCGTTTGGTCTCTTTTGCATAAATAACAACTAAAACGGATATCGGGCGCTTATATTTCATTATTTACTCTTTATCTTCGCTAACTTCTTTTTGAGTTACCGCAATTGCTAGCTCTTTTAAAGAATCAGCATTAGCAAAACTTGGTGCATTAGTCATTAAGCACGCTGCTGCTGTTGTTTTAGGGAATGCAATAACATCACGGATATTATCAGTTCCAGTTAGCAGCATCACTAAACGGTCTAAACCAAAGGCTAAACCTGCATGTGGCGGTGTACCAAATTTAAGTGCATCTAATAAGAAACCGAATTTCTCTTGTTGCTCATCTGGCGAAATACCTAAAATACTAAATACCGCTTGTTGCATTTCATTACGGTGAATACGCACAGAGCCACCACCAACTTCATAACCGTTGATAACCATATCGTAAGCATTTGCCACCGCACCTACTGGGTGTGCTGTTAATTCTGCTGGAGAGAGATCTTTCGGCGAAGTAAATGGATGGTGCATTGCACTTAAACTACCCGTTTCTTCATCTTCTTCAAACATTGGGAAGTCGATAACCCATAATGGTTTCCATGCATTTAAGTCTGTCAGTTCAAGATCACGACCCACTTTCAAACGCAGAGCACCCATTGCATCACTCATAGTGCCTTTACGGCCTGCACCAAAGAAGATTAAATCACCATCAGTTGCAGCCGTTGTTTTTAAAATAGCGTTAACAACATCATTAGTTAGGAATTTAGCAATTGGGCTTTGTACACCTTCAATACCTTTAGCACTTTCGTTGACTTTCATCCACGCAAGGCCTTTAGCACCGTAAATACCAACAAATTGTGTATACTCATCGATATTTTTACGAGTTAATGATGCGCCACCTGGCACACGCAATGCGATAACACGGCATTTTTCATCATTGGCGGCTTGTGCAAATACACTGAACTCAACATCTTTGACTAAATCAGCAATGTCTTTGAGTTCCATTGGGTTACGTAAATCAGGTTTGTCTGAACCATAACGACGCATTGCTTCAGCAAAGGTCATAACAGGGAATGCACCTAAATCAACATTAAGAATATCTAACCATAATGCGTGGATCATGCGCTCCATCACTTCGCGCACTTGATCTGCACTCATGAAAGAGGTTTCAACATCGATTTGTGTAAATTCAGGCTGACGGTCAGCACGCAAGTCTTCATCACGGAAACATTTTACGATTTGATAGTAACGATCAAAGCCAGACATCATTAACAGCTGTTTAAAAAGCTGTGGTGATTGTGGTAATGCGTAAAATTTACCTTTATGTACACGACTTGGCACTAAATAGTCACGCGCACCTTCTGGTGTTGCTTTTGTCAGCATCGGGGTTTCAACATCAAGGAAACCTTCACCATCCATAAAACGGCGAACGAAGCTTGTGATTTTAGCACGGGTTTTTAAACGATCAGACATTTCAGGGCGACGCAGGTCTAAATAACGATAAGTTAAACGACGCTCTTCAGTATTTGTTTGATTGCTATCTAACGGTAATGGCTCTGAACGGTTAAAAATAGACAGAGATTCTGCCGCTAACTCAATTTCACCTGTTGCCATATTTTTGTTAACTTGGCTATCAGGGCGAGCGCGTACTGTTCCTGTGACTTGAATACAAAATTCATTACGCAGTTCTGATGCCTGAGAAAATGCCTCTTTCTGCTCTGGGTCAAAGAAGACTTGAACAATACCTTCGCGATCTCGCATATCAATAAAGATAAGCCCACCTAAGTCACGGCGACGGTTAACCCAACCACAAAGAGTCACTTTTTGGCCCACATGGGCACTATTCAACTGCCCACAATAATTAGTACGCATACAATATCCTTTTACTCAGCTTGTTGTGCTTTCTGCTGCGGAAATTTTGGCAATAGTCTTTTTCGAGTAGTGTCAAAAAAAAGGCAGACATTATAACGAAAATTCTTCCTAGAGATAAGAGTATAGACCTAGTTTATATGATACATCTTTTCAAGGATTTGCTAATCCCCAAACAATTAATTAATAATAATTATTTATAGCGACAGAAGTCGCTTTGAGGTTTATCATTAAATTCGCCGTTTTTTGGCTTTGGCAATGGAGAAAAGATGGTTAGCTCGCTTTATATCGTACTGGGCGCACTATTATTGATTAAATTGTCCCTCAATGTTGTAAAACTCAGAACACAATATCGGGTTGCTTATGGTGATGGTGGCTTTTATGAATTACAAACAGCCATCCGTGTTCACGGCAATGCGGTAGAATATATTCCTATTTCTATGATCTTATTACTGGTCATGGAAATGAATGGTGCTTTTGTTTGGATGGTACACATCTGTGGCTCAATTTTAATCGCAGGTCGCTTTTTACACTCTTATGGATTAAAACACCGTGAACTTCGTTGGCGTCGTTCAGGCATGGCTGCCACTTATTTATCAATGGTATTGATGATCATTGCTAATATTTATTTCCTTCCTTGGATACAAATCTTTTCCTTTTATTACTAAGTCCTCGCGGGAATAACATGATCATCCATGATCAAAACCGACATCCTTGCTGTTGTGTCTAATAACGGCAAGGTATCAAAAAGGTTTATTTATTTTTTCCAATTTCTTTCTAAATAATGCAACTTTGTGAGCACCGTCGCTTCTGGTAGAATGCTTGCTTCTTTTATTCCTTAAACCTATTTTAGTTATGTCGAATTCAAAATCATCACAACAAGACAGCTTATTTGCGACACCTATTGCAAACCTTGGTGACTGGCGCTTTGATGAAAAAGTCGCTGAAGTATTTCCTGATATGATAAAACGCTCAGTGCCTGGTTATTCAAATATCATCTCTATGATTGGTATGCTTGCAGGTCGCTTTGTTACACCCAATAGCCAAGTCTATGATTTAGGCTGTTCTTTAGGTGCAGCAACCCTTTCTATGCGCCGCAATATTAGTGTGACAGGCTGCAAAATTATTGGTGTTGATAATTCACCCGCTATGGTAGAGCGTTGTCAACGCCATATTGATGCCTATAAAGCAGATACCCCCGTCGATATTATCGAAGGTGATATTCTTGATATTGAGATCACTAATGCCTCAATGGTAGTGCTTAACTTCACCTTACAATTCTTAGCACCGAGCGATCGCCAAATATTATTAAACCGCATTTACCAAGGCCTTAACCCTGGTGGTGTGTTAGTACTTTCTGAAAAATTCAGTTTTGAAGATAAAGAAATTGGTGAATTGTTGTTTAATATGCACCATGATTTCAAACGCGCTAACGGTTACAGCGAATTAGAAATTAGCCAAAAACGTAGCATGTTAGAAAATGTTATGCTGACAGATTCTGTCGAAACCCATAAAACTCGCTTACATAATGCGGGTTTCCCTCATGCAGAAGTTTGGTTCCAATGTTTTAATTTCGGCTCTCTTTTAGCGATTAAAGGCAATAACTAATGATTAATTTTGGCTCGTTCTATCAACTTATTGCGCAAGATGAGCGCTTATTTCATTGGTTAGATACATTACCGGCTCAATTATCAGAATGGCGCTCAAACGCGTTACACGGTCACTTTTCTTCATGGGAAAGAATGCTCGATGGTTTGCCAGAAATAATCCCTACAGAACTTGATTTAAAAAATGGAGTAATTGCCAATAAAACACCTACATTAAGTGCAGGCGAACAACTGGGTTTAAATAATATTCTGAAATCCTTAATGCCATGGCGAAAAGGCCCTTTCTCTCTTTATGGGGTCGATATTGATACAGAGTGGCGTTCAGATTGGAAATGGGAGCGTGTTTTACCTCACCTTTCCCCTCTTGAAGGCCGTTTAGTGTTGGATGTAGGTTGTGGTAGTGGTTATCACATGTGGCGAATGCTAGGTGAAGGGGCTGAGTTTGTTGTGGGGATCGACCCTACTCAACTTTTCTTATGCCAATTTGAAGCTGTCAGAAAATTATTAGGAAATGATCAACGTGCACATTTAATTCCTGTTGGTATTGAACAAATGCCAGAATTAAAAGCCTTTGATACCGTATTCTCAATGGGCGTACTTTATCATCGTCGTTCACCGCTTGATCATTTATGGCAATTAAAAAATCAATTGGTTTCGGGCGGTGAATTAGTATTAGAAAGCCTCGTTGTTGATGGTGATGAATTTCAATGTCTGATCCCAGGTGAACGTTATGCACAAATGCGTAACGTATACTTTATTCCATCAGCAAAAATGCTAAAGGTTTGGCTAGAAAAATGTGGTTTTAAAGATGTACGTATTGTCGATGAAAACACAACCTCTCTGGATGAACAGCGTAAAACAGATTGGATGATAACAGATTCATTAGATGCGTTCTTAGATGCTGATGATAAAACAAAAACGGTTGAAGGTTATCCAGCACCTAAGCGTGCGATATTAATTGCCACCAAGCCTTAATTTTTTATTGTGATCTAAAGGGATATCAAGTTATTAAATATCCCTTTCTTTCATAATATTCATCTTGTTTTTTTATTAAAGACATCTTATACGTCCTCTTATTTGCAGATGAACGATTAAAGAAAATTATGGCAAAGACACCAAAAAGCAAAGTTGCAACCCAAAAGGAAATAACACAAAAAAAACAACACGCTCTTTTACAAAAAAATAAGCGTCAGCAATATGATGATCCTATTTTTTCGTCCTTTGTAGAAACCACACCAGCAAAATGTCTCCCACTAACACCATTACAACGTGGGGTACAATTCTTTTTTTCATTATTTGACTACACCACACAACTTTTATATATCGTTTTTATTATTACCGTTTGGTGGTTTCCTGAACATTTCTCAGTTCAAACAATTTATAATCTAACCGTTTTATTTTTATTTGAGTTTATTCTCGTGCACTCAGGTGTTTTTATGGCTGCATTTGCTCGTACTAAGCTTATTTTTGCCCTTATTCCCTTTTATGGAATATTTGCACTTATTATCAATAGTATGATTATGGGTGATGAAAACCTGATTATTTGGCTCTATGCTGTGATTGTTGCCAATCGAATTATCAATGGTTACCAAGTAAAAACTAAAGAAGAAATGGGGAAGAATTTATTCTATTCTGCACTATTAGTTTTAAATTTTATGCTATGCCTTTTTTCTGTCATGATTTTTAAGTTTTTAGTCCCTTATGGTGGATTAACGCCCCAATATTTAAATAAAATTGACTATCTTTATTTAATTCCTCAACATAGCGATTATTTTAATGTTCCACATATTGGCATGGCTTACGGCGCTCTATTTTATGGTATACCTTTAGCTTGCATTACCTACATTAATATATTATCAATTTATAAACGTATAATGTTCAAAATAAAAGCTCGTAAAATAAGAACCACACGCAGATAATCTTATTCGGCGCTTGTTGTTCATCTTTATTCATGCTTAAATACGCGCGTTATCTATTCAATTACTTCTCTTTTTAAAAAGGCACTTCCCTACGATGAACTAAATTCTGCCAGAAAATTTCTCAAATACCTTTTTGGTATTCATTTTCTGTTACTGGCAGACAATAATTTATTTCGTCGCATCTAGAAAAAGATCTCGGCTGTCTGCCACCTATTTCGCTTAGGAGGTATTACTATGACAATAGCCTGTCACTTCTCACAACTTACTATCGAATTTAATCAAGAGCGCCTTTTTCCACCATTAACTCGTTCGTTGACTTGTCAGCAAAATGCATTAATCGGTCATAATGGTAAAGGAAAATCCATACTACTAAGATTATTGGCACAAAAAATAACGCCTTCATCTGGGCAAGTTGATTGGAATATGCCTTTTGTTCACGTTGATCAATTAACCCGGTTACAAGGTGATACTCTTGCTCAAGCGTTAGATATTCATGAAATTTATCATGCATTCCAACGCGTTGATGCAGGTATTGCGACATTAGAAGATATTGAGTTACTTGATGGCAAATGGCAGCTTCCTGTTACGTGGCAGAATTTATTAGATTCAGCACAACTCCCTGTCGTATTAGATACCCCTATTGCGAATTTAAGTGGCGGAGAACAAACTCGTTTAGCACTTTGTCGCGCTTTTTTATGCGAGGAGAGTTTTCTACTCTTAGATGAGCCAGATAATCATCTTGATTATCAAGGACAACAGTGGCTAATAAAACAGTTGGCTCAGCACAAAGCAGGCTCTCTTATTGTTAGTCATAATCGAAACTTACTCACTTATGCCGACACTACTTTAGAGTTAAGTGAAAAAGGTTTATCTGAATATGGTGGAAATTATGCTTTATATGAAACACAAAAAAGCGCAGAAATAGCATCGTTGGAAGCCGTAAGTGATCGACTAAACAGCCAAATTAAAAATGAAAAACGCCAACAACAAGCTACCTTGCAAAAAGCAACGCAACGTAAACGCCAAGGTGAATCAATCAGACAAAGTGGCTCTCAGTGCCTACTTCTGCTAGATATGCAAAAAAATAGAGCAGAGCAACGCCAATCGGCAGTGGCAAAACGGCATCAGCGTGTAATAGAAGATATGCAATCTAAAAAACAAGGTGTTGATGAAGAAAAAGTGCATGTTCATCAGCAAAAAATAGTATTGAATTACCAAAGTGATGGGTATCGTTTAAATGTATTTGTGGATAATCTTCAGCTTCCGTATGGTTATCAGCGCCCTATTTCATTTTCAGCTTACAGTAATGAGCATTGGCATATTAAAGGTAAAAATGGATGTGGAAAATCGACATTATTAAAATGTCTGATCCAACAATTTAGCCCACTCTCTGGTGAGTTTCGTCTTAATAAAGACTTTTGTTATCTTGATCAGCATCTTGCTTTGCTTGATAAAACATTGCCTGTTGCACAGGCGCTGCACCAATATCAACCCGCTATTTCTATCGAGCAATGGCGAACACGACTGGGTATGTTAAGGATCAGAGGTGATAAGTCATTACTCCCTCTAGAAAAACTAAGTGGTGGCGAACAATTAAAAGCAACGTTATTAGCTTTAACACACAGCCCTATTCCTCCTGCGGTATTATTGCTTGATGAACCAGATAACCACCTTGATATTGGCTCCAAACAATTATTGGAAAATTTACTCGTTGAATATCAAGGTACATTATTACTGGTTTCCCATGATGAAGCCTTTGTTGAACGTTGCGGTATAACACATACCTTAGTATTAGATGAGATTGCATAAAAAAACTGCGCTATAAAAGGCGCAGTTTTAAAATCTGTCACTAAAGCTAATTAAAACTAAGAAGCTAATGGCGTATAAATACTCATAATATCTTTCATTGCTTCAACGGTATCTTCATCCACACAATAATGGGTAAACTCATCAACTTCACTGTCTGAGCTCATTGTGACACCTGCTTTACGATAAATCATGGTTGAGGGCGCGACCTTACCCGCAGAACTATGTATTTCTTTTAAACCTGCATCCAAGAATTTTTGGATATTACTTAATCTTACGCCAGCTCCTGCCATAATGACCGGACCTTGTGTTTTTTCATTTAATGTTCGTAATAAAGGTAAACCTAATTCCGCATTCGCCTGCTGGCCTGATGTTAAAATACGAGAAATACCTAACTGTGTCAGTTGTTCTAACCCTAATAATGGATTAATACACATATCAAAAGCACGATGGAAAGTAATAGCTAAAGGGCCAGCAAGCTCCATTAGAATTTCCATTTTAGGCAAATCAATATGTCCTTCTTCATTCAATAAGCCAACAACGGCGCCTGGAAACCCCATATCACGAATTAGGCTAATATCATTTTTCATTGCCGAGAAATCAGCTTGTGTGTAACAAAAGTCCCCCCCTCGAGGGCGAATAATAGGATGAACGGGAATACGAACCAGATCTCTGACTTGTCTTAGCATTCCAAAGCTTGGCGTAATGCCACCTTCTGATGGACTAGTGCATAGCTCAATTCTATCCGCACCTGCTCGTTCTGCCACCAGCGCACACTCTGCGCCAAAACAACAAATCTCCAACGTAGCCATATCATCCCTCTTTATCCTTAATACAGAAAGTAATCAGAAAATAAATATCATTTCTCAGCGATTACTAACAATAGTTGTCGAATATCTCTATTCATTCAATTCCACTATCAGAGTTTTGTGCTGACACAAGCAAACTATTTTCTGAAAGTGTCGTTCAACACTCACTTTGTACAATTTCAAGTAACGAATAAGGATGATATTTCACTGTCACTTTACTATTAGAAATAGCCACCGTGGGATTGGGCAAGCGTTCTTTTTCACCTTTAGGTTCACTGATTTTCAAGCTAATACCCTCCGGCAAAGGAGATGGTAAAAATGACATAACGTTATTAACTAAATCAGAAGGCTCAACAGGGATCACTTGCTCAATATGCTCCCAACCTTGGTACTTATATATTTTATGGGTAGGGAATGGTAATTCAACAATGGAAACAGCTTGATTTAAAACCGTTAATGGCGTGTCTAATTGAAAAAGATAAATTGGACGTCCGTTAATAATATTATCAGAAATACACTTTCCACATTGGCTAAGCCCTTTTCGCCATTGTTCAGCCAATGTTAAATCGTGACAACGTAACGAAATATGGTCAATAAGATAAAGTGTGAAATTTAAACCTAACTGATTGGCAAGCTGTGTCATTTTTTCTTCAAACTGTGGAAGCTCGTGAGTTAAATCATTTAATTGAGGGATTGAAGAAAATAACGCCATTTTGAGTAACCTTAATGAAAAAACAGAGAAAAAACCTTAAAGATAAGGTGCAGATGGTAGCATGTTCTAGCCGGAATATGTTATAAATTCAAGGTTAATCCTAATTCTTTATAATAAACCTGTCAGGCTTTTGTCGTCAGGTTTTATTTTCTCAATAATTTAAGGTAACCCGGTGAATATTCAGGCTTTTCTTTCAGAAAAAATCAGTGTGGCAATGTGTGCTGCTGGCGCACCCGCTGATAGCGAACCACTTGTCCGCCAGTCAGCCAAAGTGCAATTTGGTGACTATCAGGCAAATGGTGTCATGGGAGCAGCAAAAAAAATGGGGATCCCACCCCGACAACTCGCAGAGAAAATTCTGGAACAGCTTGATATTACAGGTATTGCAGATAAAGTTGAAATCGCGGGCCCTGGTTTTATCAATATCTTCTTATCGCCACTATGGGTTGCAAAGCAAGCAGAAGACGCATTAGTTGATGAACATCTGAATGTAACATCTGTTACACCTCAAACTATTGTTATTGATTATTCTTCTCCAAACGTTGCAAAACAAATGCATGTCGGCCACTTACGCTCTACGATTATTGGTGATGCAAGTGCGCGTACATTATCTTTCTTAGGTCATAACGTTATTCGTGCTAATCACCTCGGTGATTGGGGTACGCAATTTGGTATGTTAATTGCGTATTTAGAGAAAAAACAAAACGAAAATGCCGCAGATATGGCGTTATCTGATCTCGAAGAATTCTATCGTGAAGCAAAAAAATGCTATGACGAAGATGAAGTCTTTGCAGAGCGCGCGCGTAATTATGTTGTGAAATTACAAGGCGGTGATGAGTATTGCCGTACAATGTGGCGCAAACTTGTTGATATCACAATGCAACAAAACCAAGTGACTTATCAGCGTCTTAACGTCACATTAACCGAAGATGACATTATGGGTGAAAGCCTTTATAACCCAATGTTACCTGGTATTGTTGCTGACCTAAAAGCAAAAGGCCTTGCTGTAGAAAGTGAAGGTGCAACGGTTGTTTTCCTTGATGAATATAAAAACAAGGAAGGCGAACCTATGGGTGTTATCGTTCAGAAAAAAGACGGTGGCTACCTTTATACAACAACCGATATTGCTTGTGCTAAATATCGTCACGAAAATCTACATGCTGATCGTGTTCTCTATTATATCGACTCTCGCCAACATCAGCATTTAATGCAAGCATGGACAATTGTCCGTAAAGCAGGTTATATCCCTGATTCAATGTCACTTGAACACCATATGTTCGGCATGATGTTAGGTAAAGACGGTCGTCCATTTAAAACACGTTCTGGCGGTACTATCCGTTTAACGGATTTACTCGATGAAGCGCAAGAAAGAGCCCGTACATTAATTGCTGAAAAAAATCCAGATATGGATAAAGACGAATTAAATAATGTTGCTCGCGTTGTCGGTATTGGTGCTGTGAAATACGCTGACTTATCTAAAAACCGCACAACAGATTACATCTTCGATTGGGATCTGATGTTAAGTTTTGAAGGTAATACCGCACCTTATATGCAATATGCTTATACTCGCGTTGCTTCAATCTTTAAACGTGCTGAAATTGATGAAAACACATTAACTCAGCCGATCACATTAGTACAATCTCATGAAAAACAACTTGCATTACGTTTAGTGCAATTTGATGAGACCATCATGCAAGTTGCTCGTGAAGGAACTCCTCATGTGATGTGTGCTTATCTCTACGATCTGGCACAAACCTTCTCTGGTTTTTATGAAAACTGCCCTATCTTATCTGCTGAAGATGAAAACACTCGCCAAAGCCGTCTAAAACTGGCGCGTTTGACCGCGAGAACCTTAAAACAAGGTTTAGATACTTTAGGGATTGAAACGGTCGATAGAATGTAATTAGCTTAAGCTCGCAAATTACAGAAACAAAAAACCGATGGCATTTGACCATCGGTTTTTTTGTACATTCATTATTTATTCGATATAGCTAAAAAAACACTTCAAACAATCACTCAATCTAACTTCCAATGCTACTTAGTCATTAATCTTCATTAGCCGTTATAACATCCTGACACAATAGTCCTCTGATATCTTTTGCTTCAATCCAACCATCAACACTATCTATTGGCTTGCTTGGGCTATAAAAGCGGTCGTTAACGTCTTTAGCTGTAAATGACAGTTGCTCATTCGTTTTATCAAAGACACCCACACAGTTAACTGGCGTTAATTTTGAAGTGTTAATTTTTCCATCAGCAGTACAACCAGCAAGAAATAACGTAGCTAATGATACAGAAATGATAATTGCTTTTTTCATAGTAGCTCCTTGACACTCTTTTATTTTTATTTTTACTAAAAACCATCTAATTGATTATTTAGTAGTCTTTAAACTAGAAATATCTAATAGTTTATAACTGCCTTGAGTATAGCGAACATATAGAGAAATATTTGAGTTATTGAGCTATTAATGAAAAAAATAAGAACTATTGCGAAGGATTTGAAAAGAGAGGGAAAAACAGAAAACAATGGCGGATAAATGAAAACAATAATTAGTGTACCATACCGAATTACCAGTAATCTAATTATCTAATAATAATAGATTTAATATTAATTTCATTATTCACGCGACTTATTGTTTACTGCTTATCCCCAGCAATCGTATTACCTATTTGAAGCGCAGACAAAATAGATATGATCACTTTCAGTAGTACTGAACGATAACAAGCAAATAACTTTACAGTCACGGTTAATCTACCTGAATAAAGAAATAATAATATGTCTTAAATCAAAAAAATCAAATATTTTAAAATATACTGCAATATTTTGAAATATTTGTAATATCTCATCATTAAGTAAGAAATATTTAACAGATGTGTCATTTTTTAAACCTAAACAACACCAGAGAGTTTATCTAAAAAAAGATAATTCGTCAAACCGTAAGTGCTTAGAATATAGCGTCTATTTTTTTACTTTATGTAGAATAACAGTATAGGTAAACAAATTGTCTAAAGATATTCGGTATGAATAATGATTAGATTATTTTATGTATCTAGCTTGAAAAACGCTTTCCAATGCCGAAAAACTGTATAAATCATTCAGAAATTGAAAAAAAAATTTAATAAAAAAATAATGAAGAAAAAAAATTTCTGCGTTTTTTTTATTCTATTTTTCTTTTTGGATGACATAGAGATAATCTAACTAAATACCAAAAATGTGATCAATATTGCATTATAAATAGTCTAGAAATAGAGAAAGGTTCTAAATGAGAGGATTGGCACTGATAAAAATATTGTTAATTTTAACCTCCCTGCTTTTATACAAAAAGCAGGGAGCGTATTTTATGAACTATAAAGCACGTAATGAAAAATGACGAGGTCTAAAACCTAATACATACAAGGCCACAAAATAACTGCCAGCCCCAACCACAACGACGAGTAATAGACGTAAAATACGCATAAGCATACTTCCGATATCCCAGCTTGGCATGATCCATAACATTCCAACTAACACAGCCCCCATGACCACCAACGCAATTGTTAGTTTTAATAAAAAGACTGGCCACCCCGCCAAAGGTTGATAAATATCTTTTTTACGTATTTGCCAAAATAGCATTGAGGCATTAAAACAAGCTGCAATACCAATCGAAAGTGCAAGACCAACGTGTTTTAAGCTACCAACAAATGCGAGATTCATTAATTGTGTCAGTATTAGTGTTGCGATAGCAATTTTTACAGGCGTTTTAATATCCTGTCGAGAATAGAAACCAGGCGCTAAGATTTTTATGATAATAAGGCCCATCAACCCAACACAATAAGCAATTAACGCTTGTTGTGTCATTAACGCATCATGAGCATTAAAATTACCGTACTGGAATAAAGATGCCGTTAACGGCCCTGATAATACAGCTAAACCAATCGTACAAGGTAGTGCTAATAAAAAGCACAGTCTTAATCCCCAATCCATCAATTTTCTATATTCTTCAGTATTACCACTAGCAAAACTCTTCGATAATGAAGGTAATAAAATAGTGCCTAATGCAACCCCTAACACACCTGTCGGTAGCTCCATAAGACGATCAGCATAATACATCCAAGAAACCGACCCTGACACTAAGAAAGAAGCAAAAATTGTATTGATAATTAAAGATATTTGACTAACTGAAACACCTAAAATAGCAGGCCCCATTAATTTTAAAACACGCCAAACACCACTGTTTTTAAATGAGACTCTAGGTAGTACAAGCATACCTATTTTTTTCAAATGCGGTAATTGATAACCAAGTTGTAATATTCCTCCAGCAACAACCGCCCATGCCAATGCCATAATTGGTGGATTACAATAAGGCGCAACAACCAAAGCAAAAAATATCATACTGACATTAAGTAATGTTGGTGCAAAAGCAGGTACTGAAAAACGATTCCATGTATTTAAAATAGAGCCCGTTAATGAAGCCAAAGAAATAAGAAAAATATAAGGAAAGGTTATTCGTAATAAATCAGTCGTAAGTTGAAATTTATCTGGTGAGCTACTAAATCCTGGCGCAGTGACATAAATGACCCATGGTGCAGCAATAATACCAATCACCGTAACGACAGCAAGGATCAGTGTTAGCATACCTGAAACATAAGCAATAAAAGTACGTGTTGCTTCATCACCTTGCTGACTTTTATATTCAGCTAATATTGGCACAAAGGCTTGAGAAAATGCCCCTTCTGCAAAAATACGACGAAGTAAATTAGGTAATTTAAACGCAACAAAAAAAGCATCAGTTGCCATACCTGCGCCAAAAATACGCGCAATGATTGCATCACGAATGAATCCTAAGACCCGTGAAAACATAGTCATGGAACTCACTGCGGCCAGTGATTTAAGTAAATTCATAAAGTTATTCTAATTTTTGTTGAATGGAATAAAAAGAAAGGGACTATACTCCGTCTCTAACATCGAAAAATCAATCATCAATTGGCTAAAAATAAACAGTTTCAACTTACTTTTAGCTAATTCCAATAAGAGAAAAACACCTATGATTTATGGCCTAGCTAATATTTTTCTCAACATCATTTCTAACATAGTTTGATTATCACTTTCATTAAACTCAGGATCGATAATATTTCTCCCCATAGAACCATCTGCAATCACAAATAACCATGTAGCCATTTTTTCTGGCTCTAATCGCGGATCAATTTGCCCTTTTTTAATACCGTTTTCTAACATGGCAATCAAACGTTGTTTATTGTTTCTTTCATTTTCAATGAAAATTTCGTGAATACTCGCATTGCGTGAAGCTTCAGCAAAAATCTCAATACTAATGCGTGCGTACTCTGGATGATTATAAAGCGCTATAATCTCTATCATTAAACCAATAACTGCTTGAATGCTCTCTTCTTGCGCTTCATAACGACAAAAAATCTCATCAAAAAGCTGTGCATCATCTAACGCAATAGCTTCAATAATCGCATTTTTATTGGGAAAATAATGAAATACATTTCCGGGGCTCATCCCTGCTTCATGACAAATTTCTGCTGTTGATGTGGAATGAAAACCTTTTACGGCAAAGCAACGCATTGCAGCATCAATTATGTGCTTCATTTTTGCTTTTTGTTTTTCAGTCGCTGTCTTGTTCATAACCTAAAAATCTCTGGACAAATAAATTAGACTGATTAGTCTAGAATAAAATAGACCAAACAGTCTAAAAATTAACCCTATTATTGCAGAGTAACGATATCATGCAATTACTTAATGAACACTATCAGCTTCGTGTTGCGGAGCCTTCAGATATTCCTGAAGTTATTCAATTGTTTGCACAAGCCTTTCATTTTAAATTGAATGCTTTTAATATTGATAGCACTAATCCTAACCAACGTCAGCAATTAGAAGCCATTTGGAATACGCTAGCGCGTAAAAAGAATAGCCAACAATTTGTTGTCACCGAGAATGAAAAAATAATTGCAACATTTTGTTTAGTCATAAAAGAAACTCAATTTATGTCAAATTCTTTTGCTAAAACACCCTTCTCTAATTATTGGCGCTATGGCATTACCCATTATATTAAGCAAAAAATTTTCTTTTCATTATTTGATTATACGCCAAAAGAAAATGAAGTTTATTTAGCTCATATTGCTGTTTTATCCTCTTATCAAGGCCATGGTATCGCTTATGCAATACTTCAATGGATAGCGCAATACAGTAAAAAGATTCTGAAAAAAATATATTTATCACTTTATGTGGATATTCATCATAAAGGCGCTCTTTATTTATACCAAAAAGATGGGTTTTATATTGAGAGAAAAGAATCATCGCGCCTGACACAATCTATTTTTCATATTCAACACTGGTATTATATGTTGAAAAAAATCAACTAAAGGCAAATTCAATATCACTATTAGATCAATATATTGGTTAAAAGCACTGAAAAACAAGGTATCGCTATAATTATAAACAGTGCTTTATCCTTAACAACAAGGGCTATTTATCGTTTGAAGTAAGTTCGTGTTGTCAATGCGGTTAATACATGATCACGCCATTCTTGGTTTATTTGCAGATAATTTTTTGCATACCCCTCACGTTCAAAACCATGTTTCGCCAATAAGTTACCACTGCGTAAATTATGAGGCATATAATTCGCCATAATACGATGCATACCTTGTTGGCGTTGCATATAACGTAACGTTTCAGTTAATGCCTCAGACATATAACCTTTACCTTGCCATTTTTCACCTACAGAATAACCTAAAAAACAGGCATTAAAGGCACCGCGCATAACATTACTGTAATTAGCCACACCAATAATTTCATCTTCCATTGGTGTTAACAACAAAAAATGAAAGGCACTTTCTTGTCGATGTAATTCGTTCATATATTGCAAACGATGTTCCCAACCGGAAGGCAAATAGTGTGTTTTATCTCTTAATGGTTCCCATGGAATTAAAAAACGACGATTTAATGTGTAATAATCAGCCAACCTTTCCGCATCTCGTTCATAAGCTAAACGAATTATCATTCTTGTCGTTTCGAAACGAATTTTAGGAACTCCACCACGATAACCAAACATTGCGATCCCATTATCCTTTGATATAAATAAGTCTAATTCTGAAGTAACTCTTCTTATTCTGCCACTAACCTTAATAAAAAAATATCATCTTTAATTTACTATGAATTATGCACATTTAGAGACAGAATAGTCGAAGAAATAAATTATTTCGTTCCCCTCTTATTTTATTTAAATTATTTGCTTATTGATGGTGAGTAATGGCACTGGTAACACAAGCCCGTACCTTGGGTAAATATTTCCTCCTAATTGACAATATGTTAGTTGTCTTGGGCTTTTTCGTCGTTTTTCCTCTGATTTCCATCCGTTTCGTCGAACAATTGGGTTGGGCTGGTGTTATTGTCGGTTTTGCATTAGGGCTTAGACAATTAGTCCAGCAAGGCCTAGGTATTTTTGGTGGCGCCATCGCAGACCGCTTTGGTGCAAAACCAATGATAATAACTGGAATGTTATTACGTGCTTTAGGTTTTGCTTTAATGGCAATGGCAGATCAACCGTGGATACTTTGGTTATCTTGCATTTTATCTGCATTAGGGGGAACGTTATTTGATCCACCTCGTACAGCACTAGTTATTAAATTAACCAGACCTTATGAACGTGGCCGTTTTTATTCTTTATTATTAATGCAAGATAGTGCAGGAGCCGTTATTGGGGCGCTGATTGGTAGTTGGTTATTATTATATGATTTTCATTTAGTGTGCTGGGTTGGCGCAGGTGTTTTTGTTATTGCTGCTTTATTTAATGCTTGGTTACTACCTGCTTACCGTATATCTACAACCAGAACACCGATTAAAGAAGGATTAAATCGCGTATTATTGGATAAACGCTTTGTCAGTTATGTCTTAACGTTAACAGGCTATTTTATATTGTCTGTTCAAGTCATGTTGATGTTCCCTATTATCGTTAACGATATTGCAGGTACTCCGACCGCAGTAAAATGGATGTATGCCATTGAAGCATTACTCTCCTTAACCTTGCTCTATCCTATTGCGCGTTGGAGTGAAAAACGTTTCAAATTGGAGCAACGTTTAATGGCCGGATTATTCTTAATGAGCGTCAGTATGTTTCCTGTTGGAATGATCCATTCATTACAAGGCATTTTCTTAATTATTGGTTTATTTTATCTCGGCACGATCACCGCAGAGCCTGCGCGTGAAACATTAAGTGCCTCACTGGCTGATCCTCGCGCTCGTGGTAGTTATATGGGATTTAGTCGCTTAGGTTTGGCCTTTGGTGGCGCAATCGGATATACCGGTGGTGGATGGATGTACGATTTAGGTAACCAATTTGATATGCCTGAATTACCTTGGTTCTTATTAGGTACAGTAGGATTAATAACACTTTACGCACTACACCGCCAATTTAATCGTAAAAAAATAGAAACAGCCATGCTTACTCCTTAGATATCAGGTAAACTTTTAGTTATCAATGATCAAGGAGTGTTTATGAAAGCTATTTTTCTAACAACCATATTATTACTAACAAGCTTTATCGTGGGTTGTGATCAGCTAAAGCAATTTGATGTAAGTGAAAATTTGATTAATGACTATATTAGCCAAAAAACAAATCTTCAAAAACACATTGGTGAAGATGAGGTTGTCTCCGCTGATATTAAGTTAAGTAATCTTTCAATCCAAATTGGTCGTACAGAGCCGGGTAAAATTAACCTTTCAGGTACTGCCGATCTAAAAATCAATTCATTTTTTGGTAAAACAAGTGCCAAAGTTGATCTTACATTATCAGGTCAACCTTCTTATCAAGCCGATCAAGGTGCGATATATATAAAGGACATGACTATTGATAGCTATAAAGTATCACCAGAAAAAATGGATGCTGTCGTTGTAGCATTAAAACCTTATTTAGATACCACCATTGCAACATATTTTGATAATCACCCTGTTTATGTCCTTGATCCTGAGAAAAATAGCGCTGAAGCTGCGGCATTTAAACTGGCAAAAGGCATTGAAGTTAAACCGGGTAAATTCGTGATCCAACTCTAATAGTTACGTGAGTTGATTAAAAATATTTATCGTCATTAATGAGAAAGGCAAACCTAATGGTTTGCCTTTTTTATGAATAGTAAAATACCTTTGCAAAGAAAATAAGATATTACTCTGCTTCGGTACCTTCACCCTCTTCATCATCAGAAAGCTCTTCACGTAATGCCGATAACGCACCACGCGCAATTGCGGCTAATGTACGATAAAAACCACTTGTTGCGTGAGCTTCTACTTTACCAAGAAATGCCCCAGCCCAAGGTAATAAATATTCATCAAATAGTTGTATTTGGGCTAATACTTCATCTTCTGCTGAATTATCTTCCAGCCATGACGCAGCAAGTAATAAAGCACCAAAACTGTCTGTTGCATTATCAGTAACAGGCATACCTCTTGCAACTAAGAATTGACGAACATCGTCTTCTTTAATTTTTTCATAATCATGAGCATAAATAGATACAGCAGGAGCCTCTCCACCAAAAAGAGATTGGTGATCCGCTTCAACAATAGCCAAATCTTTGACACTATTTTTTAATGTGTTAAATAATTCATCTTGCTCCAATGGCCATAACTGGCTCAACGTTCCTTCATCAATCATTTTAATAATTGGCGCTAAAATAGGATCATTTGGGGCACGTTGAAATAATGTGCCTAAAAGTCGGCAAACTATTGAGAATTCATTCATTGTATTTTTTATCCTAAAAAGTTTCGTGTTATTGTGCGTTTAACAACAAGAAAATCAACTTTTTTCTTTTTTATGATTATAAGTATTAATTTAACCAAAGGGAGCTTTTAAAACAGAAAAAGCGCGCTCTTAATAATTAAGCTTTTGCTTAATATAAGAAACGCGCCTAATCCCATGCTACTTATCTTTTAAAACAGTTTTATTATAACGACTTTAAAACTCTTTTATGACAACAGCGTTTTTGTTGCATTAATTAACTTGCAATATCAAGAAAATTATCTCTTACACCATTCACACGAAACCACCCGGCAATACTCACACGCTCTTTATTAGTAGGGAGCACTTCATGAGGGAATTGTTCTGAAAGGAAAACAACTAAACGCCCTCCTTTGGGTGCAATTGTCGCAAGTTCGTTATCCTTTAAATCATAAATAACTAACTCGCCACCATCTTCGGTTGTCCAATCCTCATTAAGATATAACACAGTGGTTAAACGTCGAGTCACATTTTCTTTAAAAGCATCAAGATGTTTTTTATAAAATGCTCCTTTTTCATAACACGCAAAATGTGCTTCGTATTCAAAAAGCCCTAAATAAAATTCTCGATTAACAGCTCGTTGAATAGACTCCATTTGCATTAAATAATGTTGTACTGGTTCACCCATTTCTGGCTCTAGCCAACTTATTTTATCACTACGTATTGTTGTTTCTGCTTGACGATTTTCATGACGACCAATACGAGCTTGTTGTGCATTATCACCAAAACAAGTGCGTAGTTGTTGAACAGCTTCTGGTGTGAGGAAATCATCCCATACACACCATCCTTTCTCTGCTATTTGCTCAAGAAGCTCTGTTATATTCATTAGGTATATTGTCTGATAAACATGGGAAACTACTTTATATCACCAAGCTAGCTAAAATGACAACTTAATAAACTTATCTTTTCGATAACATCAATTAATCAGATATAAATATTATAAAGATTAAAAATAAAAGATCGAACAAGATTTAACACTACTGATGCTTTTAAAAGACTCATTTTTACAAGGGTCATTTTATAAGTTGCATCACACTAACAATAAGCAAAATGAATGATTTATTTAGTAATAATAATTTGTCGATATTTTATCCATACTCTCTTCACCTTCATTATAAATATAATTAATGTTCCCTTTAACTTGAGTATGTATAATCGCTTTTTTATTTCCTAATCGCACAAATCCTGTCGGTAATGTCTTCTTTTTGTACGAAAGTTCACTAACAGACATAAGATCTGTAGAAGCAATTTGATATTCAACATGGGTAAACTGCTGTTTATATTTAGTATATAAATCATCCAGATTTTTTTTGACTTTATTTAAATCAATCTGTTCAGAATTTCTACTCTCTTCCACCAAATTATTTACTTCAGTTTCTAAATTAGAACGCAGTGAACGCCCCAGTCTATTTAACTGATAATTTGCTGTAAAATAAGGCTTGAATTTTTCATTCATATTATCTTTTGTTTGAGAAGACAATGTCTCTTTTCTTTCCTTTAATGAGGATAAAAAACGATCAATGTTATATTGTCTATTTTCTTTTGTTATTTGAGCCTGAAAAATATCTTCTTTACTTTGGAATGGAGCAGTCATTAAATTTTTATTAATACTATTGTTTAATTTATTTATTGCCTTTTTATCTGATGATAAATTTAAATAGATACTATCTAATTTAGAGATACTATTAGACAGATGATATTTCTCTGGATATTTTTCTAATAATCTATTTATTTTTAATACTCTTTTATAAATTCCTTTTATATTTTTTTATCTTGATCCAATTTTTCTGCGCTTATTAATTTCTCATTTTTAAAAAGTGTAAAACTTAACAAGCTATTTATTCTTTTTTTTACCATTAATTCGAAATCTTTTACAGATGTTAATGGATACCACTGAATAACATTATCAGAATTGCTCGTAGAAGGAGTGAATTTTAAATCACGATAAATATCAACACCAAGTTCTAATAAATCGAGATCAAGCCTTTTTGTTTTTTTTGTCACATCGGTTTTACCATAATCGATAAATTTATTAATATTTAAATTTAATTTTAATAAATTGAAAATAAAGTTTATACCAATAGCATTTCTGGGTACGGTGAGTTCCATATTAGGATTAATCATTACATCAATATCAAAACTGGCTTCACTTCTTATCTCAGTTCCTAACGAAAGACTTATATCTTGATCAATTTCAAGGGTAGAATTATTGATTAATTCATTTTCACTTAGATTTAATCCTTGATTAATAAAATTTGGGATCTCATTAATATCAAGGCTAAATGAGAAATTAGATTTTTTAGCGTAAGTGGCCCCTAATAAAGCACTTGCCATGACAGGAGTAACAAAACCATAGTCAACATTTCCTAAATCCCATCTTTTTTCATATCCACCAATCCCCGCTGATAAACCCGCAACAAAAAGATTCTGATTATTATTAATAAAAGAGAAATTAATCTTTTTATCTTCACTTTTTGATAATGTGATAGAGTGCGATTTTACATAAGAAGCTAATAGAAAGGCGTTAATCCCTATATGATTTGGCAGTTGAAAAGCATTAATACCAAAGAAGGCTCGAACATCATTATGGTGATTAATGGTAATATTTTCTTTATCTTTTAGCGATTTAATTAATGAATGAATCACCTCACCTTGTGTTATACCATTTTTTACACCTTTAACAGCACGATTTAACACATCATAGCTTTTCCCTATGTTTTCTTTAATACCATATAATGCCATCGGCTTACTGTTATATGCAGAAGTCGAAGAGTTAATAAGCTGCTTTATATTACAAAATAATCCTCTAAATCCAGGATCAACAGCTTTTGCAATATTTTCCATCATTGTCTTATATTCTTTTAATGCATATTGCTCTTTTGCTTTATTAATATTTAACCGAGCATTATCAATAAAAGAAGAGAAAAAAGGGATATTTCGGCTACTAAAATTGCCAACTGTTTGAGTAGAAAATGGTTGTCCTGAATGATAATTTTTATAATTATTCTCACCTACCATTGAGTAAAAAGATAAAGGAGGTTCTTGCTTTAAACGAGTAACTTCATATTGATAATCATTAATCGCAAAAATATTCAAAGGGTCAAGATAATATATTTTTATTTTATTTCCTTTATCTACAACGAGTTGTACTTTATTTAATATTGGTTTGATTGCTAATATTTTATCTGTATTTTTTAATGGGATTTTTATTTTATACTCTTCCATTTCTATGGAAGCTCCATCAACTTGATCTCCAGAAGAAATTTTATTAGGTAGTCCTTTAGCATAAAGCGCATTATCTTTAAGCTTAATGATTAAATCTAATCCTTCACGATTAATTTTAATTATATTATTTTCTTTTAACTCCACAACATTATTAATGTTTGATAAATCTTGCTTTAGATTATCATCAGCTATATATTTTTCATATTCAACAACAAAGTTACTACTAATAGCATTTGATGAGGTATCATTTAAACTATATTCTTCTTCTACTTTGTTAAATTTAATTTTGTAGAGATCACTGCTATTATCTATATTGTTACATTTATTTCCAATCAAAAAACCATTATGATCAACATAGAGTTCTTTAAACTTTATATTGTCACCATCTTGAGATTCTATATTAAAAAGATTATATTTAAATCCTCCTTTAAAGTGTTTTTGATATAACCCCGCAAATAAGTCATATGTTTTACCTTTAATTAAGGTCAAGGAGCCATCATTTGAAAGTGTGATCCCCATATTATTAAGTAAAGATGTATTTGTTGATCCTAAGTATACATAGTTATTTGCATTATTTAGGATGAGATCTTTTTCTTCTTTCTGTTTATTATTATTTTTATGATAAATATTATTACTATTAGCCAATCCTTCTACTGGATATTTTTCTTTTTTTCCATCAAAATCACCTATAGGTATAAGTTTACTAGGAATAACCCATACTTTATTTTTCATATATGCCTCATTTTTTTCAAATCATGAAGCAATATTCAATAAGATAATCTGCAAACGATATCTTTTTACAACCAGGTTTTTATGACAATATATAAAAATTAAAAAAAAGTACCTTTTTTGAAAGCCCAGATAAAAAATAGGCAGCAAAACTAAAGTTTGCCGCCTATTATCTAAAATTAAAATATAAATAAAATAGACTTAGTAACCACTCTTCATATCAACCACACCCAAAGGTACCTCTCCTTTTTCAATTCGCTGAATATTTTCAACAATCGTATCCATGGCAATATTCGGAATGGTAAAAGCAGCAATATGTGGCGTAATAGAAACACGAGGGTGCGTCCAAAATGGGTGCATTCCCGCTAAAGGCTCTTGAGCAAAAACATCAAGAGTTGCATCAGCAATGTATCCTTGGTCTATTGCTTCTAATAAATCTTGATCAACTAAATGTGCACCACGAGCAAGATTAATTAAATAAGAAGAAGGTTTAAGTTGTTCAAAAAGAGAAAAATTCAAAATGCCATGAGTTTCTGGTGTGTAAGGCAACAAGTTAATCAGTAAATTACACTCTTTAAGGAAGCCATTGAGTTGTTCTTTACCATAAAAGCTTTCAACATGCTTAATTTGCTTTTCACTACGGCTCCAGCAACGCACTTTAAAGCCTAGTTCAGCGAGTTTAGTCGCGACACTCCCGCCTAAAGCACCTGCACCTAAAACACCAATCACAAAATCATCATAAGAGTGAGAAGGAAGCTGTTTCCATAAACGTTGTGATTGTTGACGTTTATAATCATCCATACGACGAAAATAATACATCACTTTCGCAATTGCATATTCTTGCATTTGAAGCCCCATTCCGGTGTCTTCCAAACGCATAACAGGAACGCCCGTTGGTAATGTGCCAGGCTTTTGTTGTTCTTGTTTTAAAATAGCATCAACACCTGCCCCTAATGCAAAAATACCTTTAAGGTGATTGCGACTTGCCAGCATTTCATAAGGAGGAAGCCAAACCATAGCATAATCAGCCGGTTGATTATCGCCTGGTTCCCAAATGCGTATATTGGCATTTGGCAAACGCGCCTTCATACCGTTAATCCATGTCTCTGCGTCAAAAAAAGGATGATAATAAATAATATTCATTGTGCCTTCCTCCAGCATTTTTATCATAGGGTGCGAGGGTTACGTTCTGATTTCAAGTCTCTTTGAATAAGTTGTTAATAAAAATGTTGAGAATGTTAACCAGTTAACGAAAATCTCAATTCTTTTTTCAATACGCTAACCTCTTGCGTGAATTGGTTTACTGCATAATTTGTCTAGCATTTGTGCATATTGTTTTTTATTTGACTGCTTGATACAAAAGTTAAAAGAAAAATGCATTTAGCTGTTGACGCTTATGCTCCTTTTCCCTATAGTAGCGCCCCGTTGAGAGATGTTAAGTACATATCCAACAATACGGTGAGATGTCCGAGAGGCTGAAGGAGCACGCCTGGAAAGTGTGTATACGGCAACGTATCGAGGGTTCGAATCCCTCTCTCACCGCCATATTCTAAAATAGAGCCTAATTTTTAATTAGGCTCTATTTTTTTGTGGAAAAATATCAAATCTTCAATCTGGTTATTTTTCTCGCTTCCATCTATAGCTCATTTAAACTCATTTTTTGATGCTATTTCTTTAGTATACAGCACGCCACTTATTTTATTTTGGCTTAATCGTTTTATTTAATATTTTTTTATCAGTTAACAATCTCTAATAATTAATTTTTAATGATCAAAAATAGCTTATCTAGTTATTATTTAACCCTAATCGTATTTTTATGACAGAAAACAACTTTTATTATCTCTCTATAAATGACATTTATTCTAAAATAAAACGCTTTTTATAATTTTAAAATAAATTTAAACTTTATTTTCAAGCAAGCAACAGAATAAATACAATAAGATACATTGTATTATCTCTTTACGTTAACTTATTAGTTTAATTGATTTAATTTTCACTAAGCTTTAAGATATACATTAATAATTTGATGTATCACATTATTATCAGCGAATAAAAGCGATATCCTCTCTTTTCCTTATCGCCGTTATTCGGCATCTGACTTCTTATTTTGGTTTAAGCCTAAATGAAAACTCATAAAGTTAACCGGGTTCGCCCCTTTAGTGCATTTATTGATGCATGTGTAAAAGAGCCTTACTCTTTTGCTCGTTTATTAAAAGATATTATTGCAGGGATCACCGTCGGAATTATCGCGATACCATTAGCCATGGCACTGGCAATTGGTAGCGGTGTTCCTCCGCAATACGGTCTTTATACCGCAGCTATTGCCGGTATAGTCATTGCTGTTTCTGGTGGCTCTCGCTACAGTGTTTCAGGTCCTACAGCCGCTTTCGTTGTGATACTTTATCCTGTATCTCAGCAATTCGGTTTAAGTGGTTTATTGATTGCCACATTAATGTCTGGCGTTATTTTAGTTGTTATGGGATTAGCTCGCTTTGGTAAACTCATCGAGTATATTCCTGTTTCTGTAACACTTGGATTTACCTCAGGGATTGCTATCACCATCGCGACCATGCAAATAAAAGACTTTTTTGGTCTTGAAATGGCGCATGTACCAGAAACTTATATCGATAAAATTATTGCCTTAGGTTCTGCATTACCTACCATTCACCTTGGCGATACGCTTATCGGCTTAACAACATTGTTTGTTTTAATCTACTGGCCCAAATTAAATTTACGTTTACCCGGGCACTTACCTGCTCTAATCGCAGGTACTGCAGTAATGGGTGTTGTGAATATGTTTGGCCATGAAGTTGCAACGATTGGCTCACAGTTTAGCTATCTACTTCCGGATGGTTCGACTGGGCAAGGTATTCCACCGATACTACCTCAGTTTGTTTTACCTTGGAATTTACCAAGCACTGGAGCATCTCTTGAATTAAATTGGAGTACAGTGTCTGCTTTGTTACCGGCAGCTTTTTCAATGGCAATGTTAGGTGCAATCGAATCCTTACTGTGTGCCGTTGTGCTTGATGGCATGACAGGTAAAAAGCACCACTCTAATGGTGAATTACTAGGACAAGGTGTCGGTAATATTGTCGCGCCTTTCTTTGGTGGTATAACTGCGACTGCGGCGATTGCACGTTCAGCTGCTAACGTCCGCGCAGGTGCAACATCGCCAGTTTCAGCTATTGTTCACTCATTGTTGGTGTTACTCACTTTACTGGTATTAGCCCCATTTCTTTCATATTTACCTTTAGCTGCAATGTCAGCACTACTGTTAATTGTGGCATGGAATATGAGTGAAGCGCGTAAAGTGATTGATCTTATTCGTCATGCGCCTAAAGACGATATTATTGTCTTAGTATTATGCTTATCTCTCACCGTTCTCTTTGATATGGTCATTGCCATTACTATCGGTATCGTATTGGCTTCACTGTTATTTATGCGTCGTATTGCCAATATGACCAAAATAACTGAATCCCCTTATACCGATGATGATAAACAGTTATTAGTTGTGCGTGTTAATGGCCCGTTATTCTTTGCAGCTGCTGAGCGTATTTTTAATGAATTGCGTGAGCGTAGCAAAGGTTATAAAACCGTTATTATGCAATGGGATGCTGTGCCAGTCTTAGATGCCGGGGGCTTACATGCCTTCCAACATTTCGTCACTGATGTCAAACATGACACGCATGTGATTGTGTGTGATATTCCCTTCCAACCTTTAAAAACGTTGGCAAGAGCAAGAGTCACACCTATTGAAGGAGAACTTAATTTTTATCCTTCATTACAAAAAGCACTGGATGATTTGGAATTAATTCAGTAGTTATTCAATCTAAAATAATATAAAACTATATAGCCCTTAATTTAAATTATTTAATTAAGGGCTATATTAATCATTCATATTTTATTTGCCATTGTCAGTGCAGTATAAATTGTCTTGAAGGAAATTAATAAAGAGTGAGGTGAGCCTAATAATGGCACGGCTCCATAGCTAATTATTTTCAATAACTTGCCGAGCGATAGGTACGACATTACGAAGGATAAACTCTGTTAGGTTTATATTTTCCAAACTAGCTACAAGAACAAGCTGTGATTTATCTTCTGTAGTAATACGAATTGATACTCTCTCACTGTTTTCTACAAGTTTTAGCGTTTGGAATAAATACTTTACCAATCCCACTTCCTTGCGCGCCTTTTTTTAATAAATCTTGATAAAGTGCATTCATGCCCAACCAGTGATTTTCACACCATTCTGGAGCAAGTAAGGTCGGTTTTCTCGCGCTGGCACAAACGCGGTGATAGATAATTTCAGGGGGAGTATAGCGGATCATTTCACCCGCCGTATAAACATATTGTTCTTGCGTCAATGCATTAATACGCCCTGCTTTCCATGCCTTAGCTATCGTGCTACCTTCAACAATGTGCAAAGGATGTAATTTAAGCCCGTCAGTACCTGTTTCAACCACTCGTTCTAACGTCTGCATATTAAGCTGATGATCTTCTCGTGGTAACCCGACAATAAGATGTGTACACACTTTTAAACCACGGCGTCGAGCTTCTCGCGTTGTCGCTTGATAACACTTAAAATCATGCCCTCGGTTAATCTGTTTCAATGTTTTATCATGAGCGGTTTGTAAACCAAGCTCTAACCATACTTCATAGCCTTGATCACGATAACCTTGCAATAAATCTAACACACTAATCGGTACACAATCTGGCCGAGTTCCTACACATAACCCTACCATATCGGCTTGTAATAGCGCGGTTTCATATAAAGTACGTAAATATTCTACTTCTGCATAAGTGCTAGTATAAGCTTGAAAATAGGCAAGATAACGACGTGCTCGGTTGATATTTTTGGCTTGTAGCGCAATTTGCTCTTCAATGGAATGATATTGCGTTTGTTCATCAGCAAAAGAAGAGACATTACAGAAAGTACAACCACCTCGCCCTAATGTACCATCTCGATTAGGACAGTTGAAACCGCCATGAAGGGTGATTTTATGGATCTTTTCGTGATAACGGCGCTGAAGATCAGCGCCGAACATATTCACTACTGTATGCAGTTGCATAACAATTTTATTTGCTGGTATCTAACTCAGGGAAACTTTTAACTAAGTCATCAATGGCTTTAATTTGTGCTAAGAATGGCTCTAATTTTGCTAATGGTAAAGCTGATGGGCCATCGCAACGTGCATTATCTGGATCTGGGTGAGCTTCAAGAAATAATCCTGCAAGACCTACCGCCATACCTGCACGTGCTAATTCAGCAACTTGCGCACGACGTCCGCCTGATGCAGCACCAAATGGGTCACGACATTGTAATGAATGCGTTACGTCAAAAATAACGGGAGCACCCTGAGATGCTTGCATCATGACATGAAAGCCTAACATATCCACAACCAAGTTATCATAGCCAAAGTTACTACCACGATCACATAAAATAACTTGGTCGTTACCGCCTTCTTTAAACTTATCGACGATATTTCCCATTTGACCTGGGCTAACAAACTGAGGTTTTTTTACGTTAATCACTGCACCTGTTTTTGCCATTGCTTCAACAAGATCGGTTTGACGTGCTAAGAATGCAGGTAATTGGATAACGTCAACGACTTCGGATACAGGCTGAGCTTGCGCTGATTCATGAACATCCGTAATAATTTTAACGCCAAAAGTCTCTTTTAACTCTTGGAAAATCTTCATTCCTTCTTCTAAACCTGGACCACGATAAGAATGAATAGAAGAACGGTTTGCTTTGTCAAAAGAAGCTTTGAATACATAAGGAATATTCAGTTTTTGAGTCACAGTGACGTAGTGCTCACAAATACGCATGGCTAAATCGCGCGATTCTAATACATTCATGCCACCAAAAAGCACAAATGGTAGGTCGTTTGCTACCTTGATATCACCAATATTCACCACTTTATGTTGCATATTTATCCCTATACTGTTTGTAATGTACTGTGTTAATCAAGTACGTTGCGTAAACTTTTAATGTAGAACAACTGGATTTTGCTCTATCGAATGAATTTGAATTTTGATCATTTCTGAAATTGGATCTTCGGGACATTGCTCAACAAAATAGTTTAAGTCGGAAATTGCCACATGATGACACTCTAACTGAGCAAAAATCAGTCCACGATCACGTATCTCATAGGGATCTTCAGGATCAAACATCAATACCGTTTCACTGGCTTTTAACGCTTGTTCCATATTCTTTTCTTCCATTAAGGACACTTTCAGGGTATCTAAAAGCTTGCGAATAATAGAGCTGTATTCTGATTCTTCTAAATCGGCCTCTAATAACACCGAATTATTTCCTACATTCCCTTTTAACCAAACTTCTAGGGTATGTTGTGATAGATATTCGCCATTTATTGGGTTTAAAAATAACGTTTTTTCATTGGGAACATCTATTCTGATGATAAGTTGCGTAGGAAAAATAACGGGAGCTAACGGCAGGTTTAACGCTTGTGCGATATAAATAAGAATCGAACCTAGTGAAACAGGAGAACCCACATGTGTCGCTAATACTTTATCTAACCATAAAGTATCGGAAAGACAATATTTACCACTTGCACCACTAAAGTGCCACTGCTTATAAAACAGTTTTAGTAATGCTTCTATTTGTTCTTTGACGTTTCCTTGCTTAGGAATTTCAGCTTCTGCTTGCTCAACAAGTTGCGCTAGTTGATAACCAACAGAAGCGGTCGGAAAATCAGGTCGAATAGCCTGAGAGATAAGGATCATGCCCTTAACTAAAGGGGCTTTATTAAATTCGTAATCAGCTATGGTTTCTATCATAATTCCAACGACCTACTGTCACTCGCTCATTACCGCCATAATCACGGAAAGTTTCCACACAGCAGTAACCCTTATCAGTAAAAATTTTGCGAACACCTTCACCTTGCTGCCAACCGTGTTCCAGTAATACCCAGCCTTTATCAGTTAAAAACTGACGGGCAGTTTCAATGATAATCTCGATATCAGCAAAACCATTATTACCAGCAACTAACGCGGTTAAAGGTTCAAAACGAACATCCCCCTGATGAATATGCTCATCATTTTCATCTATATAAGGAGGATTACTAATTATCATACCAAATTGATACCCAGAGAGTGAACTAAACCAGCAACTTTCCATAAATTCTGTGTTGTTTAATGCTAAGTTGGTCGCATTCTCTTGCGCTAATGCCACTGCTTCGGCTTGAAAGTCCACGCCAATAATATGGCAATCAGGGCGCTCTGATGCCATAGCAAGCGCAATAGCCCCCGTCCCTGTTCCTAAATCAAGAATAGTTGTTGGTTCTGTTGGCAGTTTTTCTAACGCTTGTTCAACAAGGCACTCAGTATCAGGTCGAGGAATTAATGTTGCAGGTGAGACTTTTAAAGGCAGTGACCAAAATTCTCTTTCGCCCACTAAATAAGCGATGGGTTCACCTTTAATACGTCGAGTAAGTAGTTGAGATAATTGTGTTAATTCATCTTGTGAAAGCAACGTTTCATTAAAAGCCATTAAGTACGTTCGAGCACGCTGTGTTACGTGCCCAAGCAGAATTTCAGCATCACGTTTAGGGCTGTCACTTTCAATTAATTGCAAGGCTGCTTGACGCAGCCATTGTTCATAATTCATTAATTCAACTCAGAAAGTGCAGAAAGCTGATCCGCTTGATATTCAGTTACGATAGGCTGAATTAATGGATCTAATTTTCCTTCCATCACTTCATCTAAGCGATAAAACGTGAGGTTGATGCGGTGATCTGTTACACGACCTTGCGGGAAGTTGTACGTTCTAATTCGGTCAGAACGGTCACCAGAACCTAATAAATTACGACGTTCAGAAGCTTCAGCTTCTTGGCGTTTTTGCATTTCAGCTGCACGAATACGTGCACCTAATACAGACATCGCTTTGGCTTTATTTTTGTGCTGTGAACGCTCATCCTGACATTCCACCACAATACCCGTTGGAATATGCGTGATACGAATTGCAGAATCGGTGGTGTTAACGTGCTGACCACCCGCACCTGACGAACGGAATGTATCAATACGTAAATCGCTTGGACTAATATCAGGTAACTCAGCTTCTGGCACTTCAGCTAATACGGCAACTGTACAAGCCGAGGTATGAATACGGCCTTGAGATTCTGTTTCTGGTACACGTTGAACACGGTGGCCACCTGATTCAAATTTCAATACCCCATAAGCACCATCACCCACTACTTTTGCAATGACTTCTTTATAGCCACCATGCTCACCTTCGTTAGCATTCATGACTTCAATACGCCAGCGACGTGATTCTGCATAACGGCTATACATACGGAATAAATCACCGGCAAATAATGCGGCTTCATCCCCACCGGTTCCTGCTCGAATTTCAAGGAAACAGTTAAATTCATCATCAGGATCTTTAGGCAATAACAGCACTTGTAACTGTTGCTCTAAATCATCGTTTAGTGCTTGCGCTTCTTTCAGCTCTTCTTGCGCCATCTCTTTCATTTCAGGATCATCAAGCATCATTTCTGCTGCTTCGATATCGTCTTGCACTTTCCGCCATTGACTAAAACAAGCCGTGACGTCGGTTAATTGAGAGTATTCTTTTGAAAGCGCACGAAAACGCTCCTGAGAGGCAATCACATCGGCTTCTGACAGAAGTGCCTGAATTTCTTCATAACGCTCTTGTAGAGCTTCCAACTTAGCGACAATAGAAGGCTTCATTCGTAGATTAAGATCCTGTTAGACAAAGTTAATTATGGGTAATACCCAAACTTTCACGTAATAGATTCAGGCGTTCAATATCACCATCACTGGCAGCCTGTTGAAGAGATTTCGTTGGTGTGTGAATTAGACGATTCATCAATTGATGTGAGAGTTGCTGAATAACTTTTTCTGCATCTGCTCCATTTTGTATCAATGTGATGGCTTTTTCTGTCATTTCTGCACGTAACATTTCAGCACTGTCTCGATATTCTCGAATCGCACCCACAGCACCTTGCGCTCGTAGCCAATCCATAAATTGTCCACTTTCTTGTTGAACAATATGTTCGGCTTGAATAGCGGCCGCTTGGCGTTGTTCGCGGTTATGTTGAATAATCGCTTCTAAATCATCGACACTATAAAGGTAGACGTTATTGAGTTTTTCAACATCTTGTTCAATATCTCGCGGAACCGCAATATCCACCAGCAACATAGGTTGATTGCGACGCTTTTTAAGCGCCCTTTCAACCATTCCTTTACCAATAATAGGCAAAGGACTTGCGGTAGAACTAATAACAATATCAGCTTGCGATAGACATTCATCAATCTCTGATAATGTAATAACATCTGCATCGACTTCATTGGCTAAACGCTGAGCACGCTCTTTAGTTCGGTTAGCAATAATGATTTTTTTAACTTGATGCTCACGAAGATGACGAGCGACTAATTCTATCGTTTCACCGGCACCGACCAATAAAATAGTCAAAGAGGATAACGATTCGAAGATTTGACGCGCTAAAGTACAAGCGGCAAAAGCAACAGAAACTGCATTGGCACCGATTTGTGTCTCTGTTCTCACTCTTTTCGCAACTGAAAAAGATTTCTGAAACAAACGTTCCAGCTCTGAAGAGAGCGAGTCATAATTTTGGGAATCGGCAAAGGCTTTTTTAACTTGCCCTAAAATTTGAGGTTCACCTAATACGAGAGAATCTAAACCGCTTGCCACTCGCATTAAGTGGCTAACAGCTTGATTATCTTGATGCCAATAAACACTACTTTTTAGCTCACTTGGCTCTATTTGGTGATATTGACATAACCAACGAATAAGCTGTTCATGGCTATTTTCTTTGTCTTCCATACTGAGATAAAGCTCAGTACGGTTACAAGTGGACAGCACAACACCGCCTCTGACAGCGGGTTGCTGTAAGAGGTTATTTAAGGCATCACCCATGGTATCGGGAGAAAAAGAAACTTTCTCACGTAAAGCAACGGGGGCTGTTTTATGATTAATACCTAATGCTAATAACGTCATATCAACTATATCGAGTTATGAATAAATACCGCCTCGCGACTTGACTTAGTGTAAACCTAAAACAGCGCATTTAGTATGGACTCTTCATTTCCGCCATTCTACTTGATGAACAGATTCAATAAAAGAGCTTACTTGAGTGATAGGAGATTTCTATACACAATTTAACGAAATATCGTTATATCATAAGGTTTATGATACTCTTTTTTTTAACTAATAACGAATTAAAGGAATGTCTCAGCTATGCGTTCACGCTTTTTTTCAACCAAACAACTCCTGCGTATCATCCCGCTTACGGCGTTGTTGCTGAGTGCCTGTAATCTAAATCAGATAAAGACACAAGGCTCTGCGTCTGATAACGATGTGCAATGGCAAGCTCGCCAACAAGCATTAAAGAAAATTTCACAATATGAAACTCGAGGTGCTTTTGCTTATATCGAAGATACAAACAAAACCTATGCCCGATTCTATTGGCAAGACAAAGCAGATGAGCGTTATCGTTTATTATTGACTAATCCGCTAGGTACCACCGAGCTTGATTTAAATGTTATGCCAGGTGTCATTGAAGTCACCGATAATAAAGGTAAAAAGTATTATAGTGATAATCCAGCAGAGATGATTTATCAACTTACTGGCATGGTTATTCCACTGAAAAATCTACGTGCTTGGCTTGTTGGTTTACCAGGTGATGCAACTAATTTTGAGTTAGATGCAAATCACTTATTAAAATCGGTCACATTACCCGCTCCCGAAGGTGATTGGCTTGTGACTTACCAAGCTTATGATTCAAGCACTACCCCTAACCTGCCACAACGTCTTGAGTTAAAACAAGGCGAACGCATTATCAAATTAAAAATGGATAACTGGGATATACAGCAATGACTCTAAGTTGGCCTTCTCCTGCCAAATTAAACCTTTTTCTCTATATCACAGGGAGACGCTCGGATGGTTATCATAATCTACAAACGTTATTCCAATTTTTAGATTATGGCGATACATTAACGATTACTCCTCGTGATGATACCCAGTTAACTATCTTAACGCCGATTGAGGGTGTAGAAGATAAAGATAATTTAATTATTAAAGCGGCTAAATTACTGCGTGATTATTGTCAACAACATAATATTCCTTTGCAGTATCAAGGCGCAGATATCAGTGTTGATAAAAAGTTGCCAATGGGTGGTGGCTTAGGTGGAGGCTCTTCTAACGCAGCGACCACATTAATTGCACTTAATTACCACTGGCAAGCGGGTTTAAGTGATGAAACCTTAGCCAAATTAGGAGTAAGTTTAGGGGCTGATGTCCCTGTTTTTGTAAAAGGTCATGCTGCGTTCGCCGAAGGCGTTGGTGAAATTTTGACCCCTGCAGAGCCAAAAGAGCAATGGTATTTAGTCGCACACCCCGGAATTTCCATTCCAACCCCGACAATCTTCACAGATCCAGAATTAAAACGTAATTCTCCTATTCGCTCTCTTGGCGCATTATTAAAGGCTCCGTTCGAGAATGACTGTGAAATGATCGCAAGAAAACGTTTTCGTGAGGTTGAATATCTGCTTTCGTGGCTGTTAGAATATGCACCGTCACGCTTAACTGGGACAGGTGCCTGTGTGTTCGGTGAGTTCGAATCACAAGTTGCCGCTAGTGAAGTGTTAATTAACGCCCCTGAGTGGGTGCATGGGTTTGTAGCGCAAGGCGTCAACATTTCTCCTCTGCATTTATTCCGCTCAAGGATACCTGTGTTATTGCACCCGTAAGATGATGTTTACAAACCCTATGTTCATAAACACGTTCTTTACAGGTCAACAATATCTCTCTCTGGACGCAAGCCTGAGGTTTTTCTCGTGCCCGATATGAAGCTTTTTGCTGGTAACGCAACCCCGGAACTGGCTCAACGTGTTGCCAACCGACTCTACACTAGCCTAGGAGACGCGGCTGTAGGTCGTTTTAGCGACGGTGAAGTCAGTGTGCAAATCAACGAAAACGTACGTGGTGGTGATGTATTTATCATTCAATCAACCTGTGCACCTACTAATGATAATTTAATGGAATTAGTGGTCATGGTTGACGCATTACGTCGAGCTTCCGCTGGTCGTATCACTGCTGTTATTCCTTACTTCGGTTATGCCCGTCAGGATCGCCGTGTTCGTTCAGCCCGTGTTCCTATTACGGCAAAAGTTGTTGCGGATTTCTTATCTAGTGTAGGCGTAGACCGTGTTTTAACCTGTGACTTACACGCAGAACAAATCCAAGGGTTCTTTGATGTACCGGTTGACAATGTCTTCGGCAGCCCAATTCTTTTAGAAGATATGCTTCAAAAAGATTTGGACAACCCTATTGTTGTTTCTCCAGATATTGGCGGTGTTGTTCGCGCTCGTGCTATCGCTAAACTGCTAAACGATACTGATATGGCTATCATTGATAAACGTCGCCCTCGCGCTAACGTTTCTCAAGTTATGCATATTATCGGTGATGTTGCTAACCGCGACTGTATCCTTGTTGACGATATGATCGACACAGGCGGTACATTGTGTAAAGCAGCTGAAGCGCTGAAAGAACGTGGTGCTAAACGCGTATTTGCTTACGCAACTCACCCAATCTTCTCTGGTAATGCTGTTGAGAACATCAAAAGCTCTGTTATTGATGAAGTGGTTGTCTGCGATACAATTCCATTGTCAGCAGAAATCAAAGCATTAAATAAAGTCCGTTCATTGACTCTTTCTGGCATGCTGGCTGAAGCAATTCGCCGTATTAGCAATGAAGAGTCAATCTCTGCGATGTTTGAACATTAATTTGTTATAACATTCATTGCAATTTGAGATAACTAAACCCGCTATAACGTTTGTTATAGCGGGTTTTTTGTTATCGTTCTCCAAAAACAAGGTAGTTTAGACAATAAAAAAACCCGCCAAAATATCAACGGGTCTATTGATGTGTATTACTCTCATAATGATGGCAGTTATTCACTTAACACCAGTTCATCTTAAATTTAGTTATTATTTTTTATCTATTCTGATATTAATTGTATTAACAATATTATGGATAACGGTGATTATCATGGCGACGATAACGTTCATCATGATTACGTAACCACCAATACCTTTCTGCTATTGTTTCTCTACCACCGATACGGGCACCTGCTAGCCAAACCAGGGCACCGATAAAGATCCCCATTAAAGAGATATCTGCTAAAAACTCAGGTAATCCCAAAGGGAAGATATGACTAAGAAGGGTATAACCAAGACTACCGAGCATCACAACCATCCCCGTAGCCATACATAAATTACCAACTGCAAATGCATGTTTATATTTCATGTTGCACCTCCAAGCGCGTCGTCAGACGATTCAACACCAAAATACATCGAATAACCTTTTATTCATTGCAGTTATTATAGCCATAAATACTCAGAAGGTATTGTCGAAGCGATCACATCGCTCTGAGATTTATTGATAAATCTTCACAAAAAATGTGTTTTTTTATTTTCAAAGTAGTAAATAACGCTGTTTTTATCGCTTTCGCTCTTTTTGTTAAATTAAAATGAGGATATTTCCTCGCCCCTTCATTTCTAAAAAACATTCTATGCAATCTATTTTGTGCTTCTGTGCTTAGACAGGTAAACTATGGGCTTTCTTTTAAGACGATAACAGTGAAAGGCTATTGTGAGTAAAATTAAACTTATCGTCGGGTTAGCAAACCCCGGTGCAGATTATGCCCAGACTCGCCATAATGCGGGTGCTTGGTATGTAGATTTATTGGCTCAACGTCATCAGCAATCTCTAAAAGAAGAGAGCAAATTCTTTGGTTACACCGCACGCATTAATTTAAATGGTAATGACGTTCGTTTATTAGTTCCGACCACTTTTATGAATTTGAGTGGTAAAGCGGTACAAGCAATGGCGAACTTTTATCGTATTGAACTTGATGAAATTTTAGTTGCACATGATGAACTCGATTTACCGCCCGGTATTGTCAAAATGAAATTAGGTGGTGGTAATGGTGGCCATAACGGATTAAAAGACATTCAAAGTAAGTTTAGCAATAATCCAAATTTCTATCGTTTACGCATTGGTATTGGCCACCCTGGTGATAAAAATAAAGTTGTTGGCTTTGTATTAGGCAAACCACCAATGAGTGAACAAAAATTAATTGATGACGCTATCGACGAAGCCCTTTCGTGCACAGATATTTTAATGCGTGATGGTTATGAAAAAGCAATAAACCGCTTACATAGCTTTAAAGCATAATCATTACATTGATAAATTAAGCGATTTCAATATTCAGAGGGTAAAATACCCTCTTCTTTTGTGCGATTAATCCCTGATGATTTAATCAAACAGGGATTTGCTCTATAATAGCGCCAAATTTTTTTTAACAGCACACAACAGGAATACTCCCTCCTGTTGTTTTTATGTGACAAGGTGAACGTTTATGGGATTTAAATGTGGTATCGTCGGTCTGCCTAACGTAGGGAAATCTACACTGTTTAATGCCTTAACTAAGGCAGGTATTGAGGCAGCCAACTTCCCATTCTGTACTATCGAACCAAACACAGGTGTTGTTCCAATGCCTGATCCTCGCTTAGATAAACTGGCTGAAATTGTTAAGCCACAGCGTATTTTACCCACAACAATGGAATTTGTTGATATTGCAGGCTTAGTAAAAGGCGCATCTAAAGGTGAAGGTTTAGGTAACCAATTCCTAACGAATATCCGTGAAACTGAAGCGATTGGTCATGTGGTTCGTTGCTTTGAAAATGACAATATCATTCACGTTGCGGGTAAAGTTGATCCTGCTGAAGATATCGAAACTATCAACACTGAATTAGCACTTTCTGACTTAGATACCTGTGAACGTGCAATGCACCGTAATCAGAAAAAAGCAAAAGGTGGCGATAAAATTGCTAAAGCAGAAATGGAAGTGTTAGAAAAATGCTTACCACATTTAGAAAACGCTGGCATGTTACGTGCTTTAGATTTAACGGAAGAAGAAAAAGCAACGATTCGTTATTTAAGCTTCTTAACGTTAAAACCAACAATGTATATTGCAAACGTTAATGAAGATGGTTTTGAAAATAACCCATATCTTGAAACTGTTCGCAAAATCGCAGAAGCCGAAGGTTCTGTGGTTGTTCCTGTTTGTGCTGCTATCGAAGCAGACATTGCTGAGTTAGAAGATGCAGAACGCGAAGAATTTATGCAAGATTTAGGTATTGAAGAGCCTGGCTTAAACCGTGTTATTCGTGCGGGTTACTCATTACTGAACTTACAAACTTACTTCACAGCTGGCGTTAAAGAAGTACGTGCATGGACAATCCCTGTAGGAGCAACAGCACCACAAGCTGCAGGTAAAATCCATACTGACTTTGAGAAAGGTTTTATCCGTGCTCAAACTATCGCTTATAACGACTTTATCACTTACGGTGGTGAACAAGGTGCGAAAGAAGCCGGTAAAATGCGTGCAGAAGGTAAAGAATATATCGTTCAAGATGGCGATGTAATGAACTTCTTGTTTAATGTGTAAGACTACACTCTAGTCTCATACTGTTTCATAAAGTATCATTTCATAATAAAACAGCATAAAATTCATGATATTAACTGGGTTTTATGCTTTTTTATGTCTCATTAAGTTTCATAAAAATTCGCGATTAAATGAGTACGTAACTGAGTACAATTTATTTATATTCCCTTTTTAAGTGAGTGTAATAATATCAACTTACATAACTCGTTGAACTTATTATGCTTACTGATACAAAATGCCGAACTGCAAAACCTAAAGAAAAACTTTATCGTATCAATGACTTCAACAGTTTGTACCTTGAAGTGAAACCTAATGGTAAAAAAACATGGCGATTCCGTTTTCAAATAAATGGAAAATCAAGCATGCTTGCATTGGGCAACTACCCATTGGTAACACTAGCTGAAGCCAGATCTAAATGTGATGATGCCAGAAAACTCGTATCAGAAGGAATTAATCCAACACAAGCTAAGCAACTAGACAAGATTAGAAAAGCGAACGAATCTGCAAATACATTTCAAATCATCGCAAAAGAATGGTTGCAAATGAAAGATTGGGCTGATGTGACCAAATACCGTCGCCTTGATATGTTGGAGCGCATTGTATTTCCTTCTATCGGCACATTACCAATAAGAGAAATTACATCTCACCATATTCTCAAAATATTGCAACGTGAGGTTCAAAGAGGTGCTCCAACAGTTGCTGCTGAAGCTAAACGGACTATATCCTCGATTTTTGAATTTGCTGTTGCCACATTAAGAGCTGATAGTGATCCAGTATGGGCAATAAGAAAAGCTCTCCCAGCAAACAAAACACAACATAAAAAGCCCTCACTACGGATCAAATAGGTCAACTACTCAATAACTTTGATAATAGCCGTGACACCTTTCAACTGAACTATTGTATGTGGTTAATGTGGTGGACGCTTTCTCGTCCATCTGAAGTCGCTGAGGCTGAATGGTCTGAATTCGATCTTGATAATGCACTTTGGGCTATCCCAGCTGAGCGTATGAAAGCACGAAGAGAACATATTGTTCCTCTGCCTACACAAGCTATTACGATTCTAAAATCTCTTTATGGTTTTACTGGTAACCGCAAACATTTATTTCCCGGTCGTGATTCTTGCCATAAACCAATGTCTACTAACTCACTAAGGCAATTTCTTAAAACGAGAGGTTGAAGTGGTATATATAGCCCTCATGCGACACGTACAACAGGCAGCTCACGATTAAATGAGTTAGGATATCGACCTGATGCTATCGAAGCACAACTAGCCCATATGGACTCAAATAGCGTTAGACGTTCATATAATCATGCAACTTATCTTGAAGAGCGCAAAATCATGATGCAAGATTGGGCTGATAAACTTGATATTTGGGTAAAACAGGCCAACCTAGAATCAAATTCATGATGCATGAGTGTGTTAGCATTGATATATAACGATATTTATTGATTTTTCAGCAAAACCTATAATTTAACCTACATTTAATTAATCCGTTGATTTATAAGTGGTTATTATTTTATTGAGCCTAGCTACCGCTTATACTCTAAATAATTCGAGATGCAGCTAGGCGACAAGTAAATGAGTCTCTAGGAGCATAAATAAGTATGTGACTAGTGCGAATGAACGTAGTCAACAACGCTGCAACTTGAAGTATGACGAGTATAAAATGAATAGATATGATGTATCTAATAGCGAAGGAAAATTTGCTGATGGTTCTGATGAAGAAGTGCTAGCTAATAAGCTAGGGCTTTCAAACGTTGATGATATCAATGATGCTGAGCTTGTCCTGTTAGAAAAACTGTATCAAGTCATTTTTGAAGAACAATTTTCCACTGAGCAAATTACCGTATCACTTATTCAGCGTTGGCACCGCCAATGGTTAGGGAATGTTTACGAGTGGGCTGGTCAGTTACGTACGGTGAATATTAGCAAGGGTGGCTTTATGTTTGCCCCTACGGATCGAGTTGCAAAGTTACTTGCTCAATTTGAAAAAGAGTTTCTAGCGAAGTACACACCCTGCACCAATATGAGCCGAGAACAAGTCATAGAAGCTATAGCAACAGTACATGTGGAATTAATTCTGATACATCCATTTAGGGAAGGAAATGGGCGCTTATCGCGTTTACTCGCAGATGTGATGGCAGTACAAGCTGGTTTCCAGCCACTAGACTATGAAAGTTGGACTCAGCACCCCGAGCAGTACATCGCAGCAATCCACGCAGGGTTAAACCTTAACTATGAACCCATGAAATATTGGGTTAACGAAGCCTTGAAAGCGAACTAAATCGCAAGTTTCAAATGCCCAAACTTCTCACGCTTTGCTTTCATTTCTTCTTCAAGGCGACGGGACTCCTGCCCTGTTTCAATCGCCGTAGAGGTTGCGACCGAACGAATAAGTTGAGTACGAGTTGGTTTTGTTGCTTGAATTAATTCATTCTTTTTCATAGTAGTCTCATTTCAAATAAGCAATAGTACATTTTATCATCGTTGTTTTATATGGCTACACAGATTACTGAATACTTTCGCATTGAACCAATTCATAACTCGTTTTACAACCATAACAGAAATAAAAAAATAAAAAACACCACAATGAGTTTAACAAATAATCACAGTAAGGGTTGCCCTTTTTGTACCCAATCGCCCTCTTGTACTAAGCGTTCTTCCACTCGTAATCCATTAATTTCTGGGCCTATAATTGCTTCTTGCCATGCACCAACGTTCCCATTTGCTGTCACAGTACCAGAGATTAATTGTGTCGTGGGTGAAGTAACCTCTACCGTCAGCGCGGGTTTATTTGTCTCAGAAGGAAGTTCCAGTGTTTGTTCATCACATGCAGACAAAGATGAAATCATCATCATCGCAGACGCGAGAGTATAGAGTGGTTTTAAATTCATTCTGTAATAAATGCCATTGTTTAATGTTGATTGTGTCATATTCGCGTTCTGTTATTTTTATGAAAAATACCGCCATATAATGAATGAGTGCTCACTCATTATATAATTAAAAAATGTCATGCTAAATATTTTTTAATCTCATGATTGCTCCATTACCCTCAACATTGCATGATAACCAGTTTGTTTATATTTATCAGTCAAATGAGGATAACGAGCAGCCATATCAATAACCGCATTCGCCATCACAGTATAAAATGCCCCAAACAGTTCATGTGTTTGTGCCATATCAAGTCCATTAAACAAGGGAAGATCGAGCGTAAACATATTGCCAAGTTGAGTACTTTTTTCTATTTGCTTGTCGGATAGCTTTCTCGATGCCATCAGGATATTTCCCGTTAAATAGGCGGAGGGATTCGCAATAGAAAATAGAAAATAGAAAATAGAAAATAGAAAATAGAAAATAGAAAATAGAAAATAGAAAATAAAACCATTATAATTCATATAGATAAATAAAATATTACGATTTAATGTTTAATTAAATAAAAATATTAACCGTTCTCTAAAAGCCTTATGTTTTCATAAGGCTTTTTTTCCTAATTAACTTAAAATTATTCTATATGCATTTATGAAAACTCATATTATAAAAAAACTAAAAGATTTAAAAATAAAAAGTATAGTTAGTCGATTCTATAATAGACAAATAAGATAAACAAATATTTTTTATATTTAGACTCTTTCTCACAATCAGAATGTGGTAATCCATCCCCAAATATATCTTATATCAATAAAAACGATTATGAGTGTATAAAAATCACCTTTAATAATATTGAAGAAATGGATATAGACTTAATTACAAAATAAAAAACACATCCATATAATAAACATAGTCAAGTTAATTAATTCTAATCATAAAAGATAACATCTAGTTAATTTATAAATATAAAACCATCACCCTCTATTTAATTACAACAAAAACATTTGAAATACTTATGAATTAGGACAATACTTAATTTGACAATCGATTAATGATTGTTACTTATTAAATAAAGGAATAGCTTTACCATGAATAATAATTTTCAATCTAATGTGCGAGATAATAGCGATATAACACACAATAAAAATCATCATTGCCAATGTGGACAAGAAATAATAACCAACTTAAATAATTATATTAGTAAACACCCCGAATGTACTATTTATCAAAATTCATTAATGAGCAGTTTAATTGCAGGTGTATATGACAGCGATATCACTATTGCTGATTTATTAAAGCATGGTGATTTTGGTTTAGGAACTTTTGAACAACTTGATGGCGAGCTAGTTGCATTCGACAATAATGTTTTTCAATTACGCTCTGATGGTAGCGCACGTCAGGCATTAAACTCTCAAAAATCCCCTTTTGCTGTAATGACATTTTTTAATTGTGATATTGAACATCACTTTTCTTATGGTGCATCGCAAAAAGAAATACACAATGTAATTAATCAGTATGTTCCTTCCGACAATCTATTTTGTGCAATCAGAATTGAAGGCGAATTTGAATTAGTTAAAACACGCACAGTTCCTCGCCAAACTCCTCCCTACCTTCCAATGTTAGAGGCTATCGAGGATCAGCCTATTTTCACATTTCATAATGAAACAGGAACTATTGCGGGTTTTCGCTCCCCACAATTTACGCAAGGAATAAATGTTGCGGGGTTTCATGAACATTACATTAATCAACAACGCCAAGGCGGTGGTCATGTCCTTGATTATTATTTAAAACAAGGCACCTTACAGATCGGTGTTATTTCCCGTCTTACCATTGATTTACCCAGCCATTCCACCTTTCTACAAGCAAATTTAATGCCGGACAATCTTCATCAAGCAATAGAACAAGCCGAAAATTAATTTAAATAGCGCTTAACTTTATTCTTAATCTTATTTTTATTCACTTGCAAAATTAAAGAAGGTTATATGAACACTCCTCATTGGAAATGTGGTGCAGATTTAGTTGTCAAACAATTAGAACAACATGGCATTAAACAAGTGTTTGGTATTCCGGGCGCAAAAATAGATCGTGTATTTGATTCTCTTATCGATTCAACTATTGAAACCGTGGTGGTTCGTCATGAAGCTAACGCCGCCTTTATGGCCGCAGCGGTTGGTCGTTTAACGGGTAAAGCGGGTGTGGCTATCGCAACATCGGGGCCAGGTTGCTCTAATCTTGCAACAGGTATTGCAACAGCAACATCTGAAGGCGATCCGTTAGTTGCATTGGGAGGATCAGTAAAATCCGCAGATAGATTAAAATTGGTTCATCAAAGCATGGATACCGTTACCATGTTTAATCCTATTACTAAATTTTGCGCAGAAATTGATTCATCAAAATCAATTTCTGAAACCATAGCTAATGCTTTTCGCCATGCGGAATCAGGAAGACCTGGTTCGGCTTTTTTAACTTTTCCAATGGATATTTTAAATAATGAAGTTAATAGTCCAATATTAGTACCTAAATCAAAATCCAATATTGGGAGTGCAAATAATGATGCCATTCAAGAAGCCGTTAAATTATTGCAGCGTGCTAAAAGTCCAGTTATTTTATTAGGGTTGCAAGCTAGTTATCCTGAAAATGCATCAGCATTACAAAATCTACTTGATATTTGTCCTCTCCCAATTGTAGGTACTTATCAATCAGCAGGTGCGATTGCTCAACGCCATTTTCCTTTATTTGCTGGTCGTATTGGCTTATTTAATAATCAACCGGGGGATGAGTTATTATCTCATGCCGATTTAGTGATTACTTTGGGTTATAGCCCTATAGAATATGAACCATCATTATGGAATTACAATAATGCCAATATTATTCATATAGATGAGATCCCTGCTGAAATTGATTTAGCTTACTGCCCTGACTTAGAATTAATCGGTAATATCAAATTAACAATTGATAATTTAACTCAGTATTTTGCTAAACAATCTACATCCCAAATTACACTCTCAAATAATACTCATCACATCCTTGAGAAAATTCGTCACCAAAGAGAAATTCTGCAACAAAATAGTTATTTTCGGCATGGTTCTCCTATTCACCCTTTAACCATCATCCATGAAATGCAAAACATTATTGATAACAATGTAACACTCTGTATTGATATGGGGAGTTTTCATATATGGCTTGCACGTTATCTTTATAGTTTTAGAGCAAGACAAATGTTGATTTCTAATGGACAACAAACCATGGGTGTTGCACTACCTTGGGGAATTGGTGCTTCTTTTGTCCGACCTTCTGATAAAATTATTTCTGTTTCTGGTGATGGTGGCTTTATGCAATCGTCCATGGAACTAGAAACTGCGGTTCGTTTAAATACTAATATCTTGCATATTATCTGGGTGGATAACGCTTATAATATGGTAGAAATGCAAGAGCAGAAAAAATATGGCCGTTATTCTGGTGTAAAATTTGGAGCAATTGATTTTAAACATTACGCTAGATCCTTCGGTGCTAAAGGGTTCTCTGTTGAATGTGCTTCTCAATTACGTACCGTCTTACATGAAGCGATGGCTGTTGATGGCCCCGCCGTTCTCGCTATTCCTGTCGATTATCGTGATAATGCTAAATTGATGGAACATATTGATTATAATTTGATTATTTAGTTATTTTACTTAAATATCGTGTTATTAAAAATAGGGGTGAGCATTTTCCACTCACCCTTATTCCTCTCTTTGTTTTTCTTCCTATCTTATTCTTTTGATACAAAACAACTTCATTGTTAATAAAAGGTTATTATCTATTTCTTCTTTCGTTTTTTTTATTAATAATACGTTATGCGATTTTTGTGCATAAAAATGAAAATAGATAATATAAAGTAAGCTAGGTCTTATCTGACACAGTCATTTTAGTGCTTACAATAACCATATAAATTAAATATAGACTTTCAGTTATTAGGATAATCACGATGTCTCACACCTCATTACTTTCTTCTCATGCTCGATTTATTCCACTTCGCCTTCTCCCTCATGAAGATGTGATTATGGTATTACGACAGATGATGAAGGAACAAAACCTAAAATCAGCATTTATTGCAGGTTGTGTGGGAAGTTTAACCGATGTGGTATTACGCTTTGCAGGACGCGAAGAAAATCGCTATCTTACAGGTAAATTTGAGATTATTTCACTAATTGGAACATTAGATGACCAAGGTGAACATTTGCATTTAGCAATCTCAGATGAAAATGGATTAATGTGTGGTGGACATATGATGCCAGGTTGTACAGTGCGCACGACGCTAGAGCTCGTTATTGGTGAGTTAGAGCAAGTGACTTTTAGCCGTCAGCCTTGTGAACACTCTGGTTATGAGGAGTTGGTCATCACACCGCGTAAATAGCTTTTTTATAAAAAATCGCTATATATGCAAAACAATAAAACCAATAGTCACTATCCTTTGTAAAGGTTTTTAAACTATGTCTACAACTCCTCAAATTTCGAGTCGTACACTCGTGCTCATTGTTGTATCTATTGCAATAAATATGATCGGCGGCCAAATTACCTCAATGGTAAAACTCCCTATCTTTTTAGATTCTATCGGTACACTAATTTGTGCCTTATTAGGTGGCCCATGGGTCGCATTATTCACTGGATTATTAACCAATCTATTATGGGGATTAATCAGTGGTCCAATGGCGGCCGCATTTGCTCCGGTTGCCATGATGATAGGATTAAGTGCGGGTTTATTGGCTCGTGCTGGTGGTTTTCGTTCTTTAATTCGCGTTATTGGTTCAGGTATTGTCATTACTTTAGCGTTAATGATTGTCGCCGTTCCAATTCGTACTTATCTATTTGGTGGCGCAACTGGTAGCGGTGCTGATTTCTTTGTTGCTTATTTTCATGCCGTAGGTGAAGGGCTTATTGAGTCTGTTGCCATTACTGTATTAGGTGCAAATCTTGCAGATAAAATCTTATCTGCAATTATCGCTTGGTTATTAGTGCGTCAATTACCACAACGAACACAACGTAATTTCCCTGCGATTGCCAAGGTTCGCTAATAATGCATCCATTTACCTCATTGGCATTATGGCTTTGGCTAAGTGCTAGTGTGCTTTTTTTATCATTAGGCTTACCACTGCTGATAATCAGCAGTGGTATTTTTATTAGCTTATTAATTTGGAAAGCATCTCGCTGGCGTTGGCGTTTTATTGCTTGGTTAATGATCCCTATGGCAATCGGATTATGGTTAGTCCATAGTGGCTGGCTAGCTTATTGGTTAACAGGAGGATCTTTAGATACCAGTAAACAAACTATGGCAATAACGTTATGGTTAAGATTATTAGCAATAATAAGTGGCGCTCAACTGTGGTTACAATACACATCAACAGAGCAATTTATTAGAGCGTTATTTGCTAGCCGTTTACCTATGAGCCTTTCCTATTTATTAGCAGGACCTTTGTTGCTTGTAGAGCAATTACGCCAACAATTACACAATATAAGAGAGGCGCAATTAGCGCGAGGTGTTCCTCTTGATGGAACATTTTGGCAACGTCTCATCACATTACCCGCTATTATTCTGCCTCTTATTAGTCATGTATTAAGTGATTTAACGATTAGAAGTGCTGCATTAGATATGCGAGGATTTCGTATTATTAAAAAACGGACAACTTTATATCCTCCAGCAGATACGCCACTTCAAATGATGCTTCGCTACTTGATTTTATTGCTTATTTTGTTTGAAGGAGGTATTTGGCTATGGTACTAAATCTTCAGCAATTGAGTTTTATCCCCACTGGCGACGAACAGCCTATTCTTGGCCCTATCGATTTGCAGTTAAAACAAGGGGAATGGCTTGTGATTTTAGGGGGTAATGGCAGCGGAAAAAGCCTTCTTGCACAATTACTAGCAGGTTGGTATCCCGATTTATTAACAGGTTCAGTACAAGGCATGGGAATTGTACAAAACATTGCTCTCGATAAAAGCCGATTAGTGTCGCTAGCGCCCGGACGACAGCTCGTTCAACAATCACCACAATTACAACTTTCAGGATGTGCATTCACCGTAGAGCAAGAAATTGCCTTTGGCCCTGAAAATTTGGGATTGAGCGATAATGAAATTCGATTTCGAGTAAAAGAAGCTATGGCATTAACACAATGTGAATGCTTGCGTTTTCGCCATCCTTCAACCCTTTCTGGCGGTGAAGCTCAACGCGTTGTCATAGCAAGTGCGCTTGCTATGCACCCAAAATTATTATTACTTGATGAAGCTTTTAGTCGCTTAACACCCAATGCAACCCAACAATTACAGCAACGCATAAAACACTATGCAAAAGAGCATAAATGCAGTGTCGTTATTTTTGAACGCAATTTATTACCTGCAATAAGTCTGAGTGAACAATTTTTATTATTGGAGGCGGGAAAAGTGAAGGCAAAAGGTACTTTAGACTCTATTTTTCCATTCTTGTTTTCAACGATTAATGCTCCAGACGCATGGCAAGCTTTACATTGGTTAATTGAAAACCATCATTGGAATAAGAATATTGTAAATAATGACAAAGCCTTGCTTAATGCTTTTAAGGAATTTTATGTTACAGCTCAATAATGTAACTTATCGCTGGAGCGATGATGTTCCGCCTTGTATCTCTCAATTATCCTTAACCTTAAATCAAGGCGAATGGATAACCTTAGTCGGTGATAATGGAGCGGGTAAATCTACCTTATTACGATTAATTGCAGGACTATTAACGCCCAACGAAGGTGATATAACACTCAATAATCAGTCACTATTTCAACTAAAAGCACAACAGCGCGCTCATTATATTGGAGTGTTATTTCAAGAGCCTGAACGACAAATTTTTCATAATACGGTTGAGAAAGAGATCACTTTTGGTTTAAAGCTACGTAAATTTCCGAAAAAAGAAATTAAAAAATGTTTAGATGAAACACTGTCGCTTTGTGGTTTAAGTGATGTTGCAGATGTTCATCCTTTAGATTTACATGCAGGCCAGCGCAGAATGGTTGCTGTTGCAAGTTTAAGTATTTTATCACCTAAAATATTATTACTTGATGAACCCACTCGTGATTTTGATGCACATTGGTTAAGCTGTTTTGAAAATTGGCTTCAGATACAAAAAACATTAGGTACAACGGTATTGGCTATTAGTCATGATCTTGATTTTACTGCTCGCCATTTTCAGAGAGTTATCCATTTATCTTCAGGTAAATTAATTGCCGATGGCTCCCCTGATAAAGTGCTAATGAATTCAACACTGCAATCCCTTACTGATATTCCTGCGCCTACGCTATACTCATTAAGTCAAAAACTGAAATTACCAATTAAAAATACGCCTATTGAATGGGCGATAATGTTAACTGAAATGAATAAGAATTCTAAAATAAGCTCATAATAATCTTAATATTTATTACTATTATTGTGTTTATTTGTAAGTAGTTGGAGATAATTAAATGGAAATTATTCACACTTTACTTGACACCTTAAGTCACTTATCTCCTATTACTCTATTCTTATCTATTATTTTAATCACAGCTGGAAAATCGACCATCGGTATTTCTTCATTTTTGCCCCCCGCATCTTTAATGTTGCTCTTTATTTTTGGTGCTTGTTTACCGCTTTATTCTCCTATATTTCTTTGGTTAGCCACCAGTTGTGGTGCTCTATTAGGTTCAATTTTAAGCTATGAGTTGGGGCGTTCTATCTATCGTTTTCCTCGCCTTAAAATATGGGTTAATCGTTATCAGTCAAAAATTAATCGCACTCAACAATTATTAAAAAATAAAACTCACTATATTTTGTTTATTTCTCGATTCTTAGCTGTTTTTCGCTATTTAACCCCCTTTAGTGCTGGCTTATTAAAGCTATCTGCATATGGTATTTATATTACCAGCACCATTTCTGCCTTAGTCTGGTCTGCAATGTTTGTTTTAATCGCAACAGGTGTACTTACTTTTGCTTTATAAGTGGTAAATTAGTACTTAATTTTAATCTTTCTATTAATACTAAAAGTGGTCTATTTTCTTTTTACATAATCATATTGTTTAAATATCTTCTGACCTCTCTTTTTTTCATTTTATTTTTAATTATCGATAAATAGGCTATTTTTTAGCTTCTTTTATCTTTTCTTCCATGCTTTATTGATATTTTCTTTCGCATTTTGCGTCTATCACCATAATTATGATTAAAATTTGCATAATTACTATGGTGATCACAATTTGTTACCTTCTTGTTTTAATTTCATTACGTCACGTCACAATTTCTTAACACTCCTTATTTCTATAAAAGTTGTCATGTTGTATACAAGTTGGTGTGAAACATTCACCTGCGTTTTTATGTACAGGAACAACATCATGAGAATAAGAAAAACAAAGCTTGCCATCGGTATTGTTGCTGTTATTGCGGTTGTCTCATTAGCAATAGCTGGCAAAAAAGAAAATGCGAATAAACAATTTCTCTCTGTAGCAACCGCTTCAACAGGAGGAACGTATTATCCGATGGGAGTGGGATTAGCAAATGTATGGAGCACACACCTTAAGGATAGAGGCGTTCAAGTAACAGGGCAATCTTCGGCAGGATCGATAGAAAACATCTATTTAATGCAAAAAAATGAAGCTCAGCTCTCTATTTTACAAAGTCTTTTAGCTGTGGAAGCTTATGAAGGTGTGCGTAATTTTGAAGGTAAACCAGAAAGAAATTTGCGCTCAATTTCTATGTTGTGGCCTAATGTCGAACACTTTGTTTTAATGAATGACAAAGTAAAAACTGGCACATTAGATGATATTCGTGCAACAAGTTTTTCTGTTGGCCCTCAAGCGAGTGGGACAGAGCAATCAACGATTATCATTCTTAAAGGTGTTAATTTAACCAAGAAAGATATTACCCCTGAATATCTTGGGTATGGAGACACTGTTTCTGCCATGCGAGATGGCCGTCTTGACGGTGGTGCATTACCTGCTGGTGTCCCAGCTTCAGCCGTCACCGATATGTATGCCAGTGGTGTCAGCGCAAAACTACTCGAAGTCACAGATAAACAACTTGATGATATCAATCATGTGGCAAATTCATGGTTTCGTTTTGAAATACCCGCGGATACCTACCCTCGCCAAACTGAAATGGTCAATACGATAGCCCAACCTAATATCTTAATGGCCACAACCAGCATTGATAATGACTTAGTTTATGAGCTAACAAAAACTATGTTTGAGAACCTTCCTGAAGTTCATCAAGTTCATAGCGCAGCTAAGTACATCACCACAGAAAATGCATTAAAAGGTGTTTCTGTGCCATTACATTTAGGGGCTTACCGCTATTACAAAGAAATCGGATTAGAGATCCCTGATTATCTTATTCCACCAGAAGCTCAAACGCAGACTAATAATAAATAACAGGAGTGAGTTATGACTAATAATGACCACCTAACTCCGGTAGAGCCACCTGCATTAGATAAAGAAGCAAGCTCTGGCAATCGCCAACTTGCAGGCATTTACCTGAAAATCACCACGACTCTTGCAATATTAATTTCACTTTATGCGATTTATTCTAACGCATTATCAAATACTCAAGAGTTTTACCGTAATACTATTTTTCTTAGTGGTATTTTAATTTTAGGCTTTATTTTATTTCCATTCTCTAAGCGTTTTTCCACACCTAAATTTAATGGATGGGATTATCTTTTTATTGCTTTAACATTAATCAGTTATGGCTATTTTTTCTTTAATTACGTTGATCTTCATGTAGTAAGAAAAAGTATTCCAAATACTACTGATTATGCCATGGCTATATTAGGTATTATCGTACTGTTTGAAGCTGCAAGAAGAACTACTGGTTATTTCATTCCAGGACTTGCAACTTTTGCCATTATCTATGCTTTATTTGGCCAGTATTTTATGGGTATTTTCGGTCATGCCGGATTTTCTGTAGAAAGATTGTTATACCGTTTATTTATGACCAGTGAAGGGATTTTTGGTATTACCCTTTCAACAGCCTCCACCGCGATTGTGGTCTTTATTCTCTTTGGTTCATTCTTAAGTGTCAGTGGTGCTACTGCTTTATTTAATGATTTAGCGCTGGCTATCGCAGGTCGTCGTCGTGGTGGGCCAGCCCAAGTTGCGGTTATTTCATCTGCATTAACAGGCTCTTTAAGCGGAAGTGCTGTTGCTAACGTAGCAACAACGGGGACTTTCACCATTCCTTTAATGAAAAGTATTGGATTAACACCGCGTTTTGCTGGAGCTGTAGAAGCAACTGCATCAACGGGTGGCATGATCATGCCTCCGATTATGGGTGCAGCCGCATTTATTATGGCTGGCTTTTTAGGAATTTCATATACCACCATTGTTATTGCAGCCATTATTCCAGCACTGTTGTATTACGCCGCATTAATTATGGCCATTGACATTGAAGCCAAGAAACAAGGGTTAAAGGGGTTAAGTAAAGAAAATATTCCACAAGTTAAAGCCGTATTAAAAGCCCGAGGCTTACTGTTATTACCATTGGTTATTGTCATTGGAACCTTATTAGTAGGTAAAACACCTATTTATGCTGGCTTCTTAGGTATTCTAACCATTATTGTTGCAAGTTGGATAACACCCGATAAAACTGTTCGTATGACTTTAACTAAAGTGGCTGACGCCTTAGCTGAAGCGGCTCGTGGGTCAGTTCAAGTAACGGTCGCTTGCGCAGCTATTGGCGTGATTATCTGTGTAGTTACAATGACGGGTATCGGAGCAACATTGGCCTTTAATATCGTCTCAATGACGGATAATACACTATGGATGATATTATTAGTTGTCATGCTGGTGTGTATTGTATTAAGTATGGGGTTACCTTCAACCGCTTTATATATCGTCGTTGCCGTTACAGTGTCACCTATTTTAATTAAAGCTGGCGTTATGCCTTTAGCGGCTCATTTCTTTGTATTCTGGTTTGGCGCACTATCCAATATTACACCTCCTGTTGCCTTAGCCAGTTATACTGCCGCCAGTATTGCAAGAGCAGACCCTATGCAAACATCATGGGATGCGGTTCGTTTAGCACTTCCCGGTTTTATTATTCCGTTTATTTTAGTCTATAACCCTGCTTTATTGATGCAAGGTGATAATTTAGGTGTACTTTCTATTGGATTAATGATTATTACTGCATTAGTCGGAATTTATGCACTAAGTATCGCAACAGCAAACTTCTGGATGATTAAAACAACGTGGTTTGAGCGTATTGCATTTGCAGCTGCGGCAATTTTAATGATTAAACCGGGCTTATATACCGACCTTTTAGGTGTTGCCTTGATCCTATTAACTGGTGCATTCCATCTATTACGGTCTAAAAAACAGTTAGCTAATATGGGGCATGCATCTGGAGAAAACTAGATGATACAAAAGATCTCACGCCAAAAAGCGTCGCATCAAATTCTTGAGCAAATAAAGCAAAATATTAGTAACGGGACATACCCTATTGGTGAAAAGTTACCTTCTGAAAATGTACTCGCTGATGCCTTTGGCGTCAGTCGAGTCCCGATCAGAGAAGCATTAGGTGTCTTAGAAGCCAGTGGCATTGTGACTTCACGCCAAGGAGGTGGTCGCCGTGTAATTGACCATTCTATACTCAGTAAATATGAGCCATTAGTCATGGAAATTGCTTGCCCTGAAGAGATAGATTCACTACTTGAGATGCGTGAGGTCATTGAACATGAAGCGGCAGCTATTGCCGCTTTACGCCGAACACCAGAAGAATTACGCGCTATCGAAAATGCTCACGATGCCTTTGTTTTAGCAACAAGACAAAACAAAAGTATTAGCCATGAAGAAGACTATCAATTTCATCGTTCTATTATGGTTGCCGCACACAATCCTTTTTTTGTCAGGATCTTAGATAATATGCATGAGCTTTATCTTGGTGTCTTAATGTATTCATTAAGTCAAAATAAAGGGCGAGAGACAGAAACAGAGCGTGTTATTGCAGAGCATGAAGCGATTGTTGAAGCAATACGCCAACAAGATCACGATGAAACAAGCTATAAAATGCGTCTTCATTTAACGAATGTACGTGGCAAATTAAAGCGCTTACAACAAGAACCTTGTTAATTTAAAATTTATAAAATGGATAAGATTATGACGTATGACGTGATTATTATTGGTGCGGGATTAGTCGGATTAGGGGTTGCAAGTGCGCTACAAGAAAGTCAACCTGAACTAAAACTACTGGTGATTGATAAAGAATCCGGCCCTGCGGCTCATCAAAGTGGACATAACAGTAATGTTGTTCATTCTGGTATTTATTATACACCGGGGAGCCTTAAAGCAAGGCTGGCTAAACAAGGTAATATCACCACTTATGCGTTTTGCCAACAACATAATCTTTATTACGATCGTTGTGGCAAAGTGATTGTCGCTACCAATGAAAAAGAGCTAAATGCGTTAGAAAACATTTATCAACGTGGCATTGATAATGGGCTTGAAGTTATCAAAATGACTGAAAGTGAACTGAAAGCTAGAGAGCCTTATGTTAATGGTATTGCTGCATTATTAGTTCCTGATGCAGGGATTGTTAATTATCCCGAAATAGCAGCAAAACATGTTGAAATTATTAAATCTCGTGGTGGTAAATTTACGTTTGGCCAAGCTGTAACATCGATCAATGAAACGGATGATAATGTCATAGTAACGACATCCAATGAGCAATTTACAGGTAAATGGTTGATTAATTGTGCAGGATTATTTAGTGATCGTATTGCTAAAATGGCAGGTTATGACACAGGTATGAAGATAGTCCCATTTCGTGGTGAATACTTTATGCTTAATGCCAATAAAAACTACTTAGTCAACCATCTAATTTATCCCGTTCCTAACCCTGATTTTCCATTCTTAGGCGTACACTTCACACGCATGTATAACGGACATCGTGATGTTGGGCCTAATGCGGTATTAGCATTTAAGCGCGAAGGCTATAAAAAAAGCGATATTAATTTAAAAGATCTCGCCGAAGTGCTCACTTATAAGGGCTTTTGGAAAATTGCAGGTAATTATTTAGGTGAAGGAATGGCCGAACTTCGTCGTTCATATTCTCGCAAATTATTTACTGCGAATGCGCAAAAATTAATTCCTGATTTACATGAAGCAGATATTCATCCTGGTCCTGCGGGAGTTCGTGCTCAAGCATTAACTCGTGAAGGAAAATTAGTAGATGATTTCCATTTTGTGAAAGGTAAACGTTCATTACATGTGTGTAATGCCCCATCACCTGCTGCAACTGCATCTATTGAAATAGGTAGAGAAATCGTTAGAGAACATTTTTCTTATAATTAAAAAAATATACTGCGAGTACAAATAATAAATAGCACTGAAATTAATCAGTGCTATTTATTTTATATCACTCACGACACTCTTTTAGCGCTTCATTCATTAACCACTGCTGAAATATTTCCATTGATGCGGTCATTGGTTTTGATTTTAAATACGTTAACCAATACTTCCCCATTTCAACTTCTATTTTAAAAGGTTGTATTAGCTGACCGCTTTCTATTTCTCTTGAAAACATATTTGCGGGTGCTAATGCAATTCCACCTTCATAAATCGCGCTTTCTACCATTAAACGTGAAGAATCAAAAATAGAACCTGTTATTTTTATCGGCGATATATCTGCTTTTTCAAACCATTGTGACCATTCATCTTCTCGATAAGAACGATATAAGTTTTCATTTATTAAGTCAGTTGGATAATGTAACCGTTCTGCTGTTTTTGGTGAGCACAAAACCGTTAATGGTGCAGAAAATAAGGCTTTATTATGGGTTAGAGGCCATAGTCCTTCACCAAATCGAATAGCAAAATCAAGTCCTTCGGTTGCCAAATTAACCACATTGTTATTTGTTCTTAAATTCACTTCTATTCTTGGATATTGTTGCTTAAATTCAGCCAATCGAGGTAATAACCAGCCAACAGCAAATGTTCCCACAGTGGCAATCGAAACAACATCACGATATTCACCACGTTCGAACTGTTTAAACACCCGTTCGATATCACTAAATGCGGTTGTTAATACCGAAAATAAGATCTGTGCATCATCTGTCATCTCCAAACCACGGGGTAAACGCTTAAAAAGCATCACGCCCAAACGTTCTTCTAGCATTCTCACCTGTTGACTCACTGCGCCTTGGGTGACATAGAGTTCTAATGCAGCTTTGGTAAAATTAAGGTGTCTTGCGGATGCTTCAAAAGCGCGTAGTGCGTTGAGGGGAAGATGTGTTCGCATAATATTCTTAGCCATTAGATTTTCTATAGGCTAAGGTGATTTATTATCGATTGTCAATAAATCAATTAAATAGGATATTGCACCTGATAAATAAACAGCGTCACATACTGTCGATAACCGTCTATTTATATTTAACTTTTTTTATTAAATTAATATGAGCATCCATTTCTATGTTTAAAACAACATGCCGTCAAACCGCAGTGATCGCAGTTTCATTAATATCTCTACTTGCTTCACCAATGCTATGGGCTAAAACAAATAGCACTATTGAAGAACAATTAACGACACTTGAAAAAAATAGCCAAGGCCGTTTAGGCGTTGCGTTAATTAATACTAAAGATAACTCACAAGTAACTTATCGTGGTGATGAGCGCTTTGCGATGGCAAGTACCAGCAAAGTTATGGCTGTAGCTGCCGTTTTAAAAGAAAGTGAAAAACAATCAGGATTGCTTGATAACCATATAACCATCAAAAAAGCTGATTTAGTCCCTTATAGCCCGATTACAGAAAAACATTTAGCAACTGGAATGACACTGGCTCAATTAAGTGTGGCTACCTTGCAATATAGCGATAATACAGCAATGAATAAAATCCTAGATTATTTAGGTGGACCTTCCAGCGTTACTCAATTTGCACGTTCAATTAATGATGTAACTTATCGACTAGATCGCAAAGAGCCTGAATTAAATACAGCTATACATGGTGATCCTCGTGATACCACCTCTCCAATTGCTATGGCCAAAAGCCTTCAAGCATTAACACTAGGTGACGCATTAGGCCAATCTCAACGCCAACAACTTGTTACTTGGTTAAAAGGTAATACAACAGGCGATCACAGTATTAAAGCAGGTTTACCAAAACATTGGATTGTTGGAGATAAAACCGGTAGTGGTGATTATGGCACAACTAATGATATAGCCGTTATTTGGCCTGAAAACCATGCACCATTAATTTTAGTCATCTATTTCACACAACAAGAACAGAATGCGAAATACCGTAAAGATATTATTGCTAAAGCAGCTGAAATTGTAACAAAAGAATTTTCCAATTTATCTCAAACAAAATAAATTTCTTTATTGATAATATAAATAATAGATCAAATGTAGTAATAGAGTTATTTATTGACTCTATTACTAAAAGTATACAAAAAACAATACAAATAACTCAAAAATAAACAATTAGATTGTAATAAACAAGAATAATATATTGACTTTGATTAAATGGATTTATGTTGAGGAAAAAGATATCAGAACTTTTTGAATTAATTAGTGAATTATTATCGTGCGCGGGTCAAATCACTCTCACCCAGATCAGACTTTGTATCGTTATTCTTATCATATTAATGCTAATTATTGTCTCTTTATGTACTTGGTCGATTTATCTCTATTTTATTGGTGCTTCATTATTTTTCTGTATGCTACTTTATACACCAGAGATATATCAGTTTATTAAAAGCTGGATAGTTTAACTTATGCAAATAAAAAGCCTCTGTTAAGATTTAACTTGAGGCTTTCTCTATTAAATATATCTGTGATAATTAAAAATCAAATAACTCTAAATATTTAAAAAATTAAAGTGGTAAAGCAAAACTCACTTTTACCGTTTCCATTGGTACTTCTGTTTTTATACTTTGGATGCTTGGAATTTGTGTTAAATAATCGGCATGAAAACGGCGATATGTTGCTAAATCTTTAGTCACTATCCGAATTAACGCATCACACTCGCCGGCCATTAAATGGCATTCTACCACTTCAGGTAACACCTTAATGGCCTTTACAAATTCTTCTATCGTTTCTGCATCCTGTGCTCTAAACCAGATCCTTGCGAATAAAGATAAACCTGCATCGACCATACTACCATCTAATACAGCAACGTAGCGCGTGATCACTCCCGACTCTTCAAGTAAACGCACTCGGCGAAGACAAGGTGACGGTGATAGTCCAACTTCTTTTGCTAGCTCAATATTTTGAATTTTGCCATCACGCTGAAGCACCTGCAAAATATGTTTATCTATCTTATCTAATTTTATTGACATCAAAGATTAACCTTAATTCTATTTGTGGAATTTTATTGCCAATTAATTCTTTTTGTTAGCAACAAAGCAACCCGATTTTTTCGAAAACATCATATAATCTTTCCGCTAAATTTCACAGCAAAAACGATGTTTCTCTTAATCTATCTCTATCAGGTGAAAAGATGGAATTTAACACTTTATTATTATTCGCATTGACGGTTCTACCGCTTATCTGTACACCTGGGCCTGATATTCTTTTTATCTCATCCCAAGGGTTATCAGGAGGAATGAAATCAGCATGGATTGCAAATTCAGGCGTGATATCCGGTTATTTAACCCATGCGTTACTGAGTGCTTTAGGGCTTGCAGCCTTAGTATCTACATCTCCCATTTTATTTCACTTACTCAAATGGGTCGGTGTTGTCTATATCAGTTATCTTGCCCTTAAAATGTTGATATCAGCCTGCAAAAAAGGAAAGTTAGTCCTTAATGCCACTAAAACTTCATCTCTATTTCGTAAAGGTTTTTTAACCAGTTTCCTTAATCCTAAAGGTTTATTAGTTTATCTCGCTATTTTACCAAACTTTATTGATAATCATAATGATGTCGCAACACAATCATTACTGTTATCTGGGATATTTATCACGACTTGCTTAATTATTTATGGCCTTATTGGTAGCTTCTTTGCTTATGTCGGCTTAAAAGGCGGTTTAAGTGATAAACGTCGTCGTTATAACGATGGTATTGCTGGTGGATTACTCACTCTTGCCGCCGTTAATCTGGCTTTAAATTAGCCATAATCCTAAGCATCATTTATTATTTCAATCAATATTTGACCACAAAAATACCTTTATTTTAGTGGTCGAATATCTGCCCATAATAATTGGCAATTTGCGGTTAACGGTCTTATTTCACCTTCTCGAATATCGGGCAACCACCATGCACCTTGCCCTTTTGATAAACGCTGACAAGTAGCGCCAGTTAAAGTCCATTCACCTTGCGTTATATAAATAAGTCCCGCGTGAGAGCTTGGTAATATAAGGGGTTGTGTTACTAATGTGGTTTCTGCTTTCCAGCATGTCCTGCGTACCATAATATTTAAACATTTTACACCCCCTTTAATCAGCTCTGACTTAACATGAATATCACCTGAAAAATCAAAAGGCTGATAAGGATCAGTGACAGAGTGACTCAGAAATCCAGCGCTATTTAAATTAAGTCCATTACCTTCTAATAGCACCATTTGCCGTTCAATATCAGGAAACTGTCCTAATGAGCCATTATCTTCGATAGATGTTAAACACGCTCGCCATGAAAAATCATTATTCACTGGCCAACACACAATTTCTTGGGTTGTGCCTTTTTGATTACGCCATGGAATAAACGGTAACTCTTGTTGATCAAAACAACGTAGCTTCATTGTGTCCTCCTGCAATATCTGGCTAGTCAGTCTGATAATGAGGTTAAGAATTAATCATTGGAGATTACCGTTCATAAATCAATATCTAACTTTAAAAAATGTGCGCTAACGTCCGCTATTTACGTCGTAATTTTCTACATCCTTCACCGATAATTTCCATTCCTTTTTCTGTCCTGCTATTCCATTGAAAAGAAGAATTTAAACGAAAGGCATGGTTAAATTGAGAACTGGTGGAAAACATGGAGCCAGGTGCAATACTGACCCCTCTTTCCAATGCAAAGTGATAAAGTTTATTTGCATCAAATGTTGATTCAAATTCTAGCCAGAGAAAATATCCTCCTGTTGGAATATTCACTTTTACATCTTCAGGTAAATGTGCCTGTATGGCTTGCAACATGCGATAACGCCTTTGTTCTAATAATAATCTTAATCGACGAAGATGCGTATCATAGCCTCCTTGTGATAGGTAATCCGCAATAGCTTGCTGTGTCGGCATACTCGCAGAAACTGTACTCATCATTTGTAACTGTTGTATTTTTGTTGCGTGTTTTCCTGCGGCAACCCAGCCTACGCGAAAGCCCGGCGCTAAACATTTAGAAAAAGAAGCGCAATGTAATACGCTATTCGTTTTATCAAAGCCTTTTACTGGCATTGGCGCCTTTTGGCTGTTATAGAGTTCTCCATAGACATCATCTTCAATTAACGTTATCTGTTTTTTCGCTAATATTTCCACCAGTCTTATTTTATTTTCATCAGGCATTGTTCCACCTAATGGATTTTGACAATGACTCATCAACCAACACGCTTTTATATCGTATTGATCCACTACTTTTTCGAGTTCTTCTAAACAAATTCCTGTTATAGGATCTGTTCTAATCGCAATGGCTTTTAAACGTAAACGCTCAATAGCTTGTAATGCGCCATAAAATGCAGGTGATTCAATCACCACCCAATCACCTGGTTCAGTTACTGCTTGTAAACTAAAGCTCAATGATTCCATTGCACCCGCAGTGATCACTATTTCATCTGGAGAGACGTGAATACCTTGCAATGCATAGCGTTGCGCAATGTTACGGCGTAACTTTTCATTTCCTGGTGGTAAATTAATTACTGAACTTTGAGGTGCTAAATGCCTTGCTGCCGATGCTAATGCACTACTGAGTTTAGGTTGGATAAATAGACTAGGATCGGGAAATGCTGAACCAAAAGGAATAATCTCAGGATCTTTACATGCTTGGAGTACATTAAAAATGGAGGTGCTAATCTCAACATTTTCACTCATGTGTAACCCTTTACTGGCTGTTACTTGGCCAAAGCGTGTATTACGATGTGCAACGTAATAACCTGATTGTGGTCGTGCGGTTATCCATCCTTGGCTTTCTAATAATTGATACGATTGTAAAACAGTCATTAAACTTAAACCTGATTGTTTTACCGTATCCCGCAATGAAGGTAAACGGTCGCCAGATTGCCAGATATTATCTTCAATCTGTTGGCGTATTTGCGCTGCAAGCTGTTCATATCGAGTCATATAAAACTGTTCACCTCAAAAACTGTTATAGTCATTTTTAAACTTATTGTCACTATTATAGCTTACTGTCATATGGTCTACTAATCCACACGATTTACCTGCAATTTACATTTACATATCAATAAAACGAGGTTTTTATGCTTGGGTTAAGTGCCTTCGATTTGGCGCGTATCCAATTTGCGTTCACAGTTTCTTTTCATATTATCTTCCCCGCAATTACTATCGGATTGGCTAGTTTTTTAGCCGTATTGGAAGGTTTATGGTTAAAAACCCGCAATAAGGATTATTTAGCGTTATTTCATTTCTGGTCAAAAATATTCGCTGTTAACTTTGCTATGGGTGTTGTCTCTGGTTTGGTTATGGCCTATCAATTTGGAACCAACTGGAGCTTTTTTTCTGACTTTGCCGGCTCAATTACAGGCCCTTTACTGACTTATGAAGTGCTTACCGCTTTCTTCCTAGAAGCGGGATTTTTGGGCGTAATGCTATTTGGTTGGAATAAAGTGGGTGAAAAACTTCACTTTTTCGCAACCTGTATGGTCGCATTAGGCACGCTGATGTCAACGTTTTGGATCTTGGCATCAAATAGCTGGATGCAAACACCACAAGGTTTCGAAATCATTAATAACCAAGTTGTACCCGTAGATTGGATTGCGGTTATTTTTAACCCCTCTTTCCCTTATCGTCTCGCTCATATGGGCGTTGCCGCATTCCTTGCTTCTGCTTTCTTTATTGCTGCTTCCGCGGCGTGGCATCTCCTTAAAGGCAATAAAACATCAGCAATGAAAAAGATGCTTTCAATGTCTTTGTGGATGATTTTAATTTTAGCACCAATTCAAGCTCTCATTGGTGATGTCCATGGTTTAAATACCTTAAAACATCAGCCAGCAAAAATTGCTGCCATTGAAGGTCATTGGGAAAATAAACCGGGTGAAGCAACACCGTTAATTCTCTTTGGTATGCCTGATATGGATGCTGAAGAAACCAAATATAAGATAGAAATCCCTTATCTTGGCAGCATGATCTTAACTCACAGCTTAGAAAAACAGGTTCCGGCATTAAAAGAGTTTCCGAAAGAAGATAGGCCTAATTCACTTATCGTTTTCTGGTCTTTCCGCATTATGGTTGGCCTCGGGATGTTAATGATCCTAGTGGGTGTTTGGGGAACTTGGCTACGATATAAAAATAAACTTTATGAATCTAAAACCTTCTTACGTTTAACGTTTTTAATGGCACCGTCAGGTCTTATCGCGATCCTTGCAGGTTGGTTTACAACAGAAGTCGGTCGCCAGCCTTGGGTTGTTTATGGCATACAGCGAACACGAGATGCTGTCTCCGCTCATGGTGAAATGCATATGAGTATAAGCCTGCTGATCTTCTTTGTTGTTTATGGCTCTGTGTTCGGTGTTGGATATGCCTATATGTTAAGACTGATCCGTAAAGGTACTTCGGAGGTTCATCATGGGAATTGATTTACCCGTTATTTGGTTCATCATCATCGTATTTAGTACATTAATGTATATTGTCATGGACGGCTTCGATCTCGGTATCGGTATGCTCTATCCATTTATTAAAAGCGACCAAGATCGTGACTTAATGATGAATACCGTAGCCCCTGTGTGGGATGGTAACGAAACATGGCTAGTCTTGGGGGGAGCTGCATTATTTGGTGCATTTCCACTTGCTTATGCTGTTATTCTTGATGCATTAGCAATGCCTTTAACTTTAATGCTTGTTGCCCTGATTTTCCGTGGTGTTGCCTTTGAATTTCGTTTTAAAGCAGATAACAATCACAAAGGTTTTTGGGATAAATCCTTTATTTTGGGATCAATGCTAGCAACCTTTATGCAAGGAGTTGTCGTTGGTAGCGTTGTTCAAGGCCTACCTGTTGTTAATCGCACATTTGCAGGTAGCTATTTTGATTGGTTGTCGCCTTTTGCACTCTTTTGTGGTTTTGGCTTAGTTATTGCCTACTCCTTATTAGGATGTGGTTGGCTAATCATGAAAACCGAAGGCCACTTACAGCAAAATTTATACAAAATTGCTAAACCACTGACACTGGTAATGCTTGCTGTGATCGCTGTTGTTAGTGCATGGACACCGATAGCACAACCAGCCATTGCTGAACGCTGGTTCACGTTACCTAATTTATTCTTCTTTTTACCCGTTCCACTTTTAGTGTTATACAGCTCATGGCTGATTTTGCGCTCGATAAAAAAACAAGGACATTATCTTCCTTTCTTTGGGGCATTGGCTTTAATTTTCTTAGGTTTTGCCGGATTAGGCATCAGTATTTGGCCTAACATTATTCCGCCTGCCGTTAGTTTTGTAGCCGCTTCGGCACCACCAGAAAGCCAAGGATTTATGTTAGTTGGCGCGCTCTTTATTATTCCAATTATTCTCGTTTATACATTCTGGAGTTATTACGTTTTCAGAGGAAAAACCAATTATGAAGAAGGCTATCACTGATCCACAAATACAAAGCAAACCCTCATTATTAAAAAAATGGGGCTGGCTAATTACAATTTGGTTTTGTAGTGTTTTAGCTTTATTTGCGGTTTCTTCTCTTTTTCGATTCTTAATGACGCTTGCGGGAATGAAAGTGAAGTAAAGGCAAAACACACACAGCAATATAAAAACAGTACCGCACGACGGTAAAAATAAACACAAAGGGCTGATATTGTTTTAGCCCTTTTTATTTCCCATAATTAACTAAAATTAAATCAAACACATTGATAAAATAACTATAAATACATCATTTTTGATCAGTAGTAAGGGATAAACTCTTTTTTATTATGTTATGACGATAAATAAAGATATAAACAATCCTATAAAAAGCTATCTTCACTAGAAATAAAATAGAGTACTTGTTGAATTCAATTTCTAAAGTAATTATGATACCCGCCACTTAGCACTCCACATCAGTATTAGTTTATAAAGACGCATATTGTATATCATTTAGATATTACCTATTTGATTAACTTAAAAATTAAGCTCATATCCCTATAAAATAGAGGGAATGGTCATAATGTCTTTTTAAAAATGTATTTTGATAATTTAGAATTATCTTAATTGCTAAGAAAGATCACCTAAACTAGGCTTACGTATTGTTGCTACTAAATTAAGGATGAAGTCATGAATTGGTATTTGGAAGTCATTAAAAATAATTACGCTAACTTTTCAGGCCGTGCTCGCAGAAAAGAATATTGGATGTTTACTCTGGTAAATACCATTATCATTACTGTTCTATACGCTATTTTAATGTCATCAATAGATATGAACACTGGTGAAATGAGTTCATTAGGTTCAATTGTAGGTATTATTATCGGTATTTATTCTTTAGCTATTATTGTACCTAGCCTTGCCGTCACTATTCGTCGTTTTCACGACCAAGATAAATCAGGTTGGATGTTCTTACTTGCATTTATTCCTGCTGTTGGTGGATTAATTGTTTTTGTCTTTATGTGCCTAGAAGGAACTAAAGGCGACAATAGATTTGGCCCAGATCCTAAAGCTTAATCTATTGCTGACATCATATAAAAATACAGTGAGTATAATATTTTAAAGTTTACTCACTGTATTTATTGATTTTTCCGCATTTATTTCAACTCTCTAAAACCATTCCTTTTTTCAAAAAAATAACACCAATCCTCTCCTACCACATTACATTTTAGTGTTTTTGTTTTCTTCTCATTTTTTCTAATTAATACTTATTGATTATTATATCAAGCTTATTACATTGATTTTTAAGTTTTTTTCTTGATTGTAATTTGAGCCTAATCACACAATGATAAGTAAAACATACACCTCACTTTACTAAATTAAAGTTAATGTTGATAATGACTATCATTATTAATTGAAAATGATAATATCTACATCGAAAAAACAATTAAATGAGTCAGGTAAAAAAACGTGAGTAACCCAAAAACACCTCAAGAAAAAAATATTTATAAACCAGCTCCTCCTCGCCTAGTTCAAGTAAAACGTATTACTGATGTCACACCAGGAATGCGCTGCATTACCTTTACTAGTGATGATTTAGATAACTATCCTGCTGATACTGCGGGCGCACATCTAAAAATATTTTTGCCACTAGAAGGCCAAGTTAAGCCAACAGTACCGGGTTTTTCTGAAAAAGGTCCCAAATGGCCTGAAGGCGAACCAAGATCGATTGTACGTACTTATAGTGTCCGTGCTATTCGCCCAGAGCAAAAAGAGTTAGACATTGAATTTGCCGTTCATAACGATGCTGGTCCAGCTATTCATTTTGCGCTAAATGCAAAGCAAGGCGACTATATTGGGATCACTAATCCAGGTGGCCCAGATCCCTTATTAGCTCCTGCATCACATTACTTTATGGCAGCCGATCCAAGTTCATTACCTGCTTTAATGGCTTTAATTGAAACAATGCAACCTAATGTTCAAGGAAAAGTCGTTATACGAGTAGAAAACGAAACACATCGCCAAGAAATTAAACATCCTAATGGATTAGAAATAATCTGGTTAATTGGCTCAGTTGAAGAGCAAACTGAAAACTTAATTAATGAATTTATGTCTTGGAAATTACCTGCTGAAGATGTGGCATTTTGGATTGCAGGTGAAGACAAAATTATTCGTGCATTAAGACGTCATATTCGTCGTGATAACGGTTACGATCGTAGCTTAATTTATGCTATTCCTTATTGGCGTTTTGGCTATGACGAAGAAGGTTATCACGCTGAACGTCACCATGTTATGGATAATGAAGATGTAAGCTAAGTAATAAATTAAAGATTAAACGTTGGCTGTACAGGCTGCATATTAGCCCCTCATTAATATGCAGCCTTTTTATTTAATCGTGATATGAAAACGCTATTTCTTCATCCTTTTCTCATCTTGCTGATAATTTCCATCATCATCAATATAAACAAGAGTCATAATTTGATGAGGATTTACCTGTCCTTGATATTGAACTTTTTGTTTTGAAAATGGCGCAACCATAATAGCATTAATGAGAGGTTGAGCTTCTTTATCATCAATATAGATCTTTGAAATAGTAAAAAAATAAGCACTAGGATTATTTATCTCTAAATATTGCGCGCTCTGTGTAATTTCAATCTGTTTAAAAATATCGCGGGTCGTTAATGTAAGTTGATTAGGTCGGTAGAAAATTTTTATTCGTGTCTGTAAAGCTAATTGGAGTGTATTTACATTTTCTTTCTTGTCTGGCTTTGGCGGAATATCTAATACATTTAAATAAAAAATAGATTCTCTATCTTGTGGTAAAGAATTATCAAGTTGCTGTAATTTTAATTGCAGCCCCCCATTTGCAGATATTTTCGCCATAGGAGGAATAACAAGAAAAGGTGCAGTTGTGGTTTCTGGCGTCGATGCAATATTTCCCTCATCTGTCCAACTCTGAATTAATGTTGATTGCTCACTTTGATTAACTATCTGTAATAATATCGTTGATTGGTCAGCAGGGAAAACTAAACGCGTTCGTTCTAACACTACGCTGGCATTTGTAAAAGGCGTTATCAATATAAATAACAGAATAAAAATTTTTTTCATCTTGACACCTTTTAATCGTAAGACATTACCAGTGTTGCCGAACTTGTTATTTTACCTTGAGTCACCGTATTCGCATTATAAGGGGAGTAGTAAGCGCCCATATTAATAGAAAATACAGGAGATAATGTACTCCCTTTAGTCACACTAAAAATACTCGTTGCACTCCCTTGTGTATTTATGGAATCAGATAAAACAAGCGGGCTATTTGTGTTATCTGCTTTTACTACACGAAATCCAACCCCTCCTGCCCCCTGTGCGGTAGTATTCGTTAATATGGTTTTATCCGTCGCTAATAAGTTTTGGCTTGATAAAAACATATTAATATTACGAGATGTTTTCGAATCACCTAATAAATTTTGGCAGGTAAAGTTTAATGTAAAGGGAGTATAACCGGCTTTATCAACTGTTTTTGCCTCTTTTACACTAATTAAAGGTAATGAGACAACAAGTCCTGCATTAGAAAAATCACATGTTGTCATTACTGGGTTATAGGTAATTTTCATTGGTTGTAAAAAAATATCATTTTGATCGACAGGCCATACCCACGTTAATAAAAACTGCACTAATTTAATCACAATATTCAGTAACCATTGAATAATCCCTACACTTGATGCATCAGAGGCTAAAATAACCGGGGTTACAAGGGCCGTATTTCCACTTACTTCAGTGTAATTACTCGATGGCTTAGAGGTGAGTAACGTAAATTTAAGGGTAAAATTAGTATCTAAATCAGATGCAGGATGCGTTCCCGCAGCAATATTTTCCACACTCTTTTTTTCTAATGACGTTAAAGTGATAGAAACAAACTGTTTTCCACCATTAAAACCAATTGTTCCGGTTCGATTATCAGCAAAGGGTGAAGCTATACCCACTGAATTAGGAAATAGCCCTCTTGCGGTACATTTAAATGTACCTGGAAATGTTGTTCTACTCGCCTTCGTAACCGTTGTTGAAGCGCTATTTAAATCTCCAGATATGTCGAAATTAATATCTGGTGCTGTGATCGTACTATCTGGCTTACAATTAGCAATCGCCTTTTGGCTTAATATTCCTATTAATAATAAAAATATAAAGGTTGATAATTTCATAGAACTTTCCTTTATCGACAGATATTACGATTTTTATCCATCGTATTAATTAAATGGCTAATTACACATTCTATTTTGCCGGTTTCATTTATTTTTATAGAGACAGAAGACGGTAACGTATCACTTTTTAAATAAAGTACACCGGATTGTCCTACATATCCTATTGCTTGTTTCTTATTATTAAAAACTTCTGTTCCAAAAGGTAAACTTTCACCATTATCTAAAGAAGCTCTAATAATAAAAGTTTGGCGTTGATCCGTTTCTAATGAAAGATAATTAACTGCACCTAAATAAGGAGTGACATGCGTGATATTTCCAACAACTTCAGCATTTGATGGAAGTTCAGTATTGGTTAATGTATAAATATTTGTACGATAAGGAATGCTATTTGCCACCAATACAACACCTTGATGATTAGTTAAGGTTGCTTTATGTCCATTCACCATCATATTATTTGCCATTGGTGCTTCAATAATGGTATAGGTTTTTCCAGTATCTCCTGAAAATGCAATATGATTAGGAATAGCAACAACGGTTCCTCTTGTCCCTAATCCACCTTGACGATAATCATTTGCCTCAGTATAAGAAGCGGAAAGTGTGCTATAAGGGTGGCGATAACTCACATTCGCACCGACTAAATTATTCCCACCCGTTTGATTTGAACCTGTTAAAGTATAATTGACTAAATCATCTTTACCTGCCGTTCCACTTAAACTTAATGTAGATTGCTGATAGCGTGAATCTGCCGCGTAAATAGAGGTATTTAGGTTTGCTCTTTTATCGAAAAATGAAACAGGGATACTGACATTTAAGTAATAACGTGTTTCTTCTTTATTATCGTAATTCCTTAATTTGGATACAGAAAGATTATAAGCAATATCATTATAGTTATTTGAATATCCTAATTGATACTCTCGATTACTGTTAGTTGTATTCCAATAATTTCGATGCGTGCCTGAAAGAAAAATAACACCTCTCTGACCACCTAAATATTGGTTAAGATTAATAGTAAACGTATTTTTTGCTCGAGATCCTCTTAATGCATCAAAGGTTGTTAAATCTAAATCAGAAATAGTATTATTATTTCCCTGCTGTTTAGCGAGCTCGTTTTGATAATCTTTCCAAGCTTGGTAATTGTCATGCGAGTAAATAGAATCAACAAAACTATAATAATCACGAGTTGAATAACGATAAGCCGCCAGTGTTAAATTTGTTAATGTGGCATCCATATATTTGCTATATGCCAGACGAAAGCTTTGCCCTGTCTTCTTACCGATTTGTAAATCTGCGCTTGCATGAGTTATATCCGCAGAGATTGCACCAAATTTAAAATTCCAACCACTCCCTATTAATGCTGAATAATAATCTTCGCTGACAATTCCTCCTGCATATACAGTTACTAAATTATTTAAGCCATAATGAAATTCACCTTGTGCAAATTTAGCTCGATAATCCGTATTGTTAATACGTGATTCGCCTAGCATCACATTATAGCGATATACCCCTTCTTTTAGCATATCGGGAACGGCTGAAAATGGCACCGTGAAAGACTCTCTTCTTCCATCGGCTTCTTGAACAACCACTAATAGATCACCGCCACCTGCTGTGGGTTGAATATCTCGAAAAGAAAACTCACCAGGAGGCACATTTTCTTGAAAAACTAAATTTTCATTTTGATAAACACTGACTAATGCGTTGGTTTGAGCAATACCCCGAATAATAGGTGCAAATCCTTGGCTTGAATTGGGTAGCATTCCCATTTCTGTCGCTAATGATGCCCCTCTAAATGAAATACTGGTAAAGAGTGCCGCAGGTGTATAAAAGTCACCAATCGTTAATCCGGCAGTTATCTGACTTAGCGCTTTATACACATAGCGGGTATTATTCTTCCACTGGCTTTTCCCGTGAGAATAGTAGGAATAGTTAGATTCATCTCTAAATTGCCATGCTCCTAAATTAATACCTGAATTAAGATTGGCAAAGAAATTTTCGTTATTACTTTTATTTCCTTTTTTCTCTTTGTAGTTATAGTAATTTAAATTATAGGATAAGATCAGCGCCGAGATACCTTGCTCCCAATAACTGGGATCAACATATCCCATTTCAGATTGTTTAATAGAAATCTGAGGTGCACTGATATCAAGTCTTAACCGATTAATATCTAATGTTGTAGTAACATTTTTTGCAAGCTCGTTAATTAAAATCGTTTTTTGTTCTGTTATTTTTTGTTTGGCTGATAAAGATAAATTTAAACCGAGCTTATTTACATCTTCTGTTTCAATGCTCATCCCTGTCTTAGCACCAAGAACATTTATTTCAAATTGCCCTTTCCATGCTTGATTAACATAGACATCAACAAGTTGTTTCCCTTCAGGCACTTTATCATCTATATAAAATCGTGAAATATCCCCGTTTTTTGATTTTCCTACTAATAAAGATGTATCAAATCCCTCTGCATACAGATCTTGAGCATAATGTTGCATTCCTAAAAAAATAAGGATTGAGAGGTATTTTGGATTATTCACGATGCTGTCTCTGTTAGAGTTTAATATTCTGTGATTTATAAACACCAAAATCATCAACATAAATAACAACAACCGAATGACTGGTTAATTTATTGATTAGCGGTAACTCACGAGAAGATAAAGGCGAGATCATTTCAGAATCAACAAGCGTAATACGAGGAGTTTCTTCTGTAGAAATAGAGGCTATAGTGAAATGATACTGTGAGTTATTTTTAACAATGACTTTATTGCCATTCAATTGATATGTTATTTTTTCATTAATACGTGCTGGATCATCCATTAATCCTTTCGGTCGATAAAAAACTTTAATTCTTGTTTTCATCGCTAATTGTAAATAACTTTTTCCTTTTAAGGCTTCCGCATTTTCAGGGATATCAAGAATATTTAAAAAATAAACTTGTTCAATATTATCTTTTAATCCTTCATTGGAATTCTTTATTCTTAATGTTTGCCCCTGTCTACCCGCTATTTTTACAATGGGTGGGTATAAATAAAAAGGAGAATTTGCATCTTCCGGCGTTGAATCGACATCACCGTCATCTATCCAACTTTGTATAAGTGAAGCTAAATCACCATTATTTGTTAATTGAAGATTAACACTATCTACACCTTCATAATAAATAACGCGTGTACCGTTAATAATAACATTAGCAAATACGCTCATTGGTAATATCAAAGCAATAAAAAAGATAATTAATTTTTTCATTATAAACACCCTAAAAAACCAGACTCAAATTGAGTCTGGTTCCTTTAGATTATAAATAAGAGACAGTATAAATAACGTTAGAGTGCACAGGCCCTGTTTTAGCCGCTGTTGCATTGGTTTTATAATAACTCGCAATTAAACGTAGTGTATCTGAATCAGGCGCTGTTTTATCGCCTTTAATGCCCGTATCAAATGTTGCATTTAACGGTATAGCAACCGTTGGTGCAGCAGTTGTCGATAAGCTAAAGCCGACATTTTTCGCAACTGTTGGATCATTTTCATTAGCGGTATCATTCACTAAATATAACCCACTTGTTGAAATACTATTTGCAGATGAAAAATGTATTTTTAAATTACTGCCAGTGGGTGTTGATGCTGGTGCACAATCAGAGAATGTTAAAGCAAACTCTTTTTGATTTTTGGTGATCACGGCATTAGCCGTTGTTCCTGCATCAGATACAGTAATAGGATCTAATAAAATAGAGAAATCGGCGCTATTTCCCCCATTAATGGTACAAGTGGTATCACTAATAGCACCAGAGAAAGAAATAATTCCACCGGCGCTGTTAGTTGCGGCAAATGCTGACGTCGACAATATAGCCACTGATAATAATGACAGTGGGAGTTTATGTTTAAGCATATATAACCCCAAGAATAGACAAATATTTAATTAGCAAAAATAAGCTTCTATTATTGCCATCATTAACTAAAGGATGAAAAATAAAACCCTAGTCATTTTTGATATTAGCTACATTTAAAAACCTCAACAAATAAAAATAAACATTTTTTAAAATTCGTGACTTAAGTCAAATTTAATTAACCACACATCATAGTTAATATATAAATGTATTGATATTTAAATTTATTATTTAATTTAAATACAATTAACTAAAAAACAATAACAATTAATGTATTAATAAGCACTCTAATAAAGAATAGTTTTTCGTAAAATACAAAAATAAGGAATAATTTATTTTAATAAACTATTCCTCATTAAGGTATAGAAAATATTTTTTCATTTAGAATGAGAGAAGGTATAAATTTTATGGTGGAAAAAATCGCCAATAAAAGAGTGTTTTATAAAATTAATAAAATATCAACACCATACTATTTGACATATTTAACTATTGATAGGCTACATATTAATTATCTCAACAATATGTAGCCTTTGATTATTTTATGCAGAAACTCTGAAGTTTATTCAATTAGTATATGCTGCTAATACATGTTGACATAAAGTTGAACGCACACAGTCTTCTTGTGTAAATTTAATCACGCCAATTTGATTATTTGCCTCAAATCGAATAAGGGCATCCGCTAATCCTGAATTTATATGTGAAGGTAAATCACATTGGGTTATATCACCATTAACAACCACGGTAACATTCTCGCCCATACGTGTTAGAAATAACTTCATTTGATTCACGGTAACATTTTGTGCTTCATCTAAAATAACAAAAGCATTTTCAAATGTACGACCACGCATATAAGCAAAAGGAGCAATTTCAACTTTACCAATTTCGGGTCGTAAGCAATATTGTAAAAACGAAGCACCTAAGCGTTTCACTAATACATCATAAACAGGACGAAAATAAGGAGCGAACTTCTCAGCAATATCACCCGGTAAAAAACCTAAATCTTCATCAGCTTGTAAAACAGGACGCGTCACAATAATACGCTCTATATCTTTATTAATTAGTGCGTCGGCTGCCATTGCGGTACTAAGAAACGTTTTACCACACCCCGCTTCTCCTGTAGCAAAAATAAGATTTTGATGTTTAATGGCATTCATATATTGGCGCTGTATTTCATTACGCGGAGAAAGTACACGTTCATCACGCTTCTCTCTCGCCATACCAATAGTATCAATATCCCCAAATCCCGGTAAAATCATCACATTATCTCTATGTACTCCACTACGTTGTTCTTTACGTGAAGTGCGTTTATTTTCTCGGCGTGATCGTGTTGCTGCTTTTTGTCTACTCATAGTGGTATTTACCCTTGTTAGTCTTCAAAAAGTCATCGACATCTCTATTTGTCTTCCATTCGCTTACCGATGAGTCCCCTTCAGACTCTGTTTAGTCACAGAAAACAAAAAAACCGGTCACAATCCTGAACATTAAACATCAATGAACGGTTGTTGCCGGTTTTCTGTGAGTAACGAGATATTTCCATTGCTTCTATCATTCATATTCCCCATCATGGAGTTAGAGTGAAATTAACGAAGCTTTATGACAGTATAATGACAAAAGAAAAATATTTTCAATACTAAGCTTATCTATAACGAGATGAACTTAACATAAAAATAACAATAAGTGTTATTTTAGGGAGAGTAAATGAATTTCTTGCGATTACCTTTTATTTATTGGTTACTACTTAACCTAATTCCATTTATTAGTTTTGAACTTCACTCAGGCTCTCTAAAAATGGGTTTCTTTTTTTATTTAGGTTTACTCACTATTACGACTTCTGGGATCTGGCTTTTTTATTGCCTCTCATTTTTTATTAAACAAAAAACATCTCCTAATCCCAATCACACACCTCGACAATTAGTAACAAGTGGCCCTTATAAAATTAGCCGTAATCCTATGTATCTCGGTTTTTTGGACATCAGTATTGGACTATTTTTTATTTTTGGTAATTGGGGATTTTTAGGTGCAGCGATTGCGTTCTACTTTATTACTGATCGCTATACGATAGTACGTGAAGAGAAGATCTTAAATGAGTTATTTCCACAAGCGTGGCAACAATATTGCCGCCACGTTCGTCGTTGGATGTAATCTAAATAATCACCTTTAAGGCTGTTTGCAATTATTTGCTAAACGATAACCAGCCTTAATCGCCTCATTTTCTGTTTTAAAGAAGACAGCATTTTTATCTGACATGGTTTTATAACCAGAGCAATGGGCAAAATGATAAATTTTACTATTTATATTACCCTTAATACTTTCAGATTGTGATGTACTTACTTGTTTCGGTGTCTCAGTTTTAACTTTAGTGACTGGTGCATTATTTGTTGCAGATAATCCAGCACCACTATTTTTATGCCCTAATTGCCATTTCACTTCTCCCGTCACAAAAGGATTATGATATCCAACGACACGAGCAATACGATTATCACGCTCTTTTTCCCATGCCGTTGGCGGATAAGACTTATCCCAAGCCATTAATAATTGTTGTTGCTGACGTGACATTGAGAGGTTATAGCGATCATGTAAATAGAAATAGACCCTTGCTACTTGACCTTTTACTTCATTACGAGGCTCAAAAGTACGTGAGGCAAAATCAACACGGCTACGGCATTGACCATATTGGTAAGGTGCTTGAGTAGGTAATTGCCCAAAGCTGAAATTACTACGATCACCATTAACTTCACCAATAGACGGTGCTAAATTGTGTAAATCGGCTTCGATCTTGCCAAACACAGGATCGTTTTTCACACAATTAGCTCGACCACCATTTTGCCAACATTGACGCTGATGCCCAAACACCCATGCAGGAACAATATGTTCCCACTCAATACGTGCAGCTCTTGTTTGTTGTGTTCTTACTTGATAGCCACAACTGGCTAAATCGACACGACCACCAGATTTCCCTACCCATTCCCAATCGCAGCCACAATAAATCGTTCCTTGTGATTTTTGATTTTGATCATAATAGATACGTTCTTTTGCTATCTCTTTTGCTTTTGTAAAATTTTCTGGGGCTTGTGCTTGAACATTTAATGTAAAAATAAATAAACCCAATACAATCGCGGTATAGTGTAATATTTTTCTCAAAGTGATATCTGCCTTACGCTTTATTTTATTAAACCCAATAAGAATTATCTTTAATAACCAACTGATAATCTTATTTTTATTTTTCTTTATATTACCTTTTTTAAATTTATTTTGGGCAATCTTTCTTGCTATTTTTTATGTGAAAAATAAAACAATAAGTGTGAATAGTAATAGAAAAAGCCGTTATTCTCGACATTAACGCAAAAGGGATTTGCTATGGTTTAGTCCATCAATGATTTGGAGAAATTTAAAAATGAATGAGAATATGCTGAATTTAATGGATGAATTAGTAGAGATCACAAAAAAGCATGCGAATAACGAAGATGTTAAAGCGCATGCAAGTTTGGAGTCTGAAAACAAATTACGAATTCAAATTATTATTTCTGACAAAAATGAACTGGATATTACATTAAATTCACTACAACACGCGATGTAAGAAATTATACACTCGGACGCTTGCGATATAACCATAATCCCGGCAAGGATAGCCCGATAGAAAGCGCACCGACAATAAATGAAGCTTTAAGGAAATTAGTAACTAAAGCTTCAAAAATCTCCTCGCTATAACCGATTTGTGTTAATTTCACCACAGAGATCATCGCGATATAGGCATTAATTCCAGGGAACATTGGAATAACAGCCGCGACAGTGAAAACTTTAGGATGAGCAAGCCACCAGCGTGACCATTGAATACCAATGCAACCGACTAAAATTGCGGCACAGAAACTTGCCCATTCAATATTCATTCCACTCATAATCAGCACAGTACGTGAGCCATGCCCTATTGCTCCTAATAACGCACAATATTTTAAAGCACGTAAAGGCACATTAAATACCATTGCGAAACCCACTGCAGGAATGGCGGCTAAAATCATATCTTCAATAAGGGTAAGAATAATCGTTATTATGCCCAATCTCTTAACTCCCATACTGCCATGGCTAAAATAACCCCTAAACAGGTTGCCAATGTTAACATTGTTGCCATTGCCCAACGCGCTAACCCCGTATTAACATGGCCTTTAAACATATCAGCAACAGCATTAATTAAAGGAAATCCGGGAACCAGTAATAAAACACTGGCAGCCATTGAAATAGTTGCAGTTGTTTGAAAATAAGAGAGTTTTAATAATAGACCTGAAACAGATGTGGCAACAAAAGCAGTAATACAAAAATTAATTAGTGGATTCATTTGGCGATGCGTTAATACTTGGCGTACAAACATACCAAGGCCGCCACCAATAGCCGAAACTAAAAAGCCATCCCAATTGCCACCATTTAATTTAGAGAAACAACCACAAGATAAGGCAATCATAAAAATAATCACCCAACGTGGATAGCGTAATGGCTTTATATGCTCAAAGCGTTTTCTTGCTTCATGAATATCTGCAAGATGATGTTCAACCAAAATAACAATATGCTGAACTTCTGTCACTACATGCATATTAATGCCACGATCAACTATCTTTCGTGTTGATGTCTGGCAATGCCCATTGACTATCGTCGTTAATACAACTGCATTAGCAGAAATTGCACTTTCGACCTGATGTACACCTAAAGCTAAACCTAAACGGGTTGAAAGCTGTTCAACCAGCATACTTTCTGCGCCATGCTGTAATAGCAATAACGCAGTTTGAATACATAACTTGGTAATTTCACGCTGTTTATCTTGTGAAATGGCAGTGCAGTCCGCCATTATCTCATTATCCATACCATGCCTTAGTTTTAATCACAAACGAGCCACTGCTGATATAAAGTTTATCAGCATAGCTCATTTCTCGCCCTGTTATCTTTCAATACTATTATGAGCAAATAAAATATTTAAGGCTGTAGGTAGATCAATCTTTATTTACTCACTCGCTTTTATTCGTGGGATCTCTGCTTTAGAAAGCCCGTTAAATAATATGTACTCTAAATCATTCATGGTACAACTAACCAACAAGCAGAGCTTTTAAGATACGTGCAATAGTATATAACTTGTGCAAATAAACGTCGCCTATAACGCTGTAATTTGAAGTATGACGAGTATATAAAATAACAAAGGTGCCAAATTTGGTATTCAACATAATACTCATCTCTCATTAAAAAAATAATAGAACCTACTTTAGAATGCCTATTATTCTCAATCAATGATGTTCCTTATGTTTGCATAAAAACCACTTAATAAACAATTACACCTGTCTATATTTTTTACCTAGCATTGAAATGACAATGCATATCCGAAATGATAAGTGATTTTTTATAAACCAAAGTAAAAAAGCCCCCAAATAAATAATTTAGGGGCTTTAGCTGTTTTTTACTTTTATGAAAATTTTTAGCGGACAACTAAAACAGATTGCTTCGCATAAGCAACGATACCTGACGCATTTGAACCTAATAAGTGTGTTGAAATACTTGGACGACGTGAACCAATCACAATCAAATCAGCATTAATTTTTTCAGCTAGCTCTAAAACTTTATCTCTTGCAGAGCCAAATACGGCTGAATATTCAACTCGTTCATTAGGCAAATCGATACTATTAGCTAATTCTTGCAGTTGTTCTTGTACACGTTCAAGCGCTTTGTTGGCAAAAGAACTTAACATGTCATAGTGATAGCTATAGCTAATAGAAAAACGTGAAATATCAGGAATAGCATGGAAAAGATGCAGTTTCGCACCTTCTAGTTTGGCAATATAAACAGCGTGTTGTAAGGCTTTTTTCGTTAACTCATCTTCTGAAATATCAACAGGTACTAGAATTGTTTTGTACATAGCAACTCCTCATTATCAGATTACTGTCTGTTTTTATTGTAGCGTTAAACCCACAGCTTGCTTATTTAATCTTCCTCAAGATGCCATTTATGCAATTGTCGATGAATAAACGGTGTGACAACCAGCCCAATTGATAAAATAAAAACACACTGAAGAAACAAACCATATATTGCAATAAAAAAGCGCCCTGTTGGGGTTGCAGGTGCAGGCTCTACTGGTTGTCCACTCAACATAGAAATTGCATTTAATGAGGACTCCATAAAGCTATGCCCTTCAATTAAATAAAATCCTAATACGCCGGGTAATAACCCTAAAAAAAAGAAAATAGAGCCTATTACATAATAGCGTAAGATGCGTAGAATAAAATGATCGAGCCTTAAAAGTTCTTGGGTGAATTTTTCCATTCTTATTCACTCTATAGAGTGTTTACTCAATAAATGGCTTACTAAATAAATAAGATAAACTACGCAAAAATAAAATATGCTACGAGGAATACTCATAGCATATTAATGAATATATTAACGAACAACTAACACTGAAATTTCCGCGTAGCGAACTACGCCCGCTGCGGTAGAGCCTAATAAATGAGTGCTAATATTAGGCCTGCGTGAGCCTATGACAATTAAGTCGGCTTGAATATCTTTTGCTGTAACTAAAATTTCATCACGAGGTGAGCCAAAAGTAACCGTATAAGCGACCTTTTCAGCTGGTAAATCTACCGAATCTACCAACATTTGCATATCATTTTCTGCTTTCACTGTCGCTTTATCTTTAATTTCTGGATAACCCAGTGAATAAGCATTAATGATTGCCGAAGAGATAGGAAGAACATGAATTAAATGTAAGTTAGCTCCCGTTTCTTTTGCTAAATACACAGCATGTCGTACTGCTTTACTGGTTAACTCTTCTTCTACAATATCAATAGGTACTAAAATCGTTTTATACATAATAACTCCTCTCAACTCTCCATTTGCCTTAATCCTACCGCAATAACCCAAAGATTACTGTGAGTGAATTAACTAAAAACAATCTAATCTTAATATAAACCTACTTTAATTATTAATACGTTATACGATAAAACAAAAGATCTTATTCAAAATAATCGGCATTATGTTGTTGTGTTTGCGCCCATATTTGATTACGAACATCGCGAACAGTATCAATCAATTCTGAAGCGGTTAATCCTATTGGTCCAATACCTTTTTCAACTAAAATATCAGCAGCAATACCATGTATCCAAACCGCGCTTTTAACCGCTTCAGACATTACCATTCCTTGCGCTAAAAAACTTCCCATGATACCGGTTAAGACATCCCCACTTCCTGCTGTTGATAATCCACTGTTACCTGTTCTGTTAATTAGGATCTCACCTGTAGGAGAAGTAATAACTGTATTTTCCCCTTTGAGTATTGCCCAACAGTGGTAAAGTTTTGCCATTTCTTTAGCTGCTTGTTCTCGGTTATTTTGAACATCACTCAATGTACAATTAAGTAAAATAGAGGCTTCTTTGGGGTGCGGCGTTAATACGCAATGTTGATTAAGTGAGATTTTTGATTTTAATTTTGCCATCAACACTAGCGCATCTGCATCAAAAACATAAGGTTGGTTTTCATCACGTTGAGCTAATACATTTAATAAAATATTTTCAGAATTTGCCGACACTCCCAACCCGCAACCAATAGCCCAAGCAGAAATATCTTGCCTATCGACTAACTCAGACGCTGTTTTTAGCATGAGCTCTGGTGCGCTATCAATAAAAGGAAGAGGAAGTTGTAATTGTGCGAAACCAAGAAAAACTTTTCCACAGCCCGCTTTTAATGCACTTTTACCAGCCAACACAATGGCACCACTCATTCCTTCAGCACTACCAATAATACCAATTGTTCCAAATGTACCTTTATGTGTATTTCCTGTTTTACGCTGATAAAGTGCAGGATAATGTGTTATTGCATATAATAACTGCTCTTTTTTCATCTTATTCTTCTCCACCATTTCCTGCATTTTTTCTTATTATTAATCGCAATAGATATACAAGCTCTCTTTAACGACTGATATTCAAAGTATAGCGTGATTTTAGTGAGTAAATGTAAGAGCGTACTATTTTGCCTGATTGTCACTCTAACGATACCAATCTTATAAAATGCTTGAGGCTACACTATTCATCCCTCATCAAGACTTTGCTATTCTATCGGCCTAATTTGATATCATTGGCCAATTAAACACAAAGGAAGTAGATAATGAACGAAAAATTTAAAACACAAGCAGATGTTGAAACATTGGCAGAAGAAGTGGCTTGTTTAAAAACCCTAGTCACTTATATGTTAAAAGCATTAGGCCAAGCAGATGCAGGTCGTATTATTTTAAATATTGAACGCGCGATTGCAGAAGTTGATGACGAAAAACAAGCAGAGACATTCCGTAATACTATTAGCCAAATTAAAACTGTTTATCGCCAGTAATTGATTTATTTTGGATTGGGTTTGGTACATGTTTTTATTCTATTTTATGAACTTTTTGTGCTGCACAAATAAACAAAAATTAGTTTTAAATTCCTATATACTCAATCTCGAAATAAACCATTCTTTATTCATTTAGCTACCCCTCTATCTTTATAGAGGGGATTTTTTTCTCTTTTACTCCCATTTCTTAACTCTCCCATTAAAAGTTTTTTCATATTTTATAAATGATAATTATCTTGTTTATTCATTATCTTTAGCTAATAATCTGAATAATAAATATTTTTTGTTAAGCATTTTTAATGTTATTTGAATTAGGGAGTAAGATAAAAACCTTATACTTTTAGTGTGTTGTTTATAAATTAATCTATAGAATACAATAAATTAAGTTTACTTCAGTATTAACAGCTTATCATTTTATCCTTATTTTTATATTTAACTCTCTATTTTTTATTATTAACATAAATAAAAACCAATATCATAAAATGTAAATAAAGATAAATCCTAATATCATTAAAACCATGTTATTTTATTTATTGTTAATTATAACTTTCCTTTGAAAATAAGAACCTAGTTTATTGTCCTTAAACACAATTATAGCTATAAAACTAGATTCAATCGGATTAAAAAAATTAACGTTTTATATTTTTACACTTATTCTGATTTATCGTCACCCTTGTTTATATGTTACACTCGATAAGTACGTACCAAAAAATAAACATGAGGCTAAAATGAAACCATTTCTCTTATCTCTGCTATTATTGCCCGCAGTTGCTTTCGCAAACCCAACTAAAATGGCTGATGATTACTGTGATACCTTTAAAGATATCTCAATTAAAGCTTATGATACAAAAGAACCAGCAGAGAAAATCGCCAAAGATGCAGTAGCCTCTTTAAATGCAAAGAAATTTGATTTTGCAAAATTAGAAGCAACTGAAGCACAATTTACTGAAGGCACTATCGAAGTTGTTAACTCTTTACGTGACGCAAAAGCTGAAATTGGTTCTCGTGCAGAATTCCAAGAAGGCCTAACTCAAATTGTTGCAGCTTGTAAAATTCAAATGATCTCTGCATTAGAAGAGCAAAAAAAATAATCCTCTCATTAAGAAATGAGTAGTCATCAATTTAAAGAGTAGAAATTATCCTGCTCTTTTTTCTCTTTCTCTATAACTAACTCTCTACACTCTAAATAATTCGAGGTGTGGTCAATAACACTACAACTTGAAATATAACGAGTAAATATTTCAAATAATTCAAGGTGTTGCTACATATGACTAGTGCGAATGAAAGAAGTCAACAACGCTACAGCTTGAAGTATGACGAGTAAATACTCTAAATAATTCGAGGTGTAGCTAGGCGACAAGTGAATGAGTCGCTAGGAGCATACAATAGTATGTGACTAGTGCGAATGAAAGAAGTCAACAACGCTACAGCTTGAAGTATGACGAGTATCAATTATAGAGTATCTATCTATCAATATTAAGGTTTATAATACCACAGTAAATACTTGTTAGTACTGGCCATAAAAAGGAGATATTGTGAGCAACGAACAATCCATCCAACGTTTAAGAAGACTACGCCAGTCAGAAAACCTGCGCGCGCTCTTTCAAGAAACAACCTTAACTAAAAATGATCTCGCTCTGCCTATTTTTGTTGAAGAAGGACTTGATGATTATCAGCCTATTAAAAGTATGCCGGGTGTGGTTCGTATTCCTGAAAAGCGTCTTGCTTATGAAATTGAACGTATTGCCAAAGCTGGCATTAAAACTGTTATGACTTTTGGGGTATCCCATCATCTTGATGAAACTGGAAGTGATGCTTGGAAAAGTGATGGCTTAGTTTCTCGCATGTCTCGTATTTGTAAAGATGCAGTACCAGAAATGATTGTGATGTCTGATACTTGTTTTTGTGAATACACTTCACATGGTCACTGTGGCGTTTTACATGGTGAACATGTTGATAATGATGAAACTATCTATAATTTAGGTCTTCAAGCTGTTGCTGCGGCACAAGCTGGTGCAGATTTTATCGCGCCATCCGCAGCAATGGATGGTCAAGTCGCAGCCATTCGCGCAGCTCTTGATAAAGCAGGATTTAGTGATACAGGCATTGTCTCTTATTCAACTAAATTCGCTTCAGCCTTATATGGCCCGTTCCGTGATGCTGCAGGCTCTCGCTTAATTGGTGATCGCAAAACTTATCAAATGAATCCAATGAACCGCCGTGAAGCGATCCGTGAATCATTAATTGATGAGCAAGAAGGCGCTGATATGCTGATGGTAAAACCCGCAGGCGCTTATTTAGATATTATTCGCGATGTGCGTGAACGTACGTTATTGCCTTTAGCGGCTTATCAGATCAGTGGTGAATATGCCCAAATTAAATTTGCGGCATTAGCTGGTGCAATCGATGAAGATCGTGTGGTCATGGAAACTTTAGGCTCAATTAAACGCGCAGGAGCAGATTTAATTCTATCTTACTTTGCACTTGATTTAGCTGAAAGAAACCTACTTTAATCATCTTATGCTCGAAATGATCTAAGGTGTACTAAGATACAGCTATGCACAATGTTTCATTTGAGTACATACAGTAAACAACTTATTGAAGATGCTCCAAATAATTCAAGGTGTAGCGGCAACAACGCTACGCCTTGAAATATGACGAGTAATTTTATTATGGGGCAATTACTATGGATAACTGTATTTTCTGTCAAATCGTTGCGGGAAAAGCACCTTGCCATAAAATTTGGGAAGATGATCACCACCTCGCTTTTCTCTCTATATTTCCTAATACCAAAGGCTTTACTGTTGTTATCCCTAAAAAGCACTATCCAAGTTATGCGTTTGATTTAAGCGATGAAGCCTTAGCTTTACTCGTTATTGCAACCAAAAAAGTCGCTAAGATCTTGGATAAAACATTTCCTGATGTTTCTCGCTCAGGCATGTTTTTTGAAGGATTTGGTGTTGATCATGTTCACAGTAAACTTAGTCCAATGCATGGTACTGGTGATATGACAAAATGGGCGCCCATTGAAAATAAGCAGAAGATTTTCTTTGATAAATATCCTGGTTATCTTTCATCTCACGATTTTGAACGCGCGAGTGATGAAGAGCTTGCACAATTAGCATCCTTGATCAGAAAAAACAATCAATAAATACAACAAATAAAAATCTAACTTATTCTTTTTATACTCAAGGCTCTCAAATATAAAAAAACGCTCAGTCTTATACTTTAAGCTGAGCGTTTTTTATCAAGACAAATGAATTATTTAGTTGAAAGCTTTGCTTCCATCGGTAAATAAGGCTGAACTTTCTGTTCAAGGAGTTCAATTAATGCCAGATCATTAAAGCGATAATTATCAGGTATTCCCAATACATGTGCTTTTTTATAGCGCATGATTGCCGGAAAATGTGCAGATAATCTATTTAAATGTTTAGATTCCATGACAAGCACTAAATCAGCCCATTTCAGTAATTCATTATCAACAACACATTGCGCATCTTTGCGCGTACCAGCTGAAAGTGTATTAATCCCTTCTCTATCTGCAAACAATAGTTCAGCGGTCGGACTTCGCCATTGGTTTTTACTGCAAATAAATAAGATATTCATTATTATTCACTATCAGATAACGCATTTAATCGACGCTGACTACGAGAAATTCTTGGGTATTCGATTCCTAGTTGTGCAGCTCTGGTCATTTTGAGTGATCGAGTATATAAATTAGACCATTTTTTTTCTGGTTTAAACATCACTCGTGAACAACCCATTTCTTGATGTTTATTTTTGCGGTTAACACATTGGCGCCAACCACGATCTCTTTGTGTAGACATAAAAACCTCTCAGATTAAAGGGATAGCAGCCGCAGTAATACGGAGAGGGTCTAACAGTGTCTTATTTTAGTTGAATTAGGTAAATCTGCAATGATAAATACAGCAGTGATTCATTTTCATTCAATAAATATTTGAATAAACAAACAGAGAGTATTATAGATTTGTTGTTCTAACTGAAAAACTCATTATTTCTCAATCAAAACTAATCTCATTCGCTAATTTAGCAGAGGATTGTGTTCTTAAAAATGCGACTTGAATTACGGCAGGAATTGTTACGCGATAAGCAGCACTACCAATATCAATTGCCGTCCATATTCCTGTAATAGCCCAACCAACTGGCCCTGCTAAGATTGACATTGTTCTCATTAATGTGCCATTCGCAGCAAAACTTAATCCTCGACCAATTAAAGCTTTCATTATTTGATTTACAATAATCGCCGTTAACTGATACGACTTAAATCCACCAGCTCTAAATATTGCCTGAAAACCAGCAGTTAGTGTTTGTGCTGTTAAGCCTGATGTATTTTTTACACCTAGTTCTCCACCTAATTGCTTAATTTGTTCTGGTGTCATCGAGTCAAGCGCGTCTGCTACTATTTTCATCAAAAGATTATTTTCAATAATCTCAATAGTAGAATTTTTATTATAATTAACTTTTAATTTATCACAGACATCAGTTAATACTTCTCGATATAAAACACCTTTCCCCCCTCTAAACATGGTAGCGAAAGTATTACCACCAAAACATTGTATTTCAGCAGCGATTTCTTCCCAATATAAACTATGATTAGGATAAAATGCTTTATAATTAGAATTATTTGTTAACTCTTCTGTCCAACGTTTTTCGCCATCTTTATCATGTGTTAATAAATAAACAAGATCATTCAATTCTTCATTTGAACATTCTGAGAGAAAAACGAGATCTTCATCATAACGATATGCCATAAACATCTATCTCCTTTTATTATGTTTTATAAATAAGATTATTTAAATAGATTTTATAGCAAACCAAATAGATTAAATATATTCTTGTTTTATATAAAACACCAAAAATGAGATAATAATAATTTAAATATATTTATTTGCGTTTAGTAATTGCATTTCATGAGCATAAGGTAAATTATGCTTTTTAAGTTAAATAATATAAATAAAAAAAATATAAAATAATCAAGCGCAATGTGTCTATTTATTGTTCAATTCATTAAATTATCTATAAAAAAAGTCATCTTAAATAAAGATGACTTTTACTACAATTATTTGGTTATTACTTATAATTAATCGCTGTCGGCTTATCTAACATAATTTCTGTTTTGGCTGGCTCTGTTTGAGTAATCACTTTACCTTGGCGAATGGAATAACGTACAGGGACTTGGCGACGTAGAGCATCAAAGCCATTATCTGCTGGTAAAATAATAAAGTTTGCACTATTTCCTACTTCAACACCATAATCCGTTAAAGCGAGTGTTTTTGCACTGTTATGGCTAATTAACTGTAATCCGTTATCAATTTGACCATAACCCATTAATTGGCAAACATGTAACCCCATATGTAAAACTTGAAGCATATTTGCTGTACCTAATGGATACCACGGATCAAAAACATCATCATGACCAAAGCAGACATTAATATTACTTTCTAACATCTCTTTTACGCGAGTAATACCACGACGTTTTGGATAAGTATCAAAGCGCCCTTGCAAATGAATATTAACCAGAGGATTAGCCACAAAGTTAATACCAGACATTCTTAATAATCGGAATAAACGTGAAGTATAAGCCCCATTATAAGAATGCATTGCGGTTGTATGACTTGCAGTCACTCTTGATCCCATATTTTCTTTGTGGGCTAAAGCTGCAACAGTTTCAACAAAGCGCGATTGTTCATCATCAATTTCATCACAATGAACATCAATTAAACGATCATACTTTTGCGCTAAAGCAAAGGTTTTATGCAGTGATTCAACACCATATTCACGCGTAAATTCAAAATGAGGGATTGCACCAACAACATCTGCGCCTAATTTTAATGCTTCTTCTAATAAAGCTTCACCATTAGGGTAAGATAAAATACCTTCTTGAGGAAAAGCGACTATTTGTAAATCAACCCAAGGTTTAATTTCTTCTTTTACTTCCAACATTGCTTTTAATGCTGTAAGTGAAGCATCCGAAACATCCACATGTGTTCTTACATGCTGAATACCATTAGCAATTTGCCATTGCAGTGTTTGCCATGCACGTTGTTTAACATCATCATGTGTTAACAGTGCTTTTCGCTCTGCCCAGCGCTCGATACCTTCAAATAACGTACCTGATTGATTCCAATTCGGTTGCCCTGCGGTTTGTGTCGTATCTAAATGAATATGAGGTTCAACAAAAGGCGCATGAACCAATCCACCTTGTGCATCTAAGGCATCAGGGTGAAAATCATGTTCAGGTTGCGGTTCAATAGCTTCTATTTTGTTATTTTTTAGCGTAATGCGCCATAAACCATCTTTTCCAACTAGGCGAGCATGGTTAATTTGTTCGATATTTTTACCCAGCATGACTTATCTCCGCTTGTCGAGCTGTACGACGATTTAATATTGGATTCAACACAGCGTAGCTTATTGCTCCCCCCAACACGGCATTAACAGGCACAATACCCGGTAACCAATGCCCTGCTATAATGCCAATTGCAACAGCGAGTAGCGCTACCCAGTTAACCGATTGCATTGTAGCAACATTAAAGGTGTTATAGCGTGCTTTATTCATCAGATAATCTGCAATAATAACACCTCCTACTGGTGGAATTGCCGCAGATAAAAAGGTAAGCCAACCGACAAAGTTATTATAAAGCCATAATGCACATAGCGTACCAATGATACCGTTTATTACTGAAAGTTTTTTACTTGATAAACCAGTAATATTGGCAAAACCTAATCCTGATGCATATAACGCGTTGTCATTCGTTGTCCAGATATTTAAACCTAGCACTACGATAGCCGGAAGTAATAATCCTTGCGCAATCATCACATCAGAAATATCTGCCATTCCCAGTGAAGCGGCACCAGCCGCACCAAAGACAAACATCAAGGTATTTCCTAAGAAGAAGGCAATAATTGCAACAACTACAGCAACTTTAGGGTTTCGTCCAAATCGAACAAAATCAGCTGTCAGTGTACCCGCACTAATAAACGATCCAACAACCATTGCTAACGCTAAATTAAAATCTAATGGCTGAGCCGGTTTTACCGCCATTAGTGTCGAAAGCCCACCCATATCATGCACAGCAAGATAAACAGAGTAACTTCCGAGAATAGCGATAGCAGGAACAGCGATGATAGAGAGAACGGTGAGAGCAGAAATACCGAAGAATACTGTGATGGTCATTAAAATGCCGGAAATGGCGATAAGAAGATTGATATCAATACCAGTGGCTTTTCCTACTGGAATGGCAAACATTGCCACACCCACACCAAACCAACCAACCTGAGTACCACCGAGTAAAAATGAGGGAAGCCAAGAACCTTTAATGCCAAAAGAGTAACGCGCGAGGAGATGAGTAGTAAGACCTGTTTTTGAACCAATAAAACCAAGAAATGCGGTGTAGATACCAAGAAGAAGATTACCAATTAGAACTGCGAGGAAGAAATCATTAAAGGAAAGACCAGTACCAAGAGCGCCGCCAGTCCACATACTGGCTGAAAAAAACGTTAATCCCAACATCACAAAGGTTAACGCCAATCCACCCTTTCTTGCGGATATGGGCACTGGGCCCTGACTATAATTGTTGTCCTGAGACACTTTAACCCCCTATTAATTTCACCAGGCCAAAAAAATCTGACGAATTCTATCTACATAAAAATATTATGCAAACGTTTTCGTCATCTGTTTATTATAATTAATGGAATGCTTCATTTAAGGAGAGTTGATATCCGTCACAAAAACGGTGAAAAAATCGTTGTTTTACTTGAATTTATCTCGTTATTTTTAATTTTTTTTATAAAGTGATTTTATTTAGAAATACTTATGATAAAAATTAATCATATTTTTTCCTGAACATTTAGATTTTATATAAATTATTTTTATGTAACTTCAATATTAATAAAGAGGAAATAATGATGAAAAGACAAAAAAGGAATTTACACTCCTCTTTTGTCTACCCTGATTTATAAGCTTAGATTTATTTTTCTTACAGGCTGATCACCTGCAACATAATATTTAGCCTGACTTTTAGATAAAGGTTTAATTCCTCTCACCTTATCAGCTAACTTTTCAGCAATCATAATCGTAGTCGCATTCAAATTTCCAGTGATTATTAGGGGCATGATGGATGCATCAATAACTCTTAAGTTTTCTATGCCATGTACTCGACCTTCTCCATCAACAACCGCCATTTCATCCGTTCCCATTTTACATGTTCCACAAGGATGAAATGCTGTTTCAGCACGTTCTCTGACAAAAGCATCAAGCTCTTCATCACTTTGAATATGTTTACCTGGGCTAATTTCTTCACCACGATAAGCATCTAATGCCGGTTGTGCCATTATTTCTCGCGTAATACGGATAGCTGAGCGAAACTCTTCCCAATCTTGTTCAGTGGACATGTAATTAAATAAAATATTGGGATGTTGATGAGGATCTGTAGATGCTAGTTTTACTCGTCCTCGACTTGGTGAACGCATAGAGCCTACATGTGCTTGGAAACCATGCACTTCTACCGCATTGGTTCCATTATAATTAATAGCAACGGGCAAAAAGTGAAATTGAATATTAGGCCACGCAAACTTTTCGCTAGAGCGAATAAATCCCCCTGCTTCAAATTGATTGCTTGCACCGATCCCTGTTCCTTGAAATAGCCATTGTGCGCCAATCTTAGGCTGGTTATACCATTTTAAAGCAGGATAAAGTGAAACGGGCTTTTTACATTCATATTGCAAATACATTTCTAAGTGATCTTGCAGATTTTCCCCAACACCGGGTAGTACATGTACTGGTTGAATATTGAATTCATTTAATACTTTTTCAGGCCCAATACCAGAACGCTGCAAAATTTGGGGCGAAGCAATTGCGCCTGCGCAAAGTAATACTTCTCGATTGGCTTTGACACGATGAGGCGTGGTATTTTCTCCTGAGAAATAACGGACACCCACGGCTTTTTTACCTTCAAACTCAATAATATCGGTCGTTGCATGTGTCTCAATCGTCAAGTTTTTACGCACTTTTGCTTGATCAAGATAGCCTCTTGCTGTACTTGCTCGACGACCTTTAGGTGTGACGGTTCTATCCATCGGACCAAAGCCCTCTTGTTGGTAGCCGTTAAGATCAATCGTTCTTGGGTATCCTGCTTGTATACCCGCCTCAATCATTGCTTGAAATAAAATGTTATTGCCTTTTTTCGGCGTAGTCACACTTACAGGGCCTTTATCACCATGATAATCATTGGCGCCAATATCACGATTTTCTGCCTTACGAAAATAAGGTAAACAGCTTAAGTAATCCCACTCTTCAAGACCGGGTAATTTAGCCCAACCATCAAAGTCCATCGCATTACCACGGATATAGCACATACCATTAATTAATGATGATCCACCAAGCCCTTTCCCACGACCACATTCCATGCGTCGGTTATTCATATGTGGTTCAGGCTCTGTTTCATAAGCCCAATTATATCGCCTACCTTGTAACGGATAAGCTAATGCCGCTGGCATTTGTGTACGAAAATCGAACCTGTAGTCCGGACCTCCAGCTTCAAGGAGCAGCACAGTAACTTCAGGATCTTCTGTCAAGCGGGTAGCAAGAACGTTACCGGCTGAACCAGCACCGATAATAATGTAGTCATAGACCATTGTTATCTCCTCTGTTTCAGTCATTAAAAAAAGAATGGATTAAAAAACGGATGAAAACTCCCCAAGTTCAACTTGAATAGATTTTATTTGAGTATAATTCTGTAGTGTAACAAGCCCATTTTCACGTCCCACCCCAGAATGTTTATAGCCACCAACGGGCATTTCAGCTGGAGATTCACCCCATGTATTAATCCAACAAATTCCTGCTTCTAATTGGTGAATAACACGGTGAGCTGTTGTGAGATTTTTGGTAACAAGACCTGCTGCCAAACCATAAACACTATTATTTGCACGTAAAATCACTTCATCTTCAGTTTGATAACTAAGAATACTCATCACAGGGCCGAAGATTTCATCTTGTGTGATATTCATATCATCGTTGCAATCCGTGAAAACCGTAGGTGCAACATAAGCACCTTGAGCAAAATTACCTTCTAATAAACGATGGCCACCATAAAGTAATCTGGCTCCTTGGGTTTTGCCTAACTCAATATAATTCAAGACTTTTTCAAGATGAGGAAAACTGACCAGTGGACCAAAATTGGTGTCCATTTCAAGAGGAGAGCCGATCCTAATACGTGATACGCGCTCTATAATTTTCGCTTCAAATGCAGGTTTTAATCTTTCGGGAACAAAAACTCGAGTACCATTGGTGCACACCTGCCCTGAACTATAAAAATTCGCCATCATCGCAATATCAGCGGCAGTATCTAAATCTGCATCATCAAAAATAATTAAAGGCGATTTTCCACCAAGCTCCATGGTTACTTCTTTTAAACTTGAAGCAGAAGCATTTGCCATCACCTTTTTACCCGTTTCAATTCCACCAGTAAAAGAAACTTTCGCAATATCAGGATGCTGTGTTAACCATTGCCCCACATTAGCTTTTCCTGTAACAACGTTAAAAACACCCTTTGGCAATCCTGCCTGTGTGTATATTTCAGCAAGTTTTAATGCTGTTAATGAAGTCATTTCACTTGGTTTAAAGATCATGGCATTACCTGCAGCAAGTGCAGGCGCAGATTTCCATAACGCTATTTGGATGGGGTAATTCCAAGCACCGATACCGGCAACAATTCCCAATGGTTCACGGCGAGTATAAGCAAAAGCGGTCTCCCTAAGCGGAATTTGCTCTCCTTCAAGTGCAGGAATAAGACCGGCGTAATACTCTAAAACATCAGCGCCTGTCACAATATCGACATAACGTGTTTCAGATAGCGGTTTGCCTGTATCTAGGGTTTCTAAATGAGCCAATTCATCATTACGTTCACGTAAAATATCAACAGCGCGTCGTAAAATTCGAGAACGTTCCATTGCGGTCATAGCACACCAAATTTTTTGCCCTTGTTTCGCACTCTCGACGGCCCAATTGATATCTTCTTCACTTGCTGATTGTAAATGTGCAATCACTTCGCCATTAGCTGGATTAATCGCTTCAAATTGTTCACACTCCGGTTGTGCACAATCAACATATCCACCATGAATATAGAGCTTATGTAACGGCGGGTTTGGCATATTTTCTCCTTTATTATTAGTTTGTTAAGTCTTTATTTGACTCCGATTTGTAAGTTGCATATCGATATATTCATTAGTAATGATTTTGGCCTCTTCAAGAGAAAATGGTGCGTTACTTAATGCGCTTCTTAGCCATAAACCATCTATTAATGCAGCTAAACCTTTTGCAGCTAAACGTGCTTGATCTTTAGTAAGAACGCGCCCAAACTCGTAACTTAAATTGGAATAAAGCCTTCTATCATTGACCTTTTGTAGACGATTCAAATTAGGCTGATGCATACTACTTGCCCAAAATGCTAACCATGTTTTCATTGCTGCTTCACTGGTTTGAGTGGTATCAAAGTTACCTTCAACAATGGCTTGAATTCGTAGCTTAGGTGTTGCATCGCTTAACATTCTTAAACGTATCGCCACCGCAAAACCCAATTGATACTGGATATGGCGCATGGCAGCTTCCAACAATCCATTTTTATCACGAAAGTAGTGACTAATAATGCCGTTAGAAACACCGGCTTTTCGAGCTATCAATGCGATGCTCGCCTCTTGCATTCCAACCTCATTAATAACTGCTAACGTCGCTTGGATTAATTGCTGTTTACGTATCGACTGCATTCCTATCTTCGGCATGTTTTAAAGACCTAAAAAATACATTGAACACATTCATTAAACGTTTTTTTAATTGAACATTCAATCAATATTAACTATTGTTTATCACAATTAATTTACATTTCAATATGAGAGGATATCGTGAAAATTTGAATCTTTGCAACTAATTCAATTAGTTAACAAAGAATGCAACTTTTAACTTTAGATAAATAAATTTTTGGAATTTCTGATGACAACTCTTAACAGCACAAAAAAACCACAGAAAGACAAGCTAAATTCTGTCGTTTTTTTCGCTTCAGCAACGCTGATTTTAGCGTTTTCTTTTTTCACTATTTTGATGACAGAAACAGCAAATACATTGATTGTGGCAACACTGGGATGGGTATCAAAAACCTTTGGTTGGTACTATCTATTGGCGGCAACGTTATACATTGTTTTTGTTATTTTTGTTGCCACATCTCGTTTTGGAAATATCAAATTAGGGCCTGAGCAATCGAAACCTGAATTTAGTGTTTTAAGTTGGTCTGCGATGTTATTTGCAGCAGGTATTGGGATTGATTTGATGTTTTTCTCTGTAGCAGAGCCCATTACACAATATATGTTACCGCCAACCGGCGAAGGTGAAACAATAGAAGCAGCCCGTCAGTCGATGGTGTGGACTTTATTCCACTATGGCCTGACGGGCTGGTCTATGTATGCACTTATTGGTATCGCTTTGGGCTATTTTAGCTATCGTTACAATTTGCCATTAACCATACGCTCTGCACTTTATCCTATCTTTGGAAATCGTATTTATGGCCCAATTGGTCATACAGTTGATATTGCCGCGGTATTAGGCACCATTTTTGGTATTGCAACAACGTTAGGTATTGGCGTTGTACAACTTAATTATGGGCTAAAAGTTCTTTTTGATTTGCCCCAAGGATTGGGCGTTCAAGGCGGATTAATTCTATTATCTGTTATTATGGCCGTTATTTCTGCAACATCGGGCGTTAACAAAGGGATCAGGATTTTATCTGAACTGAATGTATTACTCGCATTGGGGCTTATTTTATTTATCTTATTTGCGGGTGATACTGAGTTTTTATTAAATGCACTGGTATTAAATGTCGGTGATTATACTAATCGTTTTTTAGGCATGACGTTAAATAGCTTTGCATTTGATAGACCAACAGATTGGATGAATAGCTGGACACTGTTTTTCTGGGCTTGGTGGGTTGCATGGTCACCTTTTGTTGGGCTCTTTTTAGCACGTATTTCAAGGGGACGAACAATTCGACAATTCGTCATAGGCACTTTAATTATTCCCTTTGTTTTTACACTGCTATGGTTATCCATTTTTGGTAATAGCGCTTTATATGAAGTGATCCATGGTAATAAAGCACTCGCACAAACAGTATTAGAAGCTCCCGAAAAAGGATTTTATTCATTATTAGAACTTTATCCTGGTTTTGGTTTAACGGCTTCGGTCGCCACAATTACTGGATTATTATTTTATGTTACTTCTGCCGACTCTGGTTCATTAGTATTAGGCAATTTTACCTCTCAATTAAGCCATGTTAATAACGACGCACCTAATTGGCTTCGCATTTTCTGGTCTATTGCTATTGGTTTATTAACGTTAGGTATGTTAATGGCAGATGGTATTTCTGCCTTACAAAACACGACCATAATAATGGGATTACCCTTTAGCTTTGTTATTTTCTTTATTATGGCCGGACTTTATAAATCATTAAAAGTCGAAGATTTTAGACGAGTTAGTTCACTAAATACCAATGCACCAGCACCACTTTATGGTAATGCTACGATGAATTGGAAACAGCGTTTAGGGCGGGTGATGAATTTCCCTGGAACGACCTATACACAGCGCATGTTAGATTTAACCTGTATGCCAGCGATGCAAGATGTGGCTAAAGAGCTTTTATTACGTGGAGCGAAAGTCGAATTCAATTATTATCCAATTGAAGATAATGAACGTTTACATCATTTAGAGCTTGTGGTTGATCTTGACCAAGAACAGAATTTTATTTATCAAATTTGGCCACAAAAATATTCAGTACCTGCATTCACTTATCGTGCTCGTCGAGGTAAATCAGATTATTACCGCTTAGAGACCTATTTATGGGAAGGAACCCAAGGAAATGACTTAATGGATTACACCAAAGAGCAAGTAATTACTGATATTTTAGATCAATATGAAAAACACTTGAATTTTATTCATCTTAGTCGTGAAGCTCCAGGATCGACATTAACTTTTCCTGAGTCAAACTAAATAGTGATTAAAAAATAAAGAAAAGGAGATCGTTATCTGATCTCCTTTTTATTTGATTAATTTTCTACTTCACTGAAATAAACAGCAACCCAATACCTAAAAGAATTAATAAAATGCCAATAATTTTATCTGCCATTTTTTGATGCGAAAGTATTTTTGTGCGTAATAAAGGTGTGGAGAAAAATAATGCAACACAACTAAACCAAATCCAATGAGCAACAGAGATAAACATACCATAAGAAAGATTTACCCAGAGTGGATTACTCAAGTTAGCCACTTGTGTATACAACGCAATAACAAATAACATTGTTTTAGGATTTAATGCATTCGTTAAAAAACCAACACGTAATGCCTGAAACACATTAGGAGCCGAATTTACCGCATTTTCAATCGTCAATTGTGTTTTATTCGTTAATGACTTAAAGCCTAAATAAATTAAATACCCCACTCCTAATAACTTCATTATAAAAAAAAGTGTTGGAGACTCTGTAATAATAAAAGAAACACCAAATACAGTATAAAAGACATGAACCTGAACACCAATGGCAATGCCAATTGCTGTAATCAGCCCAACTCTCACACCATAGGAATAACTATTTTTTGTCACCATAGCAAAATCAGGGCCAGGACTAATCACAGCCAATACCGTGATCATTGCAACAGCAATTAGCTCACTCATTTCTTTCCTTACTCTCACATTTGAGTTAATTATAAGTAATAAAAAGTGACATAAAATAAGCTTTTATTTGAATAAAAAACCTATTTAATCCACCGTAACCACTTTATTTTGCTAATTTGACTAAAAATAAAAAGCGATTTATCTTGCAGTATATCTGTAATTTTTCATCGTCTATTTTATTACTCACTTTATGGCTTACTTTTATGAAAATGCCTTCTTTAACATCCTTACGTTTTTTTAATAGTGCGGCACAAACAGGCAGCTTTGTCAGTGCTGCGGAGCAACTTCATGTTACACACAGTGCAGTAAGCCGACAAATACGCTTATTAGAAGATGAATTAGGCATTGCTTTATTTGAACGTCGTAATCGTGCAGTTTATTTAAATGAAGCAGGTCAGTATTTATATAAAACCACGTCAGCGATATTTGAACAACTTGAAGAAACCGTCACCCATCTGCGCACTCCCTTAAATAACCCCGTGTTAGTTGTTTCATGCGAACCTACTATTGCCATGAAATGGCTAATCCCGCGACTTTCTCATTTTTATGCATTACATCCTGAAATCACGTTGCACTTAGTTGCCGCGGGTGGTGCGATTGATTTTAATAAAGAAGGTGTTGATTTAGCATTTCGACGAGATGATTTTTTTTGGAGCAAGAATATTTATGCAACCAAAATTTGTGATGAAAAAATAGGTGCTGTCATAAAACCGAATAATCTTCATCACTCAAATAAACAGTTAATAACATTGTCACGGCCTCAAGCTTGGCAAGATTGGTTTCAATACTCAGGAGTTGTATCAAACTATACAAAAACCAGTGAATATGAGCATTTTTATCTGGCTATTCAAGCAACATTAGCAGGGTTGGGAGCAACAATTGCCTCTTTTCTCATGGTACAAGATGAATTACATAATCAGCAATTAGTTGCCATAAATGGATTTGTGAAAGATAACTCAAGTTATTATCTACTTTCACCAATAGAAATTACCCCTGATTCTAAACAGGGAAAGTTTAAAAACTGGATAATTGCTGAAGCTGAAAAGAGTTCAAAAAAGGTTGATGAACAATCGTTATAATGTTGTTTTCGCAAAAATAAAACCGTATTTCTGATTTATCCCTTTAAAAAAAGATTGAATAAATAACTATTTTTTACGCATACATATTTACTTTGGTCTGTTTTTTAGTAATCTATGTGAACTAATAAAACATAGAATAATTTACTTGGGAAACATCACATGAATCGTCGTTCATTCTTAACATCATCAAGTTTAGTGATTGGGGGGCTTTCATTAAGTTCCTTTGTTAGCTCTGCTTATGCCAATGAAACGCTAAAAAATAAATTGGTTTTTAACGCAGAAAATCCGCTATTACTTAACTTTAATGAAAACTCATTAGGCATGTCACAAAAAGCAAAGCTTGCCATTATTGATGCTTTACCTAATGCATTTAGATATCCCGATGACGCACGTAGCGCATTAATTAGCGAATTAGGGAAAGAATTTAAACTTTCAGATAAACATATCACTTTGGGTAATGGTTCATCTGAGACAATTCAAGCAGCCGTTCAATTTGTGGCCAACAAAGCTCAAAAAGAGGGTAAAGCAGTTCAACTTATTGTTCCTGATCCAACATTTAACTATGCCGAGCTTTATGCAGAACCTTTAGGGGTAAAAATCGTTAAAGTTCCTGTTGATAGCACTCTGGCTTTTGATTTAGCTACCATGCAAAAAAAAGCGCAAGAGTTTGATGGTATTAGCATGGTGTATTTGTGTAACCCAAACAATCCAACGGCAATGTTGACACCAACGGCAGCGTTAACCCATTGGATAAAATCAGCTAAAGAAAATGTCTTTTTTATTATTGATGAAGCTTATGCAGAATTTGTTTCAACACCTGAATTTACCAGTGCTATTGCGCTAGTAGCTGAAGGCTATAAAAACCTGATTGTTGCGCGTACTTTCTCAAAAATTTATGCCTTAGCTGGACTTCGTGTCGGTTATGGTGTTGCCGTACCTGACGTTATTTCAGAAGTTAATGTGTTTGTTTCCATTGATAATACCAATACAGCAGGTGCGGTGGCGGCGCTCGCATCATTAAAAGATAAAGCCTATGTGGAATATAGCCGTAAGTCGATTGATGTTTCTCGTCAGATGGTAGTAGATGCATTAAAAGAGCTGGATATTGAATACGCGCCTTCTCATGCAAACTTTATATTCCATAAAGTTAAAGGTGATGTAAAAACCTATCAAAATAGAATGAAAGACGCGAACATTATGGTCGGTCGTGAATTTCCGCCTGCTTTTGGTTGGAGCCGTTTAACATTAGGCACACCCGAAGAGATGAGCTATTTCGTCACTACATTAAAAGCCTTTAGAGCTAAAGGTTGGATTTAGCCTGATTTAACGCTTAATTAGCCGTTGATAAAAATAATGCCCTTGAAAATACTATCAAGGGCATTTTTATTTATTACTGTTCTTGTAACTCTAGTTCTGCAATAACAGGAAGATGATCACTTGCGTCTGACCATTTAAATGTTGCTGAATCTTGTGGAATGTCCATATTTTTGATATCCCACACTTGACCTTTAAACGTAAATATATGGTCAATATCTATAGCTGGATTAATTGCAGGCCATGTACGTTTATCACTATTTGGCTTTTCAACAGGGTTCCAAAAATAGTTAATTTCTTGGATGGGTTGTTCATTAGCGGTAGAGTTAAAATCACCCGCTAATATTTTTATTGATGTTGAAATATTATCAAAGCCTGTCTCAGTATCACCAATTGCAGCATCTAAAATATGTCTTACTTGACCGATACGAATCGTGGGATCTTTTTGCCAATCAAGGTGTGTTCCCATAATAATAATCGGTGAATCAAACCCTGGTTTCGTAATTTGTGATAATAAAACAATGCGTTGTTCTGCATCACCGGAAGGCAGATTAACGACTTGTGATTTATCAATTTTATATTTAGATAGAATACCGACACCATATTGTCCACCATCAAAATCAAGTGCTTTGCCAAAAGCAAACTGTAGATTATTAGCTTTTGCTAACTCTTCAAGCTGGTTAATATTTTTACTACGTGCCGTTTTATTATCAACTTCCGTCACTACTATGACATCAGCATCGATATTTTTGATTGCTTGGTTAAGCTTGTCAAAATTGGTGACATCTGCTGAAACTTCATTTTTGCCGATATTATAGGTAGCAACTTTCAGTGTTGGTTTATTATTTTGATACACCTTATTGGGTGTTCCCCCTGATTGTACAGCAAGGATTTCTGAGCCTGTGGTATTTGCCACTGCCATTGATGACAGTAATACACCTGTGCTGACTAAAATAGATATTACACTTTTTTTCATCATTTCCTCGAAAAATAAACAGAATGCCAATGGATGTTCAATAATAAACTATCACATTGAAAATATGACACAGTGATACAAACCACAAAGTTATTTCGAGATGCAAAAAATCGACTAATGTAACTAAATCAAAAGCCTTTAGAGCTAAAAGCTGGATTTAGTCTGATAATAAGACTATGAAATAGTATAAGTTTTATTTATTTTTAGTTTTCAACTAATATTCCATTACGTTATCAATAGTTAATATAATTTAAAACAAAAACACCTGTGCATTCGCTATTTTTATTATTTTAATTAAACCTATTAAATGTTAATAAGATCAATTTAATTACGTATGACTACTAAAGTAAGAATTTGTTTTTGCGAATTCCGTCTTAATAATAAAGTCAACACATTGATAATTAGCATCTTGCTTGCTATAACTAAAATTATCGAATAAAAATATAACTTCACTTCAAAAAATAATAAATTAGCTTTATTACTTTAATAATTAATAAATTATATTTTTTATCATTTATAAAACATGGTTATAACCGCCAAGGACAGCAATATTATTGAATTAGCATGATGTTATAAATCACAATTTTTTATAGATACCGTGATTAATTTTACAGTCATAAAACATCGGCAGATGCACATATAAACAAATCAGCATCACAGAAAGGACACCCCATGTTATTACATCAACTGAAACTTCCCTTACTGTTTATTTTAAGCACCACGCTATTAACCGGTTGCTTATCATTAAAAGAAAAAGCCGCTATCAAAGCGGAACAAGATAGCGCCGAGCAACAACGTTTAATAGCCGAAGAGATTAAAAGTTATGGCCCTCCCACTGTCATTTATCGTATTGATGACCACCGCTTTTTTACCTTGGAGAAATATAATGAAAGGCGCAGTGGCTCGACGTATTACAACAATACTCAAAAAGGTATCCACCAAGAGATTATCCGGTCTTCAGCTTGCCGTTATCAAGGGCGTTTAATCTGGGCAACCGAGCGTGATGATGCTTTTGCTTTTCCGGGAGTATTGAGTCGTGTAACCAGTCGTTGCGCAGGAACAAAAACAGGTTGTGTTAACGTTATTCTTGTCACCCTTGATGGTGGAAAAAACTTTAGGCCCACAAATGGGGGGTTTGGTATTCACACTGACCACCCTGGTTACTACTCTTCTTTTTTCGATATCATCGTCACTGATGAGGGATTTTATTTAGGAGAAACCGCTGTCAGTCGTCGAGAAGCTAATGATGAATTAGCTAAACCTTGGTGGCGAAAATTTTATTTTGATCCCACCGATTCAAATTATGTTCATAGTAGTGTCGGGGATAAAGAATCTCCCTCTCCAACACTAAAAACCCCCTCAGGACAAACCCGTTTTGATTGTAGTGCCCCTTCTATTTATCCTATTTCACAGGCAGAAAAATGATGAGTAACAGCAATCCAACCCGTTGGCTAAAACCTAAAGAATGCCTTGATGGCAGTCAAGAATGGCGTTCTATCACCCACGCTGCCAATATTGGGGCAGAAATCCATGCTAAACCTCATTTACCCGGTATTATTATTTTTGTTCATGGAGTGAATTCAGAAGGAGAGTGGTATGACGATGCTGAACGAGAACTGTGCAAAGGACTTAATGAAAGACTGAATCTTACTGGTACAGCTTATGAGTTGGAAAGGAATAAATATTACCAATCTAAGTTTATTTTAGATGAAAAAAATTATGATAATAGCCACTATATTTATGAAGAACCTATTCGAACCTTAACCGAGTTGGGTAATTCCCCCGTGATCCGTTTTTATTGGGGATATCGTGCAACTGATGACGATTTAGGCCAATATTGTATTCCATTAAAAAATAGAGCCGGAGAAAGCTATCATCGCTTAGTCAGTGAGATATTAGAGCCCGAATACAGTCATAAAGATGAAAGATATTGGACCCTTGAAGATATAAAAAAATACAATACTGTACAAGAATACCATTCCTTGCCTTACCGTAAAAAACGCCTCTTTATTAATGAAAAAATTAAACATAAAGGTCCTTTTTTCTGGGGCGGTGGGCCATTTCAAAATGGATGCAATAATTTAGTCAGTTTATGGAGTAAGAGTGGCTTTAGCAATCTCGCGATGTTATGGACCGTGATCCCAACGCCAATCCCTTTTAATGTACAAGCCTTTAACCCTGAAACAGATCGGTTATTAACAAAGTCACCTCCTCGTCATTATTATGCTCATGCTGTAAAACGGTTAGCCAATTTAGTCGGGAAAATACGTAAAGATTATCCTTATGATACCGTTACCGTCATTTCACACAGCCAAGGTACCATGATAGCGTTAGCCGCAGCAGCAATTGAACCCCCTGATAGTTTGTTTGTTTTAAATTCTCCTTATGCCACAGAAGATAATTTCTTAAATAGTTACTCGTATGTTTACAATGAAAATATTAATCAAGCACATAGAGAAGCCACACTTAAAGAAATTATTGATAAAATTGCAAAAAATAAAAATCGATTGAAAGATGCCCCTTGTGGATATTCAGGTCTAATTGTTGGGCAGAGTGAAGATAAGAAAAGTTGGACTCCTGATGTCGTCATATATAAGGGAGAAAAACTTGATATTAGCAAGAAAAGAAATATTGAAAAAAATAAGGAAAAATTAGCTAAAGGTGAAATGATTAAGGAAAGAGATAATCATGGGCGATTTTATATTTATTGTAATCCACACGATCGCGTAATGGGCTCATCGCCTTTACAAAGTATTGGTTGGTGTCCACTTCCTAATATTACTCAAAAGGGGCAAACTTCTCACCATCCACTATTTAGCCTTAAACATCCGCCCTATATCAGAATGTTAGCACGTAATACGCCTTGTGGTGAAAAACCCAACCCAAACACAGTATTTACCGATGCAAATGGACGATTTAGTGACGGTAATATTTTCTGGGACAGTAATACCAAAACATTAGAAGGCTTCGCATGGCCAGCTCCTTCCGCTAATATGTCATTAAATATTAATGCCCCAGAAGTGCCTCACCCTATTACACCAGCCGAATTAGCAACATTTGATGAAGATTTTGCCGTAATAGAAAAAAAAGCGGAGAAACCAGCCCCTGAAATTAATATCAATGCTAATAATCAGAAAAAAGAGATACCTTTAGGTCAAGGTTATGGGCAAATTCTTTATGATGATGAATTAGATATCTACACTCCAAAAGATGCCGAATACTATTTCTATAAAGATCTCTATTCTTATCAACATCGTATTTGGGTTGAACTCACCCCAGAAGAGCGAAAAATACTCCAGAATAACCCACTGTTAGATCCTCAAGATAAAAATACAACCTCAAAATATGAAACCTTAGAAGAGATGAGAACACGTATTCGCGAATATAATCAACGCCCTACTGACCATGGTACATTACCAAGAAATTCACTGTTTCTTCGTCGTGTAGTCACTTATGATTTACCTATTGGTTATTGTGAAATAGGTAGAAACCCAGAAAGAATGGATGAGTTAAGAAAATATGCGGATTGGCTAAGTGGCTTAGATATCTATATGGAAAAAGGCGAATTAGATTTACCAAAGATGCCCGATATTATCGAAGATCCGTTAAAGAGAAAATAATAATAAATGTCCAATATTCTGCATGTTAAAAATAAGAAGCCCGCTTGAATTTATTCAAGCAGGCTTCTTCTCTTATCAACACTATTTAGTTACATTAAAGCGGATCTACTTTTAAGCAAGAGACGGCATGGCGGAAACTTCCCTCTAATAAAGGGCGTGTTTTGGCACATTCTTCATCCGCCATTGGGCAACGTGTACGGAATATACAACCTGATGGTGGATTAATCGGTGAAGGTAACTCGCCTTCCAATAAATCAATGTGCTTATTACGCTCTTTATCGGGATCAGGAATAGGCACTGCTGACATCAACGCTTTGGTATAAGGGTGTAATGGGTGATGATAAACTTCATCATAGGTGCCTAATTCTACCGCATGCCCTAAATACATCACCAAGACACGATCAGAAATATGTTTTACCACAGCCAGATCGTGGGCAATAAAGATCAACGATAACCCCATCTCTTTTTGAATATCTTTCAGCAAGTTAACTACTTGAGCCTGAATTGATACATCAAGTGCAGAAACGGGCTCATCACAAATCACCAATTTAGGCTCTAGAATTAATGCGCGAGCAATACCGATACGTTGACACTGTCCTCCTGAAAATTCGTGAGGATAACGGTTAATTAAGTTTGGCAATAATCCGACTCGCATCATCATTGCTTTCACTTTTTCAACCACTTGCGCCTGTTTCATTTTAGGGTGATAGGTTTTTAAGGGTTCAGCAATAATGTCGCCAATCGTCATTCTTGGGTTTAAGGAAGCCAGTGGATCTTGGAAAATCATTTGAATATCTTGGCGAATATCGCGCCATTGTTTATTACCCATTCCCAATAAATCATTGCCTAACCAAGTGACTGTACCCCCAGAGGCTTTGACTAACCCAATAATGGCACGCGCAAATGTCGATTTACCACAACCAGATTCACCAACAACCCCTAATGTTTCACCTTCATATAAACGCAATGTGACACCATCAACGGCTTTGAGGCTTTTTTTCGCTTTCCAAAACCACTGTTTATTATCTTGAACATCGAAATAAACTTTTAAGTCATTCACTTCTAGAATAACTTTTCTATCTTGTAATGTGGCCTGCGTCATACCAATTCCTCCACCGCTTTAAAACAGGCTCGTAATCGCCCTTGTGCAAATTGCGCTAATTCAGGCTCATGCGACAAACATTGCTCTGTTGCATACTGACAGCGTGGTTGGAATGGACAACCTTTTGGTAAACGCAATAAGTTAGGAGGATTACCCGGAATAGTCGCTAGTCGCTCATCTTCACCGTCTAAACGCGGAACGGCTTGTAGCAACCCGATAGAATAAGGGTGTGAGGGTTGATAAAAAATATCACGCGCATTCCCATATTCCATAGTGCGCCCTGCATACATTACCAATACTTTATCGCAAATCCCCGCAACAACCCCTAAGTCATGGGTGATCATAATAATTGCGGTGTTTAAATCATTTTTAAGCTCATTTAGCAGTGTCATGATTTGTGCTTGAACCGTCACATCAAGTGCCGTTGTCGGCTCATCAGCAATTAACAGTTTAGGCTTACACAGTAATGCCATTGCAATCATGACACGTTGACGCATCCCGCCTGAAAATTCATGAGGGTACATACTCATTCGTTTATGTGCTTCAGGCATTTTTACGGCATCTAACATACGAACTGATTCCGCATAAGCATCATTTTTACTCATGCCTTTATGCAGCATCAAGACTTCAATAAGCTGTGCGCCGACTTTCATATAAGGATTTAATGAAGTCATTGGATCTTGGAATATCATGGATATTTCTTCAGCGCGCATTTTATTTAATTCGCTTTGACGAAGATTTAAGATCTCACGGCCATTAAAATTGGCACTACCCGCTGTACGACCATTTTTCGCTAATAATCCCATCAAAGCAAAAGCTGTTTGCGATTTACCAGAACCCGATTCACCAACAATGCCTAAGGTTTCACCTGCTGATAATTCAAAATTCAGCTTATTCACTGCCGTAACGTCACCATCTGCGGTACCAAAAGTGACACTGAGATCTTTAACACTTAATAACGACTTATTTGTTGTATTTGTCATTTTGTTCTCCTTAACGATCTTTCGGATCTAATGCGTCACGTAAGCCATCACCGATAAAGTTAAAGCAAAACAGTGTGACAACTAAGAACGAAGCCGGGAAAAGAATCAACCAAGGAGAAACTTCCATTGAGTTTGCACCATCACTTAATAGTGCACCCCAACTGCTTAATGGCTCTTGTGTTCCTAAACCTAAGAAACTTAAAAAGGATTCGAATAAAATCATGCTAGGCACTAATAACGAGGCGTAAACAACCACTACACCTAATACGTTAGGAACAATATGTCTTAGCACGATATTGCGTGATGAAACACCACATACCAGCGCAGCTTCAATAAATTCTTTACGTTTTAGACTTAAAGTTTGTCCCCTTACGATACGTGCCATATCAAGCCAAGACACCATGCCGATAGCAACAAAAATCAGTAGGATATTTTGACCAAAAAATGTCACCAATAAGATAACAAAGAACATAAATGGGAATGAGTTTAATATTTCGAGTAAGCGCATCATTATTGAGTCAACACGCCCACCAATATAACCCGCCATTGCGCCATAAAGTGTGCCAACAATGACCGCAACAAAGGCTGCCGCAATACCTACCATTAATGAGATACGACCACCAATCGCAACCCGTACTAATAAGTCACGGCCTGATGAGTCAGTACCAAAATAGTGAGAAGAGGCAAAGTCAGGTGCCATTGACATCATTTCCCAATCAGTATCATCATAAAGAAATGGTGATAACATGGGGGCAAAAATAACAAATAATATAATAAAGAAAAGCAATACAAGGCTCGTGATCGCAGCTTTATTGTGCATAAAACGACGACGAGCATCTTGCCATAAACTACGACCTTCAATATCTAGCTGCTCCGAGAAATTCCCCAGAGCTTCGCTGTTTTCCTTCAGTGATAACATAACGCGCTCCAGTATCTATTAATAACGAATTTTCGGATCAATAACGGCATATAAAATATCGACAATGGCATTAAAGAAAATCGTTAATGCACCGACGATAATGGTTAAACTTAATACCAATGAGTAATCTCGGTTTAAAGCACCATTAACGAAAAGTTGTCCGATACCCGGCAATCCAAAGATAGTTTCAATAACCATTGAGCCCGTAATAATACCGACAAATGCAGGCCCCATATAAGAAATAACAGGTAGCAACGCGGGTTTTAAAGCATGACGCAGTACAATTCTTTTCATCGGCAAGCCTTTCGCTTTGGCCGTTCTGATAAAGTTTGAGTGTAATACTTCGATCATTGAACTACGGGTAATACGCGAGATGCTAGCAATATAAGAAAGCGATAATGCAATCATTGGTAACAACATATATTGCACTGCGCCACCATTCCAACCTCCTGCTGGTAACCACCTTAAGGTAATAGCAAAAATAAGCACTAGGAGTGGTGCGACAACAAAACTCGGTATTACAACCCCCGTCATGGCAAAAGTCATGACGGTATAATCCCATTTGCTGTTCTGATTCAGTGCCGCGATCACGCCTGCCCCCACACCTAAAATTACGGCAAAAATAAATGCCGACAGCCCTAATTTAGCTGAAACAGGGAATGCTTTACCGACTAAGGTGTTTACACTGTAGTCTTTATATTTAAAAGAAGGCCCTAAATCCCCTTTCGATAGCTGAATTAAATAATCGAAATATTGCTTATAAATGGGATCATTTAAATGGTATTTCGCTTCAATATTTGCCATTACCTCAGGCGGGAGTTTTCTTTCACCCGTAAAAGGACTACCCGGCGCTAAGCGCATCATAAAAAACGAAATCGTTATTAGAATAAATAGAGTCGGTATCGCTTCCAAAAAGCGACGAAAAATAAATTTGAGCATTGCCCGTTCCTATAACACAAACCTATTCAGGCGTGACGATAAAAAGACCTTGCCTTAAAAAGCAAGGTCTCGCCCGATTACTTAGCAATAATGTACAAGTCTTTAGTATGTAAATTATCTAATGGATCTTTACCTGAATAACCCCCGACATAAGGTTTCACTAAACGGGTGTTTACATAGTAGTAAAGTGGAACAATAGCCGAATCTTTATCTAATACACCTTCAGCTTTTTGATAAATAGCGGCACGTTCATCATCAGATTTCACACGTAAAGACTCTTTGATCAATGCGTCAAATTCTGTGTTTTTATAGTGAACAGTGTTATTACTGCTGTAAGACAGCATCATGTTCAGGAATGAAGAAGGTTCATTATAATCTGCACACCAACCGGCACGAGCAACATCATAAGTTCCTTGGTGACGAGTATCTAAGAAAGTTTTCCACTCTTGGTTTTCAAGAGAAACATCGGCACCTAAGTTTTTCTTCCAAATTGAAGAAGCGGCGATCGCAACTTTTTTATGTAAGTCGGATGTATTGTACAGAAGCTTAAATTTCAGTGGATTTGCTTTGTTATAGCCAGCCTCTTCTAATAATTGGCGTGCTTTTTCATTGCGTTGTTCTTGTGTCCAAGTCGCAAACCATTCTGGTTTGTTCTCTTTAATGCCATCAGTAAATGGAGGGGTAAAGCCATAAGCTGGGATATCGCCTTGGTTTTTCACTTTATAAGTGATGATATCTCTATCCATTGACAGTTTCAGTGCTTCACGGACACGAGGATCGTTAAACGGAGCTTTCTCATTATTAATTTCATAATAATAAGTACATAAATATGGGCTTATACGCAATTCATCCGGGATCTCTTTTTTCAGTTTTTGGAAAAGTTCGATGGGTAAATTGCTATATGTCATGTCGATTTCGCCCGCACGATAGCGGTTTACGTCGGTGACTTCTGATGAGATAGGTAAGAATGTGACTTTATCAATAACGGTATTTTTATTATCCCAATAGGTTGGGCTACGCTCTAAAACAATGCGCTCGTTGACTGTCCAGTCTTTTAAATTATAAGCGCCGTTACCGACGAAATTAGCAGGTTGAGTCCATTTTTCGCCAAATTTTTCTATCACTTTTTGATTAACTGGCGACATGGAGGAGTGAGCTAATAATTTTGGTAAATAAGGCACTGCTTCTGATAATGTCACTTCTAATGTGTTGTTATCTAATGCCTTAACTCCTAATTCAGTGGCTTTTTTCTTACCTGCGATAATATCGTCGATATTGACGATATGCGCATATTGTAGATAACTTTCATAAGGAGATGCCGTATTAGGATCTGCTAAACGTTGCCAGCTATAAACAAAATCCTGTGCTGTAACAGGTTCGCCATTTGACCATTTAGCGCCTTCACGAATTTTGAATGTCCAAACGGTGAAGTCTTTATTTTCCCAGCTAGTTGCTGAGCCGGGTAGAATTTCACCATCTGGGCCAACAATAGTAACGCCTTCGAAGAGATCACGTGCTAATGCAGATTCAGGCACACCTTCGATTTTATGAGGATCAAGTGATTGTGGCTCAGAGCCATTATTACGAACAAGCACTTGTTTTTCAGCTAATTTTACCCCGTCTGGAACAACCGCAGCGTTAGCTGTTAGTGCTGACAATCCAAAGATTGCGCTTATTGCAATCGCCAACGCACTCTTTTTAGTTAAATTACTCATCTTATAAAATACTCCCAGTTAGTGAGTTGGTTGTTAGACAACCATTCTGTGATGTTCAGTTGTGTTTTAGAACGGTTTACACAACTTATTGTTTTTACAAAAAATAAATCAAACTTACTTAATTGCCATCAGTGCTTAATTGCCTGATAACATTATAATTTTTTTATGCCGTTATCTTTTTTGTGTAGCTTTTTTATTTTTTACTACGGTTAAAGTCACTTTTAACCATTTAAATCGTACATAACTATAGAATACCGATAATTTACCAGTTTTAGTTATCTACCTTTATAAAATAGCGCTTTAAGTCCGTATAATCAAAGGGGTCTTTACCAGTAAATCCACCTACTTTTGGACTCACTAATCTAACACTGACACGATAATAAACAGGTACTATCGCAGAATCCTTATCTAGCAAGGCTTCAGCGCGTTGATAGAGTTGATGACGTGCACCATTATCGAGTGCAAGTAGTGCATTATTTAATGTGTCGTCATAGGCTTTATTTTCATAAAAGATCGTATTTAGGCTACTTTTAGAAAGAAATGAGTTTAAAAATGAAGTCGGTTCATTGTAATCTGCACACCATGTTGCTCTAGCAACTTGGTAATTGCCCTGATTACGATTTTCTAGCGCTGTTTTCCATTCTTGATTTTGTAACGTGACATTGGCGCCAATACTTTTTTTCCACATTGATGCAGCTGCAATAGCTTGTTGTTTATTTTGATCTGAAGTGTTGTAAAGCAATGTGAAAGTCAGCGGATTTTTACTGTCAAATCCAGCCTCTTTTAATAACTCACGCGCCCTTTCATTACGTTGTTGTTGTGTCCAATATGCCCATTTAGGCGGCTTAAAATTACCATTACCAATAAAAGATGGTGTAAAAGAGTAAGCAGGGATTTGGCCTTGTCCCATTATTTTTTCAGCAATCACTTGCCTATCAAGTGTCAATTTCACAGCTTCCCGAACTCGGGCGTCATCAAAAGGCGCTTTTTTATTATTGAGTTCATAATAAAAGGTACATAGATAAGGTGTAACGTGTAAATTATCAGGCTGTTCTTGCTTCATTTTTTTATAAAGAACTGGAGGAATAGCGCTGTTGGTAATATCAATTTCACCACTACGATAACGGTTAATATCACTGGTTTCTGAACTAATTGGTAAAAACGTGGCTTGCTCAATAATGGTATTTTTATTATCCCAATAAAGTGGGTTTCGCGTTAAAGTTACCTTTTCATTCACAATCCAATTGTCAATGATATAAGCCCCATTACCGACAAAGTTTTCTGGGCGAGTCCAATTAACACCGTATTTTTCAACAATCTCTTTTTTAACAGGCTTTAATGATGTATGACTGACCATATCAACCAAATAAGGAATTGGTTTGGTTAAATTGACTTGCAAAGTGTAGGGATCTATCGCTTTCACACCCAATGTTTCGGGGGATTTTTTACCACTAAGAATATCTGCAACATTTTCAACATAAGCATATTCGAGATAACTGGCATAAGGTGAACCAGTTTTAGGATCTACCAATCGACGCCAACTATAAACAAAATCTTCGGCTGTTACTGGCGTCCCATCACTCCATTTGGCATCTTCTCTCAAATAGAATGTCCACACCTTGTTATCATCAGTTTCCCAGCGCAACGCAACGCCTGGCATGCTATCGCCATTAGGCCCCACATAAGTCAGACCTTCTAATAAATTCAAAATAATATTACCTTCAGGCGCGCCTTCTACTTTATGGGGATCAAGTGACGAAACCTCAGTGCCATTATTAATAACAATATGTTGTTGTTTTGCCAGAATAGTGCCTTCAGGGGGAGTCACAGCATGAGAAAAAAAGGAGGTTAAGGCAAGTGAAATAATACCGACTGGAAACATCATCGTTAACACAGCTTTATTTTTCATGGGTACCTCTCCTAATAAACAGTAATTTATAGCGGGGTCGCTCAATTAACGATTTGCATCGCTGTTAAATTTTGATTGTAATAATGACTATTCTTAAACATTTTAAGATCTAGACAAGATAGAAAGTGATAACAACACGCTTCTTTTTTACACTTATCGTAAATTTTGTCAATTAATGCGATATTCTTATCACTTAACTTTATTTAGCCCTCAAAGGTTCTATCTTAGAAAAATAAAAAACAAATATCACAAGAGGTAAAACAACAAATAAACATTTAATTAACATCACGCAAGTTTTATAGATAGAAAACCTACGTAGCTCACAGAATTAATATAATCAGGAAGGTTTTTATCCAACTTACAGAACTTTATGATGCGTTATAAGTAAAGAGTTTCTGTTTGAAATTAATTAAAAATAGCAATAAATTGAGCTTTAGATTGAATAATAATTCCAACCTAAAAATTACCGTAGATTATTAAACATTCACTTTTATTATTTATTTTTAATTTTTAATTTTTAATCTAATTGTTTAATTGAAATGAAATGAAAAAATATTTTCATATATATTTCTATGCATTAGATAAAAAACCTCTTTAATATACATATTGAATATTAAAGAGGTTTTTTTATTTTATAACGTCAACTTCAATTTTTTTCAGCTATTTAGCCGATTTTGATTGAAACCATTGTAGCTTATCATTCAACTTGACAACTTCTCCCACAATAATCAGCGCTGGACTTTCCATTGTTTCTGCCATCTGTGCTAGTTGATGTAATTGCCCAGTAATCACTTTTTGTGCTGTTAATGTTCCTTTTTCGATAATAGCAACAGGCATCGTCGCACACATGTTTTGACTGAGTAACATTTGCTGAATGTAATGGGCTTTAGTCAATCCCATATAAAAAACCAATGTTTGATTCTCTTGCGCAATACATTGCCACTGGGCTTCATTTAACCCTTTTCCATGTCCTGTAATAAAACGAACGCTTTGCGCATAATCTCGATGCGTTAAAGGAATACCCGCGTAAGTTGTACAGCCTGATGCTGCCGTAATACCAGGGATCACTGAAAATGGAATACGATGTTCAATCAAAGCTTCTAACTCTTCACTGCCTCGACCAAAAATAAAAGGATCGCCTCCTTTTAATCTCACCACTCGTTTTCCCGCAGTGGCTTCTTTGATTAAAATTTGATTAATTTCGTCTTGAGGAACACAGTGAAAACCCGCTTGCTTACCAACATAAATGCGCTGCGCATCTCTACGAACAAGAGCCATAACCTCATCAGACACGAGTCTATCGTAAACCACTACATCTGCTTGCTGACACTGCTGTAAACCTTTAATGGTCATTAACCCAGCATCACCCGGCCCTGCGCCAACTAAAACAACACTGCCTTGAGGTTGCTGATTTTCAGATAACAGTGCGCTAATGCGTCGCTCAATACCATCGTCTCTTTGCGCTTCTATTTCAGCTTGTAATGATTTATCCGCAAAAAATTGCTCCCAAAAATAACGTCTTGCACTCATCGATGAAAAACGCTGTTTTATTTTATTTCGTAATTTTCCGGCAAGTTGTGCTAGCTCACCAAGATAATTAGGGAGGAGTTGTTCAATTTTTTCTCGCAAAATGCGGGCTAATACAGGTGCTTTTCCGCCCGATGAAATCGCCACCACAATGGGGGAACGATCTATGACAGACGGCATAATAAAGCTAGCTTGCTCTGGTGAATCCACCACATTACAAAATATCTGATTCTCTGTTGCTGATTGAAAAACCTGTTGATTCACTTGCTCGCTATCTGTTGCAGCAATAACAAGCCATTTACCAGATAAATGAACCTCATTAAATATTCCTGTAATACAGTTTAGTTTTTGCTCGGTATGCCATTGCATAAACTGCCTTGTAAATGAAGGGGCAATGACAGAAATAATAGCCCCTGCCTCCATAAGCAATCTGGCTTTACGTTCAGCAATCTCACCGCCTCCCACTAATAAACAAGGTTTATCTTTGAGCTGACAGAATATTGGAAAGTAATCCATATTCATTCCCCTATTTATTGAGATGATTTATTACGGCTGCGTACGCTAACAGTATTACCTTCAACCTTGACATCAAAATGTGTGATCGAAAAACGCTCATCTTCAAGGCAAAAACCATCCGTTAAACGAAAATGCTGTTTTTTTAGCGGGCTAACGATATACAACTCATTTTCATGTTCAGCAATTAATCCTCGTGATAGAACACTGGAATGTGCAAAGGGATCGATATTGCTTAATGCATATAAACGTGTATCAGAATAAGGGCGAAAAATGGCAACATGATCTTGCTCCACCAGCGCACAAACACCCGTTCCTGGTGTAATATCATCTAATTGGCAAACCGCTATCCATTGACTCATGATTGCGCCTCCTCAGTGACCAATTTGATATCAATACGTTCATGTAAACGTGCGGGACGGTGTTGGAATCGTTCTTTTACCGTTTGCACTGTCGGATCGGGCATTGGATTATTAATAAAGTGGGCAAAACGTTTTAATGCTTTTGGAGAATCAACCGTTTCTTTCCATTCACAAGCGACTCGTTCTTGTAAGGCTTTCAGTTCTTTTTCTAACTGCGTATTTAAGCCTAGCTTGTCATGAATAATAACATCACGTAAATATTCAATTCCCCCTTCTAAATTATCTAACCATACTGAGGTTCGTTGTAGCTTATCTGCGGTACGGATATAAAACATCATAAAGCGGTCGATATAATGCACTAAGGTTTCTTCATCAAGATCCGAAGCAAAGAGATCCCCATGGCGTGGCTTCATACCACCATTTCCGCCAAAATAGAGGTTCCAGCCTTTGTCGGTGGCAATAATACCGACGTCTTTTCCTTGTGCTTCAGAACATTCTCGGGTGCAACCTGATACACCAAATTTCATCTTATGAGGCGTTCTAATACCTTTATAACGATGCTCTAGCGCAACCCCCAAACCAACACTATCACCAACACCAAAACGGCACCAACTGCTACCTACACACGTTTTTACCATACGCAATGCTTTCGCGTAGGCATGGCCTGTTTCAAAACCTGCTGCAATTAATTTTTCCCAAATAGCAGGCAGATCCTGTTTATGAGCACCGAACATTGCCATTCGTTGCGAGCCAGTAATTTTGGTATACAAATTATATTTTTGAGCGATTTGCCCAATAGCTATAATACCAGCGGGCGTAATTTCACCACCGGGAGAGCGAGGAATAATGGAATAAGTCCCATCTTTTTGCATATTTGCGAGAAAGTTATCATTAGTATCTTGTAGAGAAACTAAATCATCACTCAAGATGTACTCATTCCAACATGAGGCAAGCAATGACCCCACTGTAGGTTTACACACTTCACAGCCATAACCTTGACCATGTTTTGCCAGCAGTTCATCAAAACTTTTCAGACCTTCTACACGAATAAGATGATAAAGTTCTTGGCGTGAATAGTGAAAATGCTCACAAAGATGGTGATTAACTTCAATACCTTGTTTGGTTAATTCTGCATTTAAGACTTGAGTCACAAGAGGAATACAACCACCACACCCTGTACCGGCTTTAGTTTCAGCTTTAATGGCAGCAACTGTATGACAACCTCGTTCAATTGCTTGAATAATTTCGCCTTTTGTCACATCAAAACAAGAGCAGATTTGTGCTGTTTCAGGTAAGGAGTCAACTCCGATTGCAGGCTTACTTCCTGCATGTGCCGGTAAAATTAAGGAATCAGGGTGCTCTGGTAATTCAATAGTATTGAGTGATAACTGTAGAAGATTGCCATAATCTTCGGTATCTCCCACTAATACAGCCCCTAATAAGTATTTGTTATCTTCACTAACTATCAGACGTTTATAAATTTCTTTGCCTTCGTCCAGATAAATATAGCTACGGCACCCTACTTGATGTCCATGAGCATCACCAATACCGCCGACATCGACACCGAGAAGTTTTAATTTGGCACTTAAATCAGCCCCTTGAAAGACAGAGTGATGGCCTAATAAATTATCGACGGCAACTTGTGCCATTTTGTAGCCCGGAGCCACTAACCCGAAAGTTTTATTTTGCCAAGATGCACATTCACCAATAGCATAAATATCAGGATCTGTTGTTTGGCAATAATCATTAATAACAATGCCGCCTCTTGGGGCAATATCTAAATTACATTGACGAGCCAGTTTATCTTTCGGGCGAATACCTGTGGAGAACACAATAAAGTCAACTTCAAGAAAACTACCATCTGCAAATTGCAGTGTTTTACGTGCATTTTCACCTGTCGATAATATTTCTTGTGTGTTTTTAGAGGTATGCACTTTCACACCCATACGCTCTATTTTTCGCTTAAGTTGCTCACCACCTAATGTATCAAGTTGTTCTGCCATTAAGGTTGGAGCAAATTCGATAACATGAGTTTCAATACCTAAACTTTTTAGCGCACCTGCGGCTTCTAATCCTAAAAGTCCACCGCCAATTACCGCGCCTTTACGGCTAATACGTGCGCAAGATTCGATGGCATTTAAATCTTCAATAGTTCGATAAACAAAGCAATCTGGTGAGTTATTTCCCTTAATAGGGGGAACCCATGGATAAGAGCCTGTTGCCATCACTAACTTATCGTAACTGACACAACGCCCTGTATTGGTGTGTACCACTTTTTCTTCACGATTGATGGTTATCACTCGTTCACCAATTAATACTTCTATTTGGTGTTTCTCATAATATCCTTGCTTAACTAAAGAGAGTTCTTCAGCGGTGTGATGGGAGAAATAAGAGGAGAGATGGACTCTATCATATGCAACGCGAGGTTCTTCACAAAAGACGACAATATTAAATTCTTCATTGCCACCTTTATCAATCAATTCTTCGATATAACGGTGCCCCACCATACCGTTACCGATGATTGCGAGTGTTTTCTTGCTCATTTTTGCCTCAGATTTAAAGATTTCTAAGGCTAAAATACGAAACTACTCATAAGGAATATTGATGGATATCAAATACAGCTTAATCAATTCAGCTACTACAACTTAATAGTCAATCAATTACTACTAAAGGAGTATCTGGTTCTTCTCATCTTGCGGTTAATTATTCTTCTACCATAATTAATCTTAATTGCTTATAACCAAGCGTTATATGTAAGCGTAATTAAAACTTTGCGCATCGGTCACGTTTTGCCTAAGTTAATTTCACAAAGTAATAACTAATAAGTTATTAACATAACGATTTTAGCGACACCGTTTCAGGGAGCGTCTCATGAAAGCAAAATTATTATCATTATTCGTTGTGGGTGCCCTTTCCGTCCCGGCATTTGCAGCAACACCTGCTAATACATTAATTGTGGTTCAAGGGCTTGATGATATTGTCAGTCTTGATCCCGCTGAAAGTAATGAACTGTCTAGTATTCAGACTGTGCCTAGTTTGTATCAGCGTATTGTTCAACCTAATCGCGATAACCCTGAAATTAATGAACCGATTTTAGTTGAAAGTTGGCAAGCCAATCCTGAACAAAAATCTATCGTATTTAAAATTAAACCTGATGCAAAATTTGCATCAGGTAACACTGTTCGCCCTGAAGATATTATCTTCTCTTATCAGCGTGCGATCACCATGAATAAGTCACCCGCCTTTATTCTAAATGTCTTAGGCTGGAAAGCAGATAACATTAATTCATTATTGAAAAAAGTCAGTGATAATGAATTAGAAGTACGTTGGATAGCCGATGTCAGCCCTGATGTTGTGCTAAATATCCTCTCAACCCCAATTGCTTCTATTATTGATGAAAAGCTGGTTTCTGCTCACGTTAAAAATAATGACTTTGGGAATAGCTGGCTGAAAATGAATTCAGCAGGAAGTGGCGCATACAAAATGCGTGCTTATCAACCTCGCCAAGCGATTGTGTTAGAAGCTAACCCTCTCTCACCAACTGGCGCACCTAAAATAGCAAATATCATTATTAAAAACGTACCTGATCCAGCATCCCGTCGTTTGTTGATTGAAAAAGGTGATGCAGATATTGCTCGAGGGCTAGGTACAGACCAAACAGCAGCACTGTCTGGCAAAGCTGGTATTCAAATTTTAAATATTCCTTCCGCTGAGCAAGTTTATTTAGCTTTTAATACCGCAAGTGGAAACCCTGCGCTTAGTAACCCCGCATTTTGGGAGGCCTCTCGTTATTTAGTTGACTACAAAGGTATTACTGAAGATTTAATGCGTGGGCAGTATTTTATTCACCAAAGCTTTTTGCCTGTGGGTTTACCGGGTGCATTAAAAGATAATCCATTCACCTTTGATCCCGAAAAAGCGAAGGCAATTTTAGCCAAAGCAGGCATTACCAATGCTCGCTTTACATTAGATGTTGAGAATAAAGTCCCTTACATTACAGTGGCGCAATCTATTCAGGCAAGCTTTGCTCAAGCAGGTGTACAAGTAGACTTATTACCAGCGGCTGGTAGCCAAGTGTATAGCCGTGTGCGCGCGAAACAACACCAAGCCGCGATTCGTTTTTGGATCCCAGACTATTTTGATGCACATTCTAATGCGAGTGCCTTTGCTTATAACGACGGACAATCCAATACTGTTGCTTGGTTAAATGGTTGGAAAATCCCTGAACTAAGCCAAAAAACATTAGTGGCGCTGAATGAGGCAGACAAGACAAAGCGTCAATCACTCTATACTGAAATGCAAAAAGAGTTACAACGTAGTTCACCTTATGTCTTTATCGATCAAGGTAAAAACCAAATCGTCATGCGCGATAATGTTAAAGGTTATGCCCAAGGTCTAAATGCAGATATGGTTTATTATGACAAAGTAACTAAGTAATTAAGTAATTAAGTAACTAAGTAATATTTTTTCCTAAAACCATCCACAGTCATGTTATTGTGGATGGTCTATTTTTTTGCCATTTCACTAGGCTATTGCTGTATGAACACTGCTATGACGTTACCTATTCGTCTAAAAAGCCAGTTAATTACTTTTGCTCAAGGAATATTGACATTAGTACTTACGCTTTTTGGGCTTCTTGTAATTACTTTCACACTTTCTGCACTTTCCCCTGTTGATCCTGTTCTGCAAATTGTCGGTGATCATGCAAGCCTCGAAACATATAACCAAGTCAAACATGAATTGGGGCTAGATTTACCTCTCTATATGCAGTTTTTTCACTATGTAGAAGCATTATTACAAGGACATTTGGGTACAGCGACATCAACGGGTCAACCCGTTCTTGATGATTTATTATTGACTTTCCCAGCCACTCTAGAGTTAGCAACGGTCGCATTGGTTATTGGTGCCAGTTTGGGCATTTTATTTGGCGTATTATGTGCTCGTTTTGTCGGTACACCTCTCGATTTTGTTTTACGCATTTTGACGCTATTAGGTAGCTCTGTTCCTATTTTCTGGTTAGGTTTAATTTTATTATTAATTTTCTATGCCACACTGCAATGGACCGCAGGCCCCGGACGATTAGACGATATATATCAATTTACGATTGAACCTGTAACAGGCTTTGCGTTAATCGATACCTTATTAGCCGGTGATAAAGATGCCTTTTTTAACGCGTTATCACACCTTATTCTGCCCGTTTCTCTGTTAGCTTATTTTGCCCTTGCCTCTATTACTCGCTTAACACGTTCGGCCTGTTTAAACGAAATGAATAAAGAGTATGTCACCTTAGCAAGAGCAAAAGGTATTGGTGAGTTACGTATTCTCTTTTATCACGTATTACCCAATATTCGTGGTGTATTAATGACCATTATCGCCTTGTCTTATACCGGTATGTTAGAAGGTGCGGTATTAACAGAAACGGTCTTTTCTTGGCCGGGAATTGGTCGATATCTTACAACCGCACTTTTTGCAGGTGATACCACAGCCATTATGGGCGGTACTTTAATTATCGGTTTATGCTTTGTCTTTATTAATAATATGACCGATATCGTTATTCGTTTGACTGATCCGAGGCTCCGCTAATGTCACCTTCATTTTTAAGAAAAATAGCGCGTTCGCCTTCCGCATTTATCGGTTTATCGTTGCTTATTTTACTGTTAATTATTGCTATTTTTGCACCTTGGTTAGCCCCTTACGATCCCAATTGGCAACATGCAGCTCAACGCTTATTAGCACCCAACGCTGAACACTGGTTAGGCACCGATAATTATGGGCGAGATATCCTTTCACGTATTATTTATGGCACACGCCCAATGCTTGGTTTGGTGGGTTTGGTGGCTATTATCACCTTACCATTAGGATTGTTGGTCGGGATTTTATCGGGTTATTACGGTGGATGGACTGAACGTATTTTAATGCGATTCACTGACGTTGTGATGTCAATGCCTTCATTGATCCTAGCTTTTGCCTTTGTAGCAATGTTAGGCCCCGGTCTTCTTAATGGAGCATTAGCACTGGCTTTAACAGCATGGCCTGCTTATGCACGTCAATCTCGCAGTGAAATTCAACATTTGCGCAATAGTGATTACCTTGCTGCGGCTGAAATGATGGGAATAAAAGGTGTTCGTCTTTTATGGGGGCATATTTTACCGCTATGTTTACCGTCAGCCATTGTGCGTTTAGCGCTTAATTTAGCGGTGATTATTCTTGCTGCCGCAGGTTTGGGCTTTCTTGGATTAGGTGCTCGCCCTCCTATGGCGGAATGGGGAGCAATGATAGCAGAAGGTATGCCCGTTATTTTTGACCAATGGTGGGTAGCCGCTATTCCGGGTACAGCAATTTTGATCAGTAGTCTCGCCTTTAATTTATTAGGTGATGGGCTTCGGGATATATTGGGAGATACCCATGAGTAAAACACCTTTAATTGAAGTGAAAAAACTCTGTATTGATTATCCAACGGCAAGAGTGGTTAATAACGTCTCTTTTACTTTAGGCCAAGAGCGTTTAGCCGTGGTGGGTGAATCAGGCTCGGGTAAATCAATGACAGCTCGCGCATTAATGGGACTCGTGCGTCAACCAGGAAAAGTTAGCGCAGAGCAGCTCAATTTGATGGGAAATAATCTATTGAATTTTTCATCGCGCCAATGGAATAACACTCGAGGTAATACTATTTCGATGGTATTGCAAGATCCCCGTTATGCATTAAATCCGGTAAAAACCATTTATCAACAAGTGGAAGAGTCGGTAAAACGCCATCAAACACTTTCACGCCAAGATAGGCGACAATTGATTATCGAAATGCTGTTATCTGTTGGCTTTCCTGAGCAGAGTATTTACCGCTATCCCGGTGAATTATCAGGAGGAATGGGACAACGGGCAATGATTGCTATTGCGCTAATTAATAACCCAACAATTCTAATTGCTGATGAACCAACATCAGCGCTTGATGCCCAATTACGCCATCAAATTCTTGAACTGATTACCACCCAATGTGAGCAGCGCAAGATGGGTTTACTACTCATTAGTCATGATTTACCTCTGGTTGCTGAATACTGCGAGCGTGTAATGGTGATGTACCAAGGCGAACAAGTAGATGAACTCAATGCGAAAGCATTACCGACAGCCACACATCCTTATACGCGTACACTTTGGACATGTAGACCTAATGCAAGCACTTATGGCACACAATTGCCAGTATTAGATAGGACGCTTAATTTCAAGGAGCAACATCATGCTAATTGATATTCATGATTTACACGTTCAATTTGAGCAAGGCAAACAAGCAAAGCATGTTGTAAAAGGGATCAACTTACATGTCCAACAAGGTGAAACCTTCAGCTTAATAGGTCGTTCTGGTTGTGGAAAATCAACCGTTTTACGTGTCATTGCTGGATTATTGCCTCATTGGCAAGGTAGCATGTCACTTTTAGGGCAAACCATTAAACCACAGCAACGTTTTCAAGGCGCATTGCGCCGTAATATACAGATGGTATTTCAAGATCCCTATGCCTCTTTACATCCCCAACACCGTATTGAGCGTGCTTTTTCTGAACCTTTGAAAATTCATCAAATTCCTTTTGATAACAGCACAATTGAACAGGCATTAGCTCAAGTCGGCTTATCTGCGGACGTAGCAAGCCGTTATCCTCACCAACTTTCTGGTGGACAACGCCAACGAGTTGCTATTGCAAGAGCCCTTTTGCTACAGCCTCAATTGTTATTATTAGATGAGCCAACTTCAGCATTGGATATGTCAGTGCAAGCTGAGATCTTAAATCTGCTTAACACCCTAAAAAAACAGCATAATATGACTTATTTATTAGTGAGTCATGATGCCGATGTGATTGCTCATATGTCTGATAGAGCCGCATTAATGGAAAATGGCGAATTGACTCAACACTATGATAGAGATGCGTTATCAAAAGGAATACATCGTCTTGATTAACATGGAAGAAGTGATGTAATAAATAAAAAATCGCAGTATTAAAAAACACTGCGATTTTTAAAAATGCTACTGTGTCAACGATATTTAAACTAATAAGCCCGGAAAAATAGAACGCAAACCGGTCACAATAAACTCAATACCTAAAGACATTAATAATAAGCCCATTATACGGGTTACCACGTTAATTCCCGTTTGCCCTAAGTATTTCACTAATAGTGTTGCACTACGAAAAAGCAACCAACAGCAGAATGCAAAAAAGATACTGGTTGCGGCTAATCCCAAAAAGTTAGTAAAACCTTCCCAGCGAGAACTCCATACAATACAAGAACTAATTGCCCCAGGCCCAGCCATTAATGGTAACGCTAAAGGTACAACTGCAACACTATTACGTACGGCAGATTCATTTCGTTCTTGATTGTTTTGTTTATCTTCCCCTAAACGCCCATTTATCATGGTCATGGCAATTGTAACAATCAGCATCCCTCCCGCTATACGAAACGAGTCGATAGAAATACCGAAAATATTCAGTATAGAATCGCCGATTAACAGAGATGAAACCAAAATAATTGCAACGGAGCCATTTGCAATTAAATTTGTTTTGTTTCGCCCTGCATCCGTTTGATAACTCGTCATACTAATAAAAACAGGCAAAATACCAATTGGGTTTACAATCGCAAAAAGACCCACAAAAAATTTAATATAACCGGATAAATCCAGCAGTGCCCCCATGAAAAGCCCCTTCTTGGCTAATAAACATGCGAATTATTCTATAAAAGATAGAGTAACTCTAAAAAATCCGCGTTACTTTAAATCAATAAACCAGTTAATTCTATTAGTTAACAAGTTTTTACCTAAAATATTCTCTTGTAAACCGATAAAAACCTAGTGGTTTAATTTTATATCGAAATATGAGATACGACAAAAAAATCGTTGATGATTTTTTACATATGATTATCATTCTCATTAATAGCCATGCTGAAAGGTGTCAGCTTGTCAACTTTGTGATATATATCACGTTAATTAATTAGAAAGATGGTAAGCTCTTATCATTCGGAAAAAGAGGGTAATTTAAAAAATATATTTATGTTTATTGTTGTTTTTTTTAAGTTTTTTAAGCAAATTAGGGCTTCTAATTATTATTACTGAAATAAGTACGATGTCATCTATCTAGACTATTCTTATTAATGATGATCAAAACGGCTAATTTGCTTAAAAAATTTAACATTTTATCAGGAGTCTCTTTATGTCTGTAACTAACGTTACTGAACTCAATGATTTGGTTGCTCGTGTAAAAAAAGCTCAACGTGAATTTGCTAACTTCTCTCAAGAACAAGTTGATGCAATTTTCCGTGCTGCTGCATTAGCTGCCGCTGACGCCCGTATTCCTCTGGCAAAATTGGCTGTGAAAGAATCTGGCATGGGTATTGTTGAAGATAAAGTGATTAAAAACCACTTTGCTTCCGAATATATCTACAATGCATATAAAGATGAAAAAACCTGCGGGATCTTATCTGAAGATCTGACTTACGGCACAATGACTATCGCTGAACCTATTGGTATCATTTGCGGTATCGTACCGACCACTAACCCAACATCTACTGCGATTTTTAAAGCATTAATTAGCTTAAAAACACGTAACGGTATTATTTTCTCGCCACACCCACGCGCTAAAGAAGCAACAAATCGCGCCGCAGAAATCGTTTTAAATGCAGCTATCGCCGCAGGTGCGCCAAAAGACATAATTGGTTGGATTGATGAGCCATCAGTCGCCCTCTCTAACGCATTAATGCACCATGAAGATATCAACCTGATCTTAGCAACAGGTGGTCCAGGCATGGTTAAAGCAGCATATAGTTCAGGTAAACCTGCTATCGGTGTTGGTGCGGGTAATACTCCGGTTGTTATTGATGATTCAGCAGATATCAAACGTGCTGTGGCATCAATCTTAATGTCTAAAACCTTCGATAACGGCGTAATTTGTGCGTCAGAACAATCTGTAATCGTTGTTGATAGCATCTATAAACAAGTTCGTGAGCGTTTCTCAACTCACGGCGGTTATATGCTAACAGGTAAAGAATTAAAGGCTGTTCAAGATATCATCTTAAAAGACGGTAACTTAAATGCGGCTATCGTAGGTCAACCAGCAACAAAAATCGCTGAAATGGCCGGCATTGAAGTACCTGTAAACACCAAAATTTTAATTGGTGAAGTAAAAGAAACAACCGAAGCAGAACCATTTGCTCACGAGAAATTATCTCCATTATTAGCAATGTACCACGCTCAAACTTTTGAAGATGCGGTACATAAAGCAGAAAAATTAGTTGAAATGGGCGGTATCGGTCATACATCTTGCTTATATACAGACCAAGATAATTGTCCTGAACATGTTGCCTATTTCGGCGATAAAATGAAAACATCTCGTATCTTAATCAATACTCCAGCATCTCAAGGTGGTATTGGTGACTTATACAACTTTAAGCTTGCTCCTTCTCTAACCTTAGGTTGTGGGTCATGGGGTGGTAACTCCATTTCAGAAAACGTAGGGCCAAAACACCTTATCAACACTAAAACCGTGGCGAAAAGAGCAGAAAATATGTTGTGGCATAAGCTTCCTAAATCTATTTACTTCCGCCGTGGTTGCTTACCTATCGCACTGGAAGAAATTGCGACTGATGGTAAAAAACGTGCCTTTATCGTAACCGATAGTTTCTTATTCAATAACGGTTATGTCGATGAAGTTACTCGTGTACTGAAAAAATTTGGTGTTGAAACAGAAGTCTTCTTTGAAGTTGAAGCCGATCCAACATTGAGTGTTGTGCGCAAAGGCGCAGAACAGATGAACAGCTTTAAACCTGACGTGATCATCGCATTAGGTGGTGGTTCACCAATGGATGCTGCAAAAATTATGTGGGTTATGTATGAGCACCCAGAAACTCACTTCGAAGAATTAGCACTACGCTTTATGGATATCCGTAAACGTATTTACAAATTCCCGAAAATGGGTGTGAAAGCACAAATGGTTGCTATCACTACAACATCAGGTACTGGCTCTGAAGTAACACCTTTTGCGGTAGTTACTGATGACGAAACAGGTCAGAAATACCCATTAGCAGACTATGCATTAACACCTGATATGGCTATTGTTGATGCAAACCTTGTTATGAATATGCCTAAATCACTGTGTGCATTTGGTGGTTTAGACGCAGTGACTCACGCATTAGAAGCTTATGTTTCTGTATTAGCTAACGAATATTCTGACGGACAAGCACTACAAGCATTGAAATTACTGAAAGAATATCTGCCAGCAAGTTATCATGAGGGGGCTAAAAACCCAGTTGCTCGTGAACGTGTTCATAATGCGGCAACTATTGCTGGTATTGCTTTTGCTAACGCATTCTTGGGTGTTTGTCACTCAATGGCGCATAAATTAGGCTCTGAGTTCCATATTCCTCATGGTTTAGCTAATGCGTTATTAATTTCAAACGTTATTCGTTATAACGCAAATGATAACCCAACAAAACAGACTGCATTTAGCCAATACGACCGCCCTCAAGCTCGCCGTCGCTATGCAGAAATTGCTGACCACTTAGAACTTTCAGCACCGGGTGATCGTACTGCTGCTAAGATTGAAAAATTATTAGCATGGTTAGAAGAAATGAAATCTTCATTAGGTATTCCATCTTCTATTCGTGAAGCCGGCGTCCAAGAAAGTGATTTCTTAGCAAGAATTGATAAGTTATCTGAAGATGCGTTTGATGATCAGTGTACTGGTGCTAACCCACGTTACCCACTGATCTCTGAACTGAAACAACTATTATTAGATTCTTACTACGGTCGTGAATTTAATGAACATCCTGTTGTGGAAGTAAAAGAAGAATCAAAACCAGCTAAAAAAAGCAGTAAAAAATAATCGAGACACACTGTGTTAGTCTGATCCTCAAATAATCGATTATTTATTATTAATAAAAATTTGCTAATGAAGTGCCCTATAAATTTGGGCACTTTTAGTAAAGCGATATGTAAGGCCTGATTTCGATATTTAACCGGAGTCAGGCCTTTTCATTTTGTTTTACCACTAAATCATGGCTCAGCGATTTTTTAACCAAAAAATATAAGTAGTTACCCTTAATCAACATCAATTATTTTTTTATTAAGAATGGGATTTAGAATATTTAAGCCTATATAGCTTTAAATGAGGCGCTAAGCCATTTTCTTTTTCAGCTACCCTGTTGCATTAACCACCCTAAAAAAAGTTGTCTGTGTAAATTACAGCGCTTGTCTAACTCACTACCTTCTCCATTAGTTAGCATAATTATTTTATTTTGAACCAATTATCTTTATCGAATAGATCTAAAAAGGTATTTTTAAAACCAAGATCACCATTTATTCGTTAACAATGAGTTTTATTCTCATTAGAAAAGAAGAAAAATGAACATTTCGATCTATTTAGCTTTTAAATAATGAGCAAAATATATTGATATGAAATATTTCCACATCAACGTTATTAATAACATTCACTTTATAAAGCACATAATTTCAATAAAATATTATCAAAATACTGTATGCATATTGATAAAGTAATAGCTTAAGAAAGGTCGCTACTTGTCCATTTGACGGTTAAATTTACTCCTTTAGGAGTATAAAAAGTGCAGTCTTTTTCTTGTATTAAAATCCATAGAGTGAGACATACTATTTATTAGATAATGATTCAGGCAAACCAATAAGCATCATCAATAAGACTCGATATAAATGTTTCATTATGTTAAGCATAGATAAAATAAATAGATTTATAGCCCATTATGACTATTTTTATTCAATTTTATTAAACTATGAATAATATTAATGTATCAAATGTTTTTACGTCTTATCATTTGTAAAAAACAATATCACCATCACAAATTAGACACTCTACGTATATTTGATTATGTTTTTTTGATTAATGATAATGAAATCTATGAAATGAATAAATTTTCTCTTAAAAAAAGAATATTTCTTTACATAAGGACATCATAATGACCAACTTTTGATATAAAAAAAAACAATAATTTTGTTAAATTTAAAAACAGATAAACATTTTTTAGTATTAAGTAATATAAGCTTTTATTTGGACACTTATTTTAATCCCTCTTTCATCATTATAAATACGCAAAAGAGGGAAGAAAATGAAAAGATTACTCTTGCTCGATACTCCCTTTTAGCGTTGCCTGAGTATAATGCTTACGGCAAACTGAAACATATTTTTCATTTCCGCCAATTTCAACTTGAGCACCATCGCTCAGCACATTTCCTTTATCATCTAAGCGTAATACTTTATTTGCTTTTCTACCGCAGTAACACACCGTTTTAAGCTCTACTAATTTATCTGCCCATGCTAATAAATACGCACTACCTGTAAATAACTCACCTCTAAAGTCTGTTCTTAAACCATAAGTAAGAACCGGAATATCATAGGTATCCGTTATTTCACAAAGTTGTTCTACATGAGCCTTACTTAAAAATTGGCATTCATCAATTAATACGCAATGAATAGGTTGTTTGTTATGCTCAGCAACAATAACATCGCGAATATTCATATCATCACTAAAGAGCAATGCGTCGGCACTTAAACCGATTCTTGAACTAATTTTTCCCTTTGCAAAGCGTGTATCAATAGCCGCTGTGAAAATCAATGTACGCATTCCTCGCTCATTATAGTTATAAGAGGATTGCAATAACGATGTTGATTTTCCAGCATTCATAGCTGAATAATAAAAGTAAAGCTGAGCCATCAGCTCTCTCCTTAAATAGTGTTTATTTTCACGGGCGACAGTCTAACATAAACAGTCTGCAAGTTATCAATAACGAGTATTTATTACCTTTATTTCTATTCTAGATATACCATTCAAAGATGAGAGTCATTGTTAATGCTAATTTTTGCTTAAAAAATAAATAGCTTTAATAAGTACTTAACATATTAAAACACGCCTTGATATACGTTTATTAAAGTATGAAAGTTAACCCCAACTCATTTTTTGAAAAAAGTCCGTTATTATAAAAAAATGAACAAAGCTTTCTATTCTTTTACATTAGCGCTATCATCAGTTAAAAGATGCATTTCCTTACTCATATTTCCTTTATTGACTAAAGATACCTCAACATTTATTATTTTTTTCGTTGAGATAATAGTTTAAAAAAAAGAAATTTTACGTAAGGTTTGTATTTAGGTATTGCAGAAATTTAAATAGCAATCTATTATTAGTATTACATCAGCCAACAACATTTATTTGAGACCAGGAAAATGAGCGAATCTTTAAAAATATTAAATAACATCCGTACTCTCCGCGCACAAGCAAGAGAAACTTCTTTAGAAACTTTAGAAGAAATGCTGGAAAAGCTCGAAGTTGTTGTTAATGAGCGTCGTGAAGAATTCTCATTAGAAAAAGCAGCTGAAGAAGAGCGTGTTCAGAAATTACAAAAATACCGTGAAATGTTAGAAGAAGCCGGTATTGACCCAACAGACTTACTTGAAGCAAGTGCTGTTAATAAAACTGGCCGTGCTAAACGTGCAGCTCGCCCAGCTAAATATTCTTACGTTGATGAAAATGGTGAAACTAAAACTTGGACAGGCCAAGGTCGTACACCAGCTGTAATCAAACGTGCAATTGACGAAGAAGGCAAATCATTAGAAGATTTCCTTATCTAATTTAAGTCAATATTCTATTTGAAATACCCTTTTAATTATTTAAAAGGGTATTTTCTTGTTTACTCCTTATATTAAACAAGCGTTTAATTTTAATATGTGCTGATGTTGTTTGTATATAAAGTTGGAAGACAGAAATAAAGAGTGTAAAAATCACACTATTGACTTTTATTTATAATGAAAAAGGAGCTTTTATAGCTCCTTTTTTATTCGCTTCAATTAAGCCAACAGTTTTAGTTTCTATAATAACTTAAATACCAATCAACAAACTGTTTTACACCATATTCTACATTTGTATTTGGTGAGAAACCGGTGGCCTGAGATAAATCTTGGCAATCGGCACAGGTAGAAAGGACATCACCATCTTGCATCGGCATTAAATTTAGTTTTGCTTTAATATTTAATGATTTTTCAATTGCCTTAATAAAATCCATCAGTTTTGTTGGTTGCCCATTACCTACATTATAGATTTTATAAGGCGCAGAACTGGATGATGTCTCGCCCTTTTCTACCGTCCAGCTTTCATCCGCTTTGGGAACAATATCAATTAAACGAACAACTGACTCTACGATATCAGCCACATAAGTGAAATCGCGTGTCATATTTCCGCCGTTATAAACATCAATAGGCTCACCAGCAAGCATTGCTTTTGTGAATTTAAATAATGCCATATCTGGACGTCCCCAAGGACCATATACAGTAAAGAATCGTAATCCAGTTGTAGGTAATTGATATAAATGCGAGTAACTATGAGACATTAGCTCATTAGCTTTTTTAGTTGCTGCATATAATGAAACAGGATGATCAACACTATCTTCCGTTGAGAACGGTTGCTTTTGATTTAAACCATATACAGAGCTTGAAGAAGAATAGATAAGATGTCCTACTTTATTATGACGGCATCCTTCTAATATATTAATGTGACCGACAATATTTGCATCAATATAGGCCATTGGATTTTCAATTGAATAGCGGACTCCCGGCTGAGCCGCTAGATGAATAACACGATCAAACTGATGAGTTACAAATAATTGAGCCACTTTTGTTGAATCAACAATATCAATTTTCTCAAATTGAAACTTTTCTAACTGTTGTAATTTAGCTAATCGAGCTTCTTTTAAGCGTACATCATAATAATCATTGAGATTATCTATTCCAACAACATGGTAACCCATTTCAATTAAACGCTGACTTAAATGAGAGCCAATAAACCCCGCAGCACCTGTTACTAATATTTTCATATTATCACTCAAATAAACCCAATTAATTATTATTCACGTAAACGTTATCATGCTTAATATCACCTTGATTAAACATCATAACGCTTAACATCATCATACTTTACAAAAATCAGTATGGCTCAATACATGGTTGCATTGAGCCATACCTTAATCTCTTGTGATCACTTTATCTAGCATTTCTCACAAAATCATTTGTCTATAACACAATGTATTCGCAAGAACCATACAATAAAAACCGCTATACAAAATGATTATTACTCAGTGCCATTTCACTCTACTTTCAATGATTTTATCCATTGTGCGAAATCTTCACCAAACTCTTCGTGCTGTATGCCGTATTCTACGAATGCTTTCATATACCCTAATTTATTACCACAATCGTGGCTTTTTCCTTGTAGGTGATAAGCCTCAACGGCTTCTTTTTCAATCAGCATCGCAATCGCATCTGTTAACTGAATTTCATCACCCGCACCTGGCGCTGTTTTTGCCAATAATGGCCAAATACTTTCAGATAACACATAACGACCCACGATAGATAAATTCGAAGGCGCTTCTTCTTTTTTCGGTTTTTCAACAACACGAGTAATTGGTTTGCTATCACCTGGGCATAAATGTTCTCCCATGCAATCAACAATACCATAGTTAGAGACTTCATCTTCGGGTACGGGTTCAACTAAAATTTGGCTTGCCCCAGAGCGCTCAAAATGGGAAAGCATCTCTTTCAGGTTAACTTTAGTTAAATCTGCACTGTATCTATCTAAAATGACATCGGGCAGAATAACCGCAAAAGGCTCATCACCGATTAAAGGTTTTGCACATAAAATAGCATGGCCTAATCCTTTTGCGATCCCTTGACGAGTTTGCATGATAGTGACATGACTTGGGCAAATACCTTGTACTTCTTCTAGTAACTGGCGTTTAACTCGTTTTTCTAAAATAGCTTCTAATTCAAAACTGGTATCAAAGTGGTTTTCAATGGAGTTTTTAGAAGAATGTGTGACAAGGACAATTTCATTAATACCCGCTGCAATACATTCATTAACCACATATTGAATAAGTGGTTTATCAACCACAGGCAACATTTCTTTCGGAATTGCCTTAGTTGCAGGTAACATTCTTGTTCCTAATCCAGCAACAGGGATCACCGCTTTTCTAACTTTACGCACTGCTGATGACATTATATTTCTCCTGCAATTCGTACCGTTCTATTTTCAAATATGAATGGGTACATTAAAAAATAATCGCCAGAGTATACCAGCTAATATCTAAGGATAAACAGAGCCCTACCGCTTAATTGAGATAGTTCTTCATTTATGTTTAATATATGCACGATATTCTGTATTTATTTAATCTAAATTTAACTTTTATAGATAGGGGAAAACATTAATTTAATCTGATTTGTATTATCCCAAATCTTACATTGCCAATTTGTTCCTTCACATTTTATTTGGTTAATATATAAAAGTTGCAAAGTACCTAAGGGAACACCGCTATTCAATTCGAATTTTTTACTCTCTGTTTTTATTTCAGCTCGTAATCCTGCTGATGCCAATAATATATTTTTTTTCTGTGTATGATAATACCCTAAAGTGATAGGAAACTGCCCTTTTACACCTATTTCATTCAGCATCTTATTAAGTTTATTCAACATGTTATACATGCTTGGAAGCGAACGATTTTTTTCTGATGATTTTAATACATCATTAAATACAACTCGTAAGAGTAAAGCGACCAAAAGCCCATTTTCGTCGTCCCGTGATATATCAACACAATAAAAAATAATTTGATCTTCTGATAAAGCGGCAATGTCAAATAACAATCCCATTTTAGCAATATCATTTAGCTGACGATAATTAACACAATATCCCGCTACAACTTGTTTAACCTGAGGTTGCATCTGTTTTATGAACGACTGAATATAATGTGTATCTTTTCGCAAGCTATTCCAAAGAGGTTCTAAATGTATACCTTCTATTAATACTGATTCAAAAAAACCTGGGCATAATACTTCAATAACTTTTTGTTTTAATTTATCGAGATGTGTTATTGGCTTAAGAAAAATTTCTTGTGCCCCTAAACGCAACATATCATCTACTTCAGACATATTATCTGTACATGAAATAGCAATAACAGGAATAGCAAGTTTACGTTGTTCAAGGTGACATAAAAACGTAGGGCCATTCATAACTGGCATACGAATGTCACATAAAATAAGGTCGGGTAATAATCCCTTATCTAATAAAGATAACGCTTGGCTGCCATTATCTGTTGTATAGACACACGCTTTTTCATGTGAGAAATATTCCGTCAGCATAGTGCGAAAAACAACCTCATCATCAATTATCAAGATTTTTTTACCCACTAAGGCTTTATTCATTGGTTACTCCAGTAACTATCGTTTCACATGCCGATTAATTAGCGATACATTACTAGTTTAGTTCAACATTGACGTTAATTATTCTCAATCATTACTTTTTTCAATCTATGGGAAATCGTCATACTAATAACGTGAGTTAGGACATTATTTTGTCGAATTTATGCCCCTGTAATAGCCAATTATTCTTCTCTGATTGCTGTGAGCCTTACCATTTGGAGCAGAAAAATGCCCCAACAGCAGAAGCATTAATGCGGTCGCGTTATAGCGCGTTCGTTAAACATAATGCTAATTACTTAATAAAGACGTGGCACCCCTCTTGTCGTGTTGCATCCTTGCATGATGAATTAACTTCCGGCTTTCCAAATACACAATGGCTTGGACTCAATATTATCTCATCGCAAGCGAGCACAAATAAAAATGAGGCATACGTTGAATTCTCGGCTTGCTTTATTGAAAGAAATGCCGATGATAAACAGTACTTACATGAACGATCCCGTTTTCTAAAAATAGATGACTGTTGGTTTTATATTGACGGTGTGAAACCAAAAGTAGGACGAAACGATCCCTGCCCTTGTGGTTCAGGGCGTAAATACAAAAAATGTTGTGAAAATAACATCAAATAATTGCAAACACAGAAGTAAAAGAAAGGATTTATCCATACATGCAACACCAAAATACTCAAAAAAAAATACTCCGTACTATTTGCCCTGATGCAAAAGGCCTAATCGCAAAAATCACCAATATTTGCTACAAACATCAATTAAATATTGTTCAAAATAGTGAATTTGTTGATCATCGTACTGGTCGCTTTTTTATGCGCACTGAGCTTGAAGGCATCTTTAATGATGAAACTTTTCTTGCTGATTTAGATGATGCATTACCGCAAGGTTCTCAACGTGAATTGAATACCGCAGGTCGCCGTCGCATTGTAGTTATGGTGACAAAAGAAGCACATTGCCTTGGCGATTTGTTAATGAAGAGCGCATTCGGTGATCTAGATGTAGAAATTGCCGCTGTTATTGGTAATCATGACACGTTAAAACATTTAGTAGAACAATTTGGTATTCCTTTCCATCTTGTTAGTCATGAAGGATTAACTCGTGATCAACATGATGAAAAGCTAATTGCACAAATTAATCAATACAAACCTGATTACGTTGTACTCGCAAAATACATGCGTGTATTAACACCTGCATTTGTACAAAACTTCCCGAATCAAATTATCAATATTCACCACTCCTTCTTGCCTGCCTTTATTGGTGCTCGCCCTTACCATCAGGCTTACGAACGCGGAGTCAAGATCATTGGTGCTACTGCTCACTACGTAAATGATAATTTAGATGAAGGCCCAATCATCACACAGAACGTAATTAACGTTGACCACACATTTTCTGCAGAAGATATGATGAGAGCTGGTCGTGATGTTGAAAAAAATGTACTTAGCCATGCTTTATATTGGGTACTTTCACAACGCGTCTTCGTTTATGGTAACAGAACGATTATTTTATAAGTTCTCAAATCATTAATATTGAATACATTATGATTATCTAAAAATAAACCGCGATACAAAACATATCGCGGTTTATTTTATCTTCTATTAATTTTTACGTTTTCGCTTAAAATCAATACGATAAAGCATAAAAGCTGAACAACATGCGTATTTTTACAGCAAACGATCTACTTTTAGTAAAATAGCGCTTTACAGATCTTCGGTATTTGGTATTATTGCGCCCGCTGTCACGGACAGCAAAACAATTTAATGTTGGTGGGATACCCAAGCGGCCAAAGGGAGCAGACTGTAAATCTGCCGTCACAGACTTCGAAGGTTCGAATCCTTCTCCCACCACCATCTCTTCTTAGCTTCATCCTAATAGACTTCTTTATTCCATTTTTCCAATCAAATCAATAAAACGATTCAACACACTTGAGTGATACTTAGATTTATAAATATAACAGTTGTACAGTAATGTAGGCTGGGTTAAAGGGATAAAACAGAGCTCTCCGTCATACTCATCTTTCAATGGGTTTTCATCTGTAAATAACAGAGAATGGTGCGTTTGAATAAAACGTAAACAACAATTAAGATCGTCCATCATTCTAACGCAAACAGGTTTTCCCCCATCTCTTATTTCACTCTCTAATTTTTTTATTTTAGCTGTTTTGTATAATGCGGGATCACATAACCAAATATTTTCACTTAAGAGTTTATCAATATTTTTATTAACGCTATTAGCAATCTCTCGCTGACAACAAATCCCCAAATACTTATTGTCTATTTTATGAATAAGACTAAATTTTTCACTAATAATTTTTTCTGAACTTAATATTAATGTATTTCCATCATAGTCAGGTATTTCATCAAAGCTTTCTTTTGAGAATCTCATTATATTTATATGAGAATAATTTTTATTAGCCGCCTGATAAAGTTGTGTTAAATACTGGCTTTTCCCCCAATCATAATAAACATGAATACTATTATTAATAATACCTGAGGTATGTTTTTTTGTTATCTCTTTTTCCTGAAGATAAAGTGATTTTAAATCATTATAAAGCTCAAGCCCTTCTTGCGTTAAGCTCATACCAAACTTCTCTCGCTTAAATAGACGCTTTCCCAATACTGCCTCAAAGTCCTTTATAGACTTAGCGACTGGAGGTGTCGTTCGATTCATAACACGAGCAGCTTTACTTAATGAACCATTTTCAACTACGGCCATAAAGGCTTCTAATTTACGAGAAAAAAACATAATTCACCATTCCTTTGCTGTGTTGAACAAATAATTTCATTAATTCATTTAATGTAAATAAAATATAGATTAATTAATTTAAAAATTAATTTTATATAAATATGGTTTTATATAAATATCTCCTTACCTCCTTTTAATGAATACAATTTATAACTGCAATGCTATTTTTATTATGTCATTATTCTTCACATATAAAGAATAATAATACTTATATTCTTCTATCAAAGATTAGTTTATGTTTCCACTTTGTTTAATTAATAATTTTTATTATGCAATTAACTATTTTTATTAATTTATCGTATTTTCTTTGATCCCTCTTTATTTTATCTAGTTTTATTTTTCTATTGATAAGCCGTGCCATGATTTAAGTGATTTACTTACATTCATTTTATGATCCTGATAGTATAAGGCATCCTATTATTCAATATATAAATGGTTACAGTCACATGAAATTTGTCTCTTTCAATATTAATGGTTTACGTGCTCGCCCTCACCAACTTGAAGCCATCATAGAAAAACACCAACCTGATGTTATCGGACTTCAAGAAACGAAAGTTCATGATGATATGTTCCCATTAGAAAGTGTGGGATCTTTGGGCTACCATGTTTTTTATCATGGCCAAAAAGGACATTATGGTGTTGCCTTATTAACAAAAGCAAAACCTGTTGCAGTACGTAAAGGCTTTCCAGGTGATGATGATGATGCTCAACGCCGGATGATCATGGCTGATATTGAAACACCAGCAGGATTACTCACTGTAATGAATGGATACTTTCCTCAAGGTGAAAGCCGTGATCATGAAACAAAATTCCCAGCAAAAGAAAAATTCTATGCTGACTTACAAAACTACCTAGCAACCAGTTTAAAACCAACCTCTCCCGTCCTTATTATGGGTGATTTAAATATTAGCCCAACAGATAAAGATATTGGTATTGGCGAGAATAATATGAAACGCTGGTTAAAAACAGGAAAATGCTCTTTCCTACCTGAAGAGCGTGAATGGCTGGCAACATTGATGGGCTGGGGATTAACAGATACTTTCCGCCAACAACATCCTCAAATAGATGATAAATTTTCATGGTTTGATTATCGTTCTAAAGGATTTGATGACAACCGTGGACTACGTATCGATTTACTCTTAGCCAGTCGTTGTTTAGCGGATAATTGTATTTCAACAGGAATTGATTACGATATTCGAGGAATGGAAAAACCATCCGATCATGCCCCTGTATGGGCTGAATTTAAAATTTAATCGCCTTTAATCATTATTCAAAAAAACACTTCCTTATTATTTAAGGAAGTGTTTTTTATTTATGGCTTAATTATCAGTCGTTGCTACTTTACTCTGCGCTTTATTTTTTGTGCTGCTTGCTTTGTTACTTCCTTTAGTTACTGTCTTGCGCTTTTTATTATGCACTGGCGTAGGAAGATTTCTGAAAGCTTGAATATTAGGGCGACGTTTTGCCTGAGTAATTAGCTCTACCAATGTATTATTTAATGGCATCATGAAATCTTGATATTTAAACTGCTTCTCACTAATTTGTGTGAGTATCGATTCCCAATGTGCAGTCATATCCGGTAAGGTTGCCATATCTGGCAATACATGAATTAATGCTCTACCCGCTGGCGTTGAATTAATGGCTCGTCCTTTTTTTTGTAAAAAACCACGTTTAAACAGTAATTCAATGATACCCGCCCTTGTCGCTTCAGTACCTAATCCATCCGTCGCTCTTAGGATTTTCTTAAGTTCTTTATCTTGAACAAAGCGCGCAATACCTGTCATGGCTGAAAGTAATGTTGCATCTGTAAAAGGCCTTGGAGGTTGCGTTTGTTTTTCAACAATCTCACCTTTTTCACACAACAGTTCATCACCTTTTTTTACTATAGGTAATGCAGAACCATCATTTTCTGAATCTTGCTCTTTGGCACCTAATAACACACGCCAACCTGCTTGAGCTAAAAATCGAGCTTTAGCAATAAATTTACCGTTTTCAATATCAAGTTCAATCACGCATTTGCGATAAACCGCATCAGGCATAAATTGCATTAAATATTGGCGAGCAACAAGATAATAAATATTTTTTTCGTTTTCATTTAATGAAATATTACCCGTTTTTGCAGTTGGAATAATAGCATGGTGCGCATCCACTTTCTTGTCATCCCAACAACGATTCTTTTTATCAATATCTAAGGTTTCTTGCGGTAATAAACTTCCATCATGCACACTAATGGCATTAATCACCGCATGACGGCCTGCAAAATGTTCATCTGGGAGATAACGACTGTCAGAACGGGGATATGTGATTAATTTATGTGTTTCATATAATCGCTGGCAGGTATCTAAGACTTGTTGTGCGCTTAAACCAAATCGTTTTGCGGCTTCAATTTGTAATGCTGAGAGCGAAAACGGTAACGGTGCGATTTCAGATTCTTGTTTATCTTGATAATCCGTAACATTGGCTGGCTTGTCTTTAATTCTATCAACAACATGCTCTGCCAGTTTTCGGTTTAATAATCGCCCCTCTTCATCTTGCCAAGGTTCACAATGCTCACTAGGCTGCCAAATTGCAGTAAAGCGTTCATCCGCGGGAGTCACAACATGCGCTCTTACTTCAAAGAAATCTTTAGGAACAAAATTTTCAATTTCTTCATCACGGCGAACCACTAAACCAAGCACAGGGGTCTGCACTCGCCCTACAGATAATACACCTTGATAACCATTGCGCTGACCTAAGAGTGTATATGCTCGAGTCATATTTATCCCATAAAGCCAGTCAGCTCTTGCCCTTGCTAAAGCGGATACACACAATGGAATAAATTCATGGTTATAACGTAGCTTATCAATAGCGCGCATCACTGCTGCGGGGTTTAAATCATTAATTAAGCAACGACGCGCCTGTTTCCTTTGGTCTTCGCTGATATTTAAATAGTTAAGCACTTCATCAACTAATAACTGACCTTCACGATCGGGGTCACCCGCGTGGATCACTTCTTTTGCCTGCTTAAGTAGTGTCTTGATTGTTTCTAACTGCTTTTTTACATCAGCTCGGGGCTTGAGTTGCCATTTTTCTGGAATAATAGGCAAATCATCTAACGACCAGCGGGCGTACCGCGGGTCGTATGCATCCGGCTCAGCTTGTTCAAGCAAGTGACCAACACACCATGTCACATACTGGTTATCACCACAAAGAATAAAGCCATCACCCCGTTTATGAGGTTTTGGCAATACATCAGCGATAGCACGAGCAAGGCTGGGTTTTTCTGCAATAAATAATCTCATTACGTTAGTTAATCACTTCAATCAACGCTTTTCCTGCCACTGGTTCAGTTAACTCGCCGATAGAGGTTAGTTCTATATCAAAACGAGCAGCGACGTCTTTAACTTGTTCTACAGCTTCAGGTAATACAGCTAATAATAACCCACCTGAGGTTTGTGGATCGCAAAGTAATTTGCGTTGCATTTCAGTAACTTCACCAATCAAGTGGCCATAACTTTCGAAATTACGCCCTGTACCGCCTGGCACACAACCTTTTTCAATATATGATTCAACTTCTGGCAATCTTGGCACTTGTGAAAAATGAATGGTAGCTTGCACACCAGAGCCATCACAAATCTCACTCAAATGACCTAATAAACCGAATCCTGTAACATCGGTCATTGCAGTAACACCTTCGATATTAGAAAAATCAGCACCGGCTTTGTTCATACGACACATAATTCCTGTTGCTAAACCTTGGTGTTCTGGTTTTAACAAACCTTTTTTCTCAGCCGTTGTTAACACACCAATACCTAAAGGTTTTGTTAAAAATAACTGAGATCCTGCTTTTGCTTCACTGTTTTTCTTTACTTTGCTCACAGGTACGACACCCGTTACAGCAAGCCCGAAAATAGGCTCTGGTGCATCAATAGAATGTCCACCAGCCAGTGAAATTCCAGCCTCTTGACAAGCGGCTCGCCCACCTTCAATCACTTCACGTGCAATTTCAGGTGCTAATTTATCAATAGGCCAACCTAAAATAGCAATTGCCATGATAGGTTTTCCGCCCATAGCAAAGATATCACTGATAGCATTCGTTGCAGCAATGCGCCCAAAATCATAAGGGTTATCAACGATAGGCATAAAAAAATCAGTGGTGCTAATAATACCTGTACCATTTCCTAAATCATAAACAGCGGCATCATCTTTGGTTTCATTACCCACAAGTAAATGAGGATCATGAAATTTAGCTTGCTCACTATGCAAAATAGTTTCTAAAACTTTTGGCGAGATCTTACAACCACAGCCTGCACCATGACTGTATTGTGTTAAACGAATTGCTTCAGACATAACATGCCATCCTTTTTAAAAATAAGTCACAAAATCAGTTAAGTCAGCAGGAGAAACCGTGTTTGGCGCTTTTAAGGCTGGTGTACCTAAATACAGAAAGCCAATAATTTGCTCATGTTCACCACAGCCAAGTCCTTCTCTTACGACTGCATCATGAGTCCAAGAGCCTGAACGCCAAATTCCCCCAAATCCTTGTGCAACAGCGGCCATTTGCATTGCTTGTACACTACAACCAGCAGCAACCACTTGTTCCCATTCAGGCACTTTCGGATGATCTTTCACTTTTGCAATAACTGTGATGATCAAAGGGGCACGAAAAGGTGCATTTTTTGCTTTTTCTTCAACTTCTGGCCCTAAATTACCCACAACAGCCGCTTTATGTAGCAATTGACTAAAACGCTCAATACCTTCGTTTTGCATCACAATAAAGTGCCAAGGCTTAAGTGCGCCGTGATCAGGCGCGCGCATGCCCGCTTGTAAAATAGTATTGAGGGCTTCACTATCGGGGGCTGGAGTAGTCAGTCGAGAAGCTGAACGGCGGTTCAAAAGCAGCGTTAATGCATCCATTTTTATTCTCCTGTCAGCATTTTATTTTAGCAAGATCCCATTCTTATGGGGATGGACAGTTCTTATCAATTCGCAGTATAACAAACTGTTATATTACCACCATCCACAGATTTAGGCGGGAATTTTTCCAAAAATCAGTTGTGTGGTTATTTAATCGTAATTTATTGTTCATAAAATGATTAATCTTAACTTACCTAAGTTAATTTATGCTTATTTTGATCCTACTTTTCTTTTTAATTCGACTATTTCCTATATTACATTGATACCTTTTTATGTGACCTTTTTTAGTTATTTTCACGTAAGATAAATGTTTACTTAATAACACCTTAACCAAAAGGTTGTCATTAATCGTTTCCTAAAAATCAATGACAGACATTCAATAAGAGCTATATTAGAATATTCCTTCATTGTTATTGCTATTCCCTCTATTGCTAACAACATATTTTGTTTTAATAGTATGAGATTATGTGGATGTAGCCTGCTTACCAATAATTCTAGCATGACTGTTTAGGATTAAAATTTAGCTTTACATGATGTGGAGATAATATGAATAAAATTATGGAGTTAATCGGCGCAATATTAAAGTTTAGTTGGCAAGCCATTAACTTTATCAGGAAATTAATCTTAAACGTTATTTTCTTTTTCCTTCTTTTTATGGTCTTTGGTATTTTCTTAATTACCAAAGAGGCACAAAAGCCGGTTGATTATGAAGGCGCCCTTCTTGTTGATCTTAAAGGTGTGATTGTTGACCAAACCGCAACACAAAACCCTTTAGGTGAAGTTGGACGTGAGCTTTTAGGTGTATCAAGTAGTCAACTTCAAGAAAATTCCTTATTTGAAGTTGTTGATACGCTACGCCTAGCTTCTCAAGATCCGAAAATTAAAGGAATGGTATTAAAACTTGATGAATTCGCAGGTGCTGATCAACCGTCACTAAATTATATTGGTAAAGCGCTTAATGAGTTTAAAAAGACGGGTAAACCTATTTTTGCAGTAAGCGGTTATTACAGCCAGCCTCAATATTACCTCGCCTCTTATGCCGATAAAGTATATCTCACGCCTCAAGGTGCCGTGGGTGTTTACGGTTTTGGTTTTCAAAACCTCTATTACAAAACGCTGCTAGAAAACTTAAAAGTCAGTACCCATATTTTCCGCGTAGGCACCTATAAATCTGCGGTTGAGCCATTAATGCGCAATGATATGTCAGCAGAGTCTCGTGAAGCTTCATTACGTTTAGTTCATGCACTGTGGTCTACTTATTTAACCCAAGTTGCAGAAAACCGTAGCATTACCAAAGACGATGTTTTCCCAGGTGCAAAAGAGATGATTGCACAGCTACGTAATGCAGATGGTGATAACGCCACTTATGCACTAAATCGTAAATTGGTAGATTCTGTCAGCTCATACGCTCAATTTGAAGCAGATATGACAGAAACCTTCCAGTGGGATAAAGAGAATAAGCAATTTAAAAATATCAGCATTTATGATTATGCTGACACGCTAACCTCATCATTGCCTGCAAGTGATGAAGGAAATATTGCCGTAGTGGTTGTTCAAGGTGCCATTATTGATGGTGAAAGTATCCCCGGCTCTGCGGGGGGTTCAACTATTGCAAATCAAATTCGCCAAGCTCGTTTAGATCCGAACATTAAAGCGCTTGTATTACGCGTAAATAGCCCTGGTGGTAGTGTTTCAGCTTCAGAGCAAATACGCAGTGAAGTAGCTGCTTTTAAACAACAGAAAAAATATGTGGTTGTATCAATGGGTGGCATGGCGGCATCAGGTGGATATTGGATCTCAACCCCTGCAAATAAGATTATTGCCAGCCCTTCAACATTAACAGGTTCTATTGGTATTTTTGGCGTTATTAATACGTTTGAAAATAGCTTAGAGTCTATTGGTGTTTATACCGACGGTGTAACAACTTCATCCTTAGCCGGATTATCTGTCACTAATAAACTACCGGAAGAGTTTGCAGAGCTTTTACAGCTAAATATTGAAAGTGGTTATAAAACATTTCTTAATTTAGTGGCTGAATCACGCAAGAAGACACCGGCTCAAATTGATCGGATTGCTCAAGGTCGGGTATGGGTAGGAATAGATGCAAAAAATGTCGGTTTAGTCGATGAATTTGGTGATTTTGATGATGCTATTGATACAGTTGCTAAAATGGCAAAAATCGACCAACCGGTTATTGATTGGATGAAACCAGAATTAAGTCTGTCAGAACAGATCATAATGAGTTTATCCTCTAATACAAAAGCGCTTATTCCTGATCCATTACAAGCTTATTTGCCGGCACCTGTTTTAAAAGAAGTTAAAACACAAACAGAGTTTTATCGCAATATGAACGATCCGCTAAATCGCTATGCGTATTGTTTATCATGTGGTGATATTCAATAATCTTTTCAATCTATACACCTGCTCAGTTAGAGTAGGTGTATTCTTCTATTTTTTCCGACTTTTGATAGAATGATATTCTGATGAATACTTTTTGTTCGTTTGTATTCAAGCTATTTTTAACACAATGATTTAAAGCAGATATTAGATAACCTCTATTTTCTTTTTTTTAGCACCCTTTCCTTTTTTTATTCTACAAACTCCCTATAATCAGGTATTTCTCACAGCTTAATAAGAGTGCTTGTCTGATGCAAAAGAAATCAATCTACGTTGTTTATACTGGCGGTACTATTGGTATGCAACATTCTGAACATGGCTATATTCCTGTATCAGGACATTTACAACGCCAATTAGCTAAAATGCCAGAATTCCATCGTGAAGAGATGCCTGATTTTACAATCAAAGAGCATCTTCCTTTAATTGATTCTTCAAATATCACACCTGAAGACTGGCAATCTATCGCTGACGATATTAACGAAAATTATCATAATTATGACGGATTCGTTATTCTTCATGGTACTGATACCATGGCATTTACGGCCTCAGCACTCTCTTTTATGTTTGAGAACCTCAGTAAACCCATTATCGTCACTGGCTCTCAAATTCCTTTAGAAGCGTTGCGCTCTGACGGACAAACGAATCTATTAAATGCGCTCTATTTAGCTGCACATCACCCAATTAATGAAGTCGCGCTTTTCTTTAATAACACACTGTATCGCGGTAACCGCACAGTAAAAGCACATGCAGATGGTTTTAATGCGTTTGCATCGCCGAATAGCGCCCCTCTTTTAGAAGCAGGGATTAATATTAAGCAATTTAAAATTAATTCATTTCCAAAAGGAAAAGGGGAATTTATTGCACATAATATTACACCTCAACCCATCGGGGTTGTCACAATTTACCCTGGCCTTTCAGATGAGATCGTTAAAAATATTCTGATGCAACCAGTGAAAGCATTAATATTACGTTCTTATGGCGTGGGTAATGCACCATCACACCCAGCTTTACTTTCTACATTACGCGAAGCAACAGAGCGTGGCATTGTCGTTATTAATCTTACACAATGTATTTCTGGTCGAGTGAATATGGAAGGTTATGCAACAGGCCAAGCCTTAGCTGAAGTCGGCGTTATTAGTGGTTACGATATGACATTTGAGGCGACATTAACTAAACTGCATTATCTCCTTAGCCAACAATATGATTACACTGAAATTTGTCGCTTAATGCAACAAAACCTTCGCGGTGAAATGACATTAAACGATAACGACTAAGCTTAATAAAAGGGCAAATTTAGTGAAAAACTCTGCGCTATTACTGGTTGATATACAAAACGATTTTTGTACAGGGGGCGCTTTAGCTGTTAACGAAAGTGAGATAGTTATTCAAACAGCTAATCAGCTCATTAATGGTTTCAAACAAACTAAAAGCCCAATTATTGCAAGTTTAGATTGGCATCCAGCCGATCATCTTAGCTTTGCTGAAAACTCAGGTACCGTTGTGGGTGAAATTGGTAAACTAAACGGGTTACCGCAAGTTTGGTGGCCAGTTCATTGCGTGCAAAACTCTCACGGCGCGGCATTCCACCCAGAACTCAATCACACATTGATTAACCATATTATTTACAAAGGCCAAAACCGCCTTATTGACAGCTATAGTGCCTTTTTTGATAACGACCATGAATATCAAACAGGCTTACATACCCTTTTGCAAACGCTTAATATAAAACATCTTTATATTCTTGGTATTGCTACTGATTACTGCGTTAAATTTACAGTACTGGATGCTTTACAGCTAGGTTATCAAGTATCGGTTATTACAGACGGTTGTCGCGGTGTAAATATTCAAGATGATGATAGCGAAAAAGCACTGGAAGAGATGCAGGCACAAGGTGCGGTATTAATTGATTCAGCACATTGGCTTAATCGTAACAATCAATAAGTTCGTAATAATTTGACCGTAAAAAACAGCAATAAATCATTAATTGATTTGTTGCTGTATGACTTTATCCGCAACTTTGCCAAAAAACTGTTTAGTTAAAGAATAGAATGGCGACAGACCATTTTGGTTATCACAAGAAACCAACTCTAAATAACATAACTGCTCAAGATCCCAATTTTTCTCCAAATGCTCTTCATATAATTCGTCTAAATCATCCCAATGTTGTTTTCGTAAATTTATTAAAAAGTGGCAGTTTAGATTCAATAAATTAATTGTATATTCTGCTTTGTCTTTTTTATTTGGATCTAAATTTTTTTTGGGAACAATTCTACCATCAGATAAAAAAGCAAAGTAATGCTCACAATCATTCTGATAGCAAGATACAAAACGTGTTATATCAACACTTGTTTGCTTTGCAAGAGTATGCCCACCAAATATGTCCTCTTTTTGTAATTTTTTGAGGCAGTCGCTACTAAATACACTTGCTGCAAGATTTGATTCATCAAATGTGCGAGTTGGATTCTGACTTTTATTTTCAATATGTTCGATATGATATTCCAATCCGAGTTTATCCGCTCTTACCTCACTATAACAACATAATTGACATTGTTGCCTACATAATCTTTGTAAAACTTCCGTTTTATAGCTAAAAGATGACCAACGGCTTGTTGACTCTGCTTGTATAGTCGGTGGATTTTCATTTGCTTGCGTTAATCCATATACATTCAATGGTGACTGTTTGATGAATCTCATTGCTTCCCTTCTAAATCAGAGAAATGCTTCTGCCTACGAATACTTCTTTGTAGGCGTTGCAGTTGAGGATGGGATTTACCTAAAAGAAACGTTAACTCATTCAGCAATGATTGAACTAATTCAGTATGACTTTCTCCTTGATCGATCAGCTCAGTCAGTTTATTTAACATCTCTTTTTCTTTAATGGGTGGCTGAGGATCAACATGCATAACACTTTCAAGAACTTGATTGCTTGGATTACCATATGTATTAGCAAGTGGTTTTGATGCGATCGCTTCACCTTTATGATCCTCACCAATCACTCGGATACAATCCGAATGAACGGTACTAATAACTTGTGGACTATGAGTTGTCACAATAAACTGAATATTGGGGAATGCTTCCATTAACGATGATAGTACCGTTTGCTGCCAAGTAGGATGGAGAAACATATCCACTTCATCAATGAGCACGATACCTGAAGTTTTAACTGCCGCCATCTCACCAAGGTGTGGGTTTAATTTAATACAGCGAAATGCAATATCCGAGATCATTGCTACCATATTACGTAAACCATCACTTAATAAAGAAAGCGGTATGTAACCTTGCTCGGGATGCAACATAACAAGTTGTTGCCCCATACTGGCTCTATATTGTAAATCATGCCAGCCTGTCAGCTTTTGAGTTAACTTATTAATAGAAGTTTGCACAACTTTAATTGCAGCAGAAAAATTTTTTTGGGCGACTTCATCTTGTGGTGTTAATTGGCTCTCTAATTGTGTTATTTGTAGCTCTCTGTGACTACGATAGACCCAACTATACCAAGTCAGAAACTGCTTATAACTTGATGTGGCAGTTAAACAGTTTTGATATCCCCAAAAACGAGAGTGAACACTGTTATCCAGTTTTTTATCTTGTGTTTCTGAACTGTATCGTCCTTGATACCATAATCGCCCAGTCCCTAAATACACGATCAGAGGCAAGTTAGTATTTTCTTGAGTAAGAGACTCTTTAACAATTTTAGAAGATTTATAAATCTCACTTTGATACTTTTTAGCGATATTAGTCAGGACTGTAGTAAGTTTGTCCCCTTTAGTCCCTGTTTTCGGCGTTACCTTTTCGCGAAACTGTAACCAAGATGCAGGTAATATATCGTCTTTTTGATTAGAAAATGCCTCTATTTCTGAAGGTAAGGCAGGTTCCATGTTTTGATCAAGGCGCCTTAATCGGACATCATCAATTTGTATTGTTGCAGCTTTACCTGTTTGACTGCCTAAATCAAAACCTTTAACAAAAGGCCACAGCGCAATACGAACAGCATCAAGAATTGTTGTTTTTCCAGCACCATTAGGTGCTATAAGGACGGTCATTTGAGGATGAAAAGTGACTTCAAGTTGCTCAAAACAACGAAAGTTTTTTATTATTACTTTATCAATTTTCATTTCATCCCCTCTCAATTTATCGTTTCTTATTCTCCCACAGATAAGAACTATTAAAAATACTCTTACCTATAATATAAAGGTCTACAACAATCTTATTTATACTATAAGAATTTAATCATCATCCATTGGCGTTAGCGTTGCCAAACGTTCAGATTGAAACTGAGCTTTTAATTCTTGTTTGCTCTTCATGGTAATTTGTCCATTAGTGCCTACTGTCATATGCTCAGGTGTGTGGTTATTTTTTGCTTGCCATAATAAAACAATCTGCATGCAATGTTCTTTTTGTTCATCAGTCAATGCAACGCCGTCAGGCCATTTGCCTAATTCAACTGCGGTTGAAATACGCTGATAAATTTCAGGGGTTACCATCGAAATAAGTTCATTAACTTCCATTGATTGCTCCATAAGTTAAATAATCACTCAAAATGGCTGAATCGTTTTTTCACTTGTTATTATTTTGTTAATTTAATAGCTATCAACCTTTCTGCTCTTCGCCTGTCTCACTGTTTGTAAATGACAGTGAAGCTGAATTAACACAATAACGCTCCCCTGTAGGGGCTGGACCATCATTAAAAACATGACCTAAATGTGCATCACACTGCTGGCAACGTATTTCCGTTCTTTTCATATTATGAGAAAAATCATCAATATAGCGGATCGCATCACTATTAACAGGTTGGTAAAAACTAGGCCAGCCACATCCTGCATCAAATTTTGTATCTGAATAAAATAAGGGAGCAGAACAACATAAACAGTGATAAATCCCAGTTTGACGATTATGTAATAACTTACCACTAAACGGAGGTTCTGTGCCGTGTTGTTGCGTCACATAACGTTGCATTTCATTGAGTGTTGATAAATCAAGGTGATTGTTATTACTTGAAATATTCACTTTCTTTTCATTATCTGCCATATCGACCTCGTGCTCAGAAAAATGCTTTTTAAAACAACAGTGAATAATAACAAAGATTTAACAACAAATCTGGAAAATATAGTCTAAAATCATCAAGAGTAATCTTTAGTTTTTGAAATGTGATGAATTTCACATAACGGAGCAAAGGTAACTTCATTTATCGGCGTTGATCCCGATAATACACAGCGTAACATTTAGCTAAAACGACCAATCTTTAAGCGAAAAGTGTTTTTTTAATTGATTTTTTGCAATTATTGACACGATTCCGCTTGACGATTGGCGCGGTTTTGGTAACTTTAGAAGCAACTTTTTAATTCACTAAATTAAAGCTGGTGGAATACATATGACTATCAAAGTAGGTATTAATGGTTTTGGTCGTATCGGCCGCATCGTTTTCCGTGCTGCTCAAGAACGTTCAGATATCGAAATCGTAGGTATTAACGATCTGTTAGACGCAGACTACATGGCATACATGCTGAAATACGATTCAACTCATGGCCGTTTCAACGGTACTGTTGAAGTAAAAGATGGCCACCTCGTTGTTAATGGTAAAACCATCCGCGTAACTTCAGAAAGAGATCCAGCAAATCTGAAATGGAACGAAGTCGGTGCTGACGTTGTTGCAGAAGCAACTGGCCTGTTCTTAACTGACGAAACTGCTCGTAAACATATTCAAGCTGGCGCGAAAAAAGTTGTTCTGACTGGTCCTTCAAAAGACAACACTCCTATGTTCGTAATGGGCGTAAACCATAAATCATACGCAGGCCAAGATATCGTTTCTAACGCATCTTGTACTACTAACTGTTTAGCGCCTTTAGCTAAAGTTATCAACGATAACTTCGGTATCGTTGAAGGTCTGATGACGACTGTTCACGCAACAACTGCAACTCAACGTACTGTTGATGGTCCTTCTGCAAAAGACTGGCGTGGTGGTCGTGGTGCTTCTCAAAACATCATCCCATCATCAACTGGTGCTGCTAAAGCTGTAGGTAAAGTTATTCCTGAACTGAACGGCAAACTGACTGGTATGTCTTTCCGTGTTCCTACTCCTAACGTTTCTGTTGTTGACCTGACTGCACGTCTGGAAAAACCAGCTTCTTACGCGCAAATCTGTGATGCTATCAAAGCAGCAGCTGAAGGCGAACTGAAAGGCGTTCTGGGTTACACTGAAGATGCAGTTGTTTCAACTGACTTCAATGGCGAAGTTCTGACTTCAGTATTTGATGCTAAAGCAGGTATCGCTCTGAACGACAACTTTGTTAAATTAGTTGCTTGGTACGATAACGAAGTTGGTTATTCAAACAAAGTTCTGGATCTGATTTCTCATATCTCTAAATAATAGAGCTTATAAAATCAAGATTTTGCTTAGAGCCACCTTTTAGGTGGCTCTTTTATTTTCCAGCCAGTCAGTTTATTGTATTGAAATAGTCAGTGACAGAAGGCCCAAAGATAATGAACGAGAAAATTTTTTCATTGCCGATTATTGAACAAATATCACCTTATTTAAGTCGTCGGCAATTAGGTGAACTTCCTATCCTTGTTATTTCACATCCTAAAGTTCGAGCAGCTATTAGCCTTCAAGGTGCACATTTAATTGCTTGGCAACCCGCACAAGAACACCCTGTCTTTTGGCTCAGTGAGGCATCACTCTTCACTCCCGGTGTTGCCATTCGTGGTGGCATCCCTATTTGCTGGCCTTGGTTCGCTTCAGCAGGTACACCAAGTCACGGATTTGCACGTATTCTACCTTGGGAATTTAGCGCCCACACAGAACAAGATGACGGCGTGCTTATTACAATGACACTAAAAGAGAACCAACAAACACAAAAATATTGGCCTCATCCGTTTACTCTAATTGCCCGTTTTAAGTTAGGGACAACTTGTGAAGTAGAATTAGAATCTTATGGTGATTATGACGCGACAGCCGCCCTTCACTCTTATTTTAATGTGAGTGATATTGATAATGTCTCTGTCACCGGCTTAGGAAGCCACTACATTGACACTGTGGCAGACAAAGAAGTCTATACTGATGAAACCGCATTACGTTTTAATGGACGCACTGACAGGCTTTATACAGAGCCTGACGATTTTAATCTTATTCATGATGATGGTTGGGATCGCACAATTGAAGTTCATCATTATCACCATAGTGATGTGGTATGTTGGAACCCCGGCGCAGAGCTTGCAAGTTCAATGAAAGATATGAGTGCAGGTGGCTATCGTAAAATGGCTTGTGTAGAAACTGCACGTATCCATCAACCGTTAAAACCAGATAATGTGCATCCTGGTCGTTTATCTCTAGTAGTGCGTGTTCGTAAAAATATTGCTGAAAAATAAATATTACTCACGTATTACATAAATAAAAAAGCTTCGAGGTTTAAATCGAAGCTTTTTTGTCATAAATGACCTATTTAAATATCTATAGCGTTATACAGTCATTAATTAGAATGTATAAGTCACACCAGTCCACACAATCGCAGTTACAGACTTATTCACCATTGGGCTGTCTTTGACTTCGCTTGGTAAATGGTCAACACGCCCCATAGCAAAGAAGTTCCATTTTTCAGCAAATTTGTAGTTAGCTGAAATCTCGAAATAAGGTCTCCAGCTATCATTTGGCGTGTATTCAGCTAAACCACTACGCTGTGATTCTGCATGAGTAATACCATACGCATAACGATTTTGCTTTTTGTTTTCCCAAACAACACCCGCACCCGGTTGGAAAGACCAATTACCTAACTCGAAAGGGTATAAATAGGCGGCATCAGCGATAATACCGTTACTTTTACCCAGCATATCACCAGAAACAATCGCTCTTAAGCTACCCCATGATTCATGGTGTTTATAAGTAAAACCCCCCATCATAGTATCACGACGACGATTCAATTTTTTCATTTGCTCATCATCACTATCACTTGGCTTATAAGCTTGAGGATAATAGTGTAAATCAACAGAAAGTTGATCTTTAGGGGTGTTCCACAAGTAATACCCTGCGGCTAATGTCGCAAAATAGAAATTTTCTGATTGGTAGTTAACTTGTGGCACTGGTAATAAATAATCTTTTGATTTAGCCCCTTTATAGGGAGTGACTTGTGCTAAGACCGAGCCACCAATTGACCATTCTCCAGCAAATGCTGCTGGTGTGCTAAGTCCTGCAATAACGGCTAAAGAAATGATAATCTTCTTATTACTCACGATGATTTTCCATATTGTCATTAATAAAGTAGCAACCAAAAACCAATTTCAGTCACAATTAACTAAAACTGATATTATTTTACCTATAATTATTTTTGTTTTGCATTAAATGTGTAGCAATCAGTGCTTGCCCTAATGCAATACCACCGTCTCCAACGGGCAATATCATAGGGGTTAGTACTTTTTTATTGTTTAATTTTTTCTGAAACAGATGTTTGAGTAATGTGTTATTTAACACACCGCCCGTAAGTACAACGGTATCAATCTGATGTTCATCAGCATATTGCAATGCAATATTGCCTAAACTTTCAGCTAATAAATAATGAAATAGCCACGCCTTTTCACTGGCATTAAGCTTTACACCTTCCCATTGCGACCAAAAAACAGATAGATCAAGCAAATTATTTTTTATAGGCATTAAATGCCCATATTGCTTAATAATTTCCGTTTGTTTTTCTTTTTGACACGCTAATGCTGCTGTTTGTAAGTAACATGCAGCTTCACCTTCCCAACTTATTTCTTTAGGGGCTAATCCTAATGATGCTGAAACCGCATCAAATAAGCGCCCACAAGAAGAGGCTTTAGGTGAATTGAAACCACGTTCTACTGCCTTACTTAATATTTTCAAATCATTACTAGGTATCAATTGGGTGATAACACTACCTTGCCAATTCTTAGAAAAAGTAGCTAAATGTGCGAACCAGTTTCGCCAGGGTTGAATAGATGCCAGATTTCCCCCAGGCATGGCAACTGCAGGAAGCCCACCTATTCGTTCAGATTTTTGATAATCCACCCGTAGACATTCTCCACCCCATAAAGAGCCATCTTGCCCAAAGCCTAAACCATCAAGTGCAATACCTACTACAGCACCTTGCTGATGGGTATGACCATGTTCGGCAAGGCAAGAAACAATATGTGCATGATGGTGAAAAACTTCAATGACAGGGATATTTTGCGCTTGGGCGAATTGTTTACCCAGTTGATGGCTAATGTAATTCGGGTGTGCATCGATCGCAATTGCTTTAGGCGTAAAGCGATAAATTTGCTGAAAAAGATCTAATGATTTCATCAGTTGTTGACGCACACTTAAATCATCAAGATCCCCTAAATGAGGCCCCATAATGGCTTGATGTTGACGTAATAAACAAAATACATTTTTGAGATCACCCCCCATTGCAAGCACTGAGGGTTGTGGCTCAAAATCGTCAGGTAATGAAATAGCATCAGGAACATAGCCACGAGAACGGCGGATCATAACACTCTGCTTATCTTCAATACGCACTAATGAATCGTCAGCTCGCTGTATAACCTCTCTATTATGCATCAAGAATAGATCAGCAATATCACGCAGTTGCATTAAAGCATCTTCGTTACTTAACGCAGGAGTGTGACCAGATGCATTTCCTGATGTCATAACCAGTGGAATATTCGTGCCACGCGCTAATAAATGTTGCAATGGATTGGCTGGCAACATAACACCAATTTCAGTTAATCCCGGTGCAATAAGCTCCGAAAGTTTAGACACAGCAGCTTTAGGGACTAATACAATTGGAGCCGCAGTGCTTTGCAAAGTTTGGATAGCCGTTGGAAGAAAATCAGGATCTTGCTTATCTTCTTTAATTTGATCAATTCCAGTGATCATCACAGCTAATGGCTTCGCTGGTCGGTATTTGCGTTTTCGTAATAATGCAACGCTCTCATTATTACGTGCATCACATACTAAATGAAAACCACCAACACCTTTAACAGCAACAATTTTTCCAGCATGTAACGCTTCACAGGCTTGAGTTAATGCAAACTCTTTAATTGCTAACTCTTCACCCTGCTTATCCGCAAGCCAAATATAAGGTCCACACACAGGACATGCATTAGGTTGAGCATGGAATCGTCTGTCTGCAGGATCTTCATATTCATGTTTACATTCAGGACAGAATGGAAATTCAGACATCGAGGTAAATGGCCTATCATAAGGCATTTTTTTTATGATAGTAAAACGAGGTCCACAGTGTGTGCAGTTAATAAAAGGGTAATGAAAACGACGGTTTTGGGGATCAAACAGTTCATTAATACATGCTTGACAAGTCGTGGCATCAGGTACCACTTGTGTATCCATTTCGCCACCACCACTTTTTACAATAATAAAGTCGGTCGGTAACTGTTCCCATTGATAGGGTGATTCTTCTATACGTTCAATGCGCGCTAATGGGGGGCATTCGGCTTTTAATGCTTCGATAAACAATGTATTTTTAGGTGAGAGTGTTAAGTACACTAATACACCTAAGCTGTCGTTACTCACTTGCCCTAATAAACCAAAACGATGGGCTAATTGCCAAACAAATGGACGAAAACCAACGCCTTGAACCTTACCTTTCACACGCAATGCAATGCCGTTACTCATAGGATCACCAAATCAAAATAAATTTAAGCTTATTCTAGTTTAGTGATTATCAACAACTTTCATTTAGATCAGAAAAAGTGGAATTAGGTAGATTTATCATCACTTCAACTGTAACTCTAGGAGCTATTGCACACAGTAATTCATAACCAATAGTGCCACAGGCTGTTGCAACATCGTCAACTGGGAGCTGCTCACCCCATAATTCAACGGGGTTACCATAAGTGACATCAGGGAAATCCGTAACATCAACGGTTAACATATCCATCGAAATACGCCCTACCAATTGTGTTCGATGCCCATTAACAATAACTGGTGTACCATCTGGTGCATGTCTTGGGTAACCATCTGCATAACCACAAGCAACAACCCCTATTCGCATATCACGCTCAGCAATATATCGACTGCCATAACCTATCTGCTCACCTTTTTTCACTTGTTGAATGGCTAATATCTCACTATTAAATGTCATTACGGGTTGTAAATCGAAATCAGCAATATCTTGCCAAATCCCCGAAGGCGAAACACCATATAAAATAATGCCTGGTCGCACCCAATCTTGATATGTTTCAGGGTAAAACAATGTTGCTGCCGAATTTGCTAAACATCGAGGTAATTCTTTGACCATTGCTTGATTAATTACCGCTTTTTGCGCATCCATATTCAGCCCTGTATCTGCATTAGCAAAATGCGACATTTGAATAATAGAACCGATGTTATTGATACTTTTAGCCCGGGCGATAGCTTGTTGATAAACATCAGAACGATAACCTAATCTATTCATTCCACTATTAAGTTTAAGATAGATATTAATGGGGCGATCTAATTGTGCTTTTTCTATGGCATCAAATTGCCAATCGGAATGCACTGTTGTTGTCAGAGAATAACGTTCTAATAAATAGACATCTTCAGGTTTAAAAAAACCTTCAAGTAAAAGAATGGGTCCAACCCATCCTTGCTCTCTTAGCATAATGGCTTTGTCTAATTCAATTAATGCAAAGCCATCTGTATGACTCAATGCTGGCCAAACACAGGATAATCCATGCCCATAAGCATCTGCTTTCACAACAGACCACACTTTGCTGCCCTTCACTCTCTCTTTGATAACAGACAAATTATGGCTTAAAGCATCGAGGTTAATGGTTACTTTTGTGGGTCTGGACATGTTTTTTCCTCAATTAATAAGCAGCATCAAGTTTTTGCCCTGGTAAGAGCAATTTAGTATTAAAGCCATCGATATAACGAAACACAGATAAATCATCAGCAGCAATCGCAGGTTTATTCCCTGAAATTAAATCAGCCAATAATTGCCCTGAGCCACATGCCATCGTCCAACCTAATGTGCCATGCCCCGTATTTAAAGATAAATTACGATAAGCCGTTGGCCCGACAATAGGCGTACCATCTGGTGTCATGGGTCTTAGTCCTGTCCAGAATGTGGCTTTTTCTATATCACCGCCACCTTGATAGAGATCTTGTACAACCATTTTTAATGTTTCACAGCGTGATTTTAAAACATCCAAATTAAAACCAACGACCTCTGCCATTCCACCAACACGAATTCGCTCATCAAAACGTGTTACCGCAATTTTATAGGTTTCATCAAGAATGGTTGATGTGGGTGCTCTTGAAGCATCAATAATCGGCATCGTGAGTGAATAACCTTTAAGCGGATAAACAGGAATGGCGACTTTATTTTTCAAAAATTCCGTCGAATAAGAACCCATAGCAACAACGTAATGATCCGCGGTAAGTAATCCATCATGGCATTGAACGCCCGCTACTTTATCACCATCAAACAATAAATGTTTGATTTCTTTATTAAATAAGAATGTAACACCAGCGTCTTCTGCCATTTTAGCGAGCTTTTTCGTAAAAATTTGGCAGTCACCTGTTTCATCATTTGGTAAACGCAAACCACCGGTGAGTTTATGACTAACATGCTCTAATGCAGGCTCTGCGAATTTAAGTTGCTCTGCCGTCAATAATTCATAAGCAACGCCTTCTTGCTTTAAGACAGCAATATCATTGGCGGCATTATCAAATTGTTTTTGATCACGAAAAAGTTGAAGAGTTCCCCCTTGGCGCCCTTCATATTCAATTCCTGTATCTTGGCGCAATTGACGGATACAATCACGACTATATTCAGCAATACGCACCATGCGACTTTTATTCATAGTGTAATGTGATGCGTCACAATTACGTAACATTTGCCACATCCAGCGTAATTGGAAAAGTGAACCGTCCGGTTTAATGGCTAAGGGTGCATGTTTCTGGAACATCCATTTTACTGCTTTTAATGGAATGCCCGGGGCACCCCAAGGGGTTGCATATCCTGGCGATATCTGACCAGCATTGCCCGCACTGGTTTCTTCTGCTGCACTACTTTGTCTGTCAACAACAATGACTTCATGCCCTTGCTGCACAAGATACCACGCACTCGTTACACCAATAACGCCGCCACCTAAGATGATCACTTTCATGGCAAGACTCCAATAATTTACATTGATATAACATAAGAATAATATTCCATACACAAAAAGCCAATATAGAATAATCATCTAGGCGAATAAAAAAGCAAATTTTAGAGTTAAGTCACACTTGTCTATTATTGAATAAGTTTTTTTCAACGAAAAATCGCTGAATTAACAACTAAAATCAACAAGATATGCGTTTATCAATAAATTATAAGAATATTTATTAATAAATTAATTTATTTAAAAGAGAATTTTATCCGTAGAAAACCCGAATGCAGATTTTATTAAAAACTAAATATATACAAAATATTAGATTATAATTTTTTAATTAACTAACTTTAGTAACTCTTTTTACTAAAATTAGCCTATTTAAAGCATTGCCTAAAATATGACACTTTATTTTTTTAAAACATAAAAAAACCAGCATCACAAATCAATGAGGATACTGGCCTTTTCTATTATGACAAAAATCACAAAAAATTAGCGTTTAACTTCTTCCAAATCACTAGGAAGTGGTGATTGTAAGCTTTGCCAGATAATTCCACTGTCTTTACCATATTGACGAACGCATTCCATTACATGCTCAACATCTTTCTGTTCACACAATGCAGCTAATTTTTTATAGAATGCTAAAGCAAGTTCTTTGGCTTGAATGTTTGAAAAATAGTAACGACCAACACGCGTATATAGACCTTTCAAACCATTGAGGATAAGACCATAAATTGGATTACCTGATGCGAAAGCTAAGCCACGAAAAATGTTGTAATCTAATTCACTGAATTCATCAGCACTATTTTCTGTCGTTAGCTGATGATTTAAAACCTCAATACATTTTTCAGGATTGCTTCTAAATGCAGTGCGGATAAAAATAGCTGAAATATTGGTTCTTACCGCCAATAAATTATCAATTAATTGCGGTACGCGATCATGATCAAGACGAGCTACAGTTTCAAGAATATTAAGGCCAGATGTTTCCCAGAAATTGTTTACCTTTGTTGGCTTTCCATGTTGGATCGTTAACCATCCATCACGAGCAAGGCGCTGTAATACTTCTCTTAATGTGGTTCTTGTTACACCAATTAATTCAGACAGTTCACGTTCCGCTGGTAGGATAGATCCAGGGGGAAATCGATTATTCCAGATACTTTCAACAATATACTCTTCCGCGAAACCTGCGGGGCTTTGAGCCTTAATAACCATATTTTTATTTCTTCCGAAGCGATTTTTCTGCTAATAATGAAAAAGATAATATCAGAATGCGTAATTTTGATATAGCTCAACCATCATTAAATAGTGAGTGGCATCATAAAACCTGATGTAGTTTTATCAATTTATTATTACTAACGCGCTTAATTTCACAGCAATTAACGCGTACTATGGTTAGATCGCGCGTGATTGCGCTTAAAATCTCTGTTTGGAGGATGAGAAACCTAATGGATATGAGTATAAGACAAGCACTACTGAAGAACTTTATGGGAAATTCTCCCGATTGGTATAAGCTTGCTATTCTTACTTTTTTAATTATCAACCCACTGATTTTTTTCTTTGTTGACCCTTTTGTCGCCGGTTGGCTATTAGTTGTAGAATTTATTTTTACACTGGCTATGGCGTTAAAGTGTTACCCATTACAACCCGGAGGACTACTTGCCATTGAGGCTGTCATTATTGGAATGACTAGCCCAAAACAGATTGGTCATGAAATTGCCAACAACCTTGAAGTTATTTTACTTTTAGTCTTCATGGTTGCGGGTATCTATTTTATGAAGCAATTATTGCTTTTTGCTTTTACCAAATTGCTTTTATCCATTCGTTCTAAACGAATGTTATCTATCGCTTTTTGCTTTGCAAGTGCCTTTTTATCTGCCTTTTTAGATGCTTTAACCGTTATCGCTGTTGTGATCAGTGTTTCTCTCGGTTTCTACTCTATTTATCATAATTTCGCCTCTAACCAAGCAGGAACAGAGCTAAATAATGATGGATTTATTGATACCGCAGAGAAAAAACAAACATTAGAACAATTCCGTGCTTTCTTACGTAGCTTAATGATGCATGCTGGTGTAGGTACTGCATTAGGTGGCGTAATGACCATGGTAGGTGAACCGCAAAACCTGATCATTGCAAAACATTTAGAATGGGATTTTGTGACCTTCTTTATTCGAATGTCACCTGTAACAATCCCTGTTTTCTTTGCAGGCCTTGCTGTGTGCTATTTGGTAGAGCGCTTTAAAATTTTTGGTTATGGCGCTGAATTACCTGATTTAGTTCGTAAAGTTTTAACTGAGTACGATAAGAAAAACAGTGAAAAACGCACTTCTCAAGAAAAAGCACAATTGATGGTTCAAGCATTAATTGGGATCTGGTTAATTGTTGCTTTAGCTCTTCATTTAGCAGAAGTCGGTATTATTGGTTTATCTGTTATCATTCTTGCAACTGCATTTTGTGGTATTACAGAAGAGCATGCGCTCGGTAAAGCATTTGAAGAAGCCTTACCTTTCACTGCGCTATTGACCGTTTTCTTCTCTATTGTTGCTGTTATTATTGACCAACAATTATTCGGTCCAATTATTCAGTTTGTACTCCAAGCTTCAGAGTCCTCACAGCTCTCTCTCTTCTATCTGTTTAATGGTCTATTGTCTGCTATTTCAGATAACGTTTTTGTGGGTACTGTATATATCAGCGAAGCCTTAACAGCTTTACAAGATGGATTAATTAGTCAATCACAATATGAACATATTGGTGTTGCTATTAATACAGGTACAAACTTACCTTCTGTTGCCACACCTAATGGCCAAGCAGCATTCCTATTTTTATTAACCTCTGCGTTATCTCCGCTTATTCGTTTATCGTATGGACGAATGGTAATAATGGCTCTGCCATATACTATTGTAATGACATTATTTGGTTTACTGGCAGTTGAATTCTGGCTAGTTCCTACAACACATTGGTTTTATGAAATAGGCTTAGTTGCTATTCCATAACAATAGTTCTACAGTTACACCACATAAATAGGACTTTTACTTGATAAAAGTCCTATTTTTTTCATTAAAATAAGGTTGAATGTAAATATTTGTGAAATAACAAGTTTTAACTTTTTTTGCGCTTGAATTTTGGGCAAAATAGACACTTATTTTAATATTTAAATGGACATTATTATGCTGACTGCTCTTCGTCACTGGTCACAACGCCGTTTTTCATGGCTATTGCTTGCATTAACGGCAATAGGTCTTGAAGGTGCTGCATTGTATTTTCAGTACGGAATGGAATTAATGCCTTGTGTGATGTGCGTTTATCAACGCATCGCAGTATTAGGAATATTAGTTGCCGCATTCATTGGTGCAAGCGCACCCAAAATGGCACTCATGCGTATGGCAGGTAGTTTTTTATGGCTTTATTCAGCTTACCGAGGCATTGAGCTGGCTTGGGAGCATACGCAACTTATTCTTAATCCATCACCTTTTGCAACATGTGATTTCTTTGTCACATTACCTTCTTGGTTTGCATTACAAAATTGGTTCCCTGCTGTATTCCAAGCAACGGGTGACTGCTCTGTCAGCCAATGGCAATTCTTAACATTAGAAATGCCACAGTGGATGCTAATTATTTTCTCTGCTTACTTTGTTGTGGGTCTATTGGTCTTAATGAGCCAAATCACCAGTTCTTTTAAATCAAAAGAATAAAAAAACAGCCCTTAGTGTGTCGCTAAGGGCTATTTATCTTCGTAAAATAAGGCTTAAACATTAACTAAATAATATGCTTTAATTCAGTTTTAACCTGGAATACACGCACCGTCAATCAATGCCTGTTCACTACAGCGTTTACCATTAGCAAATTGACACACTGGTGTTTGCCCACCATGTAATTCATAGTTTAAAGAAGGTATCCCTCCTGAAAAAACACATGTTGCCTTAGCCGATTCATCTAAAGGAACACTAAGACTTGTTGCCGGTATCGTTCTGCTTTTATTCACTGCTTGTGTTGATGAATATTGTGTCTGGGTTGAACTACTGCATCCTGTAATAAAACCCAAGCCAGCTAACATAAACAGATAACATGTTGTTTTAAATTTTTTTTGCATCAAAGACACCCTAATGTCTGCTGTTATTCACTATTAGTGTGAAGCACTTTTTGAAAGTAAGTTTATGACTAAAACACCAGCAATAATCAATCCCATACCAATAATGGCTGGTAAATCAAGTTTTTGTTGATAAATAAAAACAGCCGCAACAGAAACTAGCACTATTCCTAAACCACTCCATATTGCATAAGCAATACCCAATGGCATAACCCTTACCACTTGAGAAAGTGCCCAAAAAGAAAAACAATAGCCAATGACAACAACAATTGATGGATATAATCGACTAAAGCCTTCAGAAGCTTTTAACATTGTTGTCGCAATTACTTCCGATATAATCGCCAACATTAGGTAAGTTAATCCATTCATTTTTTCGCCTTAATCTTATACAAAGTCAATTTTGTGAATTCTATCACAAGCCATATTGAGGATATTCATCTACAACAAATAAAAAAGGCATCTTTCATATTGAATAGACGCCTTTTAAAATAAAAATACTTATTTAGTGTTTGTGAAGCTGATTCTTTTTACGAGGTTTCCCCCCCATAGAAACGCGATAACGGCTAAAAATAAAGCCACACAAAATAACAGCAATAATGCTCAATATCATGCCTGCATACCCCATGTTTGGCATACCCGCATGTAAGATAACTTGATTACCAATCAAAGCCCCAGCACCAATGCCAATATTAAAAATACCGGAGTAAATAGACATCGCAATATCTGTTGCATCTGGAGCTAAATCAATCACTTTAACTTGCATACCTAGGCCGATACACATAAAGCCAATCCCCCAAAATATAATCAACACAATAAATGTCGTTAAATTTTGGCTACTTATCATTAATAAGCTCAGGCAAGCAGTAAGTAAAATGAGTGCAAAGAATAAAAAAGATGTTGGCATTTTGGCGCTGTAACGACTAAATAGCACACTACCAATAATGCCAGCACCACCAAAAATAAGTAAAACTAACGTAGCAAAGTTTTGATCTAATTTTGCAATATCAATAACAAAAGGCTCGATATAACTATAAGCCGTAAAATGTGCGGTAACAGCAATAACTGTTAACAAGAAAATCCCCATTAATGGCCCACGTTTTAATAATACAGGTACACTTTTTAATGATCCTGAATGCTCACTGGGTAATAAAGGCAAATAACGCATTAACGCAAACATGGTAATTAAAGCTAAAACACCAATTCCCATAAATGTTGCACGCCATCCTAACCATTGTCCAACAACACGCCCAATGGGTAAACCAAGAACCGTAGCTAATGCTGTTCCTGTTGCTAATAAACCTAATGCTTGTGCTCGTTTACCAGGGGGCGCTACTCTAATTGCCAATGAGGCAGTAATAGACCAAAAAACTGCATGAGAAAAAGCAACGCCTATACGCCCTGCAATCAACGATTTAAAATCCCATGCAATACCAGACAAAATATGACTTAAAATAAAAAGAATGAATAAGATAATAAGTAACTTACGGCGTTCAACTTTACTTGTCATTATCATTAATGGTAATGACATTAAAGCAACCACCCAAGCATATATGGTGATCATTAAACCTGTTTGAGCTGGGATCATTCCAAAGCTTTCAGAAATATCACTTAACAGAGCAACCGGAACAAATTCTGTTGTATTAAAAACAAAAGCTGCAAACGACAATATTATTACCCTGATCCAGGCTGTTTGGCGGCTTACTTCATTTATGTTTGGTGTTGCGATATTCATAATTAATCGATGCTTTCTTAAATAATATTGATGTATATATTATTGCTTTATAATATAAGCCTTCATATAACTCGCTTTGCCCACTTACTCTAAAGAGCTTAAATTTATTGGTAATAAAAAATGGCATAAATACAAAAAATGCGTTTTTTAAAAACAAAAAACAAACCAAGTTATAACTAAATTTGATAGCTAAAGCGAATCAGCTATCAATTTTAGCATATTCATCTTATGACTTTAAATCCCTAGTACAACTTCTTTTTAACGTTAACATATTCTCAGGATGTAAAATTGTAGATATAAATATCTCATTCGCAATCTGATTAAAATAATAAAAATAAACAAATTCGAGTAAAAATAAGCAGGCTATTCATTGAATTATGATAAGAAATATTAATTTATTTATTCAAAATATTCTTATATTGAGATAAAAAACGAATAAAAACAGGAAGGATATATCAATTACTGGCTTAAATTATCAATAACTTGAATTGCTTGCTCGCAAGCTATATTTCTTGTGGGTGAAGTTGATTCATCAAAAGCATTTTTAATAGTAGCAATTTGTTCAACAGCCGTTCGAGGCAAAATTAAACGCCCATTAGAAAGCGCGCTATCAACCTCATTTAACTTTTGAGCTAATTGCTGACAACTACCATTATTCTCTTTTGATTTATAGACAGCCATAAGCGTATCGCGTTTTGCTTCTACAGTAGAAATAGTTTCGCTCATTTTTGATGATGAATTTTCAATGACTTCACGACCTTCATTCCAAATTTCAGCCGTTGTTTCTTTAAAAACAGACACCATTAAAATAGCAATAAAAATAGCCAACATGATTGTCAGTGATAAAAGTCCTCCTGCAATAATAAGTATCTGTTTCATCTTTAACTCCACATATTAGTTATCTCTGTTTTTAATATATATAGTTTAAATAAATCAGGTTCAATCTGGATTACGATTCTTTTTATTTTTTACATTTTATTACCGAGATATACAGTTCTAATTACTCTTATTTTTATAAAAAATAAGCACCTAATTGTAGGTGCTTATAATCAATATATAAATTTATCTTGATAAAAATCATTTTTTAGAACAACACGCAATATAATTTAAATGATGCCGATTTTCTCTAAAAAAACGAAACATGGATAAAAACCTTTCTCTATTCTGTTTGTTTTTTAATCCATTTTTAATTATTTTTGCTGTTCTAAGTAAACCTTCATCACGGATCAAACCTGTAGGTGACATTAAACTCATATTACCTGATTTTATTTTTACTTCTGAAAACCCAATATTAATAAACAAGTCATGCCACTCTTGTTTAAACATAGGAGCCACGTTCGATTTCACTACCCCAATTAAATTATCTTTATCTACGTCATTATTTTTTTTCATAATATCATGTGTTAATAACAAACCACCGGGTTTTAAAACACGATAATATTCTTTTACTAATTTAGCTTTAGCTTTATCCGCATACATTGTCAACATCGCTTCATTTAAAACAACATCAAAGCTATTGTCGGGAAAAGGCAGAGATAAGGCATTGGCTTTCGTTAGCTGAATCAGATGTGATAACTTCGCATTTTCAACATTACGTTGTGCATTAGCTAATGCTTTTTCATCCATGTCTATAGCAATAATATGACAACCATATTTTTGCGCTATTTCAATTGACGTTGTCGCCATATTACATGCAATTTCTAAAACATAGCTTGAGGATGTAAAATGCCCGTTATTAATTAACCAATCAGAAGCCTCTACGCCCCCCGGTCTTAAGCGTGTTTTTCCTAAACTAGCTAAAAAAGTATGACCTGCTTTTGGCTGCTCTTGAGATATAGATTGTGTTGTTGTTTGAGTTTCCATATTGCCACCCATAAAGTTGCATTATTAATGCAACTTTATAATAAAAAACATTTGATGGGAATAGTTATCATTACTTTTATCTTTTTTTATAAAGAAAATCTTAAAGGACACAATAAATAAATTTTTAACTGTAAGATGAAATTTATTGAAATAGAAAGAGTTAAACAAATTACTCTGTAATTGCGTCATTAAAAGTAAAGAATATTAAACTTTGGATAACAACATTGACCTTCCCCTAAGGGGAATCTTTAAAGTGATAACAATTTCACGATAAAGTAAAGGAAACTGTTATGAAAAAGATTTTACCTGCCACTATTATTTTAATGAGTGCTATTTCTTTTGGTGCAATGGCAAACAATACACATATGAATATGGATGCATCGCATAATAGCTCTCCAATGCAAAAAGAGCTCAATGAATCTATGAATAAAATGCATGCTGAGATGGCAAAAGGAATGAACACTGATAATGCAGACGTTGCTTTTGCTGATGGCATGATTGCACACCATTTAGGTGCCATTGATATGGCTAAAATTGAATTAAAATATGGTACAGATCCTGAGATGCGCAAGCTAGCTCAAGCCATTATTGATGCTCAAGGCCCTGAAATTGAACAAATGCAAAAATGGTTAGAAAAAAATAAAACTAATAAATAATAGATTTATATGGGCTATGATCTTTCGGGTCATAGTCCATTTTATTTTTAACATTTCCTGCCAAATTTCCTATTCAAGCTAAATCAAATAATTGTCTAATATTCATCTCATACATTATAATTTTATTATTAGAGTAATATTCTTGGCTTTACCCTGTATGGAGTCTACATGAATAATAGAGAAAACATGGCGTTATTAACCCAAAAACTTGCCATGCAAATTGCAAAGTGGACTCACAATACGCATTATTTTGATACCCAAATTCCAGGATTAGCATTAACGCACTGGACTTCCCCTACCTCTATTACCAGTCATACACATAAATCAGGTATATGCTTAATTGCTCAAGGTGAAAAAAGAGTGATTTTAGGGGAAGAAAGTTTTATTTATGATGCCAACCATTTTTTAATTTCTTCCATCGAGCTTCCTGTAATGGCAAATATTATGAAAGCCAGTGAGGATAAACCTTTTTTAGGACTTGTAATGGAATTAGATCTACAAGAAATATCTCAACTGATCGTTGATAGTGAATTAATATTTAATTTAAATTCAAGCGCTCAAAAAGGAATTGCGATTGGTGAATTATCAGAACCTCTATTAAATGCATTTATTCGCTTGCTCGATCTTCTGAATACCCCTGATAGTATTAAAATTCTTGCTCCAGGTATAAAACGTGAGATTTTTTATCGTTTACTGATCACAGAGCAAGGTGAGCGATTAAATCAAATCGTTACAGCAGGTAGTCATAGCCATCAAATATCAAAAGCCGTTGATTGGTTAAAAAATAACTTTATAAAACCACTAAATATTAATGAATTAGCGTCATACACAGGAATGAGTAAATCTGCTTTTTATACTCATTTTCGGACAATGACATCAATGACACCACTTCAATTTCAAAAAAAACTTCGCCTCAACGAAGCTCGACGATTAATGTTAACTGAAAACTTAGGTGCAATAACAACAACATTTCGTGTCGGCTATGAAAGCCCGTCTCAATTCAGTCGTGAATATAGTCGATTATTTGGAGCTCCACCTGCAACTGATATTAAAATGCTCAAAGAATCTAATAATGTTTGAATATAATCACTTTTCATAAGCTCAATCGTTTTATCTTTATTGCCTATTTATATTATTTATTATCACTTTTTTAGTTTTTTGGAAAATTAGGCAAGAGACTAAGAAGATCGGACATTCATATCTAAATGCGAAAACGATAGCATTTATATCAACAGAAAAGAGACTATATCTCTTGAAGTTAAAAAAAGACTATACTTCAATGGGATAGCTATCAACTTAATATTGCAATAGGATATCAAAATGCAACTCGATTTCACTTACTACAATCCGACAACCATTCATTTTGGTAAGAACTCTCTTGCTAAATTAAATGATGAGTTATCACATTATGGCGAAACCATCATGCTGATGTATGGCCGTAATGCTATCAAATCTAATGGCCTTTATGACGAAGTCATGGCAATACTTAAACATGCAGGAAAAAAAGTAGTTGAGTTATCTGGTGTTATGCCCAATCCAACCTATGCGAAAATGATGGAAGGTGCTCAATTAGTACGTGAACATAATGTCAGCTTAATTTTAGCTGTGGGTGGAGGTTCCGTTATTGATTGTGCTAAAGGTATCTCTGTTTCTGCCTATTGTGAAAATGAAGATCCTTTCCAAAAGTATTGGGTTGAATATCAAGAAATTGAAAATAAAACTGTTCCTGTTGCATCAATTCTTACTATGGTAGGAACAGGCTCTGAAATGAATGGCGGTTCAGTCATTACGCATGAAGAAACAAAATATAAAATTGGCCGTGTTTTTCCTGCCAATGTATTTCCTAAGTTTTCAATTTTAGATCCAGAATATACCTTTACGGTTTCTCAATACCAAATGGTGAGTGGTGTATACGACACAATGTCCCATCTGATGGAACAATATTTTTCAGATCAAGGCGCAAATACAACCGATTATTTAATTGAAGGTTTATTAAAATCTTCTATTGATAATTTGCGTATCGCACTTAAAAATCCAACTGATTATGAAGCAAGAAGTAACCTAATGTGGAATGCAACTCTGGCATTAAACACTTTGACAGGGCTTTCAAAAACACAAGATTGGCAAGTTCATATGATTGAACATCAATTGGGGGCTTATACCGATTGCGCCCATGGAATGGGGCTTGCTGCAATTTCTCTACCTTATTATCGTTTTATCTATAAATTCGGCATTGAAAAATTTGTACGCTTTGCCACCCAAGTGTGGGGGATTTCTGCTGAAGGTAAAACTCAAGATCAAATTGCACTTGAAGGTATTGATGCACTTGAACGCTTCACAAAAGAGTGCGGTATTGTAACTTCATTAGAAGCACTAGGTGCAACAAAAGAGATGCTACCAATAATTGCTCAATCCACAACAATTATTGGCAAAGGTTATAAAAAGTTAACAACTAAAGATGTACTTACTATTTTAGAAAACTGTTTTTAATACGATTTAAATAAGCAAAAAAACGGACCTCATCGAGGTCCGTTTTTTATATGGTGCCCAGGGCGGGACTTGAACCCGCACAGCCTTACAGCCGAGGGATTTTAAATCCCTTGTGTCTACCGATTTCACCACCTGGGCTAAATTGTATTTACTCGTTACGAATAATATTGCTAATAAAACAAGGTAACAAATAAATTTAAAACATTTACATCTAAAACAACTAACTTAATATGTTTTCTTTCACTAAATGTGCAGTGGAAGAAAAAACGGACCTAAATTAAGGTCCGCATTTTATATGGTGCCCAGGGCGGGACTTGAACCCGCACAGCCTTACAGCCGAGGGATTTTAAATCCCTTGTGTCTACCGATTTCACCACCTGGGCTAAATTCTGTGGTGCGCCCGTAAATTCTTATTACTAAGATAAATACTGGTATGGACGACTTAACTACTACACAATGCCATTCATTAATGGACTTTTCTTTTGCACCAAACTCTTTATCTAAAAGAGATGGTGCCCAGGGCGGGACTTGAACCCGCACAGCCTTACAGCCGAGGGATTTTAAATCCCTTGTGTCTACCGATTTCACCACCTGGGCATTAATGGAGGCGCGTCCCGGAATCGAACCGAGGTACACGGATTTGCAATCCGCTGCATGACCACTCTGCCAACGCGCCTCAACTGCTCAATCTCATGAGAGATTGGAGCGGGAAACGAGACTCGAACTCGCGACCCCAACCTTGGCAAGGTTGTGCTCTACCAACTGAGCTATTCCCGCTTTACCGAACTTGCTGATTTACTTATTTATTTCTGTAAACCGTTGTGCCTTTCGATGCGTTGCATTCTACTGATTTCCTGAATCTAGTCAACACTATATTTGCATCTTTTTGACTGTTCGGTGAATTTTCAGTCATTTCGATCAAGCTTCACGCAAATCTGACCATGCAGCGCTCAAATATTGAAACATTGACCAAAAAGTCAACACGGTTGCGACATACAATAATGCAAATCCAAACCATTCTGCTTCAACCGTAGGACGCCATAATAGCACAACTAACGATCCCATTTGTGCGGTTGTCTTCACTTTTCCAATCCAAGAAACAGCAACACTGTTGCGTTTCCCTAATTCTGCCATCCACTCTCTTAATGAAGAGATAATTATCTCACGAGCGATCATGGTTGCTGCTGGTAAAGTTATCCACCATTCATGATAATACTCTGTAATTAAAACAAGTGCAGTTGCAACCATTACTTTATCTGCTACTGGGTCAAGAAAAGCCCCAAAGCGAGTAGTTTGTTTCAATCTACGTGCTAAAAATCCATCAAACCAATCAGTTGCAGCGGCTACCATAAAAATAATAGCACATACTAATGGCGCATCTTTGAATGGTAAATAGAACACCAAAACAAAGAATGGGATTAAAGCGACACGAAATAGAGTTAGCCAAGTTGGGATATTTAGTTGCATAGCGTTCTACACGACCTAGAAAAGTGAGAGTTATTAATATGGTGCATCAATACACTTAGTGTTTCAACGCATTAAATATTTTTTCTGCTAATGCTGTCGAAATTGTGGGGACTTTCGCAATTTCTTCTACACTTGCATCTCGTAAAGCTTGTAGCCCTCCCATATATTTCAATAGCATTTGACGACGTTTAGGCCCTACACCTTCAATAGACTCTAATGAGCTAGTATTTTTCACTTTCGCTCTACGTTGTCGATGCCCAGTTATTGCATGACGATGCGACTCATCACGTATATGTTGGATCAAATGCAACGCGGGTGAATCAGAAGGTAATGCCATACCTTCACCTTCAGGGACAAAAAACAAGGTTTCAAGCCCTGCTTTACGATCACTCCCTTTTGCAACACCAATTAATTTAGGGTGTGACTTATCCCAATCAACATCCAGAGAATCAAATACCTCTATTGCTTGTGCTAATTGCCCTTTACCACCATCAATAAAGATAATATCAGGAACTTTATTTTCTTCTAATGATTTACCATAACGTCGAGTGAGTACTTGATTCATCGCCGCATAATCATCACCAGGAGTAATACCACTAATATTATAACGCCTATATTCCGATTTTAATGGGCCATTCATGTCAAATACTACACATGAAGCCACAGTTTGTTCTCCCATAGTGTGACTAATATCAAAACATTCCATTCGTTTTATCTCTTTCATATCAAGAAGAGACATCAATGAGGCATAGCGTTGTGAAATTGTCGATTGTTCGACTTGTTTTGAAGCTAATGCTGTTGCTGCATTCGTTCTAGCTAATTTCAAATAACGCGCTCTATCACCACGAGGTTTCGTTTGAATTTGAATTTTTCGCCCTGCAATAGATGAGATAGATTCAGAAAGGATCGCTTTATCTTCCAAATTAAAATCGAGCAGAATTTCAGTCGGCAAGGTTCTAATAGCACTTCCTTGCAAATAAAATTGACCAATAAAAGTTTGAACTACCTCATCAAGTGAAGTATTTGCTGGAATTTTAGGAAAATAACTTCGGCTTCCCAATACTTTACCTTGTCGGAAAAAGAGAACATACACACAAGCAATTGCGCCATTAAAAGCAACACTAATCACATCAAGATCATCACCTATATTGGCAACAAATTGTTTTTCCGTTACTTGTCTTACGGCTTGAATTTGATCACGAATACGTGCAGCTTCTTCAAAGCGTAAATCTTGGCTTGCTTCTTCCATACGAGTCACAAGGCCTTCAATCACTTGTGTATCATCACCAGAAAGGAAAAGCCGTACATAATTAACTTGTTGAGCATATTCTTCGTCTGAAACATAACCCTTCACACAAGGTGCAAGACAGCGGCCAATTTGATACTGTAAACAAGGCCTTGAACGATTGCGATACACACTGTCTTCACATTGACGAATAGGAAATAGTTTTTGCATCAATGCTAAGGTTTCTCTTACTGCAAAAGAGTTAGGAAAAGGCCCAAAATATTCCCCTTTTGCATGCTTTGCACCACGGTAGCTAGCTAGTCTTGGGTGTTTATCCCCACTTAAATAAATATAAGGGTAAGATTTATCATCTCGTAATAACACATTATAACGAGGTTGATAGCGCTGAATGTAACTATGCTCTAACAATAATGCTTCTGTTTCTGTATGTGTAATAGTCACATCAATATTTGCAATACACTTAACCAATGCCTCGGTTTTACGGCTATTTACTTGCGCACGAAAATAACTCGAAAGCCTCTTTTTCAGATCTTTGGCTTTACCGACATAAATTACAGTATCTGTTGCATCATACATTCGATAAACACCTGGTTTATCAGTGACTCGACTTAAGAATGCTTTGGCGTCAAATTTGTCTTCCACTTTGTAAATGACTCTCAATCTCAATTAACCCATAACGTATTGCTATATGAGTTAATTCTACATCACCTGAGATTTTAAGTTTACTAAACATTCGATAACGGTAACTATTTACTGTTTTTGTATTGAGATTTAACTCATCTGCAATTTGTGTGATTTTTTTTCCTCTAATTATCATAGACATTACTTGCAGCTCTCTTTCAGATAAATGATGTAATGGATTCAAATTTTTTTGTAATTTAGCCAGTGCAATATCCATAGCAAACTCTTGGCTTAAATAACGCTGGCCAATACATACTTGTCGAATAGCTTGAAGAATATTTTCACTCGAGGCATTTATGACCACAAAGCCTTCAATTCCTAATTGAAGAAGTGGTATAGATAAAATGGAATCAGTACTAGGTGAAATAACAATAATTTTAATTGATAAGAATGAACGTTTAATCCTTTTTATTGAATTAATTAATGAAACTGAAGGAGATGAATAGATAATAATAAGATTAACAGAAAACTGACGGCAATAGCGGAATGCTTCTGTCTCATCAGTCATGATTTTTCTAATATTGATTTTTTTGATTTGACTAAGAAGTGTTTTTATCCCCAAGCTAAATAACTCAGCCTGACTTATTATTATTGTGTTTATCAATAATTTTTCCTTTTTAGTTAAGGTATTAAAAAATCTGTATTTATTTAAAACCCAATTATCATATTGCATTGCTCATTAACATTCTAGTTTTTTACCAACCTTATCTTATTTTCATTAAATTAATATCATTAACTGTTCAGATATAAATAAAGATCCGTATAAACGAGCCTTTATTACAATCAAAAATTTAAATACAAAAAATCAATAAATAGCACCAAAATTATTTATTAAACATATCCATAATATCTTTTTCTGTAAGCATCGACATTTTTTCTATAAAATTATAATAGTGAGGTTTATTATCTATATAAATTTGTAGAGTAAGCTTGCTTTCTTTTGTTTCAGAAAACAATCCTGCTGATACATAATAAATGTTGGCTTCTTTCAGATGATAAAAAGATGAGAACCGCAGTGCTTGCAAAATGCCCTCTCACCCCATAATGATGAATCATAACGTATGATATTTTCTTCACCTTCGATATTCAAATCTGACTGACAATCAATAGAAAATCCTAGGCCACCATTCAAACGTAAACACATACTGCAATGGCAAACACTGAGCTCAGAGATATTTCGTGTGGTTGACAATTTAACACCACCACACAGACATAGGCCTTGATGCATTGATACTTTCCTCTTCTTTTTAAATCATGCATAAATTTTTTAAGATTATATGCATGATTTAGTTCCCAAAATAAGTATTTTTAAACGCAAATATTCCTACGCTTTTGTCTTCTGATTTTGCTTTTTAGGCGGTAATGGTGAGAAATAACCGATAAACAAAATCAGTATAGCAACACCAATGAAGGCCAATGCTCTAAGTAATCCACTACTTAACGATGTATCAATGAAGAAGAGTTTAGCGATGACAACTGCTAATAACCCACCACCAATAAACCAACTTGAACGTGATTTTTTGCGTGTTGCCATCATCATCGTCACTACTGCAGTAATTGCCCAGATAATAGCTAATACTGTTTGGATCACTTTAGAGTTAATGATCTCATACATTGACCAGTCAATATCTGTAGTAAAGGCTAATCCTCTTAATAAAATTCCATTAGCCCACCAGAAAATCACCGCGGGAATAATATAATTGTATAATGGAAAATTATTTTGTAATAACTGTTGATATTTAGGAGACTGTTTCATTACTGAAATAAATTTATAGCCAACCCATATCCCCACAATTCCCATGAGATCCATCAAATTAAAGAGTGGTATAAATTTAACACCACTTTCAGTACCATTATTCATATTGGCAAAAATTAAAGAAAGAGCTAGTAAAGCTAAAACAGGTACTGTTATTACTAAATAAGTATTTAGATACGCTTTAATCCAATTAACTTTCATAACAAGTATAGTACTTATTGCTATATATAAGCTTATGGAAAAAATAACACTGGCAAAATGCAGGCTTACATAAAGATAAGTAGTATCAATTAGCCAAATTATTTCAGTGAATAAGAACAAACCAATAAAAACAAGATGCATAACATGAATTAATGCTTTATTTAACCTTTGTGTAGGCAATAATGTATTAACCTTAAGTAAATAGAAGCCACTCGCAAATATTGCTATCCATACAATGGTACTTAACCAATTGTCAATTAATGATCCAGCTTGGAAAATGTACACTAACATAATCAGTGCTGACATTGGCCACAATAAAACAGAGCAACTCGCTAATTCAGAGAATTGTGTTTTTTTACCTACAAAATACATTCCCCAGCAACTAATAAGAATAAAAGCAAAAGTAATAGCTTTCACACTCGGAGAAAACCAATATTCGCCATACTCTTGTAAAGTAAATACGCAATATCCCCAACTCACCGCAGCAATAAATAGAGTTACATATCCAATAGTGCGGTTATCGATATTAATAAATTTAGCTCGATACCACAGTATCGCCACTGCAAATACAACAATCATTTGTGTTATAAACATTAGCCAATCACTTAACGAAATAACACGCATGTTAAATAGTAGAACAAAGGAAATAGCAACTAAAATAGTCCCAGCAATAGCTGGTTTCTTTTGTTGCTGTAAAACAGAAAACGCAAGGATCATAACGCCTTCAATTGCCCATACCATAGATGTCCATTCAACAGAGAAAGCAAATGGTACGGCTAAAGTAGCAAATGTGGCTGATAGCATAAAGAAAGCAATAGCCAGTAATTTACCCTCTTCGCGATAGCGTTTAAGGACAAACCAACTCAATGCAAAATAGGCTAATCCATAAAGAGATGAAGCAATAGCAACACCGTATTCCCATTCTGATGCCAATCGGTGTTGGAAGATAAAACCAATTAATGGTGTACCGAATAATAATGTGGCATCAAAAGAAATATTGAGTCTCAGCTTATTTTTTAATGTTGAAAGTTCCGTTGCAACACCAAAAATCAACCAATTTGCAATTAAAAATATCTGACAAGGTAAATAATCGGCATGAGCGTAATTCGGTATTGCCCATATAAAACCGATACCAAAAGTAAAAACAAAACCAATAAGATTTAATAAACGCCAAACTTGCCAATGGCTAATAATAAGAATGCCAATGGAAAGAATAAGATAATAGCTAAACAATGCAATATAATTACCACTACCTGTAGACAATAAAACAGGTGCTAAATAACCACCTAATGAAGCTAATACCGCTAAACTAATTGCTCGATGAAGAACAGCTAAAATAACACTGACTATACAAATAAACACCATAATCGCTAACGCGATGCCAATAGGAATAAAATCATAAATTTTGGTCGCTGCAAAAATTGTGATATACAGCCCACCAATTCCGCCTCCTTGCAAAATCAGTGCATACATCAGATTTTTCTTTCTAAGCCACCAGCCGAGACCTAATAAGACCAAGCATCCTGTTCCAGCCATCATTAAACGTGTTGATGCTGAGACAAGCTCATTTTCAATACTGTATTTAAGTAAATAAGATAGACCAAAAAAGAGTAATAACATCCCTATTTTAGCTAACGGATTTCCTGTTACTACCCAATTCCAAATAAGTCCCAAAATCGATTTTTGTTGACGTTTTGGGTGAGGATTTAAAGCGGGTCTATATTGTGATGCGGGTCTGGCTTGAGCTATTGTTGTACCTAAATTATCAGTTTGAGCTCCAGATTGATTAGCTCTCGCTACATTCACACTATTCTCTGGTAGTGGGGTGGGCGAAATTTCATTTGGTGTGTTTTTTGGCTCGTTTTGATAACGATGGGCAAAACGACTCGTTGAAATTTTAGGTTGGTAAGGTTTTGGTTCCGGCTTAGAGCAGGTTGACTTATTGGTGTGTGGATCTTCCACATTAAGTGCTTTGCTAATAGAAGCATCTGCGATCGGAGGTTGTTCTTTAGGAGAAACTTTATCAAATGTCGTTTCTCTTGATACTTGTGCTTGTTGATAAACAGCTGGCTCTTTATTTTCAACCTTATTTTGTATTTCTTCTGTTTTGTTAATGAATGTACTTGTTTTAGGCTGATAACTTGATGAAGTTGATTTTGGCTCCCTTTTTATTTCACACGATAAATCGCCTATTTCATTTTTATTATCATCAAGCTCTGCACTCTCATTTGCAGAGCTATTTTTATTTAAAAACTTAAGTAATTTAGCTTGTTGTTCGGTAAGCTTTTCTTCAAGTTGCTTAATTCGATACAACAATGAATGAGTGTTTGTATAGGTATGATATTGCCAATACAAAGATACCACGACAAATATCGTAACAATGAGCGTCAGAAAATCATCCATCAACCTAATCCTTTTGCATAATACACCATGTAATTTAGTCTCTTAACCTTAGTTATACTTTAATTTTCACAGATTTATCTTAGTTTATTCCTAAATAATCAAATTCAAGAACTCTTGATTTAAACCTAGCACACAATTTCAAAAAAAAGGTATGATCTATCAACTCCCTTAATCTTCCATTTGTACTAAAAAACACACTCATAATATGAAATTAAATGACGAATTAACTAACGCAATTGCTTCTGTAACAGAAGCAGCGGCCATTGCAGCCATGCCTTGGATCGGAAAACAAAATAAAAACGCAGCAGATGATGCCGCCGTAAGTGCCATGAGAGCACGTTTAAATAGCTTAAATATCAATGGTGAAATCGTTATTGGTGAAGGCGAAATAGATGAAGCACCGATGCTTTATATCGGTGAGCAAGTCGGTAATGGAAAAGGTGAAAAAATAGAAATTGCTGTTGACCCTATTGATGGCACTCGCATGGTAGCAACGGGTGAAAACAATTCTCTAGCTATTTTAGCTGCAGGTTTTGAAGGCAGTTTTCTACAAGCTCCCGATATGTATATGGAAAAATTAATTGTCGGTAAACAAGCTGCTGGCGTCATTGATCTGAACCACTGCCTAGAATATAACCTTGATGCTATTGCACAAACATTAAATAAATCACTTGAGCAACTTACGTTAGCTATTTTAGACAAACCTCGCCACCACGATATTATTAACGACCTTCGTTCCAAAGGGATCAATGTGATTACACTACCTGATGGTGATGTTCTTGCTTCTTTATACGCCACAATGCCAAATAATAGTATTGATGTTATGTACGGTATTGGCGGAGCTCCTGAAGGTGTTATTAGTGCTGCGATAGCTAAAGCACTTGGTGGTGATATGCAAGCTCGTCTGATTACGCGTGACATCGCAAAAGGAAATACTGCAGAAAATAGAGAGTTTGCTGTCAGTGAAATTGCTCGCTGTCATAAAATGGGAACCGATGTAAATATCAAATTATCACTAGATACATTAGTTCGTAATCAAGATGTGATGTTTGCAGCAACCGCCATTACGGCAGGTGATCTTTTATCTGGTGTTAACCAACAATCCCAATATCTACAAACACATTCTTTAGTGATTAATGGTTCAACACATTCACTACGTTATATTGAAAATTACCATTTACGTTAATTTTTCAGTTTATCTCCTGCTCCTTGAGACATAAAAATGCGGCACTCGATTAAGGTGCCGCTAAATACTTCAAGGGGTATGTTTATTGTTATTTATTCGAACTCAGATTTAAGCCAATAAATTTGCTGGATTATCAACACATAACTTTTTGATAATAGAGTTATCAATGCCACGTTGAGCTAATAATGAAAGGAAGACATTCGGAACAAATCCCCAGCCATTCCCCCCATTTTTTGCCCACATCTGTTTTAAAAACACATCATGGCTTAATACAATTTGGCTACCATAACCTCTTTCAATTAAGGTTGCGACAGCTTCAACAGTATCCATAACACTTGGCGCAGCCCCTTCTTTAGGGAAAGAGATATCAAGGCCAATCATATCAAACTCAAGCCAAACACCGCGATCAAGCATTTTGCATTGATAATCAATATCTTTACCCGATGGATCAGAATGTGCTAATGAAATTTTTGCAGGGTTACAGCCCATTTCAGATAACAGAATATCTAAAACTTCATCACCACGACGTTGCCAGCCTGGCATATGAATATTCATAGAAGCATAAGGATTATTATTTTGAGCAATTGCCGCTGCACGTAAGCTATTTTTCTCACCGTCAGTAAAGAAAGGAGAAACCCCAATCTCACCAATCATTCCTGCTCGAATATCTGTACCATCAATGCCTACATTTAACTCGTCATCAATAATCTTTGCCATTGCCTCGATATCATCAGCAAGACGTTGACCTTCAAACTTTTCAATATAAAGCCCTGAAGAAGCAACAACATTGATCCCTGTTATTTCTGCAACTTGTCTTAGCTTTCTAATATCACGCCCAATAGATGAAGATCCCGTTGCATCAACGATCGTTCTGCCACCTAATTCTTTAAAGTTATTTAATTCAAAAATAACATCATCAATTGGTTTTTTATCCATATTATCGCAACAACAATAAGGATCGTATTTAAGCCCCCATTGAATATCGGCACTGACTTTTTTATCAACTAATACATGTGAGAATTCATAAAAAGGTTCATCAACAACACCAGAGAGATCATTAAACAGGTGTTCATGAGGTAATGTCAGTCCCATATCTTCTTTTTTAACTGGGCCTGTTACAGTTTGAATATAACCTTTCATCATGTTACTCCTATGCTTTCGCTGGCTTAGCGGCTCTGAATTCTGGGATTGTGGTTACAATCGCGCCCACTAACGCAAATAATGTACCGATGATTGTCACTAAATAAACGGTATTACCTAATGATGGTAATAACAGATCAATTAAGACAGAACCTAATAACTGACCCGCTGTAGATGCGACACCTAACATCAACAAGCCTAAACCGCGAACTAAAATAGCCATTAACGCGATAGACATCAGTCCTAAAGGACCGCCTAAATACATCCACCATGTTCCTGGTAATTCAAGTGTGATATGACCTAATGCCATACGAACAATTAAAGCAATCGTTAAAACAGTAAAGCCAACAATAAAGTTCCAAGTGATAGACACCATCATAGAACCTGTTGCTTCTGCGACTTTAGAGTTACCTGCTGGCTGCCAACCGGCTAATAGACCTGCAAGGAAAGGTAAGATTGCTAAATAAATGAATGAAGTTGAATGCCATTGCGGAGAAACAACAAATAGAGTTGCAACAACGGCTAACACTGCACCTAATACACGATATGGCGTGAAATATTTTTTCTCATCCACACCCACACCAAAACGGTCACATAACAAGCCCGATAATAACAGTGCTGAAATTAATGCTGTTTGGAAAGTAGCAATCCCCAATGCACTTGCAGAAGCGCCTTCAGAGAAAACAACCATCGCCCCACAAAGACCCGCAAACCAGTTCCATAATGGGATTTTGCGTGTTTTAATTAAACTTGGAATTGATGCGAATTGCTGACGGTACTGTTTTTTCGACATTATGATAAAAAACATTACCACTAAACCACTAGCAAAAGAGATAACCGCACTGGCGTTACCATCTTTTAAAACGTGTCCTAGCTGCCCATTCACCGCAGATTGCATTGGTGATAGCATACCTGCTAACACGGTTGCTAACATCAGCAAGGGTGTTGATAAATTTTTTGTACTCATAAGATGTTCCTTTTGGATTATTGGCTATGAGTGATTTCTTTTTTTATTTTTCAAGTAATCGGTTTTTTTATTAGCACAGAGCCGCAACCCTGCGCCTTTTTACTTTTTATGACAGTTATTCTGAATTCAAATTAACGTGCAATTTGCTTAAGAATATTGACCCACATATCCGCATAATGAGGCCATGCTAAAAACTCTTTACTTCCCCAGTGAGGAGAACAGTCACTCATAAAGCAACCTGTTTTTCCTTTTTCGAATTGACCAAATACCAGCAATGGATCTTCACCAATATTTAATACGGTTTCTGTGTTTTCTTTAGCTGATACTTTGTTATAGCCAAGGAACATCGGCCATTCACCAAAGCCTTTTACTGATGCATGTGCTGCATTTACTGCATTTGCAAATACGCCTTCAGGTGCTTCAACACGATCGTCACCATCTAGCATTTCAACAGGCAGAACTTCTGCAAGTAATGTATTTTTGTAGTTTGCTTTAGCTTCAATACCCATAAATGACAGGTAACCACCAATCATTAATAAGCCACCGCCATTCGCTACAAACTCTTTAATTAATCCCAAAGCATTAGGAATAACTTTCATGTTGTAGAAAGTATCGTTTTGCAGAAGGAACGTATTTGCACCAATATCACTTATGACAATGACATCGTATTTAGCCAATGCTTCTGCTGTTTGTGGAAAAGCAACCTGAACGGTGTGAGCAGGCATATAATCGACTTCAACACCTTTCTCTCTTAAGCAACTTAATAAGAACGTAGAGCCTTCTTCATATTTGCTGGAAGTAAAGCTGTCGTAGCCTTTAGAGTGGATCATATGAATGTGCCATGACTCACCAATAAATAAGATTTTCATTTTTATTCCTCTTTCAAAAAAGATTATTTATTCAGGGGATTGGGTGACAATCTGTGAATATGTTGTTTGATTGATGCGATGCATGACATTAATATCTTCAGGCATTTCTGAAGCATTACTCGTCTCAACAGCTAATGATGAAAAAGCTGATGCATAGCGTAACGCATAAGAAAACTGCTTTCCTTTTGCCAATGAGGCCGCGAGCGCGCCATTAAAAGCGTCACCTGCCCCTGCGGTATTCTTTACCACTGCCGGATATGCCGGAGAGTAAATATACTTATATCCGTCATAAGCTAACGAACCTTTACTACCTAGCGTAATAACCACCTTATTTACGCCTTGTTGATAAATAGAAACTGCCGCATTTTTTGCAGTTCCTAAGTCAAGAACTTCTATTCCAGATAATAAACTTGCTTCCGTTTCATTAGGTGTTAATACATCTATCATAGGAAGTAATTCATTAACTATTTTGTTATAAGGCGCTGGATTAAGAATAATAGGAATATTATTTTCATTTCCAATAGCAATAATTTCTTTTAATGCTTCAATGTTTGTTTCTAACTGTAATAAAATAATATCTGCATCAATAATTTTATCTTTCTGTATTTTTACTTCATCTGCAGAGATATCCATGTTAGCACCAGAATAAATAGAAATAATATTCTCTCCACTCTCTTCCGAAACAAAAATAGACGCTGTTCCTGTTTGGTAATTTTCAGTTTGATATATCGTTGATGTTTTTATTCTTGATGACGATATAAAATTAACTGCATAATCACTAAATTGATCAGTACCAATCTTCGTAATAAAATGTACTTGTGCATCGGCATAACTCGCTGCCAATGCTTGGTTACAGCCTTTACCTCCTGGTGAGAAGATAAATTTATTTGATAATAAGGATTCCCCGGCTTCTGGCAATCTAGGCAAATAGCTAATCATATCAACATTAAACGAACCCAGTACGCACACCTTATTTATTGCTGTTTTATTTGCTAAATCGTTTTTGTCAATTTGATCATTACATTCTAGAAATTGTATAATTTCTTTCTTAGCGACTTTATCTAATGTCTCAAATTCTATAAAAGCGCCACCATGGCATCTTTTTATAATTCCTTTTTCAGCTAATGTATTTAAATCTGATCGTATTGTTTCTTTGGTAACATCAAGTTCTTTAGCCAAAACAGAAACTTTTACTGCACCATTACCTTTTATCAGATTAATTATTTTTTTATGACGCTCTGCTTTCATTTAATGTTACCTCTATGGCAACAACTTTAGTTTATTAGTTGTTATGGGATTGTGATTACAATCATATGTTATTTATTAAAAGCAAAAAAAAGCAGAAATACAAAAATAAAAAGCAAAAAGAAACAGAAATAAATAACGATAAACGTAAGATTATTTAATAAATAAATTAACACCTTGTTTCTTTTTAATAAAAAACAAATGCGACAAATAATTCATTTTTAATTTATTTATCATAAGTAAATTTAATACTATATTTTTCTTATTGGCTATGGATAGTAATATAAATTAAAATAGAAAAATAAAAATTACTTTTTAAGATAGGTAGTTACGAAAAATTAATTTTATCTTTATACAAAAAAACAGTAATAATGCTTAAATTAAATACAATTTAATTGAATCGAGCAATGCATTAATTATTTTTATCATCATTATTTTCACGACGTTCTTATAATAAAGAAAACTTAATCATTACATAGGCTGAAAAACCGAACTCTCTCTATAAATTAGCGTCATTTAGTTAAGAAATACAAAAGCAATGCCCAAAACACGCTCAATATTCATCTTTCATTTTTGTGATCTTGATAACATTAAGTCAGATAACGAAGTTCTTTTTTAGGGGAAATAAAACTCATTTTTTGAATTTATCTTTTTTCTAGCAATTTTTATCAAAAAAATCCATTATGCTTTGTCTATTTAATACATCATTTAGTCAAACTTTAATTTTGTTTTGTAAATCAAAAAAGAAATTTTATTTTTTTCATTAGCTATCAATGAAGACTATTTGTTTTTTACACACTCAGTTTGAAGTAATTATCACTAGAATAAGAATAAAAGCAGAGAATAAGATTAAAAAAACAAATAATCACGATATTTATTGCTAATTATTTTTGTCAGTTAATCTTTTTATCAGAAACATTTTGTCATACTTCTTTCCTCGCACTTCATCTATTTTATGCCTAAATTTATACATACAGTCAGACACAACATAAACTCCTGACAAAAAGTACAACGTAAAATAAGGATATATAAATGAAAATAAAATCACTTATCGCAATCTCATTATTAAGCGCTAGCTTTTCTCTTTTTGCCGCTGAGAATTCAACATCATCCACAAATATGCAAGCTCAAGGTGTTATTCAAGCTCAAAAAGAACTGAATAACTATGAGAAACTCATGATAGAAAAAGTCTGGGTAACGACTGATGCAATTGATGAAAAAGGCAATAAAACAGACGCAGGTAATGCCCAAGTGAGTAATTATTTTGGCCTTGCTGAATATTATCCTAATGGTACATTTATTATGTTTACACCGGAAGGTAAACAGAAAATGCAAGGCGATTGGTCTATGTCAGATGATGGCAAGATACGTACCTTAGTTGCTAAAGACACTGAAGGTAAGACGTTATTTACCCGTGATGTAGAAAATATCACGATTAAAAATGATGAATATACTTATCGTATTTATCCAAATGCAGAAGATCGCAACACCTATTTCGATATTGTACATCATATTAAAAAATAAATTTAATACGTTGTTTTGCCTGCCAATAAATCCCTCATAAACAAGAAAAAGGGCTATTTTGTAGAAACAAAGTAGCCCTTACTTTATGGTTATAACTTACATCTCAGGTAACTATTTGAATAATGCTAAACGCCAAAATTAACCAATTAAATTAAAGCAATGTTTGTGATTTCCCTTCAACCCAATAGATTACTTTATGTGCTTCTTCTGGTGTTGGAACTTCCAATTTACTTAACATACGATCCATTACTTTAATAGGTACAACTTCATTCCTTGCATTATTTTGCTTTTGCCATTGAGTATAAGGCACTTCAATGTAAACCAGTGTTATTTTTGCATTATAACGATAAAACAAAGAGATCAGCTGATCCCGCATTTTTCTTGTAATATTAGTAGCATTCCAAACAAAAGTTTTATGCTCTCGTAAATAAACTCGAGCTTGCTCTTTTGCTTGTTGTGCTATCCACCCATTAGCATCTCGATTATCGGGTTTAATATTATGTTGGCGACGTAGCTCATCTAAACTTACGATAGGAATATCTGCACAATATTGTCGAATGTAGGTATCTTTTCCCATCCCGGGTAAACCACAAAGTACAGTGACGTCACTTCCTTTTTCAGGATAAGGCTCATAATTACAATCAGCACTATTCTCTGTATGAAAATAATGAAAACAGGCTTTATTTGAAGAGAACGGAGCAGGTTTGCGCCAACAATTTAACTCTTCACAATAAAGTGTAAATAACGTAATTTTGTCAAAAAGCCCTTCTTTATCATCACAATCTCGTCCTAAAACATCCGCCTTAGCCAGTAAGGCTAGTAAATAACAATCCACTCTTAACGATGCTGCAAGTAATGCTTTTTTAGGATCGGGCTTATCCATTACCCACAAAGGTAATCCATGAAAACGAACTAAAGCTACAATTTGCTCTCTATCAGCAAAACTTAATGGCACTTTCTCAAAAAGAAAACGACGAGTCGTTAATTCACCTTTACGCGCATGACCTGGAGAAATAATACGTCCTTCTTCTTCTCGTGTTGTAGAACGTTTTTCTACATCATGAAGAAGTGCCGAGATCCATAAAATTTGTTGTTCTCTTTCTGTCAGAGTTCCATATTCAGGTAATGATTTAACTGAATTGATTACTCTTTGTGTATGTATCGCCACATCACCTTCTGCATGATGAATGGGGTCCTGTATAACCCCCGCCATATCACTAATTTCATCATACAGTTCACAAAGGTGCTCCCATGACATCTCAGTGTGTAATTTCTTATGAAGCATCATTAAAATCCCTGTATTTTTTCCCAGATTAACGGAGCACGTCGCCAGTTTTTTTTCCAATGGACATCCGTTTTTACATGATCTTTTCTGACATATTTAAAAACACGATGAGAGAAATCATTTAAAGAAAATGACTGTATATCTCGTGTCACAATACCTTCCATTGGGCTTGGTTTTTGCGTTAAAACATCTTGAGATTGAAAAAAACTTGCCTGTTTGGCTTGTGAAACAATCATATTTTCAAACTCTGTTTTATCCTGACATTCAGGCAGTTTAATCTCTGGCACAGTAGGAAGATCAAATAAAGAAGCATAAAACTGCACTTCTTCCCAACTTAGCCATTTATCTTTATAACGAACTGCAAACACATAGAAATATTCTTCTAAGTGTGCATATTCAATAGAATGAATGGCATATAGATTTTCGCCAAAAATATCTAACTCACCTAAATCGTTTTTCATCATTTGCCAACGTTGACGCAATTGAAATGTCCATGCCGATTGCGTTGGTGTGGCATGAGACCGCGCAAAAACCCCCATTTTATTTAGGCAATTATTTTCTCCATCCAACTTTTCTGTATGGATAAGATGTTTTATTTGGCAAATATCCTGCCACCATTGCGCATTTATACGATCGTCGTTTGTTGTGCCTGGTGAAAAAGGATAGTGATAGGTTCTATCATATTTTTGTGATTGATTATTCATTATTTTGTACTCATTAAGTAACAGAGGTTCTACCAAATTTAAATAGTTATTCGGTAAGTGAATTTTCTGTTTCTGCACCATGACTTCAGTGCCTTAATGTGTATTACATAACTACAACCTAAATAATCAAAAGTGAGAGGAAATAAATCTAGAGGGATATTACCTGTAAGTTTAAAAAAGAGCTAGATATTTAATCTTCAAATTTATTTGTCTTTCTGTATTAGTAAAGACTTGAAAAGAGGCTAATCATAACGTTTATTGAGGATAAAGAATTACATTTTCAGAATTAATTAAATTTTCAGGAAAAATAAGTGGAATATCTGAAATAAACGGCATATTTAATATTTGAGTTCCAGTTGAAATAGATACCCCCGCCTTTAGCCATGCATCAGCAACTAATTCTGTACAATAAACGCCTTGCTTAGGATAAATACTAAAGTTCTCCCCCACGCGATTTAATGCAATTTTTACAGCATTACTTCTAGCTTCTTCGCTTCCTTTTACTTGATAAAATTGCACAGTGTTGGCTTTTGCTCGACTAATAAAGAAGTCTATATTATCAATGGTAACTCCATCTTTTATATCCATATGTTCACTTGGTGTTGAATGGATCACTTTAATACCATTATCCGAAATCCATACCATTCCTACGTGACTAAATCCACTTCTATCGACTTGCTTAATTATTTTACTAATCGCTTCATCACCTTCTCGAAAAACTAAATCACCATTTTTTAAATCAAGAGGCAAAGCGAGCGCATAAAATGAACTCGCTAAAAATAAAGCTAAAATAGTAAAGGCACGGATCATCACTTGAAATTAACTTTCCATTTACCATCAACATTAATCATCTCTTGTGCTTGAGTTTTTTCCACACCATCTTTTAATGTAGTTTTTAATGTCACAATTGCACTATTTTTATCTTCACTATATTCAACGCTGATAATTTCAACTTTGCTCAGGCCACCTTGCTTTTTAACTTGCTTACCGGTTTCCTCTACAATCATTTTAAATTTATTATTAAATTGTTCAGCTCTTGGATCTCCTTGCATTTCACTTAAGTAAATTAATGAAATAACTTTATCACCATTCCCTGCAGCAACCGCTTCAACAAATGCAACGGCCGCCTGCCCCGGATCATCTGTTTTATCACCACACGCTGATAGTGTTATTATTACAAATATTAAAAATAGGGATCCCATGACTTTTTTTAACATAATTTATCCTTACCTTAGCATGCTATTTTTCAACCAATGAAACTTATACAAAATATATCTAATATTAAGATATAAGATAGTTAATATATTACTTAATAATTAACTCAATAATGAACAATATTTTAACTTTTCCTCTGATAAATTATACGTGATAAAAATAAATTTCGACATATTTTCATGTCATTATTTACTTTAAAAAAGAAAGTAATTTAAAATACTTTTAACTATTCATAAAAGGAGTATTTTAAACTCTCACAAATAACTGGCTAGTTATAGCATAAAACAACTTATCTTTATTATAAATCAATAAATTGAATTGACATCATTCTATCCACCTATCTAATTTTATTTTCTTTTTAATGACACTATTAAGAATAGAGATTAGAATACTAAGCATCATTATTTTGGAGAGTTCTTAAAAAGAAAATTATTCTCTATTTACTATGGTAATTACTTTAATTAGAACTAAATGTAATTCTCCCTAATTTATCCACTTAACCAGCATCATTTATATTAATATTTTATGAAGTGCATCAATCAATGCAATAATAACAATATTACAACATTAGGTTATGTTAAAAAACAATTCTATTTGTTTTCACTCTATATTTCCTCGTATTAGTCCCTATTGTTTGGGCTAATTGCCTATAACACATCACTCATAAATACAAACAAACACTAGAAAAATTGTGATCAATTACACCTTTTTGCATCATTAATCCTATTTAAGACAAATAGAAACTGCTTTTTTATCAACAAATAGGTAATCTAGCTGTCTGATTTTGATGACCAAACATGAATAGTTAAAAGGATATTTTATGTTTACTTCACAGCTCATGCTGGTCGGTTACGTGTTATTGGTAAGCCCTTGTGGAAATGATTCTTGCGATGCCGTTCCTGTTACAGAAACTATTTATACTAAAGATGAATGCACCACTCGGCTTAACTACTTAAAACAAAAAAGACCTGACCTTATTATTTTCTGTGGAGAAGTCTTAAGAGATCCTGATGTTACTGATGAAAATCCTTATCTCACACCACCAAACAGTACAGATGATGTTTTCCAAATTAAGTAGTTAACCTATTCTTAATTTTATTATCAAGATAAAATACAATTTAATTTGTTTTCTTTTTACGATATACTCTTTGTACTTGAATATGTAAGGACACGTATTAGGAGTCACTAATGTCTATTGCGAAACGTACCAAAGACAAGCGCATTGCGTTAGGTTTAACACAATCAGAACTTGCTACTTTAGCAAATACAACACAACAATCTATCGAACAACTAGAAAGTGGTAAAACTAAACGCCCTCGTTTTTTACCTGAATTAGCAAAAGCATTAAATTGTGATTTAGCTTGGCTATTAGAAGGTGAAGAGCAACCTGATATTACTTCTGAAATTCCACCTGAAAATGAATGGCAACCTGTTAGTGAATGGGATAGCAATACCCCTTTAGATGCTGATGAAGTAGAAATCCCCTACTTTAAAAGTATTGAACTTGCAGCTGGTGATGGTTGTTGTACTAACGAAGATCATAACGGATATAAATTGAGATTTTCAAAAAGTACATTACGCCGTTATGGCGCTTCCTCTCAAAATGTCATTTGTTTTTCTGTTTATGGGGATAGCATGTCACCCGTTATCCCAAATGGATCAACGGTCACTGTTGATACAGGTAACACACGCATTGTTGATGGTGGTATTTATGCTATCGAACAAGATGCCTTATTCAGAATAAAACTGCTTTATCGTCAACCAGGCGGCAAATTAATCATACGTAGCTATAATAAAGACGAATTCCCTGACGAATCAGCAGAAACTGATTCTGTAAAAATTATGGGGCGTATTATCCATTGGTCAGTAATGGCTTGGTAATCAATAATCAAGGCAATAATTTCAACGTATTGAATTTTCAGTAATAACTTGTCCTTTAGACAATAAAACCGTTTTATCTGCTAGCGCTCTGATTTCTCGAGGTTCATGAGTAACCATGATCATCGTTATTTCCTTAGATTTTAAGGAATCAATTAAATCCCAAAGCTGATAACGCGTTTCCCAATCCAAACTCGAAAAAGGTTCATCCAGTAGTAAAAGTTTGGGTTGGCTAATAAGAGCTCTTGCCAATGCCACGCGTTGTTGTTCCCCTCCTGAAATTTGATGAGGATAACGTGTAGCAAGACGTTCAATTCCCATCTGCTCTAATATAGACCTTTCTCTCTCCTTGCTTCGCTTCTGTTTTGCACCATATTGTGCTAGCCATAAATTTTGGGTTACAGTCATAAATGGAAATAAATAAAGCCGTTGATTTAAATATCGACAAGAACGCAACCACACTGGCTGTGTATTAATATTTTTATTTGCAAGATAGATATCTCCAGAGTACGAAGTGTATCCCGCTATTGCATTTAAAAGTGTTGTTTTACCACTTCCTGATGTACCACTTATTCCTAAGCAAGTTCCTTTTTCTACCTTTAACGAGACGTCTTTTAATATACCCGATGTTAATGAACGAATTTCTAACATGATGTCTTCCTTTCTCGCTGTAAACGATGCAACGCAAATAATAACGTAATTGCGATAGCGATAAGAACGAGTGCACAACCTATTGCCAAAGTGAAGTCTCCACTGGCGATATTTAGATAAATAGCCATGGGTAACGTCTCTGTTTTTAATCTTGTTGCGCCAGCTAACATTAATGTAGCGCCAAATTCACCTAAGGCTCTAGAAAATGCAATGATGCTTCCACTCATTAAAGCTGGCCAACATAATGGTATTTCAATCAAGAAAAATGTTTTTGTTGGCGTTAATCCTAAATTTTGCGCCGTTTGAATATAAGCGGGATCAACAGACTTAAAGGCAGAAAGGCTATTTCTCATAATAATCGCACTAGCGACATAAGTTTGAGCAATAATAATACCTAAAGGTGAAAAAAGAGAACGAGATAATTCAGGAAAAACACCCGTTAAAGGCCCCTGATTTCCTAACAATAATAATAATCCGATACCGATAACTAATGGAGGAGTAACCAAAGGCAAATCTAATAACGCATCAATAAAACGATGTCCTTTAAAAGGAATTCTTGCCATTGCCCATGCAGCAGGTACACCTAAGATAATTGCTAAACATAAAGATGTTAATGCCGTACTAAGTGACATACCAATAGCAAAATGAAATTCAGGATCAGTAATGACTTGTCTAAATTCAACATATGAAAGTTGGCATATTAATGCGATTAGTGATCCTAAGATCAGAAATAACAATAAAAAAAGTGGAATTAATGCCCAACGAAACACGTTATTTCCTTTTTTAAAAATAAAACTTATTTTGCTGTAATAATGAAAAAAGCCACCAGTGAGTTGGTGGCGAAAAAACACAATTTATGTGAGAAAAAATCTATGGTTTCGAAATTACAGGAAGAAAACCATAATCAGTAAAAGCTTTTATTCCCTCTGCGCGTGTAAAATAATCAGCAAGTAATTGAGCTTCTTTGGGATTTGCTGATGTTTTTAAAACCGCCAAAGTTGCTACTTCTTCAGGGTTACCTTCAGGCACTGGAAGTAAAACCAATTTATCTTGGTTTTTCATTGCATCTGCGTATCCAATAATGGCGGCATCCACTTCGCCATTAAGTAAATACATTAATAATTGTTTAATCGTTGCTGTGCGTACAATTACTTTGTCGCGTAATTTATCACCTTGACCTGATGCATCAATAAGTTGTTCACCACTTTTTCCTAATGCTATAGCTTTAGCATCACCCATACCTAGCTTTAATGAACTATTCGCAAGATCTTCTAGCGTTTTAATATCGCCCACTTTATCTTTGCGTACAGCAATTACGGGAATATGACGAACAATAGAATATTGGTTAACAACCTGCCCTTCTTTATCTAACTTTTCCACGTAATCTTGTGAGCCAGGAAAAAACAAATCTCCCTGCTTAGTTAAATTAAAACGTGTTAATATTTGACCTGAACCGCCATATTCAATAGTGACTTTATTTCCAGTTTCTTTTTCAAATACAGTAACAACTTGTTCTACTGGTTGTTTTAAACCAGCACCAGCATAAAGATGAAGTTCAGCTGCCAGTGTATTATGACAAATTAATCCTAGTGCTAGCCCTAAACTAGCGAGTAATTGGCGTTTCATAAAAGAGGTAACCCTAACTATCGTTATATAATTTTTTATATAATGAATGATATAAGAGTTTAAGGCAAGAGGCTCATATAAAAAAAGAGAAAAATGTTAACAACTTATCATTTTTACCCTTTTATTTATCTGTGAGTTTTACAAAAGAAGCTGATCAAAATAAACACTTTAATATATTCATTTTTATCAGAAATAAGTAGATTATAAAATAGTAACTCGCCAACAAATCCCCGTCTTCACGAGGATTTAATTATTAGCTTTCCAACTCTAATAGTGCCAAGGCGGTCACTTCATCAATGACAATATCAGTAGCGTAACCTCCTTTTATCACCCCTATTGTTGCTTGAATATTTTCCACACCTCCGGCGATAAAGAGTCGCTGCGGTATTTGTCTTAACTGAGCTAAGCTTATTCCCATTATCCTAAGGTCAATATCAGAAACCAAAGGATTGCCTTGCGCATCATAAAAGCGCCCGCAAATTACCCCTACAGCACCCAAATCACGGTATTGCGCCATTTCACCACTGGTTAACACACCAGTTGTCACAAGAGGATTATCATCCAATGTATTACCCACAACAAAAAGTGCCTTATTACATTGATTTAGCGCTGAAAAATTACGTCTAATGATAGGCTCCGCTTGAAGCTCCATTGCTAAACGAGCACTCGAAACGACAGCAGGTACATGTAAATTAATACTGCACCCTGATAATTTATTTGCAATTAACGCAGCCGCTTCTGCCGTTTTAAAATCAGGTTGTGGCGCGACAGCCCCTATCATTTGTAGTACGGTGACATTCTTTAGTGATTTGGGTGGAAGATAATTACCTAACTTATAAATTGTTCGTCCCCAAGCGACACCTAAAATATCATCATCACCCATTATTTGAGAAAGATACATCGCCCCTGCTTTCGCTAGTCTTTCTCTGTTCATATTTAATGTATGTTGCGATTTATTTTTTTCTTCATCAGGTAAAATAAGCACATTATTCAGATCGAATTTTGCTTTTATTCTAATTGCATAATCAATCGTAGAAAATACTGATGAATCTAAGCTAATATTTACGAATCCTTTTTCTCTAGCTAAATGCAAATATTTCACGACTGTGACTCGGGAAACACCCATAATATTTGCAACTTCACTTTGACTGAGTCCGTCCTGATAGTAAAGCCACGCAGCATAGAGAACGGGATCATTATCAAATAAACTCGCGTTCTTTAGCGAATTATTATCCATTTTAAACCCCACAATTTTTTATAAATCTTTTGACTAATTAATTTATTTTATATTAGAGATATTATTGAAGATAAAAATATCTTTGCTTAAATTAAGCCTTATAACACAAATAGATACATTCTATTAATCTACTAATAATATCGGCACCCTGATATTTTTCTTTACTACAAGAACCTCATAATACGTAAAAAGCCCTTAATAATGCCGTAAACGGTTCATAACGAGAAAGTTTTTTTTGAAAATACCGTTTTATTTCGAGAAAAATAAAAATATTAGCTTTAAGTTTTAAAAAGTTTTATTTTGGTAAAATTAAAATCACCCAAACCTTATCATCAATGTTAATAAATAGATTAATATCAAAAGGAAAAGTAATGATAATCGCATACTCAACCGCACCAAATGAAATGATTGCTAATGAAATCGCTCACTATCTCATCAATGCAAAACTGGCTGCCTGTGTAAATCTGATACCCCATGTAAAATCGATTTATCGTTGGAATAACGAAGTTATTGAAGATAGTGAAGTGCTCATGATGATTAAATCCGAAAAAAGCAAACAACAGGTTTTAATTGATGCGCTTGCCGAAATACATCCTTATGACACTCCTGAGGTTATTATAATACCGATTGAAAATGGTTTTAAAGGTTATCTTAATTGGATATACCAATCGTTGAATTAAAATAACATCAGCTTTCATAGCGATTTTTTAAATTATTTTTACGGGGGTGATAATAATTTGTAAATAAAAACACATTAGCATCTCAATTCTTAGACAAGTGTAGTTACGTTAATATTAAATATATTTTCTTATTATCAATGAGCACCTTTAAATATTTATATATAAGTAATTATATGCATTCAATCTTTTATAGAAACAATCTTGAATATTATCTTGTTTATAAAAAATCATGAAAAATAATTATTTTATATTTTCATTCTCTATTTTTTAAAAACAGGAGATAAACAGTCTTAAATTCTAATTTAATGAATTTACCAACATCTTATTCTCGTTGTTATCTGCTATACTCAATACGCTTTCTCTAAATTACACATGAAAAGGAGTGAGTTGTGAAAACAAACAGAGTCGCAAGACGTATTTTAGGTTTACCTTATAATTTAAGTCGGTCTAAAAAGAAAGTGCGTTTTTCCATTATTGCCTCTACTGATGCGGAGAACTTACCTACTGAGCTAAAAAATATGGCTCTAGTCTGTTTAAAGCAAGATTTTAGAAAAAAAGCAGAGAATAAACGTATATATATGAAGCTGACAGATGCTTACCCAGAGTATCTTGCGACTAATTAAATTTTTATACGTTAACGCTATTTTATAAATAGTTATTAGACTAATTTATAACTAAATTATTAATAAATAGCATATCCCTTACATTATGTAAGGGATATTAATCTCTTGATTAATTTATTAATCTATAGTTTATAAAGTTCTTTTCTGATATTTATCAGTGCTGATTTTGCTAATTGAAAATTAATTTCTTCAGGTAAACAACTTAATTTAAATGCATTTTGAATATCTCTTATCAGAATTTCGCTACGCCGTAATAATTCATCATAACTAAATTGACCGGATTTAATTGCTAATAATTCATCTCTATTATCACACCAAACTTTTACTTTATTTTCTTGTGCAATACCTAATGCAACATACAACAATCTAAATGTATGCATCATATTTTTACTATCGTAACTTCGCCCATGATCAATATTTTGCTGGTAACGTGCATCATTACGTTGCTCAACCCACCGCCAGTAATCGTGGTATTGCTTACGGTATGCGCTATACCCTTCCTTATTAAAACTCAGATAACCCTGCACCTTAGCTTCTTTTGGAATACTGCTTAACAATACATCATTGCTATTCTCTTTTTTAATGATCCCCTGAAAAAGAGAAGTATTATCATAATACATTGCATATAAATCTTGAGCATGAGCTAATTTAGCTAACCCCAGTTGCTCTTGTTTCCAGTGACGGCGATCTAACCAAGAATTAACTTGTATTGTTTTTCCACCTTCAATTACATAACAAAAATCTAGAATAGTCTTTAATTGCTTTTCGACTGGATTGACGATCTTTTTATTTAATCCTTGAGATTTCTTAATTTGTCCTTCAGCGTAATGAACAAATGTTTGAATGCAGGTTTTAGATAAAAACCACTCTGGCTTTATTAATGACATTAATGGGTGTCGATAAATAACGACTTGTTCTGGTGAATTCAATAGTTCTAAAATATTTGGATTCGAAGCACATAACAGTTCAATAAATCGACCAAGTTCATAATAGACTATATCATTGGTTTTATTGCTAACTTGTGGTGTGTACTCCAATCCATAGAAAAGATCTTTAGGGAGGTAAAACACGCCTTTAATATCTGTATCCGATGTTTCTGTCGCAAGATTATGCGAACGGCTTCCTGCAATGCTTTCAAATAAAAGGTAAGGCTTTATGTCTTCAATTGTCAGTTTCATCTAATTTTTTCCTAAACCAATTATTTAAAACATCATTGTCTGGTATTTCTCGCTTTGCTAATTGCACATCTGTTTCCTGCCATAAAAAAAGGATTAGATGTTGCATCGTTTCTGTTGGTATCCAAGTAAAATGCTCATCTTTGTCTGATTTAAATTCCACTAATTCTTTGATAGCTTTTTGTTCTTCGATAGTTAAAATTTTTATCAGCATATCCAATTCCATAGGCGGAATGTTGCTCGTTTTCACTGTCCAATATGCGGATAAAAGAGAGCGTAGCATATAGAACCATTTTTTTAATTTTATTGGTTCTGCAATAATCTCATTTTTAGCGTTATTTTCAGGAGAATATCCACTCACAACTTTAGCAATTCCTCTGTAATGATGAACAATCACTTTTGGTTGATAATAGAGTTTTGCAAACTCAAATAACTCTTTTTGAACATTAGGATATTGTTGATAAATTATTGGCGATTGGAGCCACTCTAATAATATACAATTCGATTTACGTAATAAGTGTAGAGCTTTGGTAATATCCCAAGCGCCTACATCAAACCAGCTATTTTCTATCCATTCGAAGGTTTCTTTAGGTTTATCAATAGAAAGATAAGCATTGCGAGGCTGTATAAAAATACCTCTCACATCATAATCACTATCTGTTGAGGCAAACCCCCAAGCTCGACTACCACTTTCAGCAACATAGAGTAGTTTTACCTGATACTCTTGCTCTATCTGTGGAAGTTTTTTTAAAATCTCATTATGCATGATGTCCTTATCTCCTATTTGTATTTTTATTTGAATTCTATTATTAACATACTTATGTTAGATTAGACAATCTGTATGAAATTTAATTATGTATTTAGCATGATATACGAATAAATACTTGCTTAATTTTCATAACATATGTAAAAACAATACGACTAAACGTTTACCATTAAGTAATATATTATGCCTATTCTTTATTCATCAGGATTAAGTAATCTAGAAATTTCCATATTAGAATCAAATTATTCAATATCACTCCCTCATGATTATAAATTATTTTTAACAACTTATAATGGTTATAGGATCTCATCACCTGATTATTGTGATTTGCCTTACGATAACGTGGATGATGGCTTTATTACTTTTGATGTTCTTTTCGGTTCAAAGATATTAAACGAACACTTTTGTTTAGAGCATATCAACAATGAGTTTCTTGATGAAATTTCACATATTAATGATACATTCTTAATTGGTGGGGATCCTGGCGGTAATTTTTATATTTTAATCACACAAGGAGAACGACAAGGCGTTTATTATTGGGATCGTACTGGCCTACATATTAACGATGAAAGAAAAGGGTATACTTATCAAGGCATTAATAACTATAGTAGTATATATAAAACTCACAATTCTTTTACTGATTTTTTTGAAGAGATTACATTAACTATCGGTGATAAAGAAAAGATATTAAGCTTATCTTTATGATTTTTTTTATTAATAGTTTAAAACTGTCATTAAAATTAACACTTTTACTGAAAAATATATTATTACAAGATTTAAAATTCAAATAACTTTTTTTATAAATATATCTTTAGCTAAAAAATATATCACTTCTCCATACTTATTAATAATAAAATAAAGCATAACAACTCAAATAAAAAACATCATACATTGTTATGGTTATTGTCAATATTATAATCATTTATTGTTTGACATTACCCTAAGGTTAAGCCTGACAATACATATTATTATTTGGTTTTTCGTTTAATAAAGCAAAAGTGTAATACGTCAAATTTTAAGGGATTTACTATGCAACACGTCACATTGACTCAACGTCAATCTGTATTATCTTATACACTTGCATTTATATTTATAATAGCAATGATTGCAATAGCGTCATTTTTTGACGATCGTGAAATTATTTTACCCGAGATTGCAGCAATGGCCGTTGCTTTATGGGTGTATCGTGAACAAAACTGGATGCGTCATCCTGAAAAAATCTTTATTTGGCCAACAATTACGGCTTTATTAGGTTTTGGTATTAACTTACTATCAATCCCTTTTACGACAAAATTAATTCTAATCCTTGCAAGTATGTTACTTTTTTTCTTATTATTTCGTTATAGTCTAGCACCTGCATTAGCCACGGGTTTTTTACCTATTGTAACTAACGCTACCGAAATATCTTTTATTATCTCTATATTAGTCACAACATTTATTTTAATGTTTCTTGTTATATTTGCTAAATTTAAAATAACACCTGATCGCAATGTCACTCTTCAACCTAAATTAATGGGAATATATGCAGTTATTGTATTAATTAGTATTGGAGTAGCATCTATATTTAATTATGCACATTTAGCCGTTTTACCGCCCATTGCTGTTGTTATATATGAATCGCTATATATGAAAATGTATTCTTTACGTATATTACTAAAACAAACAATAGTATTGACACTATCAGCAACAATTGGAGTACTTCTATATTTCTATGTCGTCAATTGGATTGCCGTTATTTTGCTTACTATGCCTTTAATGTGGTTATTACTTCATCTTTTTAATATGAGAATTCCGGCTGTCTATGCATTCCCGCTATTAGCTTATGTTTTCCCACAAGAAGCATTACCATTATTGCCCATCGCATCCTTATTAGTTTCATTATTATCACTAGGATTAGTGTTAGGTTATAGAAAAATGCAAGGTACTACGATGTCCATTATGCAACAAAAATAACTGATATCGATTTTGATACTATTTGATAAACAAAAAAGCCACCAGTAACTTACTGATGGCTATTAGTTTTTTAACCTTTATCAACTATTGCTGATAAACGGTATTTTATTCCCACTCAATCGTTGCTGGTGGCTTACCACTGATATCATAGACAACACGGGAAATTCCACCCACTTCATTGATAATGCGATTAGATACACGACCTAGGAAGTCATACGGCAAATGTGCCCAATGCGCAGTCATAAAGTCCACGGTTTCAACTGCACGTAATGAAACAACCCAGTCATATTTACGACCATCACCCATTACACCAACTGAACGCACAGGTAAGAAAACGGTAAATGCTTGGCTTACTTTGTTATATAAGTCAGCTTTATGTAGTTCTTCAATAAAGATAGCATCAGCACGACGCAATAAATCACAGTACTCTTTTTTGATCTCACCTAAAACACGAACCCCTAAACCCGGACCTGGGAATGGATGACGATAAAGCATATCGTAAGGTAAACCTAACTCTAGGCCAATTTTACGCACTTCATCTTTAAACAACTCTTTTAATGGTTCAACTAAACCCAGTTTCATGTCATCCGGTAAACCACCCACATTATGGTGTGATTTAATCACATGGGCTTTACCTGTTGCTGATGCTGCTGATTCAATGACATCTGGGTAAATTGTACCTTGTGCTAACCATTTAACTTGTGGCTGTTTGAGTGCCTCTTCATCGAAAATCTCAATAAAAGAATGACCAATGATTTTACGTTTTTTCTCTGGATCACTTTCGCCTTTCAATGCAGTCAAGAAGCGATCTTCTGCTTCAACATGGATAATATTAAGGTCAAATTTGCCTTTAAACATTTCCATCACTTGTTCTGCTTCATTCAGACGCAGTAACCCATTATCAACAAATACGCAGGTTAAACGTTTACCAATTGCACGATTTAATAGTAATGCGGTAACAGAGGAATCAACACCACCTGATAACGCTAAAATAACGTGATCATCACCAATTTGCTCTTTTAAACGAGCAACGGTGTCTTCAATAATTGCAGCCGAAGTCCACAAAGCATCACAGCCACAGATATCTAGCACAAAACGTTTTAAAATCGCTAAACCTTGGTGTGTATGGGTCACTTCTGGGTGGAATTGAACACCATAAAAGCGTTTTTCTTCATTGGCCATAATAGCAAACGGGCAGGTTTCAGTGCTTGCTATTGTGATAAAATCTGAAGGAATAGCAGTGACTTTGTCGCCGTGACTCATCCATACATCTAATAATGGTTTGCCATCTTCACTTACTGAATCTTGAATATCGCGGAATAACGCGCAAGTCTCACGAATTTCAACTTGTGAATAACCAAATTCACGCTCACCAGACACTTCGACATCGCCACCTAATTGCATCGACATCGTTTGCATACCATAACAAATACCTAATACAGGAACACCGGCATTAAATACGTATTCTGGTGCACGAGGGCTGTTATCTTCTGTCGTACTTTCAGGACCACCAGACAAAATAATACCATTAGGATTAAATTCACGAATTTGCTCTTCGGTTACATCCCATGCCCAGAGTTCACAATAAACACCGATTTCACGAATACGACGAGCAATAAGCTGCGTATACTGTGAACCGAAATCAAGGATAAGAATGCGATGATTATGGATATTTGCTGTCATTTGTGGTGAATTCCAAAACAGATAAAGTCATAAAGTTGAAAGGCTTGCTCAGTATTATTACAACAAGCCTTTCTCGGAATAAATTACATACCTAAGCGATAATTAGGTGATTCTTTTGTGATAGTAACATCATGAACATGGCTTTCCTGAATACCCGCACCACTGATGCGAACGAATTCAGCTTTAGTATTTAATTCTTTAATGGTTGCGCAACCTGTTAAGCCCATGCATGAACGTAAGCCACCCATTTGCTGATGAACGATAGTTTTCAATAAGCCTTTATAAGCAACACGGCCTTCAATACCTTCTGGTACTAATTTGTCTGCGGCATTATCAGTTTGGAAGTAACGGTCTGATGAACCTTTAGACATTGCACCTAATGAACCCATACCACGGTATGATTTATAAGATCGTCCTTGGAACAGTTCAATTTCACCTGGAGATTCTTCAGTACCTGCAAACATTGAACCAACCATAACGCAAGCCGCGCCCGCAGCTAATGCTTTCGCGATATCACCAGAGAAACGAATGCCACCATCAGCAATAACAGGAATGTTGCGATCTTTTAGTGCTTCTACCGCATCTGCAATAGCAGTAATTTGCGGTACACCAACGCCTGTTACGATACGTGTTGTACAAATTGAGCCTGGGCCGATACCAACTTTAACCGCACTTACACCAGCATCCGCTAATGCTAAAGCACCTTCTGCAGTTGCAACATTGCCACCAATAATAGGTAAGTTAGGATATAAAGCACGAGTATCGCGAATACGTTGTAGTACACCTTCAGAATGACCGTGAGAAGAGTCAATAAGTAAAACATCAACGCCAGCAGCAACTAATGCAGCCACGCGCTCTTCATTACCGGCACCCGCACCAACAGCTGCACCAACACGTAAACGGCCATGCTCGTCTTTACAAGCATTAGGTTTACGTTCTGCTTTTTTGAAATCTTTTACAGTGATCATACCTTTCAGGTGGAAGTGGCTATCAACCACTAACGCTTTTTCTACACGTTTCTCATGCATTTTTTGCATAACGATATCGCGTGCTTCACCTTCTTGTACTGTCACTAAGCGTTCTTTTGGCGTCATTACCGCAGTAACAGGTTGGTCTAAATCAGTTACAAAACGAACATCACGGCCAGTAATAATACCGACTAATTCGTTATCATTAGTCACAACAGGATAACCCGCAAAGCCATTGCGTTCTGTCATTGCTTGAACTTCACGCAGAGAAGTTTCTGGTGTTACGGTGATAGGATCAGTGACAACACCACTTTCATGTTTTTTCACGCGACGCACTTCTTCAGCTTGGCGTTCAATAGACATATTTTTGTGGATAAAACCAATTCCACCTTCTTGAGCTAATGCGATAGCTAAAGGCGCTTCAGTCACAGTATCCATTGCAGCAGAAAGCATAGGAACATTTAGGCGGATTGTTTCAGTCAGTTGAGTAGACAAGTCGGCAGTATTAGGAAGAACAGTGGAGTGTGCAGGAACTAACAAAACATCATCAAATGTAAGTGCTTCTTTTTTAATTCGTAACATAGCAATATCTCACCAAGGCGGCTTTTAGGAAATAGAAAATATTGCCGCGGAATTATACACACCGTAATCGGTTGCTTCTAGCTTTTTTTCAAAATTTTTATTGATCCTGCCGCGAACTTAGGTAGTATCAATCAATTAAGTCTTTGTTTTAAAATTTGATCTGGCTCACATGACACTATCAATAAACAATAATATTTTTACTGTTAGCCGTCTAAATAAGACCGTTCGCCAATTATTAGAAATGGAAATGGGTCGCATTTGGATCAGCGCTGAAATTTCTAATTTTACTCAACCCTCTTCTGGTCACTGGTATTTTACGCTAAAAGATACTAACGCCCAAATTAGAGCTGCGATGTTTCGTGGGCAAAATAGCAAAGTCACTTTCCGCCCTCAACATGGTCAGCAAGTCTTAGTGCGAGCAACAATCACATTGTATGAGCCTCGTGGTGATTACCAACTGATTGTTGAGAGTATGCAACCTGCTGGTGACGGGCTTTTACAACAGCAGTTTGAGCTATTAAAACAAAAACTCAGTGCAGAAGGTTTATTTGATGCTATCCATAAAAACCCCCTACCATCACCTGCAAAACAAATTGGTGTTATCACTTCATCAACAGGCGCTGCACTACACGACATTTTAAATATTCTTCGCCGTCGTGATCCATCTTTACCTGTGCTTATCTATCCAACGGCAGTCCAAGGTGCTGAAGCACCTATGCAAATTGTTCGTGCTATTGAACTTGCTAACCGTCGTAAAGAGTGCGACGTCTTAATTGTTGGCCGTGGCGGTGGTTCATTAGAAGATCTCTGGGCATTTAATGATGAACGCGTCGCTCGCGCTATTTTTGCCAGTAAAATTCCTATTGTAAGTGCTGTTGGTCATGAAACTGATGTGACTATCGCTGATTTTATTGCTGACCTTAGGGCGCCAACACCTTCTGCAGCAGCAGAACTCATCAGCCGTAACAAGCTTGAGCTATTGCGCCAATTGCAATCACAACAACAACGCCTTGAAATGGCAATGGATTATTACTTAGCGAAAAAATTACGCGCAATAACACAACTTCATCATCGCTTACAGCAACAGCATCCTCATTTACGTCTTGCCCGTCAGCAAAATGTATTGTCTTCAACACAACAGCGTTTAGTTTCTAGTTTTCAGCGACTATTGCAAGCCAAACAACATCAACAAATACAACTACAAAAACGCCTTAATTACCAAGAGCCTAGTTCCCAAATTCAAGCATTACTTCGCCAACAACAACTGTTGATTTACCGTATGCGAGAAAGTATTGCACAGCAGCTATCCCGTCAACGTGAACAGTTCGCTATTAGTTGTTCTCGCTTAGAAAGTGTGAGTCCTCTCGCAACACTTTCTCGCGGTTACAGTATTAGTGAAACAGAATCTGGAGAAGTGCTGAAAAACACCAAACAAGTGAAAGTGGGCGATCCATTAAAAACGCGTGTTGAAGATGGTTGGATCACCAGTGAAGTAGTGAAAACACAAAAAATTAGAGCAAAACGCAAAATAACTGCTAAAAATAACGATTAAGTTAAATCAAGTAATTTAAGCTTTATACAAGTACAGAAGAAAAACGGCATCAAAATAATATTGGTGCCGTTTTTTATTATCTATATTTTAAGATAATCATTACGTTATATTAAAAACGCACTTCTCCTGCAAAAAGGTAGCTTCGTCCTCGAGCAGTTTGAGTATTACTTCCAGGCTCTTGCATCATTGGCGCTGAATTACTTCTATCAAGCGCATTAGAATAGTTTTTATTCATTAAGTTATGCACTGCAAATTTCAAAGAAATATTCTTATTAATTTTGTAATTACTATAAAGATCAATAACCGTTGGAATATTATCTTGTTGCACCATAGGGACTTTACCCGTATCAAAATCAACACCTTCAGGTGAAGATTTACGTGATTTCCCTGTGATTTGGATCACAGTACCTAGTTCTAATGACTGGTCATCAAAGAAGCGAACACCGGTATCAATAGAGGCATAATATTTAGGTAACTCAGAGGCGGGAGTTTGCCCAAAATCGGTGCTGGCAATCGAAGTCGGTTGAGATGTGCGCTGATCGCTATAAGAAAGGTTTGTGTAAAATACCCCTGCATCATAATTTGCTTGAAGTTCATAACCACGTAAAGTTACAGGCTCAAGGCTATTGGTATACAAGAAAATATTGCCATCATATTCAATTCCCGCATAATCCTCATCCGTTAAAGAGCCGTCATTTTTACAACGCACACCACCTTTACATACAAAATAAGAATCACTAGAGATGTAATCTTTAATTTTTGTGTGATACCACAATCCTTTAAATCGTAAACTGTCACCTTCAATAATTAAATCTGGACGATAGCTATTAAAACCAATTTGAACAGTATCGGCCTTTTCACTTTTCAAAAATGGATTCATTGAAGCGCCACCTTCATTGGCAAAAAAGATCTCTTGTGAGGTAGGTGCTCTCATTGTTTGTGCATAGCTGACAAACGGCTGAAATTCAGGAATAATTTCAGCGGAAAGTAACATGCCTGGGTCCCAATTTCTATCATGGCGATTAACATTCATTTCACCTTCAGGGAAGCAGGCAGCAGTTGGATCACAAGCAGGTTTACGCCCTTTAATATGATAATCCACATAATTTAAATTGAGATCTAACGTATAAATGTCATATTCAAATTTCATTTGTGAGAAGAAACTGGTTAAATCATTTTTTCCTTTAGGTGCAAAGGAGTTATATTCAATCATATTTTGTGATTGCCATGGATCACTAGAAGGTGCAGTAACATTACGTTTGTATTCTGTTGACATTAATTTAGAGCCCAGCGTTAATGCCATATCTAATTCACCATAATTAAAGCGACTGGTATTTTTCGCCACTAATGAATCAGATATATTTTTAGCATTTGCTTCTCGCAAACTTACAAGAGAATCGCCCTCAAACTTTTGTGATGCTTGGCTGTGGCTAAGCAGAATTTCACTATCAAATAAATCATTTAAAGGTGTATAGCGATATTTTGCATAGTAATCTTTGGCATCAATTTTGCGACGATTAAAATTGTTGTTATAAAAACGACCACTTAATTCTATTTCATGAGAATCATTCGGCTTTATATTTATTTTAGTGAGTTCTGAGTGTGGTCTCTGATTAAATTCTTTACTTGTCGCAAATTCTTCACTATTAAAACCCGCACCATTTTTATAAGACGATTCTATTTTGTGCCCACTCAATGCAAGCATTGCACCAACAGTACCATTATCATTAAATAAAGAGCGTTGTCCGGCAAAAGCGACCATGCCGTTATAACCTAATCCATTCGTACCACCAGCTGCTTTACTTCTTACACCCCATGAATTCCCTTTAAATAAAACATCCTCGACACCAATTGTTTTAAAATTAGCACTACCTGCTAAAGCATTGATACTATTTTCACCATCTTGTTGACCACGAGAAATATCAATTTTAATAATAAAATTCGGATCAATCATCGTATTAAATTGATTATAGGGTTGTGCACCATGAGCATATTGACTAGGTGATGTGCTATACATCGTTTGCGTGACACCATCCACCATCATATTAACGCGACCAAAACCACTAAGTCCGCGAATATTGACACTAACACCAGGTTGACTTACATCCATTTGAGTATACGTACCTGGCGTTGAGCGTAATGTTTGTTCAACAGATTCGAGATTGTTAATTTCACCAATAGAGCTATAAGCACCGGGTTTTCCCAATGCTTTTTGTTCTGGTGTTTCTTTTTGTGCTGATGAAACTTTTAAACTACTAAATTGAACTGCTTTATCTGTTTCAGATGCGAGGACAAGATGATTAACACCCGAAAATAATATAAGAGTGCCGAGTATTTTCCTTGTAAATTTCATAATAAACCTATTCTTTATTTTTATTTAAATAGGCTCACGTTGCTTTATATAAAAATTAAAATAAGAAAAAACATTATTATTGTTATATAAAATTTAAATAATAGCGCTGCCTCTCTTAAAGAGAGACAGGCTAATTTTATTAAATTTATTTATTATTACTTATTAATCTAATTAATATTTTGATCTTTAAAATAGACTTTCGGTTGTTCTAACATCAGAATAAAAGCATATTCTTTTGCAGTATCACGTAAACGATTAAAACGTCCTGATTTACCACCGTGTCCTGCACTCATATTAGTATCAAGTAATAATAAATTATTATCTGTTTTTAATTCACGTAATTTAGCAACCCACTTTGCAGGCTCCCAATATTGTACTTGTGAATCATGTAATCCTGTAGTAACTAATAAATGAGGATACGCTTTCGCAACCACATTGTCGTATGGACTATAGGATTTTAAGCGGAAATAAACGTCTTTATCCGCAGGATTTCCCCACTCTTCATATTCCCCTGTCGTTAATGGAATTGAAGCATCGAGCATTGTTGTCACAACATCAACAAATGGAACTTGTGATACGACGCCACGGTATAACTCTGGCGCCATATTCACAACAGCCCCCATTAATAATCCACCCGCACTGCCGCCCATGGCATAAACGTGTTTAGGCGCTCCGTAACCTTCAGCAATTAGATATTTAGTAGCATCAATAAAGTCAGTAAAAGTATTAACTTTATGCTCCATTTTACCTTGGTTATACCAGCGCTTGCCTAGTTCACCACCCCCACGCACATGCACAATTGCGTAGACAAAACCTCTGTCTAATAAACTTAAACGAGGTGAACTAAATGATGGATCAATGCTACTACCGTAAGAGCCATAACCATAAATTAAGATAGGATTTTCACCTTTCTTAAATAAGTCTTTGCGATAAACCAATGATACAGGCACTTCAACACCGTCTTTTGCTTTTACCCAAATGCGCTCACTTTCATACAAATCACGTTCAAAGCCTTTTACTTCTTGCTGTTTAAGCAGTTGCTTTTGATGTGTTTGCATATTCCATTGATAAGTTGAAGATGGTGTTGTCATGGATGTATAACCAAAGCGAAGCTCTTCACTATCTGCTTGAGGGTTAAATCCTAACCATGCCATATAAACAGGATCGTCAAATGTGACATTAGTTGATTGACCTGTTTTCCAATCAATCTGGCGCAATGATACTAGGCCTTGTTTTCTTTCTTCTACAACTAACCAGCGATTAAACAGATCAAAACCTTCTAAATCGACATCTTTTTGTGGTGCAATGACGGTTTCCCAAGGCTTATCAATTGATGCGGTTTTATAAAGACCAAACAATTCACTTTCATGATTCGAACGAATATAGAATTCGCCATTAAAATGGTCGATATCATATTCTCGGCCTTCTTGGCGTGCAGAGAAAATCACCATTGGTTTTTCTGGTGCATTTGCATCAATTAAGCGAGACTCTGACGTTGTTGAGCTTTCAATTGACACCAAAATGTAATCTTCAGATTTGCTTTTACCCATCCATGTATAAAAGCGATCGTCGTTTTCTTCAAAGATTTTAACGTCTTGTTGACGATCAGTGCCATATTGATGGCGATAAATTTGATAAGGCAGTAGCGTTTGTGGATCTTTATCAACATAAAATAGTGTTTTGCTATCATTTGCCCACACTAAATTTGCCGAGATATTCGTTAACACATTCTCTTTCCATGCGTTATCCGATAACTCTTTATAGGCTACATTATAGTTTCTTCGCCCTTCTTTATCTTCAGCAATCGCTATACGTTTATTATCTGGGCTGATAGTCAGATCACCTAATTGATAGAACTCATGCCCTTTAGCACGTTCGTTTCCATCAACAAGAACTTCCCATTCACCCTCGCTATTAACTGGTTTACGCTGATAAATAGGGAAATCTTTACCTTCTTGGTAAATAGTACGATAAGTATAGCCATTATAAATATAAGGCACAGACTCATCATTTTGAGCCATGCGGCTCACCATTTCATTAAAGAGAGTTTCTTCTAATGCCTTACCTTCTTTCATTACGGATTCGGTATAGGCGTTTTCAGCATTAAGATAATCAAGCACTTTAGGATCTTTGCGTGAATCATCTCTTAGCCAATAATAATTATCGGTACGTGCATCGCCATGTTCTGTCATCACATGAGGCACTTTATTCGCTTTTGGTGGCGTCACTAGGGAGTCCTTTTGATTTTGAGCCAATGCAGGTGTTGCTGAAATTAACAAAGCCATGATCGCACTCGTTAATTGCAACGTCATCCATTTTTTTGTTGCGACTAGCATAACGTTTTATTTCCTTTTTAACCTGTCGTTAGAACGTTAGTGTAGAAAACTCAATTGGCATTTCAACCATTATTTTACCTTTCGACAATAACTCTATAGGCGGTATCGGTAAGGGCTCAGCACGTTTGAGTACTCTTTGTGCTTCTCTATCTAAAGAACGCACGCCACTACTAAGAATTAATTCACTCGATATGACATAACCTTGTTCATCAACAATAAAGCGCACTTTAGAAATACCCGTTCTACCTTTGCTTTTTGCCTCTTCAGGATAGGCTTTATAGCGATTAAGATGCCCTTTTGTTTTAGCTTGCCATAATGCTAATGCGCTTTCTGAGCTGTCTGAATCACTGTCATAATTTGCACTAACATCATTGGATTGCTGTCTCGCCGCGGAGCGACTACTTGAAGGTGCTGATTGGCTAGACACATTTTCACTAATAATAGGTGCTGGTTTTACTGGTGATGTAACAGGTGTGACTTTAGCTGTTTGCTCTACATTGACCCTTTTTTTAGGTTTTTCGATAAGGATATCAGCATTTTCATTCACAATCAGATCAGGTTGTTTTTCAGCAATATCTTGCTCTACCTTTTTATGACTTGCCACCGCAAGTTGTTGATCCATGCCAACAACCTGTTTTTCATCACTGAGCGCTTGTACATTTTCACTCAAGCTCATCATCACAGCGAGTTCAGGCTCTTGTATTAATACCGTATTCTCTTTATTAAAATAAAAATAAGCCATGACAAAAACAGCATGTACACCGATAGCAAAAATTAAAGCTTTAGAACTACAAAGCTGGAATTTTGGCATTTGATCCATACAAGAGGAAATAAGCATAATCGTGTTATCAATAAATTAAGGTAATGCAACAGGTGTTATCCAAAGATAATCGGCATGAACTGAAGTGACATCACTTCCCTCTTCCGTCATTATCACAACAATCACGTGTTCATTCGGTGCTAAATCAGCAACATGCAAAGGAACACCCATTACCTTTGTGGCATGGAAAGAGCCTGCAATTAAAAGCGCAGGAGTAGGAGCGTTTAATAAACGTTGTGCCATTGCGCGATCTCGCAATTGCTGAATAATCGTCATTTTTTCTGCTTGCGTTTTATCAAGCGCGCCACCATGAGAAAGTTCGATGGTTTTTTGAATAAGTTGGCGAACGGATGCATCAGTTGAATGTACCCCCTCAATAATAGGTGGTTTTTTATATGCACTAGATATTTCACTACGATCGATATTGGCAGCTAATAAAGGATAATCTGCACTTAGCCCTGCTTTAACAATATCGCCATACCATTTCCAAGGCCAACCGGAATTCCATTTTAATGCCGCCATTAGACGTTCATCCCGTAGATATTCAGAACCTGAATAACGTTTTTTCGTACTATCAACTAAGGATTGCTGACTTGGCGTTAGCATCTCTAGTAAAACCGATCCTTGAGGACGTTTTTTAGCTAATTCAGTCATTAACCAATATTCAATATCATGATGATAAGCATTGTCATGTTTCTCACCAATGATCACACGAGGTTGGTTTGCTAATCGAGCTAGCAGAGTATCTGACGTAATAGATTGCCCAGTCTGAGTATCAATGATGTTTGCCGACTGAATAATTGTCAGATCTACAGCTGATACAGGTTGCTTTTCTATCGAATGACATGCTGAAAGACTTATTAATGAAACTAGCAGTAAGATCCTTTTTGATATTGAGAAAAACATAATCATCCTATTAGTTATATATACCTATATTCAGTTGGACGCATAGGTTAATATTATTGCTAATAATTATCAATATCATTATTATATTAATTTGCATTTAATGCTTTACATAGTTTCATGAATATAAAAAAGCGCCTTAAAAAGGCGCCTTTTGTATATAATACAGCTAATTATAAGAATTAATTTTGTGATTGGGCTTGAGCCTCAACAACCGCTAATGCCACCATGTTTACGATACGACGTACTGATGCAATTGGCGTTAAAATATGAGCCGGTTTAGCGACCCCCATTAAAACTGGCCCCACTGTCACACCATCAGAACTGGTTACTCGTAATAAGTTATAGCTAATACGTGCCGCTTCCATCGTTGGCATAATAAGTAAATTCGCAGAACCTTTTAATGGACTATCAGGCATCACATCACGGCGAATAGACTCTACTAATGCAGCATCGGCATGCATTTCACCATCAATTTCTAATTCAGGTGCGCGTTGTTTGATAATTTCTAACGCTTTTCTAAGTTTGATTGATGATGGACTATCAAAGGAGCCAAAACTTGAGCGAGAAACTAGCGCAGCTTTTGGTTCAATACCAAAACGGCGAATGGTATCCGCTGCCATCAGAGTAATATCCGCCAGTTGTTCGGCAGTTGGATCTTCATTAACGTAAGTATCTGTAATGAAAGTATTACCACTTGGTAATAACAGTGCATTCATTGCTCCTGCCGTTTCCATACCTTCACGTAAACCAAATACATTTTTATAGATTTCGAAGTGCTCTGCATAGCTCCCTACTGTACCGCAAATCAAGCCATCAGCTTCACCTCTACGTACCATAATGGCACCTATAAGCGTTGGATTACCAATCATTGCGCGACGAGCTTGTTCTTGAGAGACACCTCGACGTTTCATAATTTGGTGATATTCTTGCCAATATTCTTTGAAACGTGGGTCGTTTTCATTGTTCACTACTTCAAAATCTTTGCCAGCTTGAATATGTAAACCCAGTTTTTGAATACGCATTTCAATAACACTAGGCCGACCAATTAAGATTGGAGTTGCTAAACCTAATGTAACGAGTTCTTGTGTGGCATGTAATACGCGGTTTTCTTCACCTTCAGCTAAAACAATGCGTTTTTTCTCTTTTTTCGCTTGAGAGAAAATAGGCTTCATAAATAAGTTAGTTTTATAAACAAACTCATTAAGATGTTCGATATAAACCGAGAAATCTTCAATTGGACGTGTTGCAACACCTGAATCCATGGCTGCTTTTGCAACTGCAGGTGCAATTTTTACAATCAAGCGTGGATCAAACGGTTTTGGAATAATATATTCTGGACCAAAAGAGAGCTCTTGATCACCATACGCTGAAGCGACCTCTTCGTTTTGCTCAGCCAGTGCAAGCTCTGCGATAGCATGCACACATGCGAGTTTCATCTCTTCATTAATCGCAGTCGCGCCAACGTCTAATGCACCACGGAAAATGAATGGAAAACACAATACGTTATTAACCTGATTTGGATAATCTGAACGACCCGTACAGATAATCGCGTCAGAACGCACTGCTTTTGCTAATGGCGGTAAAATTTCAGGCTCTGGATTTGCAAGCGCAAGAATAAGTGGATCGCGCGCCATTTTTTTAACCATTTCTTGTGTTAATACACCAGGCCCTGAACAACCTAAGAAAATATCGGCATTATTAATAACATCATCTAATGTACGCGTACCATTGTCTTCAATCGCATAGGCGGCTTTGGTTTCTGCCATATTAGCTTCACGACCACGGTAGATAACGCCTTTTGAGTCACATACTGTGATATTTTCACGTGTGAGTCCTAAAGCGACTAATAGATTCATACACGCGATAGAAGCTGCACCCGCCCCTGATACCACTAATTTTACTTTGCTAATATCTTTTCGAATAATACGTAAACCATTGAGGATCGCGGCAGTTGAGATAATCGCTGTACCATGTTGATCATCATGGAAAACAGGGATATTCATTCTCTCACGCAATTTTTGCTCAATATAAAAACACTCAGGTGCTTTAATATCTTCGAGGTTAATACCGCCAAAAGTAGGTTCTAATGAAGCAATAATATCAACAAGTTTATCAGGGTCCGTTTCATTAACTTCAATGTCAAAAACATCAACACCAGAAAACTTCTTAAACAAAACGCCCTTACCTTCCATTACAGGCTTACCAGCTAAGGCTCCAATATTTCCAAGTCCAAGCACTGCTGTACCATTTGAAATCACCCCAACAAGGTTACCTTTAGCGGTATAGCGATAAGCAGCTAGAGGATCGGCTGCAATTTCTAAACAAGGTGCTGCAACACCCGGCGAATAAGCTAATGCCAGATCACGTTGGGTAATTAACGGTTTTGTAGGTGTTACTGTGATTTTGCCTGGTACGGGAAATTCATGAAAATCTAGAGCGCTTTGTTTTAATTTGTCTTCCATCTTCATATCCTTTGTATCAATAGGGTAAGGGCTTCGTTAGTATAATGGTAATGGAGCGTTAAATCATGACGGCTACGACACTTTTTTCAATTTAATAAACTAGAACGCACTGATCTTTTTTGCTTATTTTTATCGCAACAAAAGCTTATAAAACAACCTACTCAGCTATTTTAGGTATTGAATGATATTAATAGTGATCACTTAAAATAAAAACAGCTATTAAAAACAGCCCTTTGGGTTCGATTAAAAGACGTTTTACTCATTTGAATACGAATGAAAATGACCATCTAAGATCAATACACTCTAGATTTATTATATACAATTAATACCTAGTTATAGGTATATTATTAACGTCATTTAATTTTCCCCACTGTAATAAACTCGAACAGAAAAAAGACAATGTTTGTTTATTATTTATCAGATATTAAATTAACATTTAAAATAATTAAATTTTTTATATTATTTAAAAAAACAATAACTATTTTCGCTTGTTGATTATTTTTCAAATAGGCACATCTCCATACAACTCATTGTAACGATAAAGATTTTATAGAATTAGGTTTTTTGTTAAGCGTTTTGGTTATTTTCTTTTTTACCCGTAACAATAATTGGTGTAATATTGCCAACCGTCAATTTTATTTTCTTATTGTTTTAATAAGATGTCTGATTCTAATTTTTATTCCTCATTTGGAATTTACTTTTTTATTTTCTACTTTTGGAAAGATTACGCACATTATTATTTTTTTTTAGGGAGAGGGGTTATGCCTAGCTACTCAATTATGATAGTGGATGATCACCCTATCATGAGATATGGATTACGGCTATTGTTAGAAAAAGACAAGGATTTTGTCGTAGTAAGCGAAAGTGGCAATGCTCAAGAGGCTGTAACCGCTGCAAAACAATTAAATCCAGATTTAATTATGATGGATTTAAATCTGCAAGGGCGTTCAGGTATTGATACTATTCGAACACTTCGACGTTCTGGTTTAACATCTTACGTTCTTGTTTTATCCGTTTCTGATTCACGCAACGATGTTTATGCCGCATTGGATGCAGGCGCAAACGGTTATCTTTTAAAAGAATGTGAATTAGATATGCTGTTACTAAGCTTGCGTAAAGCGGCTGTTGGGCATCCTGTTTATAGCGAGCGTGTTTGGCAATATATTCAACTTAGACAAAACTATTCTGATCCACTTTCAGCTCTTACGAAAAGGGAGCTTGATGTCCTTCATGAAGTGTCAGTTGGTATGAAAAACAAACAAATTGCTGAAAACTTATTTATTTCTGAAGAAACAGTGAAAGTTCATATTCGTAACATTTTAAAGAAACTGCAAGTTACTTCTCGTTTAGCTGCCAGTCTTATTCTTATTAAGCACCAGTATTAAACGTTTTACCCCGACACAGGGTCGGGGTAATCAGAGTTATTATTGAATATTTTGCTTAAGTGTGTATTGAATCATTAATTACTCAATGGGAACAGGATAACTTAATACTTTAAAATGGTTATCTGGCATTTTTTCAATATTTAACTGATAAAGCTCTCGATTAATTCCATTTATGACAATATCAAGTTCACTAAAAGCAGATTGTATTTCTTCATTGGTTGCCCACGAAGGAATACCTTTTACACCATAATAGAAATAAATTTTACTTTTCCCTGATCCTATCGGTTGGATCTCTTTTATTTGGCTAATAAACAGATGGCCATAGCAGAAGTCTTGGTAAGGTTGCCACGCTTTGCGTCCTTTTTCACTAAGATTGAACACCCATTCTTCTCCATTTGCTGTTTGTTCAATCAATCCCGCCTCAACTAATGCATGCATTCTTTCTAACACCCAAGGTGCATCATCTTCATTGCTATATACAGGCCATTTCCCTTCGCCCAAACACAATAAATAATCACTGTTAAAAAAAGCTTCTAAGGCTATTTTATACTCATCAACTTTTTGACTGTCATTTTCTTCATCTGCCCAGCTAAAAGAAGAAAGTAAAAGTAATATAAGACTCAGTGAAATACTTTTCATATTCTCTTTTACCAACGGAAATCTTTATTCGTATTTGTATTACTCTACGCTACACAATTCGTTACACTAACGTGACAGTTTAATATCCGATATATTTTATAATGTAAATAGGATTTTTCACTACAACAAAAGCTGTTACTTTGGAATTGTATAACACTCATTCTCATCAATACTAATATTACGTATTGTCATATAAGGAAAATATCATGTCCACGACAAACCTGACATATACCATGTACGGCATAAAAAATTGCGATACAATCAAAAAAGCACGTAAATGGCTAGATGATAATCATGTTCCTTACGCGTTTCATGATTACCGCAAAGAGGGTTTGACGGAAGCATTATTACGCACCTTTACAGAAAATTTAGATTGGCAGACACTTGTGAATAAAAGAGGAACAACTTGGCGTCAATTATCTGATGAAGAAAAAAATGCAATCACGGATGTTACCTCCGCTATTTCACTGATGTTAGATAAACCCGCTATCATTAAGCGCCCTATTCTTGTCTCATCAGATAACCGCTTTATTGTCGGTTTTAATACCAATGACTATTTAACCTTTACAGGAGCCTAATATTTATGTCCTGTCCTGTTATTGAACTTGCACAACAATTAATTTCACGTCCTTCGATAAGCCCTGACGATCAAGGTTGTCAACAATTGATTATTGATAGGCTAGCTCCTCTTGGTTTTACTATTGAAAGAATGCCTTTTGGTGAAACAGAGAATTTATGGGCTTGTCGTGGAGGTGAGGGAGAGACTCTAGCCTTTGCGGGTCATACAGATGTGGTTCCTACTGGTGATCCAGCATTATGGGAACAACCACCGTTTGAACCGTCAATACGTGATGGCATGCTTTATGGTCGCGGTGCTGCTGATATGAAAGGTTCTCTTGCAGCAATGATTATCGCAGCAGAACGTTTTGTACGTTCTTATCCCGATCATCGTGGACGACTGGCTTTTTTAATTACCTCTGATGAAGAAGCAAAAGCAGCTGATGGTACGGTAAAAGTTGTGCAATCTTTAATGTCACGTGGCGAACGGCTTGATTATTGCCTTGTCGGTGAACCCTCGAGCCAACATCAATTAGGTGATATGGTAAAAAATGGCCGCCGAGGTTCAATAACAGCGAATTTATTAATTCAAGGTGTACAAGGGCATGTTGCTTACCCTCACCTTGCAGAAAATCCTATTCATACTGCGTCCCCTTTTATTCAAGAATTAGTCAATACGGTTTGGGATGAAGGCAACGAATTTTTCCCAGCGACAACCATGCAAATTGCTAATATTCATGCGGGTACTGGCAGTAATAATGTTATTCCTGGTGAGTTGTTTATCCAATTTAATTTCCGTTTTAGCACCGCAATTACTGATGAAGAAATTCGCCAACGTACAGAGGCTTTGTTGCAAAAACACCAACTTCATTACCATTTAGAATGGTCTTTATCTGGTCAACCTTTTATTACTGGTCAAGGTAAATTGCTTGAAGCGGTTCGTTATTCTGTCAAACATTATACCAATTTAGATCCAGAACTCTCCACCAGCGGAGGCACTTCTGATGGGCGATTTATAGCTCAAATGGGAGCGCAAGTTGTTGAGTTAGGCCCTGTAAATGCAACTATTCACAAAGTGAATGAATGTGTTAATGCAGCAGATCTACAGCAACTTAGTCGAATTTATCAGCGAGTGATGGAGCAACTTATTTTATGATAACGCCTTTAATGCTAACAGGTCGCTCTACTGAGCATTTAGTCACTTTATCCGGTCAACATCGTTTACAATTTAATGCAGCAAAAGCCTTTTTAGCCTTACAACAACAGGCAACAAAAGCCGGCTTTAAATTGATGCCCGCAAGCTCTTTTCGTGATTTTAATCGCCAATTAGCGATATGGAATGGAAAGTTTGAAGGCACTCGTCCTGTTTTAGATGCACAAAGTCAACCCATTGATATAACTACTTTATCAGAAGGCGAACGCTGTACCGCGATTTTAAAATGGTCAGCGTTACCTGGTGCAAGTCGCCACCATTGGGGAACCGAAATTGATATTTATGATCCCTTTCGCTTACCTGAAGGGCAATCATTACAGTTAGAACCTTGGGAGTATGAAGACGGAGGCTATTTTGCAGAGCTTAATGAGTGGTTAACAGAGAATATGTCAGCGTATGATTTTTATCGCCCTTTTACTCATAAAGAGAGCTATATTGCTTACGAACCTTGGCATATCAGTTATTGGCCTCTATCTCATGAAGCCTCACTTGCTTACACGCCTGAAATTCTTAAATCAGTGCTAGAGGAAGAAGATATTCATGGTAAACAATGGTTATTAGCGGATCTTGACGAGATATTTTCACGTTATATTGTTTTGCCTGAATAAAATTATTTCTCACATGGGGCTTCTTGTTGATCGTTTACAGGAAGTCTCCACATAAAAATTAACAAACAAGCTAGGATTATGAGTAATAATATTCTGACCCATAGCATCGATACTAACCACAGTGAAATCGCAAAAGTAATTAAAATCACTAAAATAGCTTTAGGTTTCGCCCCTTTAGGCATAGCGCGATAAGCTTGCCAATAACGTAAATAAGAGCCAAACCAAGAACGGTAAAGTAGCCAATGATGAAAGCGTGTTGATGAGCGTGAAAAACACCATGCAGCAAGTAATAAAAAAGGTGTTGTGGGTAATACAGGTAAAATAACACCCAGCGTGGCTAATCCAACACATAACCAACCTGCTATAATCAATAATATCCGTTTCATACTGTACTTTTCCAACTTATGCTGTATCTGGTTATTTTATAGCGTTAAATAAAAAAGATCCTCATTCTCAATAACGATTTTAAAACAGAAGGTTTATTTATGCACTGGTTTGCTGACTATTGGTGGGTTATTTTAATTCTTTTAGTGGGAATTATTATTAACGCAATTAAAGATATGAACAAAATCGATCCTAAACAATTTCTTAAAAATAAGCGGAAATTGCCCCCACACCGTGATTTTAATGATAAATGGGATGATGAAGATGATTGGCCTAAACAAAATCAAAACAAGAAGGATGAGAATAAGTAGCTAACCACTGTTGATAATGCGATGTTAATTGAGGATCTTTTTCAGTCATTAATTTCGCGCATTGTTCTCTTAGTTGCTTAGTTAAGACTTTTTTTCCTGATAAAGAAAATTCAGCCACACACTGCTCAACTGTTTTATTTTCTACAAAAAAAGCCACTAATAACGGGTAGTGTTGCTCATAGCCTACCAAAAAGTTGGCCACACTCTCATAAACAGTAAGTACCGGACGATGAGCAAATGCAAAACCTGCCATCATTAACCAAGTGTCTTGTGATGTAGCAATATGATGGGGTAGCAATTTCGTTGATAAACAGATACCTGTTTGCTTTTTTATCTGCTGATATTGCAAAGCAAAAGCGCTTAAAGACGAGTGCAATAACTGTTCACCTTTTTCTGTTAGTGGATAAATGGCCATTGCTGCATAACATCCACTACTAGCCTCTTTATGTACCCCTAATCGTACTATTTGAAAGCCACATTTCATCCAAAACTGCGCTAAAACTTCGGTGTAACCAAAGCTCACTGAAAGGTAATCAATAGCCTGTTTTTGACTCTCGATTACAATATTAGTCATTAAAGTTGCAGCAATTTTCTGGCGCCGATATTGAGGTAAAACGGCGATTCGACTAATGCGCAATGAGGTTAAACACACCGCATCTGGTGTTAAACCATAGGTGACTAATGATTGAGCAAGTAGATTACCTCTAGGCCTACGAGTACCTAGCCATACATCATAAGCAAGTTCGAAAGGTAATCCCCCTTCTTCAATACACCACACGGCACCCACGATTTTTTTATTGATTGTCGCTGACCAATAATGCTGTTTTTGACCATCAAGTAAACGCCGTAGATCCAACGGTGTTGTTCGATAATGCGCACTAGTAAGTAGTTGATAAAACCCATGTAGTTGTGGAATATTATTATGCCAATTTCCTTGAAGCTTCTGGATATCGACTTCACCTTGTTGCTGACGTTCAAAATCATGCTCAGGCTCATCAAGTAATAACAACTGATTAAGCCAATTTTCTAATGGACAATCTTTAGCCCAGCGGATTGGTGTTTGTAATTGATAAGTGCGTAAATGAGGAATATTACCTCCTAATTTAAGCATAAAACCACGCCCTGTCCCCTCATAACCTTGTACTGTGGTTGTCATTAACACATTAGGAAAATAACCACATAGCACTTCTAATTGTGCAATTGGTAGAGAAGCAGCTTCATCAATAATCAACCAATCACTTTGAATTTCATTATTTTTGCACAGTGCTAATAAATTATCAGGAGAGTAAAATGAAATAGCTTTGTTGGTATGGGAAGATAAAACATCAGTGCTATTTTTAGCAGGTGCACAAACTATCACATTACCTTGATATTGCTCGATAAACATACCAGCAAGCGCAGATTTTCCACGCCCTCTTGGTGCAATAACACTCCAAACACCAGATGTCGATATAAGCAAATTATCTAAAATCAATTGCTGTTCTGTGGTTGGTTCACCCTGTGGAAGTACCCAAGGTTTAGCGTTTTCAATCATTGTAGGCAACTTTAATAATGTTGATTGTTGCCACACAATCACTTGCTCATCACCTAATGTGATATCTTTTAGCCATACCATAAAGTTCGGTGTTGAAAGTGCACCTTGAGCATCATTCCAGCGCTGACTATCGTTATCTATGTAGCTATCCCAACTTTCAATATTGGGTAAACACAGGATCAATAAACTACCGGCTTTTAATGTGCCCGTTAACATGGCTAAAGCATCAGTATTAAATCCCTCATTAGCATCAAAAACAGCATGTAGAAACTCTCGTCCTAACAGACGAATAGCGTGCTCTGGTAAAATAGCATTAGGCTGGCAAGATGAAATCGTTATCCAATCACCTTGGCATAACTGGGTAATTTGCTGGATCTGTTCTGTTTGCCATGTAGGTTCGCCCGCTAATAGCAGTAATTGACGCAGCCCAAATCGCGCTAACTTTTGCTGGTATTGATGCAAATGAGAGAATGACACCGCTAGGATTTGCCAATTAATAATGAAAGAATACCAGCTGCAATTAATGGCCCAACTGGAACACCACGGAAAAGCGCTACTCCAATAACCGTTCCCACTAATAAGCCGGCAACCGTTGACGGCTGGTTATTCATTAAAGAAACGCCTCTAGCCCCCAGCCAAGAAACAGCGATACCAATAGCAATCGCTAATAGTGATTTCCAGTTTAAGAATGAATTAAGAACTTCTTGTCCTGATATACGCCCCGTTGCAATGGGAGTCATTACGCCGATGGTAAGAATTAAGATCCCTATGGTCATGCCATATTTTTCAACAACAGGAAAATATTGATTTAATGGTGTTATTTTAATGACTAACAAAGCCAGCATGGCTAACGTCACAGTCATGTTATGACTAATAATGCCGAGCCCAGCGAGAACCAGCAAAATTAATAATGAGGGATCAACATTGCTCATGTTTGTTCCTAACCCTTTCTCTTTATAGTGTTAATTGTCTTTTATTTACCAAAGAATGGTATTAGTTCGAAGACGAAGAAGCAAATGTATCGCAAGATTTAATATTGCCACTGTTATACCCTCGCATAAACCAAGTTTTACGCTGTTCTGCGCTACCATGTGTAAAACTGTCAGGTACAGCATAACCTTGCTGTTGTTGCTGTAATTTATCATCGCCGATAGCTTGCGCTGTTTTAATTGCCGTTAATAAATCACTTTCATCAATACGGCCCTCACCTGCAATAAAATGCCCCCACATTCCAGCAAAACAGTCAGCTTGTAGTTCTAATTTTACAGATAAACGATTTGCTTCTGCTTTTGAGCGAGCCATTTGTTGTTTTTCGCGCATTTGGGTTGTAATACCTAGCAAATGCTGAACATGATGACCAACTTCATGAGATATAACATAGCCTTGGGCAAATTCACCACCACCACCTAAGCTATTTTTCATTTCATTATAAAAGGAGAGATCAAGATAGATTTTTCGATCCGCGGGACAATAAAATGGTCCCATTATTTTTGTGCCCGTTCCACATTGTGTTGTCGTGCTATTGGTATATAGCACAAGTTTAGGATCACTATATTGTTTTCCTACTTGTGCAAAAATTGTTCGCCAGAAATCTTCTGTACTGGCTAAAATAACACTACTAAAATCAGCAGCTTCATTATAGAGTGCGGTTTGTTGTTCATTACGTTGTGGTGCTTGATTATTGCCACCTGTTAACGTGTTAAAATCAAATCCCATAAAGCTGGCGATAACTAAAACAATAATTATTACAAAACCATATTTAGTACGCAGTAAAAGTGCAATTAATCCTAATGGGAGATTGCCACCACCAGATGCAGAGGAAGGTTGCCCTCTTCTGTCTTCTACATTATTACTTCTTCGGCGATCATTCCAACGCATAACATATCCCCACGGTTTTAATAGGCTAATTTATCTTTATTATGAGTAAATTTATCACTTGATTTGAGATAATAACAAAAAATTGTCATCTCTATTCCCTATTTTTTGAGAGTAAGGTAATAGAGACTATTAGAGAAAATAACTCAACACACTTTAGTCATTTCATAATAGAATTCTTATTCCTAATCATCGTATTTTTTGTTAACACATTGAGATCTTAATGACTCGGACCCAGCGCTTACTCACTTTATTACAAATTCTAAAAGAAAACCGTTATCCGATAACTGCTGAGTCGCTCGCTAATAAATTACACATAAGTGTACGGTCGATTTATCGTGATATTGAATCTCTACGTGATCAAGGTGCTGAAATTACGGGCGAAGCGGGTATAGGTTATCAATTGAGTTCAGGATTATTACTTCCTCCATTAACCTTTGATATCAATGAATTGGAAGCCCTTATCTTAGGATTGCGTTGGGTTGAAAATAATACAGATAATGAATTAAGCTACTCGGCATTACGTGCGATTAATAAAATTAATGCCGTAGTCACAACACAGCATCAAACATTACTGGAGCAAAACACATTATTTGTACCTACAAATCGAATTATTGAAGTTAACCACACTATTGCTAAAGATTTACGCTTAAGTTTACGTGAAGAGAAAAAAGCGAAAATTGATTATAAAGACGCTCAAAAACAATTAAGTCATCGTATTATTTGGCCGATTGCGGTTGGCTATTTTCAAGACTCGCAAGTCATTGCTGCATGGTGTGAATTACGCCAAAGTTATCGCCATTTTAGACTCGATAGGATTATTTCTTATGATGTATTAAGTGATAATTTGCCTTATCCAAAAAGTTATTTGCTCGATAGATGGAAAAAAGAGATCCTCAAAGATGCTCCTGACAATAACTGACACTCAACTTCCGTAATATCTTCCTTGCTGTTCCTCGTTTAGCGATTTCAGTTTAAACAAACATTATGTCAATCAACACAGTAAGGAAACATCATGAGTGAACTTATCCTTTATACTAATACAATGTCTCGCGGCAACACAGTTGAGCTTTTCTTAAAGATATTAAATGTACCATATCAGCGCATTGAATTAGCTTATGGCGAACCAATGCATAGTCCTGAATACCTTGCAATTAATCCGATGGCGAAGGTTCCTGCATTAGTTGATGGCGAATATATTGTTACAGAAACTTCCGCAATTTGTGCTTATTTAGCGGATAAGTTTATTGAGAAAGGATTCGCACCTGCACTAAATTCTCCTGAAAGAGCTACCTATTATCGTTGGTTCTTTTTTACCGCAGGCCCTATTGAAGCAGCATTTACAGTCAAAGATCTCGGTGTGGAGTTGAATGAAGAACAACAAAAGTCCTCTGGTTTTGGTTCATTTGAACGTGCCTTTCATTGTTTAGAAACGGGGCTAGCCAGTGCTAACCCTTATATTTGTGGCAAAAATCTGACTGCGGTTGATGTGTATGTGGGCTATTTCCTAATTTTCTTATGCAAATATGCACTCATTGAACCAACACCATTAATTAATCAATATATTGATAGTCTTGCACTTAATAATGAAATTAAACAATTATTAGTAAGTTTAGGATTACGATGATTATTCTTATTATTAAACGTAATTTTATCAATATAACTGCTTAATCATGTTCTTTTAAACTCTTTTTGAAAAAACAAAAGGTCAGTTTTTAAGCTGACCTTTTTTATTATATTGTTTTCTCTTTACGTAATCGTTTGCGTATTTAGTCTAAAGAAACACCAATTCGACGTGCAACTTCTTCGTATGCTTCAATTAATCCGCCTAAGCTTTGACGGAAACGGTCTTTATCCATTTTATCTAAGGTATTTTTATCCCATAGACGGCTACCATCAGGAGAGAATTCATCACCCAATACAACTTTACCGTGGAATAGACCAAATTCGAGTTTAAAATCGACTAAAATAAGCCCTGCTTTATCAAACAATTCGCTAAGGACATCGTTTGCTTTATAGCTAAGACGTTTCATTTCTGCGAGGTTTTCTTTAGATACCCAATTAAAGGTTTCACAATAAGATTCATTCACCATAGGATCATGACGCGCATCATCTTTTAAGAATAAATCAAAAATAGGTGGGTTTAAAAGCATACCTTCTTCAACGCCTAAACGTTTAACTAATGAGCCAGCCGCACGATTGCGGATAACACATTCAACAGGCACCATATCGAGTTTTTTGACTAGCACTTCATTATCAGAAAGCAAACGTTCCATCTGCGTTGGGATACCCGCTTCTTCCAGTTTATTCATAATGAAATGGTTAAATTTATTATTTACCATGCCTTTACGATCAAACTGTTCAATACGTTGGCCATCTAACGCTGATGTATCATTTCTGAATTCAAGGATAAGAAAATCAGAAGATTCAGTGGTATAGACTGTCTTGGCCTTTCCACGATACAACTCAGCTTTTTTCTGCATCTGACACACTCCAAAGATGTGATAGGTTTAACAAGAAATTTGCTTCCCATACTCTACTCTAGATTAGATAAAAAAGCTTTTAAAACGTGAGAGCTATCACTAAAAAATCTTGAAGATAACACATTGATAACAGCACTATTTATAGAGAATAAAAGTGCATTATTATCTTTAATATTTAAAGCAATAACAATTAACCATTAAAAGTAATAAAGAGAAATTCTATAATAAGGTAAGAATATAGCGGATATAAAAAATCAAAATAAGAATATTTTTAGTTTATATCACTGTATCATCTCCTTTTTAGAGTTATATTATTTTCAATAATTAATTCATTTTTTATTACACCTATATTGAGTTGTTTTGAATAAAAAAACCAAATTAATTTCTTTTTTATTAGAAACTAATTTGGTTATATTTCTTATTACTAAGTTTCAACAAGATATTTTTATTCATTTAACTTTGTATTTTTTAAATATACCTACGAATAAAAATGGTATAAATTTTTTATTACATAATGAGACAATAGATTTCATAAGCAAACCAACCTAATAAGGCGCCTGCTGGTAAATCAATTAAATAGTGTTGTTTGGTAAACATACAAGATAAAGCAATAAATAATGGGAATAAGAAAACCCAAGGCCCTAATGTTGCATATGCAAGACAAGCAGTAAGTGTTGCAACTGAAACGTGCATACTAGGGAAGCAGTTTGATGAGTCATCAAAGTGTTGAACAAACTTAAGAAATTTCTCTGATGCTGTTTTTCCTGGGTTAATGGTTCGCCAATGTGCAGGGGTGGCAACAGGAAATACTACAAAGAAAAACATTTGCATGACTAACAGCACTATATAACTAAAAACAATCATAATAAATTGTCTTGAGTCTTGAATAATCCAGTTAAGATATAGAATTGCGGGATAATATAAGAAACTATAAATCCATGACCACCAAGGCCAGAAAGGAATTTTTTCATCAACAGGTGAATTAATTACTTTCACTTCTCTCAATGTATATCGTTGAGTAAAAAAATAAAATTGATAAACACCTACAATAAGTATCCCACTTAATATCAAGTGAATAATCATATCACCCGCACTCATAAATACTCCTTCATATAGTTAGAGAATGCTTTGTTATTTTTATTAAGAACAAGAATTGACGCAATATTACATAAATTTAAGAGCATTGCATTAAGATTAATATTATTAACAACACCAAATTAAACACTATCATTAAAAGAGCATTCAATTAATGACGAATTTAATAATGAATCTCTATTTAAATCTCCAAAAATAAAAATAAGTAGAGATTTCTGCCGATTAAAAACACAAAAAAAACCGCACAACTAATGTTGTGCGGCTTCTCTTTATTTTATAAAGCGGAATACCTATTTCACAGGTTTACTGAAAGCGGCTTTCAACGCTGCAACCATTTGATCATTCTGTGATTGTGTTAATGGTTTACCTTTATCACTGATAAATTGTAGGCTACTACGGTTATTTAAATCACCCACTTGTAATTTATAATCCGCTTCTTCTACAGTTGGTCTATCAACACCTAACGAGCTCCAGTTTGCGCTACTCATTCCTTTATAGGTCACTTCAACTGAACCTTTAGAACGAGTGCGGTCGCCCATTTTCATTCCCACGCTTTCTAATACGATTGGTAATCTATCCCAAACAACATCGAATGGCGCACGTACAATAATCACTGGAAGCCCTGCATTATCACTGCCACTCTGGACATCAATAATACCTTGAAGATTACTTGTAGCTGTATTTTCGCTTAAATTACGCATACGGTTTAAACCATCAACCAGCTCATTAAGCATTAAAATATTATAACGTTTTACTTCAGCTGGATCAGTAACGTCTGTTTCGCCTTGACGTAAACCTTCGTTAGTCACTGTTAATGAAATTACATTACCCGCTTGAGCTATGACTAAGCGTTGACGTGTTTGGAAAGGCACGTTTTCATCTGCACGTAGCCATGTTATCCAATCAGTATGAATTTCTTTTTGCCCTGCATCACTTTTTACAATAGCAACGCCTTTATCCTTTAAGATAGCCGTTACTTGCTCATACAGTGTTGTATTTTCAGGAGTGCTAGGTAAGAACAGTTTGCTGTTATCTGCATTATTTTCACTACGTGAACCACTTAATAAGTTCAGAGCTTGAGTCGGTGGACGAATATCAAGCGCTAAGCCTACTGGCTCAGTTTTTTTAGGGGTTGGAATATCATATTCCCCATTTTGCAAAGGCAACACCATACCCGCCGGAATAGCTAAATTCTTTAGCCCTGCCGTCTCTAAATAAGACTCATCACCACTGACCTGACGTTTATAGCGCTGATCACTTGAACAGGCTGCCAGTAGAACCACCAGCGACAGACCCGCGACTTTCATAATCTTTGATTTATGCAATAGTGTTGCCATTAAAATTCCCTAAGTTTTACAGTATTCCCGCTGTTAACAGCGCTTTCTCGACAATTTGCTGACCTGATGATGTCAACGGAGTCATAGGTAAGCGCAATGTGGCGTCTTCAATCAATCCAATACGTTGACACGCCCATTTAGCTGGGATTGGATTAGGTTCAACAAATAACTGATGATGCAAGTCCATCAGCCGTCGATTAAGTTCACGTGCTTTTGCAAACTCACCCGCATTTGCTAATCGACATAATTCTACCATCTCTGACGCAGCAACGTTAGCAGTAACCGAAATAACACCATGGCCGCCAAGTTGCATAAAGTCTAATGATGATGCGTCATCTCCGCTTAATAAGATAAAACTATCATCATTAACCAACTCTTGGATTTGACTAACCCTACTTAAGTTCCCTGTCGCCTCTTTAATTGCCACAATATTATCCAACTTGGCTAAACGTGCAACTGTTACTGGCAATAAATCGCATCCCGTGCGTCCTGGCACATTATACAGGATTTGTGATAGTGCGGTGCTTTCAGAAATCGCTTTAAAGTGCTGATACAAGCCTTCTTGTGAAGGTTTATTATAATATGGCGTCACACTTAAACAACCTGCAATACCTTTGTTTTCAAATTGTTGTGTAAACCAAACAGCTTCAGATGTTGCATTAGCACCCGTACCTGCAATCACAGGAATACGTCCATCTGCCATATCTAATGTCATTAAAACGACATCAACATGTTCGTCATGACTTAATGTTGCAGACTCACCAGTTGTACCGACAGAAACAATGGCAGCACTGCCTGCATTAACATGATAGTCAACTAATTTACGTAAACTAACCCGGTCAACATTGCCTTTTGCGTCCATTGGTGTAACCAATGCCACCATACTGCCTGTAAAATTAAATTCGTTATTCACCATAATCATTGCTCCGAGATAGACGTATACTCAATGGTACTCATTCATTGCTCTATTGAAAACTACTTAACTCTAGGTTTCTAATGAAATTTGCTAATATTCTTTGATATGAATTAAAGAGATATAATAATTGAAGATAGTGAGCAAGGGATCTTGGCAGAAATCAAAATTTGTGTTTACCTGTTAAGAATAAACTGAAAGTCAAAAGGAACCTCATTTTGCCCATACCTGATAAACATTTTCTCGTCATTACTGCATTAGGCGCTGATCGCCCAGGTATTGTTGATACCATTACACAATTAGTCAGCCAATGTGGATGTAATATCGAGGACAGCCGACTTGCGATGTTTGGTCAAGAGTTTACGTTTATCATGCTACTCTCAGGTGGCTGGAACGCTATCGCACAGCTAGAAGCGTTGTTGCCGATTAAAAGTGCGGAACTTGATTTATTGACCGTCATGAAAAGAACCAAAAATGGGGCTCCCATTACCTATCCTTCAACCATTGCAGCGAAGGTTGATATTGAAGATGCGCCCGGTATTGTAGAACGCTTTACTAATTTGTTTAGCCAGCATAATTTTAATCTTGCTGAATTAATTTCTAAAACGCACCCGTCAGAAGATGGCACACCTGCCCGTTTAGAAATACAAATCACGGCGCATAACCCATTAGATGATCACGGTCTTGTTATTAATGAGAAATTCAATCAGTTATGTACAGAGCTAAATGCTCAAGGCACAATAAGTATCGTAAATAGTCTGATGATGAAACAGTAAAAAATGGAGAATGACCAAATGAACCCATTAAAAGCCGGTGAAAAGGCGCCTCAATTCAGTCTGCCCGACCAAGATGGAGAAATAATTAATTTATCTGATTTCGCTGGTCAACGCGTGCTCGTTTATTTTTATCCTAAAGCAATGACACCAGGCTGTACGACACAAGCTTGTGGCTTACGTGATGAAATGGATACATTAAAAAAGGCCAAAGTCGAAGTATTGGGTATTAGCACAGATAAATCAGAAAAACTTTCCCGTTTCGCTGAAAAAGAGATGTTAAACTTCACATTACTTTCAGATGAAGATCATAAAGTTGCAGAAGAATTTGGTATTTGGGGAGAAAAGCAATTTATGGGAAAAACTTACGATGGTATTCATCGTACTTCTTTCTTAATTGATAAAAATGGCGTTATTGAACACGTTTTTGATAGCTTTAAAACGACTAATCACCATCAAATCGTTCTCGAATATCTCGCCCAGCATCCGTAAATAAATACCTGTATTGATAAGACAACAGACAGTTTTCACTGTCTGTTTTTTTGCTAACTCAAAACTATCTTTAACTTTTCTTTATATGTTGCTCATTTGCAATTTCATCAGGTAATGCATGCAATACTGCTTTTATCAATGTTGCTAATGGGATAGCGAAGAAAACCCCCCAAAATCCCCACATACCACCAAATATAATCACGGATAAGATAATAACTAAAGGATGCATATTTACTGCTTCAGAGTACAAAATCGGTACTAATAAGTTGCTATCTAATCCTTGAACAACAAGATAAGCGATAAATAACGCCCAAAAATCAGAGCCTAATCCCCATTGAGAAAGCGCAATAACAATCACAGGGATCGTCGCTAAAACAGCGCCAACATAAGGTACTAAAACAGAGACACCTACAATAACAGCAAGCAGTACGGAATAACGTAGATCGAAGAAGGCAAAAACAAAATAAGTAAAGATGCCAACAATAACCATTTCTGTCACTTTGCCACGAATATAATTGGTTATTTGCTGATTAACTTCAATCCAAACTTGCGCTGCCAGTATTCTATTTTTTGGTAAAACACGACGTACGGCATTAAGCATTTGTTGCTTATCTTTAAGCAAAAAGAACGTCATTAAAGGAACAAGAATAAGATAAATAGAAAGTGTGATAACGCCAATTAATGAAGCTAAAGATACCTTTAAGACAGATTCAGCGACTGTTGAGAACTTACTACGTAAGTTTTCTGCCATCATATCAACAATACCCGCATCCATTAATGCGGGGAAACGATCAGGCAATTCATGTGCAAATGCATTGAACTTATTGATCATATTTGGGATATCAGAAATTAGTGTCATCCCTTGTTGCCAAACTGTGGGTGCTAAAATCAAAATAACGATAGCACTAATACCAATAAAGAGTGTCAGAATAATTGATACCGCCCATATGCGGGCGCATCCTAATTTCTCAAGTAAATGAGTTGGCCACTCTAAAAGATAGGCAAGCACAATTGCCACTAACAAAGGAGCGAGTATGCCACTGAAGAAGTACAGAATTAAAAAGCCTGCAATTAAGATAACCACAAGGGCGATAACTTGTGGATCAGCAAATCGGCGTTTGTACCATTGAACAAGCAAGTCCAGCATGAAAATAAAGATCCTTTATAATAATCAGAACAATAGAGCTATATATATTCATTCATATAAGCAATAATCTTTTGACAGATTTTACGTTAGGTTTTGCTATCATACATCATTAATTATTAATTTTTCGTTAAGATAGCCATCAGGATATAGTTGTATGAAACTCAGACTTAAAAAACCATTAGTCGCGCTTCTTGTTTCTGCGTTGCTATCAACATCAGTATTGCCAGCGCATGCTGCGATTGATATTGAAGACTCTTTACCTGATATGGGAACCACTGCAGGTTCAACGCTAAGTATTAACCAAGAAATTGCTATGGGAGATTACTATACTCGCCAACTGCGAAATAGTGCACCATTAGTTTTTGACCCTCTGCTTTCTAACTACATTAATAATTTGGGGCAAAAGCTGGTTTCTAATGCTAGCTCAGTCAAAACACCCTTTCATTTTTACTTAGTCAATAATCCCAATATTAATGCCTTTGCTTATTTTGGGGGGAACATTGTTTTACATTCCGCACTCTTTCGCTATAGCCGAAATGAAAGTGAGTTAGCCTCTGTCATGGCTCACGAAATCACGCATGTTACTCAGCGTCATTTAGCAAGAATGCTGGAAGACCAAGCAAAAACAACCCCTCTTGCACTTGCTGGGGTATTAGGCTCTATCCTGATATTTATGGCAAATCCCAATGCAGGTCTTGCAACCTTTACGGGGAGTATGGCGGGGATGCAGCAGAATATGATCACGTTTACACAAATGAACGAGCAAGAGGCTGATCGTATTGGAATTCAAACACTCTATCGAGCGGGGTTTGACCCCAAAGGGATGCCTGATTTTATGCAAATTCTTGCTGACCAAGTTCGCTATAGTTCTAAACCGCCTGAAATGTTATTAACACACCCCTTACCGGATAGCCGATTATCTGATGCAAGAAGCCGAGCCAGCCAATATCCAGCACGCCAACTTCCTCAGTCAGCAAATTTTCTATTCGCTAAAATGCGTGTGTTAACCATGCTAAATAAAAATCCCACTGCAGATAATGCATTTCAAACCACGCTTGATCAGTTTAAGCAAGGTACTGCGATTGAAAAATTAGCCGCCAATTATGCGCAAATACTCATTTACTCTCGTGATCGTAAATTTGATGACGCAAGAAAATTACTCACGCCAATGTTAGAAAAAGAACCTAATAATATTTGGCTTATCGATGCAATGACAGATATCGATTTAGAGCAAAATCGGGCAAGTGATGCTGTCGCAAGATTGCAATTGGCATTAAAACAGAACCCTAATAACAACGTTATTATTGCTAACTTGGCTAATTCTTATATACATAATAAACAATATAACGAAGCTAATCGCCTGCTTTATCGTTATACCTTTGATAATCCAAATGATCCTATTGGCTGGCAGTTAATGGCAGAAAACTCAGCTAAACAAGGTGATAGAGCCCATGAATTAGCGGCTTATGCTGAAGATTTAGCACTCCGAGGTGACTTTGAAACAGCGATCCGTTATTTAGGTGATGCAAGCAGACAAGTTAAACTGGGCAGTAACGACCAAGCACGCTTTGATGCGCGTATTGATCAGTTAAGAAAAATACAGCAAAGAGACAGTCAATTTAAATAAGGGACAACATGACCAAGAAAGTGACGATTTATCACAATCCACGCTGTTCAAAAAGCCGTGAAACCTTACATTTATTAGAAGAAATGCAAGTAACCCCTGAGATTAATCTCTACTTAGATACAGCGCCCTCAGTAACCGAACTTAAAACACTTCTTAAAGCGCTAGGGTTTGATGATGCAAGAAAATTAATGCGTACAAAAGAAGAGATCTATAAAACACTCAAACTTGCTGACGAAACATCGCAAGATGCGTTAATTCAAGCAATGCATGAAAATCCTAAGCTTATTGAGCGCCCTATTGTGGTTGTTGGAAATCAAGCCCGTTTAGGCCGCCCACCTGAGCAAGTGAAAGAGTTATTTAGCTAAGAACAGGAAAATTTAGCTAGGATCAGAAAATTAAAGCCTATACTTCACGATACGTGAGATAGGCTTTATTCTTTATGTTTTATCATTAATACCGCAATCGTTTACTCTATTTTCCCCATTTAGGCATAAATCACCAAATGTTATTAAATTGTAAACACAACAATTAATAAAGTGTTCTTTATTCCCTCAACAGAAAAAAATTAATCTCTTTTTGCTTTCAAAAAAATTCATCTCAGTTTCATATTTTTTATGGCTAATAAATCATCATTTTTTGGATAGTCTATCAAGATCACACGATCCCGCTATAGGTCACCTTAAAAAGAAAAAAATAATCATGTGTTTCATTTATATTGTGACTCAAGTCTCTTTACACAAATGCGTTCCTACATATCATGGACATCAGAAAATATGATAGCAGAGTTGATAAACACTAAATTCTCGCCACTCTATTTTTTCATTATCATCCAAGAAAGAAATTAACAAAAAAAATACATTTTAAACAGCACTGCAATACAGCAATAATCTTTCAATTTGTTATTTACTCTATCTCTTCTTTAGTTGTTAACTTTTAATTTGATGACAATTAATCGGTGTGAAATGAAGTTATAGATGTATATGAAATAAACAACGTTATAGCCAACATTATGGGCAATTAAAACTAACCAATCATCATTATGGTGTCGGGTGATTGCTAGGCTAATAGGAAAACAGATGAATATCGTACTTAGATTAAAACTTGTCTCATTCCTCCAGTTCTTTATATGGGGATCTTGGCTGGTAACATTTGCCTCGTACCTCTTTGGAGAACTGCATTTTAAAGGTAGTGATGTTGGGCTTATTTTCAGTGCTCTTGGGCTTGCCTCACTTATCGCACCTGTCATCATGGGATTTATTGCAGATAAAATAAATAACCGCAAATTAGTATTTATTACCCTGCATATTTTTTCTGCATTAGCATTAGTGTTGATGTCGCAAATGACGACTGTCACTACATTATTTTTTGCTACCTTGTTGCATTTATTGTTCTTTATGCCAAGTATTTCAATGGCAAACAGCATCATCTTTGAACTGTTAGAGCAAAAACATTTAGAACCTAACAACTACTTTCCAAAGATCCGCGTTTACGGCACAGTTGGTTTTATCGCGGCCATGTGGGTTATTAGTTTCTTAGGTTTAGGTAATAGCTATCATCAACTCTTTGTGGCTGCAATTGCTTCTATTATTCTCGCTGTTTTTGCCATGTTCTTACCTGCAACAAAAGCGGTTGATAAAAATGAAGCTAAAACAGAAGAAGTGGCATTTAGTCTTTCTAATATTTTGCAAGTTTTCAAAAAGAGAAACGTGGTTGTTTTCTTATTCTTTGCAACACTATTAGGATCTGTTCTGCAAATTACGAATACTTTTGGTGTACCATTCCTGCAGGATATTGCAGCATTACCAAACGCCGATGATTCATTCTTTGCACGTTATCCTTCTGTATTTTTATCTATTTCACAAATTTCAGAAGTCGTCTTTATTTTATTCCTACCTCTGTTACTAAAACGAGTAAGAATCGAAACTATTGTTTTATTTAGTATGATTGCTTGGATTTTACGTTTCGGTTTCTTTGCTTACGGCGATTACACATCATTAGGACAAATCGTCTTATTATTATCAATGATTGTGTATGGTTGTGCTTTCGACTTCTTTAATATTTCAGGTTCACTGTTCTTAGAAAAAGAGATCCCATTACAATATCGTTCAACTGCACAAGGTATGTTTATGACCTTAGTGAACGGTTTTGGTACTTATTTAGGTGCAATGTTAAGTGGCTGGGTCATTGACTTATACACCACAAATGGTGCCGTTGACTGGAAATCATTCTGGTTAATTTTCACAGGATACACGGTTGCAATTACTGCACTTTATCTGATTTTCTTACTGGTACCTCAGAAGAAAACTAAAGTAGTAGAAGCACACTAATTATTTAACCCTCCTCCTTTATTGTTTGTATTTCTCACCGCTTGCCTTTTATAAAGACAAGCGGTTTTTTTATAGTTTTTAATACAAAAAATCACCATTAAAAATAACGAAAAATCATTACTTTTAATTGGTTTAATTTAAACAATAGAGGAAAATTTGTGTTATTCACCTCACCTAATTTGATGAGGGATAATATTGAGGTAAAAGCTACAGTTTAAGAATATCTTTCACGAAGGGAATGGTGAGTTTTCGTTGAGCTACAATAGAAGCATGATCAAGTTCATCAAGCATTTCAAAGAGTGTCCGCATTTTTCTATCAAGGCGCTTTAACACAAAGCGACCTACATCTTCAGGTAACTCAAAACCACGAAGCTTTGCCCTTAATTGTAATGCTTGAATTTTTTCTTCATCGCTTAATGGCTGCAAACGATAAATTTGCCCCCAATCTAGCCGAGACGCAAGATCAGGAAGTTGTAATTCGATTTGGCGAGGTGGTCTATCCCCAGTAATTAATAAACAAGTTCGACCATGCTCTAAAACGCGATTATAAAGATTAAATAAGGCAAGCTCCCACTCTTCATCACCTGCAATACATTGAACATTATCGATACAAACTAATGATAGATGCTCCATGCCTTCAAGGACATCGGGAACAAAATAGGCTCGTTTATCAAGTGGAACATAGCCAACGGCATCACCTTTTAATGAAAGTTCAGCGCATGCAGCATGTAATAGATGGCTTTTTCCACCCCCGTCGCGGGACCAGAAATAGATATAACTGCCATGGGATTGATGAATGGCGGTTTGAATTGCCGCGACTAACGACGCGTTTTCCCCTGCATAAAAGCTATCGAATGTCTCATCATCGGGCAGAGATAGTGGTAATGATAGCTGTGACGGCGTATTCAGAAGCACCTCACCTGAATAGTTTAATAAACGTGGTGATTCTAACACAAATTCTCACAAGGTCAGAACCAATATTAAAAAAGCACATGATACTGATTAAGATAACAGCAAGATTTGCGTGATCGCTTATTTTATGAACTCTTCATGCTTCAAGTTGCCCTATCATTGACTTTGTTTATTTACACGAGTTGCCAAGCTATACCTCAAATTATTTAGCATAAAATTAAAAAAGTATTCTTTGTTTAATTAATATTTTTATTATCTGAATTTTAATTTCGCAACATCATTACCTGAAGGTTGCTGATAAATATCAAGCTTAAAATATTTAGCTGATGCATTTATATACTCAAAAATTTCAGATTGTGTTTCTTCATATTCTACCCATGTTGTCGCTCTGGTAAAACAGTATAACTCTACGGGTAATCCCATGGGGGTTGGTGGCATTGTTCTTATCACTAAATACATATCAGGCCTAACATCACCACGCATTTTTATCCAATTTAGCATGTACTTTCTAAATAGCTGTAAATTGGTGACCCCTTTTGTTTCTAGCCACACATTGATATCGCCAATCTCTTCTTCTTTGCCTTCAAGCATAGCTTCTATGCTTTTACGAAGAGGAACTGTATTTTTTAATTCAAGGACCAATTCTTCCGTTGCAAATGAAATCGAAGATTGGTCAATATAAAAGCTACGTTTAATCCGACGTCCTCCAGATGAAAACATCGGTTGCCAGTTAGTGTATTTTTCCGTCAAAAAATCTTTGGTTGGAATACGTGAAATCGTATTATCCCAATTACGGACTGTGATAGTGTGTAATGCGATATCAATCACCTCACCACTAATATTACTACTTGGAAGTTCTATCCAATCATAAAGCTTTAAGACTTTACCGTTAGAAATAAGAATATTGGCAACAAATGAGATAAGAGTATGTTGAAAAACAAACATTAATACCGCAGCAATGGCACCAAAACTTGAGATAATAATAAGTGGTGATTGTTCAGTAAAAAGTGCAATGATCAAAATAAAAGAAATTATCCAAACGACGATTTTGGCAATTTCAATATAACCTTTAATGGAATTGTTCCGATGCCACGCCTTTTTTGCATGCCTAATGTTAAAAATATCGAGAGCATTATTAAGCAATGAGGCAATATTGATAATAATAAAAGCTCGAGCAACCGTCTCAAAGATAACATTCATCTCATGAGAAAAAGAAGGTAGTAGCTGATTAATATAAAGAACTAATGTTACTGCAACTATAGAGGCACTCTTTTTAGCAATGTCTTCTATCGTTTCTTCATCTGAAAGTTCAGTAAATAAAAAAAGTAATCGCTTTGCAATTCGGCGGAAAATCATCTTGGCGAGAAACCATACCACCAGCAACACAACAACTAAGAATATTGTGGTAAATATTTGCTTTGATGTTATGAAATCATAAATTTCAATGAGTTTTTCCATAAATTACGTTATACCTTTTTTGAGTCTTTCCCAACCTTAAAACGAATGTCACTTAAACAGTAACTAAATGCCTATTTCGCATAAGAACAGACATCCATTGTCTCATTTATTTTATTTAAATAAACATCATGATTGAATTATTGATGCTTTTCTAAGTTTTAAACACTCAAAAAATCAAATATCTTAGTTTTTAATTTTAACATAAAAACAGGGTGCAATAAAAAAGACGGATATAATCCGCCTTTTTCGTTAACTTCAACATATCACTTATTTTTTATTTGCAGTACCACTGACTGATTCAATCGTGTTATCTACAAATTCTGATTCAGGTCGAACAACACTGACTAATTTAAAGATTAAGCTTAAAACAATACCCACAACTGTTGCTAAAGCCATGCCTTTTAATTCAGCTGCACCAATGTGAATTGAAGCGCCACTCACACCAACAATCAGAATAATGGCAGTTAATATCAAGTTTTGCGGTTTGTTGTAATCCACTTTTGAATCTAACAAGACACGAATACCTGATGCACCAATGACACCATAAAGCAATAAAGATACTCCGCCCATCACTGGAACAGGAACAGCAGCAATAGCGGCGGCTAATTTACCTACACAGGATAATAAGATTGCAAATATTGCCGCGCCACCAATAACCCATGAGCTATAGACTTTGGTAATTGCCATAACACCAATATTTTCACCATATGTGGTATTTGGCGTTGAACCAAAGAAACCCGAAATTATGGTAGAGAAACCGTTTGCGAACATAGAACGATGTAAGCCTGGATTTTTCATTAAATCGCGTTGCACAATATTTGCTGTAACAACAAGGTGACCAACGTGTTCAGCAATAACCACTAATGCCGCAGGCAGAATAATGAAGATTGCACTCCATTCAAAACGTGGTGAATAGAATGTCGGTAATGCAAACCAATTAGCTTCTTTAATAGGCGTAACATCAACAGCCCCTAAGAAGAAAGAAAGCGCATAACCTGCTAATACCCCTATAAGAATAGGAATAATTGCAAGGAATCCTCTAAACATCACTGAACCTAAAATAGTGACACCTAAAGTGACCATAGAGATAAGCAATGTTTGATTATCTACTGGTGCATCTGCACTTGGTAATAAACCCGCCATTCCTGCCGCGGTTCCTGCTAATTCTAACCCAATAACGGCAACGATTGCGCCCATTGCCGCAGGTGGAAACATCACATTAATCCAGCCTCGCCCTGCTATTTTTACAATACCTGCCACAAGACAAAATAACACGCCACAAACGATGAATCCCCCAAGTGCTAATTCATACCCTAATGGTAACAACAAAAGCACTGGTGAGATAAACGCAAAACTTGAACCTAGATAAGCAGGAATGCGTCCTTTACAAATAAAGAGATAAAGCAGGGTTCCGATCCCGTTAAATAACAATATTGTTGCCGGATTAACTTTAAATAATATTGGCACAAGTACGGTAGCGCCAAACATTGCAAACAGATGCTGAAGGCTCAACGGAATTGTTTGTAATAATGGTGGGCGCTCTTCTACCCCGATTGCACGACGAGTCATGCTTACGACCTCTCTTTAATATGAATGTGAAATTGGTTTGTATTTTTAACTTTATACTCGTCTTATTTTAAGTCGCCATGTTGCTGTCTAGGCCCACTCGCACTAGTCATCTAACTGCTCCTTAAATATGTAGAGTATAGAAAAAATAAATGGTCCAAAAAAAAGCCGACTATCAAAGTCGGCTTAATTATTATTTTGTACCAAATATCTTATCACCAGCATCGCCAAGACCTGGAACGATGTACCCATGCTCATTAAGATGGCTATCAATCGATGCAGTATATAACTCCACATCTGGATGAGCTTCTTCTAATGCCCTAATACCTTCTGGAGCAGCAACCAGTACTAATACTTTAATTGAAGTACAGCCCGCATTTTTTAATAAATCAATTGTGGCAATCATAGAGCCGCCTGTTGCTAACATAGGGTCAACAACAAGAGCCATACGCTCTTCAATATTGGATGCTAATTTCTGGAAGTAAGGGACGGGTTTTAAGGTTTCTTCATCGCGGTAAACGCCAACTACACTGATTCGGGCACTAGGAATATTTTCTAATACTCCATCCATCATCCCGATACCTGCACGGAGGATAGGAACTACTGTGATTTTTTTTCCTTTAATCTGTTCTATCTCTACCGGACCACACCAACCTTCAATTGTTACCGTCTCTGTTGCTAAATCGGCGGTAGCTTCATACGTCAGTAGACTGGAAACTTCTGAAGCCAGTTCACGAAAGCGCTTAGTGCTTATATCATGATCTCGCATCAGCCCCAATTTATGTTGAATGAGTGGGTGTTTTACCTCAACGATCTTCATAATTTCTCCTAATGTACGACGCAGCCTGACAAAAAAATCGCGAGATTATACCGCTTTTTTGCCAACATTCCATCGTTTTTCTATTGATATTGATCAAGCGCACAGCTTTTAACCACACCAACATGAATAATTGTGACCTAGAAAGAAGATCCTCGCAAACGTTTGCTTTGCCTGTTAGAATAGCGTCCGCACACATTTTTTCTTAACAGCAACTTGCCGTGAGGGCTCTACGTGACTAACAAATCCTCTCTCAGCTATAAAGATGCCGGTGTCGATATTGATGCAGGTAATGCTTTAGTCGATCGTATCAAAGGTGTAGTAAAAGAAACTCGCCGTCCTGAAGTTATGGGGGGTTTAGGTGGTTTTGGTGCACTATGTGCAATTCCATCTAAATACCGCGAACCTATTTTAGTTTCAGGCACCGATGGTGTGGGTACAAAACTCCGCCTTGCGATGGATTTAAATCGCCATGATGACATCGGTATTGATTTAGTCGCAATGTGTGTCAACGATTTAATTGTTCAAGGCGCCGAACCCCTTTTCTTCCTTGACTACTATGCCACAGGAAAATTAGATGTCGATACCGCTGCTCGTGTTGTAACAGGTATTGCTGAAGGTTGTAAACAATCAGGTTGTTCATTAGTGGGTGGTGAAACAGCAGAAATGCCCGGCATGTATCATGGCAATGATTATGATATCGCAGGCTTTTGTGTCGGCGTGGTTGAAAAATCAGAGATTATTGATGGCAGTAAAGTTAAAACAGGTGATGCATTAATTGCTTTAGCATCCAGCGGCCCTCATTCTAATGGTTATTCATTAGTCAGAAAAATTCTTGAAGTCAGCAATACACAAGCTGATAACACATCATTAGGTGAAAAATCACTTGCCGATCACCTATTAGCGCCTACACGTATTTACGTGAAATCACTGCTGTCATTAATTGAGAATGTTGATATTCATGCAGTTGCACATATTACAGGTGGCGGTTTCTGGGAGAATATTCCTCGCGTACTACCTGAAAATACGCAAGCTCGTATCGAAAGTCACAGTTGGGAATGGCCTATCGTCTTCAAGTGGTTACAAGAAGCGGGACAAGTTAGCACACATGAAATGTACCGCACCTTTAACTGTGGTGTCGGACTATTAATTGCGGTTAATCCAGATGATGTTGAAAAAACATTAGCACACCTTGCAGAATGTGGTGAAAATGCATGGCTTATCGGTGAAATTGCGCCACAAGCCGCAGGTGAAGCACAAGTTATTATTAACTAATGAAAACATGTGAATGAAAAATATCGTTGTCCTTATTTCAGGAAACGGCAGCAACCTACAGGCGATTATTGACGCCTGTAGGGCAAATAAAATCACAGGTAATGTGGTTGCTGTCTTTAGCAATAAAGCGGATGCTTATGGCCTCGAACGTGCAAAACAGGCTGATATTCCAGCCTATTTTATTGATCCATCCCAACTTAATGATAGAGCTGATTACGATAAAGCGCTAATCGAAAAAATTGATGTTTATCAGCCTGATATCGTGGTTTTAGCAGGCTTTATGCGTATTCTATCACCTAATTTTGTCACTCATTATCAGCATAAATTATTAAATATTCACCCTTCTTTGCTTCCTAAATATCCAGGGTTGCATACTCATCGCCAAGTTTTAGCAAATAAAGAGTCTTTTCATGGCGTTACCGTCCATTTTGTTACCGAAGAACTTGATGGTGGCCCAATGATTCTTCAGGCACGTATTCCTGTTTTGCCGGATGACACTGAACAATCATTACAAGCTAGAATACAAATAGAAGAGTATCGTATCTACCCATTAGCAATCAGCTGGTTAGCTGAAGACCGATTGACTATGAAGAATAATCAAGCTTTCCTTGATGATATTGCGTTGTTCGGCAGCCTTGATTAACTATTTCGTTTAAGCTAAAAAGTCACATTGTGCTACACTGTAGCCCGCGTGACTTTTTTTGTGTCACCCTTTTCTCTTTTTTATTCAATGCATTCACCGAGGTGCTTATGTCCGGTGGTAGGAAAGTTCCACCTATAAAATTACGTCCTCTCGAACGAGAAGATCTCTCTTTTGTCCATCAACTTGATAACAATGCCAGTGTTATGCGCTATTGGTTTGAAGAGCCTTATGAGGCTTTTATTGAGTTAAGTGACTTATATGAAAAACATATTCACGACCAAAGTGAACGCCGTTTTATTGCTGAAAGTGAAGGCACTAAAGTGGGACTTGTCGAGTTGGTTGAAATTGATTATGTTCATCGTCGTGCCGAATTCCAAATTATCATTGCACCTGCACATCAAGGTCATGGCTATGCAGCACGAGCAGCAAAATTAGCGATGGATTATGCTTTTTCTGTACTTAATTTATACAAACTCTATTTAATCGTTGATAAAGAGAATGCTAAAGCGATTCATATTTATGAAAAGCTTGGCTTTAAAAAAGAAGGTGATTTAATAGATGAGTTTTTTGTTAACGGTGCCTATCGTTCTGCAATTAGAATGTGTACATTCCAAGCACCTTATTTTGAGCAAAAAGCCAAAGAAGCAAAACCCGAAAATTTTGTCAAACCGGGTGCGACTATTAAGCAACATGTCTGATTTATTCAGATATTAAGATTTAACTTTAACCCTAGTTGGAGTTCAGATGTCCCAGGAACGACTCTATATTGATAAAGAGATCAGTTGGCTTGCGTTTAATGAACGTGTATTACAAGAAGCGGCTGACAAACGAAACCCGTTAATTGAAAGAGTCAGGTTTCTGGGGATCTATTCAAATAATCTTGATGAGTTCTATAAAGTCCGTTTTGCTGATGTTAAACGCCGTATCTTAATTAATGAAGAGCGAGGCTCTCGCTCTGCTTCAAGTCATGCTCGCCATCTTATCAAAAAAATTCAATCAAAAGTGGCTAAGGCTGACCAAGAATTTGATGCTTTATATAACGATTTATTGCTTGAGATGGCACGAAATCAAATCTTCTTAATCAATGAACGTCAAATATCACCTAATCAACAAATCTGGTTACGCCAATATTTTCGTCAAAACTTAAGAAAACACATTACGCCTATTTTAATTAATCCTGAAACCAATTTGGTTGAATTTCTTAAAGATGACTATACCTATTTGGCCGTTGAAATTGCACAAGGGCAAACTATTCATTACGCCTTATTAGAAATTCCATCAGATAAAGTTCCTCGTTTTGTTATTTTGCCAACTGATCAAGGGCGTAGTAAGAAAAAGTCCATGATTTTATTGGATAATATTTTACGTTACTGCCTTGATGAAGTTTTTAAAGGTTTTTTTGATTATGACTCATTGAATGCTTATTCTATGAAAATGACGCGAGATGCGGAGTACGATCTTGCGACAGAAATGGAATCAAGTTTACTTGAAATGATGTCCTCAACCTTAAAACAACGCCTTACCGCAGAGCCTGTGCGTTTTGTTTATCAACGTGATATGCCAGATGAGATGGTGGCATTACTGCGCAGTAAATTAGGTTTATCAAATAACGACTCCGTTATTGCAGGAGGGCGTTATCATAATTTTAAAGACTTTATTAACTTTCCAAATGAAGGTAGCAAATTTCTATTAAATAAGCCTATCCCGCGGTTACGCCATATTTGGTTTGATAATTTCCGTAATGGTTTTGATGCCATTAGGGAGCGAGATGTCTTACTTTATTATCCTTATCATACTTTTGAACATGTGCTGGAATTGTTGCGCCAAGCCTCTTTTGACCCAAGCGTTATTTCAATTAAAATCAATATTTACCGTGTTGCAAAAGACTCTCGAATTATAGACTCCATGATCCATGCTGCACATAACGGTAAACGAGTCACTGTGGTTGTAGAATTACAAGCTCGTTTTGATGAAGCGGCCAATATTCATTGGGCAAAACGCCTAACAGAAGCCGGTGTTCACGTTATATTCTCTGCGCCAGGTTTAAAAATTCATGCGAAATTATTTATTATTTCTCGCTTAGAAGATGGCGAAATTATTCGCTATGCCCATATTGGTACTGGGAATTTTAACGAAAAAACGGCGCGCCTTTATACTGACTATTCGCTCTTAACTGCGAATACTGAAATTACCAATGAAGTACGTCGTGTTTTTAGCTTTATTGAAAACCCTTATCGCCCTGTTACTTTTGAACATTTGATGGTTTCACCTCAAAATTCGCGAACTCTTTTAAACCAACTAATTACTAATGAAATTCACAGTGCTCAAGCTGGGCATCCCGCAGGGATTACATTAAAAGTGAATAATTTAGTCGATGAAGAGTTAGTTAATCGTCTTTATGACGCATCAGAAGCGGGAGTCAAAGTCCGACTTTTAGTGCGAGGCATGTGCTCTTTAGTCCCTAATCAGCCAGGATTTAGTGAGAATATTCAAGTCACCAGTATCGTTGATCGTTTTTTAGAACATGATCGTGTTTATGTCTTTACTAATAAAGGTGATGAAAAAATCTTCTTATCTTCTGCCGACTGGATGACGCGAAATCTTGACTATCGTATTGAAGTTGCAGTGGCTTTGCTTGATCCTCAACTAAAACAGCGTGTTCTTGATATATTAGATATTCAATTTAATGACACCGTTAAAGCGCGTTTTATTGATAAAGATTTAACAAATAGCTATGTTCCTCGTGGAAATAAACGTAAAATTCGTTCCCAGCTTGCTGTCTATGAGTACATTAAATTGTTAGAACAACCAGGGGAACGAGCGTAATTTTATGCCTTTATCACAAGATGACTCTTCACCACGCCCTTTAGAAATTGCAGCTATTGACCTCGGTTCTAATAGTTTTCATATGATAATTGCGCGCGTTGTTAATGGCGCATTGCAAGTGTTAAGTCGCTTAAAACAGCGTGTTTATCTCGCTGATGGCCTTGACGATAATAATGAATTAAGCGAAGAGTCTATGTTACGTGGACTTTCCGCCCTTTCTCTTTTTGCTGAAAGGTTACAGGGTTTTCCTGCCGAAAATGTTACCGTCGTTGGCACACATACATTACGTGTTGCGACTAACGCTAAAGTCTTTCTCCAACGAGCAAAAGAAGTTATCCCTTACCCTATCGAAATTATTTCTGGACATGAAGAAGCCCGGCTTATCTTTATGGGCGTTGAACATACACAATCGGAAAAAGGTCGAAAGCTCGTTATTGATATTGGCGGTGGCTCAACAGAATTGGTTATTGGTGAAAATTTTGAGCCGATATTAATTGAAAGCCAGCGCATGGGTTGTGTTAGTTTTAGTCGTCAATTTTTTCCTGAGCAAAAAATCAGCGAATCTGCTTTTCGTAAAGCGCGAGAAAAAGCAGCACGTAAAATGGAAAAAATTGCATGGCAATATAAAATGACCGGATGGGATGTGGCTTTAGGCGCATCGGGTACAATTAAAGCAGCTCATGAGATCTTAGTTGAGTTTGGCGAAAAAGACGGTGTTATCACCCCCGAACGTCTACTCATGTTAACAAAGCAAGTGTTACGCTTTAAGAAATTTAAAGACATCTCATTGCCTGGATTATCCGATGAGCGTAAGCATGTTTTTGTACCAGGTTTGGCGATTTTATGTGGTATTTTTGATTCTTTAGGATTAAAAGCACTACATCTATCTGATGGTGCGCTACGTGAAGGTGTGCTTTATGAAATGGAAGGCAGATTTCGCCATCAAGATATTCGCCAACGTACAGCAAAAAGCCTTGCCGAACACTATAATATTGATAGAGAGCAAGCAAAGCGCGTACTTGAAACCATGCAATCCCTTTACGAACAATGGGCGCAACAAAATCCTAAACTCGTTCGCCCTGATCTAGAAGCTATTTTAGTATGGGCTGTCATGTTACATGAAGTCGGATTAAGCATTAATTTAAGTGGATTGCACCGCCATTCTGCCTATATTCTTTCAAATACAGATTTGCCGGGTTTTAATCAAGAACAACAGCTATTATTAACAACCTTAGTTCGCTATCACCGAAAAGGGATTAAGCTGGATGAACTACCTAAATTTAATCTTTATAAAAAGAAACAGTATTTCCCACTTGTACAAATACTGAGGTTAGCAACTTTACTTAATAATCAGCGACAATCAACGACAAAACCAGCATCTTTGCGTTTAGTTACTGATGAAAATCACTGGACTCTTTATTTTCCTAAAAAATATCTTTCTGATAACACATTGATGGAATTGGATTTAGAAAAAGAACAAGAGCATTGGCAGTCAGTTCCTGGCTGGAAACTGGATATAAAAGAGGAATCTGCTTAACAATATGATATTATACAGAAAAAGACGCTAGCCAATGCGTCTTTTGTTGCATCTATCATACAACAACTATCACATAACAACATAGGTTTGATTTGTGACCATAATATGAACATCATCAACGCAATATTGTTCAAGATTCATATTTTTTATACGGAGAAAACCGATAATCATCCTAAAATGGAATAATTAGTGTTAATGGTTATCTCCCTCGTAAGAATTAAAAAGGAATAACATGTCTCAACCAGCTATCAACAATGATACTGCGGCTGCCATCAATCCGTATTCACAAAAAGTGGCACTCCTGCGTCAGCAAATTTTGAGTATCTTTCTTGAAGATGATCATTTTGTTGAAACCGTTTTAGGGGAAGCAAGTGAAAATGATAGGCTGAGCCACCATGAACTTCATGAAAAAATCACCACTGTTCGAGAATTACTACAAGATCTACACGCGGCAGATATTGCAGATATTCTTGAAGCCCTTCCCTATGACGAACGTCTCGCATTGTGGCATTTGGTTGATAATAATGAACGTGGTGCTGTTTTAGTCGAAGCGTCTGTCGCCGTTTGGGACAGTTTAATTAAAGATATGACCGACCGTGAATTATTACGATCGGTCGCCACATTACATGTGGATGAGCAAGCATACATTGCAGAGCACTTACCCCGCGATACAATGCGTCGCCTTCTTACCTATTTAGAACCAAGCCTGCGTAATAGGATAAGAGAAGTCCTGCAATATCCAAAAGACAGCGTTGGTCAAATGATGGACTTTGAGTTCGTCACTGTGCGAGGCAATGTAACGTTAAAAACCGTACAACGCTATCTGCGCCAACGAGGCTCTATTCCTGAAGCAACGGATAAAATTTTCGTTATTGATAATAAAAATCATCTTTTGGGCGAACTTCCATTAACCACTGTTTTAACGCAATCTCCTGACAAACTTGTCTCAGATGTGATGAAAACAGATACCGTCAGTTTTATGCCAGAAGAAAAAGGCGAAGATGCTGCGGGCGCGTTCGAACGTTATGACTTAATTTCAGCTGCTGTGGTTGATAGCAATGGCCTTCTTATGGGGCGATTAACCGTTGAAGATATTGTTGATAACATGCATGAAGAGAGCGATACCAATATTCGTCGTATGGGGGGCTTGAGCCCAGAAGAAGACGTTTTCGCTCCAGTTGGACAAGCTGTTAAAACACGTTGGACTTGGCTTGCTATCAACTTATGTACTGCTTTCGTTGCCTCCCGTGTTATCGGTGTCTTTGAAGATACTATTTCACAATTAGTTGCCCTCGCCACACTAATGCCAATTGTTGCTGGTATTGGGGGTAACACAGGTAATCAAACTATTACAATGATTGTACGTGCCTTAGCACTACACCAAATTCAAACTGGAAGCTTCTCATTCTTAATTTTAAGAGAGCTTGGTGTCGCCTTTATCAACGGTATTGTTTGGGGAGGGATAATGGGTATTGTCACCTTCTTCCTCTATGGTGACCTTGCTATGGGCGCAGTTATGACGATGGCAATGGTGCTTAATCTCTTAATGGCCGCCATGATGGGTGTATTAATCCCGATGACCATGATTAAATTAGGTAAAGATCCCGCCATTGGTTCTAGTGTGATGATAACCGCCATTACAGATACTGGTGGTTTCTTTATATTCTTAGGTTTAGCCACCATTTTCTTAGTTTAAAATAACGCAATAATAAATCATTACACTAACGCCACTGTTAATAAAATACAGTGGCGTTTTTTTGAGTAACCAACAATAAATAATTAAGCCGTTGTTGAAAGGTAATAGTAAATGAGTAGCAATACGATGATCAGCGATGTGATAAAGGTTTTTTTAACAGAAGCACTCAGAGCATAATTATCACTGTATTTGGTGTTATTTAGAATGGTTTTTAACGCTAAACCACCACCTAATGCAACGACAGAAAGTGAGGCAAACAGAACAATTGCAGCTAAGAGAATAGCACTCATAGAGATAGAGACCATAAATCCTCCGACAGTTCAATTGACTTACTGTTGTAATTATAACCAAAAATAACTTTTTTGATGCTTATTTTTGTTTTTATTTTTCATTTAAGAAGTCGCTCAAAAAAATCACATTATGCATAAAAACACAAAAATATGATTATGATTACAAAATTAATTGGCATTTAATTCCAATAATTATTAATTTATTGAAACCAATACCCACAAAAGCCAAATTTAACATACAGTAGAATATACTAATAATCTATTTCCTATCAGATCATATCTTTCACTATTAATACGAATAGCTTTATTAATTATCTAATAATAACTTTTTTTACAAAAAATAATAAATTAAACTCATATCGATTTTATTATTTAATCGTTTATTTAAAGCATAATAAATATATTCAATATCACCTCGTTTTTATTTAAAAATATTAAAATTCACCTCATAAAAAACAATATGTAATATTTTTATATTATATATGGCATTTCCTATTTATTGATATAAGATATTGCGATATAGATAAATTATAGATATTAAACTTGATAATTGTTAGCTTTCAAGTCTATTTGATTGTTTTATTTTAACCTATTTACATCATTAAGAGCTTCCTGTTATAACTTAAACCATCATCACAACATTATTCTTTCTCACGTAAATAGCCTATAAATAACCACTTAATGTTATTTATTTCCACCCTATTTTATTTGCTGATCCTAAAAGAATGTATTTGTGACTTTATTAGTTATTTATTTTATCACGATGATTATTATAGGTTGTTATTATGACATCACAATCACACTCCACTCAGCCGTTGAGTCAACCTACGGCAAGACCATTAAATCGCAACGATTATAAAACGTTGGGTTTATCCTCACTAGGAGGAACTTTGGAGTTCTATGATTTCGTGATCTTCGTGTTCTTTACGAAAACATTGAGCCATTTGTTCTTTCCCGGTGATAACGCCTTTATTGCACAGATGCAGACATTAGGTATTTTTGCTGCCGGTTATCTCGCTCGCCCTTTGGGGGGCATTATTATGGCACACTACGGCGATATTATTGGCCGTAAACGCATGTTTACTTTAAGTATTTTTTTAATGGCTGTTCCAACATTAATTATTGGTTTATTACCCACTTATGCCAGCATTGGGATCGCAGCCCCATTATTGTTGTTATTAATGCGTATCATGCAAGGTGCTGCTATCGGTGGCGAAATGCCAGGTGCTTGGGTATTTATTGCAGAACATACACCAAAACAACGTTATGGCTTAGGTGTTGGAACATTAACATCAGGTATTACTGGCGGTATTTTATTAGGATCGATCGTCGCAATTATCGTTCAGCGCAGTTATAGCGCTCAAGAAGTTAATGATTTTGCTTGGCGTATTCCCTTTATTTTAGGCGGAATATTTGGCTTAATCTCTGTTTACTTGCGTCGATTCTTGCAAGAAACTCCAATCTTTAAAGAGATGGCCGCAAAAAAAGCCTTAGCACAAGAAATGCCTGTAATTTCTGTTATTAAAAACCATAAACAAGCGTGTTTAATTACGGCTGCATTAACTTGGTCTTTATCAACAGCCATTGTTGTCACCATATTGATGACACCTAGTGTAATTGTTGAAGGGATTTACAAAATTGATAGAACCACCTCATTGGAAGCGAACTGTGTTGCAACATTAACCTTAACTTTAGGTTGTATCTTCTGGGGCTGGATTGGCGACAAATTAGGAACACGTGTTTCAATGACATTATCATGGGGTGGTTTGATTGTTACTGCATTCCATTTCTATGGCAATTTAGATACAGCAATGTCAGGTTTTCAGTTGGCATTTAATTATGGATTGATGGGCTTTTTCGTTGGTGCGATTGCAACAACACCAATTGTTAGTACAAGAGCATTTCCACCATCGATTCGTTTTTCAGGATTGTCTTTTGCTTATAATATGGCTTATGCCGTGTTTGGTGGATTAACTCCAATGTTAACAGGTGCATGGTTAGAAAAAACAGCTATGGCGGGCGCCTATTATGTCGCAGGAGTCTCATTCTTAGCAATTGCTGTCGCATTCTTACCTTTGGCTTATAAAGGTTGGACTGCGGTAAAGCCAGCTACCCATGAAAAAGACGTTGCATTACAAATTGATAAAGTGGTTGGTTAAGTCTTTATCAATGTTATAAATGACCCCTTATACAATACCGCCCTTATTAGGGCGGTATTTTTTATGGCGGCAATTTTTCTGAATTAGGTAATCCTCAACACAAAAAAGGATGCCTTGTGGCATCCTCTATTTTCTTCAGCTTTCTTTTTTAATGCGACACATTACTGTGTCATTTTGCTCAGCATTGGTGCAGTTAAAAGCATTAAGATTGCAATAACACCAGTCACAATACCGATTTGTAGGAAGACACTGCTGTAGATTTCTAATGAGGCATGTGCGCTTTGAACATCTTCTGGTACCGCCATTAAACTTGCCACTTTACCTGCAATAATTGCAGCAGCTGCCGAAGTTAAGAACCAAGCACCCATGATAAAGCCCATTAAACGCTGTGGTACAAGTTGGGCAACCATTGCAAGGCCAAGCCCTGAAATCATTAACTCACCAATACTTTGGAAACCATAACTTGCGACTAACCACCATGAAGAGACAATCCCTGCTTCATTTGCCATGCTTGCACCCAGTGGTAACACTAAAAATGCTGTTGCACTTAAGAACATTCCAACAGTGAACTTATAAGGCATAGGTAATTTATCGCCCATAAAGTTATATACAGCTGCTAATAATGGGCTTGCTAACATGATCCAGAATGGATTAAGTGATTGGAATTGCTCTGGTTGAACGCTAAAACCTAAGATTGAGTGTTCAACGTTATGGATCGCAAAGAAGTTTAAAGATGTTGGCATTTGATCGTAAAGAACAAAAAAGACCACTGCTTCAACCATCAGTAAAAATGCCACAATCATCTTACGGCGAGCAGCCCCTTTCATCATAAAGGTTTCACGCGCAAAAATAAGGATGATACCTAATGAGATCACGGCTAAAGACCAACTTGCCACTTCATTATTATGTAATAACCAAGTCGATACTGCCGTTAAAGCAACGATCCCCACCAGCGTTAATAACAATTTTAAATAATTAAGCGGTTCAAAATCAGGTTTAGAGCCTTTATCTTTGATCCATCCTCGACAAACCATAAAGTTTGCTAAGGTGATCAGCATACCTACAACACTTAATGCAAATGCTACATCCCAACCATAATTAGCTGCTAACCATGGTGTTGCTAGCATAGATAAGAACGAACCTACGTTGATAGACATATAGTACATGGTAAATGCACCGTCTAATTGTGGATCGTTTTTCTCATAACAGGTTGCAAGTAATGAGGATGGATTTGCTTTAAATAAACCATTACCTACAGCAATGGTTGCAAGTCCCCAATAAATCACATCTTTATCGTGATCTGAGAAAGCCACCATTGCATAACCAATTGCCAGTACGATTGCCCCAAGGATAATAACCCTTTTAGTACCAAGAACTTTATCCCCAAGCCATCCACCGATAGCAACAAAACCATAAACCAATGCGGTAAATGCAGCAAAAACGGTGATTGCTTCCGCCTCACCCATGCCCAGCATTTTAACCAGGTAAACGGCCATGATCCCTTGCAGACCGTAATAGCCAAAACGTTCCCATAATTCGATTGAGAAGATGAGATAAAATGCGCGAGGCTGTTTAAATGCATTCAGGCTCGGTTTTTGTCCATCGTCAGGTGTGTTTGCAGTTGACACTAAAAACCTCTAATTATTTTATTACGCCTTTATATTTAGGCTAATTTTTACAAAAATGATTATTTTAAGACAGAGTTAAAGCTCGGTGAATTTCATACTGGATTGTTATTCTTTGAAAAGAGTTCAAACACAGAGAAAAACAAGGTTGGCATTCTATCACTGGAAAGCATAATTATCTAAGAATTATAACTAACTATTGCGTTTTATCATAGTTACAGGCATTTGTACAAAATAGTTATGCGTTCAAAAAAACATCAAGCAAAATAACTTACTGATTATCAATAAATTATTTTCTACTTAATTATCCCTATATAAACAATTAAGCCACGCTATTGTTTGTCCGTTTTTTAATAAATAATGGCTTATTGAATAACAACGATAAAATAATGCCAGTATCATTTTATTTTAACTGCTTAAAATAAAGCCAATAAAACACATTCCTTGACTTAATTTCCATATTTCCTCCATTTTTAACTGTGTAAAAACAGGTAGAATGTCACTATTCCAAAATTTCATTTCAGTATTTCTGATTAGCTAGTTGCCAGTGGGATCACAAAAGTAATGAATAAAAATAAAAATGCTAAAAAAAGAGTTTCTCTTATTATCGCTTTAATCGTCGTAGTCGCAGGTGCTTACGCCTATTGGCAATTTAATGCAGCAAAAACAACTACACCTGAAAATAAAGGAACTCAAGCAACAAGCTCACAAAGTCGAAGTACAACTGGATCTCGTCGCCCTCCTATGCCACCCGTTCAGGTTGCAACATCAATACAAGAAGATGTGCCTCAATTTTTATCAGCTTTAGGTACAGTGAAAGCAACTAATAGCGTCACAGTGACGAGTCGTGTTGAAGGTCAATTAATGGCTTTACATTTCACGGAAGGGCAGCAGGTTCAAAAAGGTGATTTATTAGCAGAAATTGACTCTCGCCCATTTGAAGTGCAATTAGCCCAAGCCAAAGGACAACTTGCAAAAGATCAAGCCACATTAGCTAATGCACGTCTTGATTTAGCGCGTTATCAGAAGTTGGCAAAAACGAATTTAGTCTCACAACAAGAGTTGGATAATCAGCAAGCTTTAGTGAAACAGTCAGAAGCAAGTATCCGTATTGATGAGGCTACAATCAGTAATGCACAGCTGCAATTAACTTACAGTAAGATTACGGCACCGATTTCAGGTCGTGTGGGATTAAAACAAGTTGACGTGGGTAACTATATTTCAGGTGGCTCATCAACGCCGATTGTGGTTATCAATCAAATGGATCCCGTTGATGTGCTTTTTACATTGCCAGAACAAGATTTAGCAAAAGTTATTCAAGCACGTAAGAATAGTGCTGATTTGCCTGTCACCGCATTAGACAGAAATAACCAGTTTGAATTAGCTCAAGGAAAATTATTTAGTGTTGATAACCAAATTGATGCCACTACTGGCACCATTAAATTAAAAGCACGTTTCCCGCAACAAGAGACAACATTATTTCCTAATCAATTCGTCAATGTCCGTCTTTATATCACCACATTAAAAAAAGCGGTTGTTATTCCGAATGCGGCTTTGCAAATGGGTAATGAAGGTCACTTTGTTTGGGTTGTGAATAACGAAAATAAAGTTAGCAAATTACGCGTGGAAGTCGCCTTACAAAATGCAGGAAAAGTTGTGATAGCTTCTGGTTTATCAGCAGATCAGCGTGTTGTAACGGATGGTGTGGATAGATTAACACAAGATGCAAAAGTCGAAATCGTGACACCTACAGTACCTAAAAATAAAGAAAATAACCGTGTAGTTGCGGAGAAAGCGTAATGACCGAAAAAACACACGGTACAGGTGGGGGACCATCTCGCTTATTTATTCTGCGCCCAGTTGCAACAACTCTTTTTATGGTGGCCATACTGTTAGCTGGTATCGTTGGTTATCGTATGTTGCCAGTGTCTGCCTTACCTGAAGTTGATTACCCGACAATTCAGGTCGTTACTCTCTATCCTGGAGCAAGCCCTGATGTGATGACATCCGCTGTCACTGCACCACTTGAACGACAATTTGGGCAAATGTCTGGGTTAAAACAGATGTCATCACAAAGCTCTGGTGGCGCTTCAGTGATCACTCTGATGTTCCAATTAACCTTACCATTAGATGTTGCAGAACAAGAGGTACAAGCTGCGATAAATGCAGCGACGAATCTACTACCCTCCGATTTGCCTTACCCACCGATTTACAGCAAAGTAAACCCAGCTGATCCGCCTATTTTAACTTTAGCGGTGACGAGCTCAACATTACCGATGACACAGTTGCAAGATATGGTTGAAACCCGTATTTCGCAAAAAATTTCACAAGTTAATGGTGTAGGTTTAGTGGCATTAGCCGGTGGTCAGCGTCCCGCAGTTAGAGTCAAACTCAATGCACAAGCCGCAGCGTCCTACGGTTTAGACAGCGAAAAAATTCGTGTAGCAATCAATAATGCGAACGTTAACTCAGCGAAAGGAAGCCTTGATGGCCCTACTCGTTCCGTAACATTATCGGCTAATGACCAAATGAAATCATTAGAAGATTATCGCCAACTCATCGTTGCCTATAAAAATGATGCGCCTATTCGTTTATCTGATATCGCAACTATCGAGCAAGCACCTGAAAATAACCAGTTAGGTGCATGGGCAAATAACGAACAGGCAATTATTATAAATGTTCAACGTCAGCCCGGCGTTAACGTTATTGATACCACTGATAATATTCGTAATTTATTACCAGATTTAGTCTCTAATTTACCTAAATCAGTGAATGTTGAGATCTTAACCGACAGAACCACAACGATCCGGGCATCAGTTAAAGATGTACAATTTGAGCTTGGCTTAGCTATCGCACTTGTAGTGATGGTGATTTATCTCTTTTTACGTAATGGTGTCGCAACTTTAATTCCAAGCATTGCCGTACCACTTTCATTAGTAGGTACATTCGCAGTGATGTATTTCTGTGGTTTTTCTGTCAATAATCTCACCTTAATGGCATTAACGATTGCGACTGGCTTTGTTGTCGATGACGCCATTGTTGTGATTGAAAATATCTCCCGCTACCTTGAGCGTGGTGATAAGCCGTTAACAGCCGCTTTAAAAGGAGCCGGCGAAATTGGCTTTACCATTATTTCACTAACGTTCTCTCTGATTGCCGTACTGATCCCCCTGTTATTTATGGGAGATATTGTTGGCCGTCTATTTAGAGAGTTTGCAATCACCCTTGCTGTCGCTATTCTAATCTCTGCGGTGGTTTCGCTGACATTAACGCCAATGATGTGCGCGCGATTGCTAAGGCCTGAAAATGAAATCAAACACAATCGTTTTGAAATAGCATGTGAACGCTTCTTTGAAAAAATGATTGCCGTTTATGCCGTGTGGTTAAAACGTGTGTTAAACCATCAATGGATAACCTTAGGTGTTGCACTCAGCACTTTGGTGTTGACTGTTTTGCTGTATATGTTTATTCCTAAAGGCTTTTTCCCATTACAAGATAATGGATTATTACAAGGCACCATCGAAACCTCACAATCTATTTCTTATCAATCGATGGTTGAAAAACAGCAGCAAGTGGTTGATAAACTCATTGATGATCCTGCGGTTGATAATATTGCCAGTTTTGTCGGCATTGATGGTAGTAATGCAACACTCAATACAGGTCGATTACAAATCACATTAAAACCCCTTGATCAACGCGACTCGCGTATTGATACAATAATTCCTCGTCTACAAGAACGCATAGCCTCTATTTCAGGCATAACGCTCTATTTGCAACCCACACAAGATCTAACAATTGACACGCAAGTTTCTCGTACTCAATATCAATTTACGTTGCAAGCAACATCATTAGATGAATTGGCGTATTGGGTACCAAAGCTTTCTCAATCATTAAAAAACAGCCCAGAACTAACCGACATCAGCAGCGATTGGCAAGACGGTGGCATGATGGCGTATATCAAAGTGGACAGAGATTCTGCAAGTCGCCTAGGCATTACAATGAGTGAGATTGATAACGCACTTTATAATGCTTTTGGTCAGCGTTTAATTTCAACTATCTACACTCAAGCAAATCAGTACCGTGTTGTATTAGAACAAGATATTCGCAGCGGTGATGGCTTACAGGCGCTCTCAGCTGTACATTTAACTGGCAAAGATGGCGCTATGGTGCCTTTATTATCTATTGCATCCGTAGAACAACGCCTAGCGCCACTTTCGATTAATCATCAAGAACAATTCCCTTCAGCAACATTCTCATTTAATGTTGCCGAAAAATCGTCTCTTGAAGAAGCTGTCAAAGCGGTAAAATTGGCGGAAGAGCAAATCTCGATGCCAAGAGATATCACTACTCAATTCCAAGGTGCAACACTTGCCTTTGAAAGTGCACTTTCAAGCACTTTATGGCTGATTATCGCGGCTATTGTGGCAATGTATATTGTACTCGGTGTGTTATATGAGAGTTTCATTCACCCTATTACTATTTTATCTACACTACCGACCGCGGGTGTTGGCGCATTGCTCGCATTAATGGCCGCGGGTAATGAGCTTGATATTATTGCTATTATTGGGATCATTTTACTTATTGGGATCGTAAAGAAAAACGCGATCATGATGATAGACTTTGCCCTTGCAGCAGAACGAGAACAAGGTTTAACCCCTTACGAGGCTATTTACCAAGCGTGTTTATTACGTTTTCGTCCAATATTAATGACAACAATGGCGGCACTTCTCGGAGCTTTACCTTTAATGTTAAGTACTGGTGTGGGTGCAGAATTACGCCAGCCATTAGGGGTTTGTATGGTCGGAGGCTTAATTATGAGCCAGATCTTAACTCTGTTTACTACGCCAGTGATTTATCTACTGTTTGATAAATTATCACTCTATGTAAACCGCAATAAACACATTGAGAATAATAACGGGGCTGTATCATGAAGTTCTTCGCCCTCTTTATTCAACGACCTGTAGCAACCACATTACTTAGTTTAGCAATTTCTCTTTGTGGTGCATTAGGCTTTATGTTACTTCCTGTTGCGCCTTTGCCTCAGGTTGATTATCCCGTTATTAATATCTATGCCTCATTACCTGGGGCTTCGCCTGAAACTATGGCATCTTCTGTTGCTACACCGCTTGAACGCTCTTTAGGGCGAATTGCAGGTATTGATGAGATGACCTCTAGTAGCTCGCTTGGTAGTACCAGCATTACGTTGGTATTTGACTTAAATAAAGATATCAATACTGCTGCTCGTGATGTGCAAGCGGCGCTAAATGCGTCACAAAGCTTATTACCTTCCGGAATGCCAAGTCGCCCACGTTATTATAAATCAAATCCTTCTGATGCACCGATAATGATCTTAACGTTGACCTCTGACATACAAAATACAGGAGAGCTTTACGATCTGGCATCAACCCGCCTTGCACAAAAAATCTCACAAATTGAAGGAGTAAGTGAAGTTTCTGTTGGTGGAGGATCATTACCCGCAATACGTGTTGCTCTCAATCCTGATGCGCTATTTAACCAAAATGTTAGCCTTGATGATGTGAGAAAAGCAATTAACCAAGCGAATGTGCGACGCCCTCAAGGCTTTGTCAATAATGATGAAAATCGTTGGCAAATTCAAACCAATGACGAGTTAAGCAAAGCGGTTGAATATCGCCCAATCATCGTGCATTACAATCAAGAAGCTGTTGTGCGTTTAGGCGATGTTGCGCAAGTCACTGATTCGGTACAAAACTCACGCGCAGCAGGGATGAGTGGCGGCGAACCTGCTATTTTACTGGTTATTCGCCGTGAAGCGGGAGCCAATATTATTGAAACGGTTAACCGTATTCGTGATGAACTTCCTGAATTACGTGAACTTATTCCAGCCAATGTCGATTTAAAAGTTGCCCAAGATAGAACCCCCACTATCCGCGCATCATTAGCAGAAGTTGAACGTGCGTTAGCCATTGCTGTCGCACTCGTAATTCTAGTCGTATTTTTATTTTTACGTTCAGGCCGTGCTACGCTTATTCCTGCCGTTGCTGTACCCGTTTCATTAATTGGTACTTTTTCAGCCATGTATCTTTGTGGCTTTAGTTTAAATAATCTTTCATTGATGGCATTAACCGTTGCTACCGGTTTTGTGGTTGATGATGCCATTGTGGTACTCGAAAATATCTCTCGCCACATTGAGAATGGTTTAAAACCTAAAGAAGCCGCTTTAAAAGGGGTTGGAGAAGTCGGCTTTACCGTACTTTCGATGAGTATTTCTCTCGTGGCGGTATTCATCCCTCTGCTATTAATGGATGGACTTGTTGGACGATTATTTAAAGAATTTGCTATTACGTTAACCACAGCTATCGCTATTTCTTTATTTGTTTCGTTAACACTGACCCCCATGATGTGTGCGCATTTATTAAAAGGTGTCAAACCCAAAGCACAATCGCATTTGCGAGGATTTGGTAAGTTACTTTTCCGCGCTCAACAAGGTTACAGTGTCACATTACAAGGGGCTCTGCGCCATCGACGCTGGGTTATGGCGATTTTTCTTGCGACTTTAGGCCTAAATGCTTACCTGTATATCAGCGCACCTAAAACATTTTTTCCCGACCAAGACACTGGCCGATTAATGGGATTTGTCCGTGCTGACCAAAGTATTTCATTCCAATCAATGAAAGAAAAAATGACTCGTTTTATGCAAGAAATAAATGCAGATAAAGACGTAGATAGCGTAACGGGCTTTACGGGAGGGGGGCGTATTAACAGTGGGTTTATGTTTATTTCCCTCAATCCACTGTCAGAGCGTACTGATAGTGCCAACCAAGTGATCAATCGTTTACGTGCCAAACTCGCTGATGAACCTGGCGCTAACCTCTTTTTAATGCCTGTGCAAGATGTTAGAGCAGGTGGGCGTCAGGCCAATGCCAGTTATCAGTTTACCTTATTAGCGGATGATTTAAGTGAATTACGTAAATGGGAACCCATTGTACGTAAAGCATTAGGCGAACTGCCTCAACTTGTGGATGTTAACTCAGATAAAGAAGATAAAGGTGCTGAAATGGCACTAACTTACGATCGAGATACCATGTCACAATTAGGTATTAATGTCAGTGATGCGAATAACTTGCTGAATAATGCTTTTGGTCAACGTCAGATCTCCACTATCTATGCCCCACTCAATCAGTACAAAGTCGTCATGGAAGTGTCTGAACAGTATACACAAGACGTTTCTGCGTTAGATAAAATGTATGTGGTAAATAACCAAGGTGAGCGCATTCCGCTCTCTGCATTTGCAAGTTGGTATCCTGCCAATGCGCCATTGAGCGTCAACCATCAAGGATTATCTGCCGCCTCAACGATTGCTTTTAATATTCCTGAAGGTTATACATTAGCTGATGCAATTAATTCTATTGAACGCACAATGACCGAGTTGGGCGTACCCAATACCGTAAGGGGCACCTTTGCAGGTACGGCACAGATCTTCCAAGAAACCATTAAGTCACAGCTTATTCTTATCTTAGCGGCTATTGTGACTGTGTACTTGGTATTAGGTGTACTGTATGAAAGCTATATTCATCCACTCACCATTTTATCCACCCTTCCTTCCGCCGGTGTCGGTGCGTTATTAGCGTTACAGCTTTTTGATACACCTTTTAGCTTGATTGCACTTATTGGCATTATGTTACTCATTGGTATTGTGAAGAAAAATGCCATTATTATGGTGGATTTTGCGATCACTGCCCAACGCGAGGGTAAATTGTCAGCCAAAGAAGCCATTATTCAGGCGAGCTTATTGCGTTTTCGCCCGATTATTATGACAACCCTTGCCGCATTATTTGGCGCATTGCCATTGATGTTAGGAAGCGGAGATGGTGCAGAATTAAGACAACCTTTAGGGATAACAATCGTAGGTGGGTTATTAATGAGCCAACTCTTAACCCTTTATACCACCCCAGTTATTTATCTATTTTTTGATGGATTGCGTGAACGTTGGCAACAACGCCGTTTCAGCAAGAAAGAGGCTAAAGCATGAAACTGAGAAGCAAGCTGTTCTTGGTGATTTTCGCTACCTGTATGGTTGTAGTTCTTGCCATGCATATTGGTATTCGAGGTAGCTTTCAACAAGGGTTTATTGGCTATATCAAGAAAAACAGTGAACAGCGTGCAACTCTTTTAGCTGAAGCCTTAACAGATCAATATGCTTTAACCGGTGACTGGCGTTTTCTCAATAGAGATGATCGTTCTCTTTATCAAATATTACGCAGTATTGACCAAATAAGCCAAAGCAGTGAAGGCCCTCCACCAAAAGGCTGGCGCACACAGTTTTGGATTGTTGATAAAAACATGAAGCGCTTATTTGGTCATGACAATCAATTTCCTGAAGAAACCTTCAAAAAACCAATTACTTCTCATGATGAAATTGTAGGTTGGGTGATTGTCAGTGCCGCTGATAAGATTAGTAGTGAAGCGGATATCAGTTTTGATAAACAACAACTGCGTACCAGTTGGATAATTGCAGGTTTAACCGTTCTTTTAGCTTTACTTATTACACTGATCCTTTCTCGCAATATGATACGCCCCGTTAAACGACTGGTCGAAGCCACACATAAATTAGCCGCTGGTGATTTTGCTGTTCGTGTAACACCCAGTAGTAAAGATGAAATCAGCCAGCTCGCCACAGACTTTAACCAACTCGCCAGCACACTAGAGAAAAATGAGCAAATTCGTCGTGATTATATGGCTGATATTTCACATGAGTTACGTACACCTCTCGCTATTTTAAAAGGGGAATTAGAAGCGTTACAAGATGGTGTAAGAAAGCCCACGTCCGAGACATTAAACTCCCTTTTATTCGAAGTAACAAACCTGACAAAACTGGTGAATGATCTCCACCAACTCTCATTATCAGATAGAGGCTCACTCACTTATCGTAAAGATTTTATTGATATTAATGAGGTGATTTTATTAGCTGTTGCTTCTTATCGCCACACATATCACACCAAAGATATTGCCTTATATACTGAATTAGATGATATCTCTCCATTAATTGTACAAGCCGATCCTGACCGGCTTATTCAGCTTTTTCATAATCTATTAGAAAATAGTGTGCGTTATACCTATGCTGGTGGACAATTACATATCAAGACAAAAAAAGAGAATAACTGTGTATTGATAACCTTAGAAGATAGCGCGCCTGGATTGGATAAATCACAGTATCAAGCCGTTTTCCAACGCTTTTATCGTGCAGAAAGCTCACGAAATCGTGCCAGTGGCGGTTCTGGATTAGGTCTTGCGATTTGCGAAAATATCGTTGAAGCTCATAATGGTAAAATAAGTGCTATGCCTTCATCTTTAGGAGGCATGAAAATTCTTATAGAATTACCTGCATATTCTGATGATCTTTAAGCCTATAACCACTGAGCCAATAATGACTGCTGCCGAATCACCCTATTCAATCCTTATAGTTGAAGATGAACCCAAGCTTGCTCAATTACTTATTGATTATCTTCAAGCTTCAGGATATCAAACTCACTGGCTAGCAGATGGTGCTGAAGTTAGCCATTGTGTAAAACAACAACATTACGATTTAATATTATTAGATCTGATGTTGCCCGTTAAAGATGGCATTACGATCTGTAAAGAGTTACGTCAGTTTTCTGATATTCCCATCATTATGGTCACAGCCAAAACAGAGGAAGTAGATAGATTGCTTGGACTTGAGATTGGCGCCGATGATTATATTTGCAAACCCTACAGCCCAAGAGAAGTCGTAGCCAGAGTCAAAACTTTATTACGCCGTTTTTATCGACCACAAGATATTGTTCAAAGCGATAAGTTAGTTATCATTGATGAGCAGGCTTATCAAATCCAATATAACAATAAAATTCTCGACTTAACCACAGCTGAATTCCGTCTACTCAAAGCATTAGCGACACAACCCGGAAAAATATTAACTCGTGATCAGCTAATGGATGATCTTTATGATGATTATCGCATTGTGACGGACAGAACCATTGATAGCCATATTAAAAACTTAAGACGTAAACTTGAGCAACTTAACGATCAAATCGAATTTATTCGCTCAATTTATGGCCAAGGGTATCGTTGGGAGACACAAGCTTATCGATTTCGATGATATTTTTTCAGGAATACATTGAACCTCGCTACACTTAAGCGCTAGAATCCTCCCCTTTATGATATACCCCTACCCAATGTGTGGGGGACTGACTTGAAATCAGAACCAGGAAATTAACCATGTTTACACCCGAATTGCTCTCTCCTGCTGGCTCATTAAAAAATATGCGCTATGCATTTGCTTATGGCGCAGACGCCGTTTATGCAGGTCAGCCACGTTATAGCTTACGTGTGCGTAATAATGAGTTTAACCACGAAAACCTTGCCAAAGGTATTCAAGAAGCCCATGAATTAGGTAAACGCTTCTATGTTGTGGTTAATATCGCACCCCATAATGCTAAATTAAAAACCTTTATCCGTGACTTAAAACCCGTCATTGATATGGGTCCTGATGCGCTGATTATGTCTGATCCGGGTTTGATCATGATGGTACGTGAAGCGTTCCCTGAAATGGATATTCACCTTTCAGTACAAGCCAATGCTGTTAACTGGGCAACCGTAAAATTCTGGCGTCAAATGGGATTAACGCGTGTGATCCTGTCTCGTGAGCTCTCTATTGATGAAATTGCTGAAATTCGTAAGCAAGTTCCTGATATGGAATTAGAAGTTTTCGTTCATGGTGCATTATGTATGGCTTACTCAGGCCGTTGCCTGCTATCTGGCTATATCAATAAACGTGATCCGAACCAAGGTACTTGTACTAACGCTTGCCGTTGGGAATATAAAGTCGAAGAAGGCAAAGAAGACGATGTGGGTAATATCGTTGAAAAATACACGCCAATTCCAGTTAAAAACGTTGAGCCTACTTTAGGTGTTGGCGCACCAACAGATAAAGTTTACTTAATTGAAGAAGCCAAACGTCCTGGTGAATATATGACTGCGTTCGAAGATGAGCACGGTACTTATATCATGAACTCTAAAGACTTACGTGCAATTGAACACGTAGAGCAATTAACTCAAATGGGTGTGCACTCTCTGAAAATAGAAGGCCGTACTAAATCCTTCTATTACTGTGCCCGTACAGCACAAATGTATCGTCGTGCAATTGATGATGCTGTTGCAGGCAAACCATTCGATCCAACGTTGCTAACGACATTAGAAGGCTTAGCACATCGCGGTTATACAGAAGGTTTCTTACGCCGTCATACCCATGATGCATACCAAACTTATGAATATGGTTATTCTGTCTCTGATACCCAACAATTTGTCGGTGAATTCACCGGCAAACGCGTAAACGGTTTAGCCGAAGTTGATGTTAAAAATAAATTTGTTTTAGGTGATAGCCTAGAATTAATGACACCAACCGGCAATATTCAATTTACCTTAGAAGAATTGTTTAACAAAAAACAGCAACCAACTGATGTTGCACCAGGTAATGGTCACATGGTTTATTTATCTGTTCCTGAAGATGTTGATTTAGATTTCGCACTGCTGATCCGCAACCTACAAGGTACAACAACACGTCAGCCGCATAAGATTGATGCTGTAGAAGTGAAGTAAAGCGTCATAATCTGATTTAAAGTGATCAATTTCAAATACAGATCACATCAATAATGATTTGTTTACCGTATCATCAGTTCCGAAAAATAAAGAACTAGAATGAATACAGTAAGACTAGGAACCACCTCCTTGGCAAATCCAATCTCCCTTGGATTTGCCTTTTCTTTTTTCATTCCCGTTATCAACTCTCCTTTACGTAAACACATTCCCTTTTTCGTTATCATTTGTAAAAAAAATAGTAATTTTCTCGATATCCATTACCTTTAAAAGAGTGATTCAATTAAAGGGATTCATCAATGAGTAAAATTAGTTTGCTGATCATTAATGGAAAAAGCGCTAACAACAGCGCATTGAGAAAAGCAGTTTACCAATTACGTAACGAAGGTTTTAACCTCCAAGTAAGAGTAACTTGGGAATCCAGTGATATACGCCGTTTTGTACAAGAAGCTATAGATATACAAGCAGAAACGGTAATTGCCGCAGGAGGAGATGGAACGATTAATAGCGTTGTTTCTGAATTAATTCATCTTTCACCCTCATCTTTACCAACACTGGGCATTATTCCATTAGGCACAGCAAATGATTTTGCCACCAGCGCACAAATCCCTCGTGATATGGAAAATGCACTTAATTTAGCGGTTAAAGGTCGAGCTGTTCCCATTGATGTTATCTCAGTGAACAAGACGCACTATTTTATTAATATGGCATCAGGCGGTTTTGGAACCAAAATCACAACCGAGACTCCTGAGGCATTAAAATCAGCATTAGGTGGAGCTGCCTATTTTATTAATGGTCTTTTAAGTATCGACTCTTTAAAAGCTGATTATTGCACTATTGAAGCTGAAAATTTCCATTGGGAAGGCGAGTCTCTTATTCTAGCTATCGGTAATGGCCGCCAAGCTGGTGGCGGACAGAAATTATGCTCTGAAGCCTTAATTAATGACAATAAACTCAATATCACCATTGTTGAAGCTCACGAACTTCTCCCCTCTATTTTAAACAGCATGTTTGATAGCAAGAAAAATGACAAGATAATTGAGCGAGAAAGTCGCTGGGTAAACATTAGTGCTTCTCATGAAATGGTGTTTAATTTAGATGGAGAACCCCTTTTAGGGAATAAATTTGAATTTATTGTGTTACCTGAAGCGATCCACTGCCGGTTACCGCCTCAATGTGACTTGTTATCTTAATGTAGATAAATGACAATCACTCTCATCTCATCATGAACTGGAGTATGTAATGACTGATATAGTAAGTTTGTTAGGTGCTGATGCAAAATCATTATTAGACCATCGTTGCCAAACCATCCCGAGCGAAAATCTCTACCTGCCAGGTTCTGACTTTGTTGATCGTGTAATGATTGATAATAATCGCCCTAATAGCGTGTTACGTTCAATGCAAACCCTGTTTAATCACGGGCGTTTAGCGGGAACGGGTTATCTGTCTATTCTACCTGTTGACCAAGGTGTTGAGCACTCAGCGGCGGCCTCTTTCGCAGCAAACCCTCTCTATTTTGATCCAAAAAATATTGTTGAGTTGGCGATTGAAGCAGGTTGTAACTGTGTTGCCTCTACTTATGGTGTTCTTGCTTCTGTTTCTCGTCGCTATGCACACAAAATTCCTTTTCTTGTGAAATTAAACCACAATGAAACCTTAAGCTACCCAGCGCAATATGACCAAACACTGTATGCCAGCGTAGAGCAAGCCTTTGAAATGGGTGCTGTTGCAGTGGGTGCGACTATTTATTTTGGTTCACAAGAAAGCCGTCGCCAAATTGAAGAAATTTCAATGGCCTTTGAACGTGCTCATGAATTGGGTATGGTCACTGTACTATGGGCTTATTTACGCAACCCAGCGTTCAAAAAAGATGGTGTAGATTACCATGCAAGTGCAGATCTAACGGGGCAGGCAAACCATTTAGCGGCGACTATTGGTGCTGATATCGTTAAACAAAAAATGGCTGAAAATAACGGTGGCTTTAAAGCGATTGGTTTTGGTCATACTGATGAGCGCGTTTACACGAAACTCACGACTGAAAACCCAATTGATTTAGTTCGCTACCAATTAGCAAACTGCTATATGGGGCGCGCAGGATTAATTAACTCTGGTGGCGCTTCTGGTAATAATGACCTTGAAGATGCCGTTCGTACTGCGGTGATTAATAAACGTGCAGGTGGTATGGGCCTTATCTTAGGGCGTAAAGCCTTTAAGAAATCAATGAAAGACGGAGTTGCACTGATTAACGCCGTACAAGATGTTTATTTGGATAAATCTGTCACTATTGCTTAATTGCTTAATTGCTTAACTGATAGATTTGACGATAAAGCCCCTTTTATTGAGGGGCTTTTTAGTATCACCACCAGCGGTGAAAATGATGTACTGGGCCAAAACCTTGCCCAACCTCTAAACTATCCGCATGTTCTAGCGCTTGTTGTAAATAGGCTTTTGCTTGCTCAACACAAGTTTGCCAATTAGAGACTTGAGGACGAATAGCAGCTAAAGCGGCTGAAAGCGTGCATCCTGTACCGTGGGTATTTTTCGTATTAACGCGTTTTGAGGTAAATCGCCACTCGCCATCTTGAGTAAATAACCAATCAGGGCTTTCATCTTCTGTTAAATGCCCTCCTTTCATTAACACGGCTTTGCATCCTTGCTTTAGCAATGCATAACCTTGTTGCTTCATCGTTATTTCATCTTGAGCGACTTCACAACCTAGCAGTGCAGCTGCTTCGGGTAAATTAGGAGTGATCAAATCTACCAACGGTAAAAGCTGACGGATCATTTTATTAACCGCATCAGGCTGTAATAGAGGATCGCCACTTTTTGCAATCATAACCGTATCAAGCACAACAAAAGGAATGGCATATTGTTGAAGTTTCTCGCAAACCACATCAATAATCGAAGCATTAGAGAGCATGCCAATTTTGGCACTATCAATGCGAACATCAGACAAGACAGCATCTAATTGAGCAGCAACAAAATCAGGGGATAAATCATAGACACTACGGACACCACAGGTATTTTGAGCAACAAGTGCTGTCATTACTGTTGTGCCATAGACACCCAGTGCGGAAAATGTTTTCAGATCAGCCTGAATACCGGCACCACCACTAGGATCGGTGCCTGCGATAGACAATGCATTGAATCTCACTGATTAACTCCTCCTTTCACCAGTTACAGAAAAGTCGGGCTCTGTTAATCAGCAGAGTTACCTTGACTTCCCTACGCTGGCATTATCCAGATCAGGTTATACGGGTTCATCTCAGCCATAAGGCGCCCCGAGCCAAAGCCTGTAAATTCAGGCGATAAGGAGTATCGCATGCTCAAGATAAAGATGCTAGTTTGATAGCTAATCTCGATTTATAAATTCTCTATTGTTGAGATTTGTGATTCAGTAAGATAAATCAGCGAAGATTGTATATAATAAACACAAAACCAATAGCCTATATTGCACAAAGCATTAATTTAATAAATATATTTTAGCTATCTTTAAATAAGAAGAATAAAATAAATTATTTTGTTCATTTTAACGACAATCGATATATTATCTGCTAGATGAGGTATTTATAATGCATTTCTGGACAATCACACTATGCGGAGGGGCTAAATGAAAAATGAACCATCGCAACAGAATAATGGACAATCAATGCCTTATCTTATTCCTGATGCAGACTTTAATGAAAAGTTAAAACTACCAGCTAAAAATATTGAACATACACTTCAGTTTATTACCCAAGGTGTGAAAGATATTGATTTAGAAGGTTTTAATACACCAATAGGATACCGTTTAGTTAAATCATTACGTAAAGATCAATACAGACTTATCACCACAGATAAAGAAAGTGAAACAGCCTACCTTGTTGAACTTAGATTTCGAAAAGATATCGTTTATGGAAAAACAACGTGTACTCAAATAAAAGTTTGGCGTTCCCGTATACCTAAACATCGTGATGCGATCAGAGAATTGCCTCGTACTTTTTTCTGTAATCTTTTAAAAGCTCATAATATCGTCGTTACTGATGAAGAACAAACTTCTGATGGTAAAGGTTTTTGGATTGATATGATTTTATGGGCTTTTAGCAAAGGTCATTATATTTATGCTTCAGATGGAACTGAGGAAGATAGACCTCTGCACTTAATTGACAGTATTGAAGATTTCTACAATAACTGGGATGCTTTCTGCTGGGGTAAGGATCGTGATACTCATACTCACCGACTCCTTGTTATTAGCCAAGAAAAATTATCTCAATAATAAACAATATATTTCCTGAAAACGTGTGAATGATGTTTACTCATACGTTTTTGCTTTAGGATAATCTGCATAAAAAACGACATCCCACTAAAAAAACTACACAACCTAAACGTTTTATAAACCAACCTCTGTTTTTTTCTTTTTTTATTTAACTCTTCTTATTCGTTACTCTATTATCCGCTGGAAATTAATCTCTTTTTATAACCTAATGTTATTGATATTAAATTTATCTCAATATTTTCATTAAGTCATAAAAATAGCTATTTTATGGGATTTTGCTGTTGAAAATAACCAACCTAAAATTATTTCTCTTTAACCTTATTTATCAGCTATTTATTAGCAATCTAATAAAAACTTAATTTTAAATTAAAAACAATACGTTACCATTAAAAGATAACAATATTGAATGCCTCAAACAAACACATTCATAAATACAACAAACTTGTTTATTTTCTTTATAACCGATTCTTATCCCTTAAGATTTTAGTTAAGAAGTAAAGTTTCAGATACCTCTTATCTTAAATACTTGTCGATTAAATAACACTATTAGTAACGTTTATTTGTCATCACCAGAATCATAGCAATGCCGTACTCGGAGTTATATTATGTTTTCAACCTATTTTCACCCTAGCGTATTAGCAACCACGTTGTTTTCGCTTGCGTTAACAACAACTGCTTCCGCTTCTGAAAATAATTTAATCCCACATCAGATTATTACTACAGAAAATCATCAAACTACCAATAATGTATCTCAATCTAATAACGAAGAGAGTTATTGGGGGAAATTCAAACGTAATATCAATCAAACTTGGGATAACGACCAATATAACTACTATTTACCTGTTTGGACTTGGCATAACCGTTTTACTTACGATAAAGAAAAAACGGATCGCTATAACGAAACCCCTTGGGGTTTTGGTATGGGGAAATATCGTTATGACAGTGATGGTGATTGGCATTCTCTTTATGCAATGGCATTTATGGACTCAAATAACCGTGTACAACCTATTATGGGCTATGGTTTTGAGAAAATGTGGTATCCCGGTGATAAAGACGGTTTCCGAATGGGCGCAGGATTTACACTGAGTATTACTGCTCGCCATGAATATAACTATATTCCTATGCCACTGCCTTTGCCGTTAGTGTCTGTTGGTTATGGGCACCTTTCACTACAAGCAACGTATGTACCTGGTACTTATAACAATGGTAACGTGTTATTTGCTTGGTTACGTTGGCAGTAACTTCTTATTTTTGCCTATCAGAATAAGTGTGAACAATAAAAATATAGAGCATAAAAAAACGCATCATTGAGATGCGTTTTTTGTTCAATAAAGTAACTCAACCAATCTGCAGTAACTTAAATATCTTGACTTGCTTGAGCATTATCTGGCGTTTTCTTCATACGAGAAATCTTAAATCCAACCCACAAGAACGCAATCCAGAATGGCATTAAGATCACCGAAATATTCACTTGTGGCATAAATAAGATAATCACTAAAATCATGCATAAAAAAGCAAGACAAATATAGTTACCATAAGGATACCAAAGTGCTTTAAAGAAAGGCTCTACACCCTCTTTCATTTTTGCTGCTCTGAATTTTAAATTCGCCAAACAAATCATAATCCAGTTAAGCACTAACGTAGTAACAACCAATGCCATTAATAGCTCTAACGCCTGATCAGGTAATAAGTAGTTAACTAAAATACCTAATGAAGTCGCAATTGCAGACAAGAGTAATGACACAACTGGCACACCGCGTTTATTAATACGAGAAAGTGCATGTGGCGCATTACCTTGTTTTGCCAAACCATAAAGCATACGACTATTAGAATAAACACCGCTGTTATAAACAGATAATGCAGCTGTTAATACCACAGCATTTAAAATATTTGCGATTAAGAAATTATCCAAATTATGGAAAATCAGTACAAATGGGCTTTCACCTTTCACTACTTGAGTCCAAGGATAAAGTGACAGTAGCACCAACAATGAACCGATATAGAAAATTAAAATACGATAAACAACTTGGTTAGTCGCTTTCGGGATGCTTACTTTTGGATTTTCAGCTTCAGCTGCCGTGATCCCCACTAGCTCAAGTCCACCAAAAGAGAACATGACAATTGCTAATGCCGACATAAAGCCCGTAAAACCATGAGGAAAGAAACCTAATTCCCATAAATTACTTACAGAAGCTTGAGGCCCACCATTGCCGCTTGCCAGCAAGTAGCTCCCGAATAAAATCATACCAACAATTGCTAATACTTTAATAATGGCAAACCAAAACTCGGTTTCACCATACATTTTAACGTTAATCAAATTGATTAAGTTGATTGCCACAAAGAAGATAGCAACGGAAACCCAAACAGGGATATCAGGCAACCAATAGTTAATGTATTTTCCTGCTGCAGTTAATTCTGCCATACCAACAAGGATAAACATCACCCAGTAATTCCAACCAGATAAGAAGCCGGCAAAAGGGCTCCAATATTTATTGGCAAAGTGACTAAACGAACCCGCAACTGGTTCTTCGGCAACCATTTCGCCCAATTGGCGCATGATCATAAACGCAATAAAACCACCAATAGCATATCCTAGTATTACTGATGGGCCCGTCATATTAATGGTTTGCGCTATACCAAGAAACAGACCAGCGCCGACAGCACCACCCAGCGCAATAAGCTGGATATGTCGATTTTTCAGACCGCGCTTAAGTTCTGTCTGTTGCGACTCTCTCGCCATACATCCTCTTCTTTTATTATTTTATCAACTTAACGTGTAAACTAATATTTACGATTTTGTTTATTTCAAGCCCCCATTAAAACACTAATCTGACTTGAATAACAAATACATTTTATGCTAGGCGAAAAATAATAAGAAAAGCGACTTTTTAACTATGTTTGGAGGGGAATAATGTGGTAAACCGACAAAGGCCTTGCTGAAAGTCTTCTCCGCGATCGCAAAAGTTGTCTAAAGCCATAAGATAGAGACCAAAGCTAATGGCTAATGCAATAATTAAACTAATAATTATTTTCTTTGCGTTCAATTTAAAATCCTTTAAATACATTTTGTTAGTATGATTAATAACATTATAAGCATTCGCTTAAATACGATAACAACACAGAGAGTTGTTGTTATAAAATTCGCAATCAATTATCTCTATGAGTGAATTTAGCATAACTTTCATTATGAAAGATAAACGCTTCCTCGACAAAATTGAGATAATTTGCACTATTTTTCTATAAATTGTCGGCGAAATGAACACTTTTTATTTTTATTACACATTTTGCCAACGATAAGAAATAGCTATCCATTAATATGGATTTCTCTGTCTGCCACTTTTTGTATAAGATTAGGGAGTTAATTTTGATTTTTACCTTAACTTCATTGATAGAATGGAACTGTAATGCCACAAGATAATCATCTCGCATTGGTTTGCGCGCTAAGTAAATGGATTGAGGAGCATTTAGGCCGTGTTATCCATCTTGAAGAGTTGGCGGCTTATTCTGGGTATTCTCTTTGGCACATGCAGAAAATCTTTAAAGAAGTCACAGGCACCTCTTTAGGAAAGTATATTCGTCAACGTAGATTGGCTGGCGCTATCCATTTATTACGTACAAGTGAACGTTCTATCTTTGATATCGCCCTCGATTTTGGCTTTGGTTCGCAGTCTCACTTTACTTATATGTTCCGTAAAGAGTATGGCATTACGCCTTTCGACTTTCGGCAAAATCAAGAGATCGTATTAGAAACCAAACAACCCTTACATTTACAATCACCTTGTTGTGATTAACCCTTCTATTTATGTGACATTATACAGATAGCCTTTAATGTCACATAAATAATACTCTAACTATGTGATGATAGACCGCTTCGCCCTTCCTTTATCATGATTGCTTTTATTTAATATGGGGATGCTAATGAGTATTAAGCTTATCGCTATTGATTTAGATGGAACCTTACTCAACAAACAACACGAAATCACGCCCGAAGTACAAAATGCGGTTCAACGAGCAAAAGAAGCTGGTGTTAAGATTGTGCTAGCTTCGGGGCGCTCTTTTAATGGCATCTCCCCTTATTTAAAGATACTCGGTCTTGATACTTCTGATTGTTACTGTATTAGTAATAATGGAAGCCAAATTCATCAAGCAGATAATGGTGAAGTCATTATTCAAGATTTACTCAATTTTGAAGACTACCTCTATTTTGAAAATCTCTCTCGTGAGATAGGCGTTCATTTTCACGTCATTAGTGATAATAAAATTTATACAACTAATCGTCATATTAGCCATTTCACTTGCCAAGAAGCCTTCTTATCTTGGACACCTCTTTACTACCGTCCACTTAATGAAATGCAATCTGATATGTATTTTAGTAAATTTATGATTGTTGATGCTCCGGCCGTTTTAGATAACGCCATCCAATATTTACCTGCCAATATTTACGAACAATACAGCATATTACGTAGTGCCCCTTATTTTATTGAAGTACTAAATACCAATGTCAATAAAGGAAGTGCGGTTCAAAAAGTCGCTGAACATTTAAAAATTACTCCAGAAAAAATTATGTGTATCGGTGATCAAGGTAATGATTTAGCAATGCTGAAATATGCAGCTTTAGGTGTTGCAATGGGAAATGCCCCTGATGAAGTGAAAAAAGTCGCCAAATTCGTCACACTTTCTAATGAAGAGCACGGTGTTGCAGTCGCTATCAATAAATTTATTTAAACACGATCTTTTTTGTGTTTTATCGTGAATGTCTACAAAATTATATAGCATTTGTGATCCTTAGCAGAGGATCACACTGCTTTTTGACCAAAAACATAGCCTTTTATTATTCTATAATTACTGTTAAATGAGCGTTAAATCTGCCTTTCTTCTTACATATCCTTCAGAATTTGTTACTATCAATTCACTTTTCGTTATTCAAACTGCATTTTTACAACATATTCAGCTATTAAATAGGCTCAGAGTAGAATAACAAATATAAATCATTAATATATTTTCTTCACAGACAGGTAGTTTTAGTTATGCTTTCTACAAAAGACATGCTCGTTCTTGGAATGATGGTTTTCGCACTCTTCCTCGGCGCTGGTAATATTATTTTCCCCCCAATGGCGGGTTTTCAATCGGGTAGCCTTTGGTTTAGCACATCCTTAGGTTTTCTTGTTACGGGTGTCTTACTTCCTTTTCTTACCTTAGTCATTGTCGCAATTCGAGGACGTGGTGAGCGTCTTTCTGTTGATTTACCTTCATGGGTTGCTGTCATTTTCTGGGTTGCACTATATCTTATCGTAGGCTCTACTTTCGCGATGCCTCGTGTGACTAACACCGCCTATGAAATGGGCTTCCTGCCGTTAGGTCTTATTGAGAAAAATACCGCAACACACCTGACTTTCGCGCTTGTTTTCAATATTACAAGCATGTTTTTCATGCTAAAACAAGGCACGATGATCAGCGCTATTGGTAAATTTATGACTCCAGCACTGTTAGTCTTGCTGGTTGTTGTCGGCATTGCCGTTGTGGCTAAACCTATTTCTCCTATTGGAGAACCAACAGGTCTTTATGCTGTTAATGGTTTCTTCTCTGGCTTTATAGATGGTTACCAAACCATGGATGTCCTTTCTGCTATGGCATTCGGTGGTATCGTTGCGCGTGCTTTGTATACCAAAGGAATTACTGAACCACGCCAAATTGGTTTTATTACCGTAAAAGCAGGACTCATTTCAGTTTTACTGTTAGCTGCACTTTATCTATGCCTTTTCTATTTAGGAGCTACTAGCCACTCTGTTTCTGTTTTTGCAGATCCTGCACTCAATGCCACAAATGGTGGTCAAATATTCTCTCGTTATGTTGATGCCTTATTTGGCTCTGTCGGTACTTGGCTAATGGGAGGGATTGTTTTATTAGCAAGTATGACCACACTCGTGGGTGTAACAAGTGCTGCAGCTGACTATTTTGCGACATTCCATCACCGCTTAGGCTATCGCTTCTGGGTTGTTGTCTTTACATTAATGACCACAATCGTATCAACGTTTGGCCTTGATACTTTATTACGCGTAACCATTCCTGCGTTATTGATGATTTATCCAACATCAGTCACATTAGTATTACTACAATTTATTCGTAATAAATTAAAATCACCACGCTTTACCTATCGCTTTACTATTGCCATCATCGTATTAATGAGTCTTTTCGATACGTTGAAACAATTGAAATGGTTAAATGCTGATTTACTGCAATTATTTAGCTATATCCCACTTTCTGATTATGGTTTAGGTTGGGTATTACCCGGTGCGATCGCATTCGTGATTTCACTGTTCGTTAGCTTAAATCTTAAAGAAAAAAATCTTTCAGTAGAAAATACAGCGAAATAATTAGTCTATAGCTCGTAATTTGTAACACTGATTGTGAGTTCACAAAAAAAGCGTCTTCCAACTTTTATATTGGAGACGCTTTTTTCTTTTTGATTACCTATATTTTTGCTATCTATTCATCTCATCAACGGAAATTTTAAGTTCGGTATTTCTCAATCAAAGCCATTAAAATAGCTTCTGATTGAGCATCAGGGATCCCATTGGCCTTTGCTGATCTAAAATGCATTTGGAAAGCCTTCACGACTTTTTGTGCATTGTTATCTAATACGCCATTTGTGGGTGTTTGATAACCATATTGCTGTAATAGCTTTTGGAAGTTTGCAACATCAACGGGCTCAGAAGGATCTCTACCTGCTAAATAAGTTTGTACTAACTGTTTATTAGGCCAAGCACCTATTCCTTGGTTTGCTAATCGTTCCCAAGGAAATAAAGGACCCGGATCAACTTTTCTTAAAGGTGCAATATCACTGTGACCCAAAACATTTTGAGGCTCAATATCATAGCGTTCAATAATATCTTTCATCACACTTGAAATAGTCACAATTTGATCTGCTGTATAAGAATACCAATACCTAAATTTTCCATTATCACGGTAGCCCAGGTTAACTATCTCAATACCAATAGAACAATGATTTAAGCTTGTCGCTTCTCCCCATTGACTAACACCTGCATGCCAAGCAATTTGTTTTTCATCTACTAATGAAATAACCACAGGTTTTCCATCAATAGTTGAAGGATGTGTGGGAATAAGATAATGGCTACTGACTCGCCCAGCAGTGAGAACCTTCAATGAACGCTCATCATCTAGCGCGGTATAATGCATGACTAGATATTTAACACAGTCCTTAGCATCCTGCTTATTAGGGATAACTTTAGCAATATAATTGCCTCTATCAATAAATTCAGGTTGTTGAGCACAACTACTTAAGAGACCTACTACAATAAGTAATCCTATATAATACCGACTAGACCTCATTTCTGATCCTTGATTGATTATTCCCAAAGTTAAATTGTAATCAAAAAACCCATATTAAAAAATATGGGTTTTCCGTTTTGACTCTTTTTTTATATTTTTCAGTTATTGCTGACTTTTTCACACCGAACTAAAGGCTCATCAGGAATGATATTATTTTCCCATATGCCATCTTCAATATCCGCTTGTAACTCTGGATATTGGCGTATATCAAAAGTTGGCAATAAACCAGCTTGTCGTTGCTCGTTGTAATCTTTGACTAATTTTAATGCAACACCTGAAAGCAATATGATGGCAATTAAATTTGTCATTGCCATTAATCCCATCGAGAGATCAGCCATTTTCCAAACAAGAGGCATATCTGCCAAAGCACCAAACATCACCATTGCTAATACAGCTGAACGTAAAAGGAATAACCCTGTTGTATGATTACGCCCAAGGAAAATCATATTACTTTCTGCATAAGCATAATTGGCAATAATCGAGGTAAAAGCAAAGAAGAAAATAGCAATAGCAATAAAGGTACTTCCCCAACCACCAACACTTGATGACAGCGCTAATTGTGTCAATTGAATGCCATTAATGCCTTCAGGATAACTATCGAGTACTCCTGATGACAAAATAATCACTGCTGTTGCGCTACAGATAACCAACGTATCCATAAATACGCCAAGCATTTGAATATAACCTTGAGATGCAGGGTGTGGCGGATAAGGTGTTGCAGAAGCGGCGGCATTAGGAGCTGATCCCATTCCTGCTTCGTTAGAGAATAAACCCCGTTGAATACCTTGAGTCATTGCTTGGCTAATACCGTAACCTATCGCACCAGCGGCAGCTTCTTGTAAACCAAAAGCACTTTTAAAGATTAAAAGGAAAACATCAGGTAAGCGTTCAATATGATCAGCAACAACCCAGAAGGCTAATAATAAATAAGCAGTTGCCATAATAGGAACGACTAACTCTGCAACACGAGCAACCCAACGTAGACCACCAAAAATAATAAATCCGCTAGTTACCACTAAAAAGATGCCAACATAAAATGGATCAAAATTAAAGGCTGATGCTGTTGCTTGCGCAATTGAATTAGCTTGAACCGCATTAAAAACTAAACCGAAAGCAATGATGAGGAAAATAGCGAAGAGAACGCCCATCCAGCGCATTTTCAATCCCTTCGTCATATAATAAGCAGGTCCCCCACGATAATTACCCTCATCGTCTTTTGTCTTATAAAGTTGTGCTAATGTACTTTCAATTAAAGATGTTGCCATACCGATTAGAGCAACAACCCACATCCAAAAAATAGCACCAGGCCCGCCTGCCGTTAATGCAATAGCGACACCGGTTAAATTTCCGGTTCCTACTCGCGCAGCTAAGCTTGTACATAACGCCTGAAAGGAAGAGATCCCTGATTTATCTGACTTATGGCTATTTTTTAAAATAGAGAACATATGACTAAAATGTCGGATTTGTATAAACCCAGTACGGATAGTAAAATAAATACCGACTCCTAGAAGTAAGTAGATAAGGACATATCCCCATAAAATGTTATTTGCAAAGTTTATTAGCCCAGTCAAATTAATCCCCCTGTATAATAACGTATATAACTTATCCTTACATCGCTATTGAAATAAAAACGAATAAACACCGTATGATTGAATCAATTAATGATCCGAGTATGTCTTTATGTAATATCAAAAGTTGCTGTGTAAAAAGCGAATTAAATGTAACACAAGATTATACGATATGTATATTTTTTGTTTATTTTTTTACATGTTAGTATTTAAATTTAATTATCTCATTAACTAAAACGAACAATATTAAAAAATAAAAAAAACATACATATCATTAAGATAAATAAATATTTCTTAATTTCATTAACTCAAAAAAGAAAAATTAACACTTTAATAATTAAGTTAATCAGTCATTTTAGAAAAAAAACATATAGCTTAAAAAAACATCAGCAAATAACTTTACTTATATCTAAAATAAATTTAAAAATGAAAAATAAAAACGATTCGTTAAAGTAATATCTTGAAGCTTGGATTAGCCATTCTGATAATTAACATTTAAGAAATAAGATTTTTATAATCATTAACAATAAACATTTTATATTATAAAATCAATAAAGTGCTTTAATATTAATAAGGTATTATAGTAAAACAAAACGTATACTTTATAATTTCTCTTATAAACCTATCTAAATATTTAAATTTAAATATATCTTTTTATTTCTCATTTTTACGAATGCCATTGATTGGCATCCTTTCTCTTTTTTATTCACTTACTATTCATTAATAGCACTCCTTTTTTTTGAATACTAATTAAAGAGTATTAAATATTTATTTCATATTAATAAAAAAATGAAGAATCACGTAAGTTTACCTATTAACCATTTAGTTAATTTTATTTATACTATGTTTTTCCCTGGTGTTGTATTATTTTTCGCCCTGTTTCCCCAACAGGGCATTTTTTTACATCAATATTTCAATATGTTACCCCCCACTTTTATCAAGTAATATAAAACAAACACATAGATCCCCCCTACCCAATAAATTAACAATATTTATCTATTTTTGATGCAAACTTCTCTGTTTTTTTCATTGATCTAAATCAAATTAAAGATTAGTTTTATTTACTCTTTGTAGAGGTAAATTATTTTTTAGTCTATTTTAAAATCAATTTAATTATATGTATAAATGTAATTTTTATCATTTTCATTATTAGAATTACCTATAAAGTAGTATAACAATTAGTAAATATTTATATTTTATTGTTATATTTAATAATGCTGATTAAAAAATGTTCTAAATAATGCGTATGTTTTTTATCATTATATAATGACTAATATCTTTATTTACTTGCATTAATAAGCATGCTCTTTTACTTTATTCGTATTGTTATAGGGAGGAAGATGATGGGTTATAACCTTTCAGAATTAACACAAGAAGAAAAAGACAAAATAAACGTAAGCTTAGCAGCTTCAGGAGTTGCCTTTAAAGAGCGATATAATATGCCCGTTGTTGCTGACGCAGTTTTACGAGAGCAGCCTCAAGCGCTCCATGCTTTTTTTCAAGAAAGACTAATGTTTTATCGAGCAAGAAGCCAACACTATTCTCGTTTACCTTATGAGCCTCAAGCGAAAAAATAATAGCACTTTCTTGATAAAATTTAATGACAAAAAAAGAGATAAACTTAAGTTTATCTCTTTTTTTCAATCAGTTAACAACGAAAAACACCACTTATTCATTATTTAGGTGAAACATAAGTGATGGTATTTTCATCGCAATTAACTTGAACGTTGTAACGAAGGTCTGTTCTCGCCCCACGAACATTCAATACCATCTGATAGTTATTATCCATCTTGATAACTTCATTAGCATTGATACTTGCTACAGGTTTCGGACCCAGTGCCTTTTTATCTTCTTGCCAACGAGGAAGGCGATTCTGTAGATAATCATTCTTCACTCTAGCAACAAGTTGGTTGTTGTCTAAATTAACGCAACTTGCAAAAGGCGCAGAACGTACAACATCTTTATTAACATTATCGACACTTTCCGCAGATGCTCCAAAAGAAACAACAAGTAAAAGAGCGACACCAAGTATCCCTGTTTGACCTGCTAACTTGCTTAATTTCATATAACCTCCCGAAAATATCCCTTAAAACAGGATGTGTTTCCATTAAGCATAGCATAGGGTTAACAACATATTTGTGACATTTGTTAAAAAAATGTTTTATTCATTCTCGTCATCAAATATGATAGAAACCGATTCACGCGTTGTGTGCTTTTCTCTTAATTCCTGAGCAACCAACTGAATAGCCTCTCCACTGCTCATTCCCTCAGCCATAAGAGATTGAATTTTTTCTACTGCTTTTTGTTGTTCTTCATGTGTTAATGTAGGCATTCCTAGAAACATAATGTTACTCTTATCTTTATCAACTTCTATTTTGTATTTACATGAATATAATCTTTTTGATTACAATTCATTGTGCGAATGATACAACATACTTTGTTTACATGGTCATAAGATGGATATGCAATTACAACAACGTGAGCTCATTTATACTCCAGATCTAGCACTACGGGTATTCTCTCCCATCGCTTCATTGCCTTGGTCTAGTTTACTTCATTCTGGCTTTGCCGAACATCCTCATAACCGTTTTGATATTATTGTCTCTGATCCTCTTGTAACTTTAGAAACTCGCAAGCAAACCACAACGATTAAAGAAAAAAATGGTGCAATCAGACGCTCTAAAAAAGATCCATTTACATTGATCCAACAAGAACTAGAACAGTTTAATTTTCATCCAGAATACAATGACTCATTGCCGTTTTTAGGTGGGGCTTTAGGTATTTGGAGTTATGACTTAGGTCGTCGCATTGAAAAACTACCTGAAAACGCTAAAAATGAACTCAATTTTGCAGATATGGCTATTGGAATTTATGATTGGGCTTTAATTGTTGATCATAAATTAAAAAAAGCCACTTTAATTAGTTATGACAATATTGATGAGCGATTGCAATGGCTAGAAAACCAAATATCCACATTGATTGATACTCCATTTGCATTAACCACAGACTGGCAATCGAACATTAGCAATGCTGAATACAACGAAAAAATTGCTAAAATTCATCAATATTTACTTTCTGGTGATTGCTATCAAGTTAATTTGGCTCAACGTTTTTGCGCAAGCTATGTTGGTAGTGAATGGAATGCATTTTTAACATTAAATCAAGCAAATAAAGCACCTTTTTCGTCTTTTATGTGTTTGCCCAATAATTTTGTGTTAAGTGTTTCACCAGAGCGTTTTATTCATTTAGCTGATAGTAAAATAGAAACACGCCCAATAAAAGGAACTCTGCCTCGCAAAGCAACCCCCGAAGAAGATGATGAACAAGCTTTACTGCTCCAAAACTCACGTAAAGATCGCGCAGAAAATTTAATGATTGTTGATCTTATGCGTAACGATATAGGAAAAGTTGCCGTTACAGGTTCCGTTAAAGTACCAGAACTGTTTGTTGTTGAACGTTTTCCAGCGGTACACCATTTAGTCAGTACTATTACAGCACAACTTCCCTCACATCTAACAGCAACCGATTTATTAAGAGCTGCGTTTCCCGGCGGTTCGATCACTGGCGCACCTAAGATCAGGGCAATGGAAATCATTGAAGAATTAGAGCCACACCGCCGTCATGGATATTGCGGTGCCATTGGCTACATTAGTTTTTGTGGCACAATGGATACCAATATCAGCATCCGTACTTTATTGACAGAAAAAAATAAGATTTACTGTTGGGCGGGTGGCGGTATTGTCGCTGATAGTGTTGCTGAAAAAGAGTACCAAGAAACATTCGATAAACTTGGGCAAATATTAACTGTTTTAAATGAGTCTACTGTCGATGACACCCATTGATACTTTTATCAATCGTTTTCAACTCACATTACCTAATGATAGGGTAAATCAGCCACTTCATGCTCAAAAAACGGCAGCTGTATTGCTGCCGATTATCAATAAACCTAATCCAACCATATTATTAACAGAACGCGCATCAACATTACGCTCTCATGCAGGTCAAGTCGCTTTACCTGGTGGAAAACGTGATCCTGAAGATAATAACCTTATTGAAACCGCACTCAGAGAAGCTCACGAAGAAGTTGCTATTCCCCCCAATGCTGTTTCAGTGATTGGGCAATTACCTCCATTGCAAAGTTCAAGTGGATATTTGGTTACTCCCATCGTGGGTGTAATCCCAGCAGGTTTATCTTTACGCCAAAACCCAGCTGAAGTTGCGTCTATCTTTGAAATGCCATTAAGTCACGTGCTCAATGCACAACATTATCAGCCACTCGATTTTCGTCGTTCAGGCGAAAATCATCGGATCTATTTTTACCCTTATAATGGACATCTTGTCTGGGGATTAACGGCAGCTATTTTACATAAACTTGCTTTACATATCACTTAAAGCGTTATTTTCTGTTCAGCTTGTGCTTTTTATCATCGCCTTCACAACTCTACTTAGCTATTTTAAAAAAATGTTGTAAACTACATCATTAACGGGACGATATAATCGTAAAAACGATCCCTTTACTATAAATAACTATATTTTATTCTTTTTTAACCCTCTCTCTTATTATTAAGGAGTCTGACGTGATTAGCGTTTTCGACATGTTTAAAGTGGGCATCGGACCATCTAGCTCTCACACTGTAGGGCCAATGAAAGCGGGTAAAGAATTTGTCGATGATTTAGTCAACCAGGAATTGATTGCGTCTGTCACTCGTGTAGCTGTTGATGTTTACGGCTCCTTGTCTTTGACAGGTAAAGGTCACCATACTGATATCGCTATCATTATGGGCTTAGCAGGTAACGCACCAGCTACTGTCGATATTGACAGCATCCCCGGTTTTATTCGTGAAGTTGAAGAAACAGGCAAACTTTCATTAGCGAACGGTTTAAAAGTTGTCGATTTCCCAGCAGAAAGCATGCATTTCAGTAATGACAATCTCTCATTACATGAGAATGGTATGACTATTCATGCTTTTGCTGGTGACAAAGAAATATATAGAAAAACTTACTACTCTATTGGTGGTGGTTTTATTGTTGATGAAGAAAATTTTGGCAAATCAACACTTAATAGCAAACCTGTTTCATACCCTTATGCTAGTGCAGAAGAGTTATTAAAGCACTGTAAAGAAACGGGTTTATCCATTTCTAGCTTAATGATGAAAAACGAGCTAGATCTGCACACCCAAGCTGAAATCAATGCCTATTTCGCTGATGTTTATAAAACAATGCAAGAATGTATTGAACACGGTTTAAATACAGAAGGTGTATTGCCAGGCCCATTACGTGTACCTCGCCGTGCGGCTGCATTAAATCGTTTATTAACATCAAGCAACAGCTTATCAAACGATCCAATGAAAGTCGTTGATCTCATTAACATGTTTGCACTGGCCGTAAATGAAGAAAACGCAGCAGGTGGACGTGTTGTAACTGCACCAACTAATGGCGCATGTGGTATCGTGCCAGCAGTATTGGCTTACTACGATCGTTGTATCGAACCTGTGACACCAGAAACCTACTTACGTTATTTCTTAGCATCAGGGGCAATTGGTATTCTTTACAAAATGAATGCCTCAATCTCTGGTGCTGAAGTGGGTTGCCAAGGCGAAGTCGGCGTAGCTTGTTCAATGGCAGCTGCGGGTCTTGCTGAATTATTAGGTGGAAGCCCAGAGCAAGTCTGCATTGCTGCTGAAATCGGTATGGAGCATAACCTCGGTTTAACGTGCGACCCAGTTGCAGGACAAGTACAGGTTCCATGCATCGAACGTAATGCCATTGCTTCAGTAAAAGCAGTTAATGCGGCACGTATGGCCATTCGTCGTACCAGCGAACCACGAGTTTCTCTCGATAAAGTCATTGAAACTATGTATGAAACAGGTAAAGACATGAATGCTAAATATCGCGAAACATCACGCGGCGGTTTAGCAATAAAAGTACAATGTGACTAATTAACCTTATTTTAGTTAAAAAGCCATTCATTTTGAATGGCTTTTTTATTACTATAAATTTTATTTTTAATAATCACTTAACCTATAGATAATTAAAGAAAAAAATAAAATTAATAAATTAAATTAAAAAACACTTTTTTTAAAAAAATCTATTTTTTATTTTTATCTGATTATTAAAAACAGAAAATAAACATTAAATATAGACTCATTAAATATAGGCTTATTTAATATTCATTTAATATTTGAAGAAATTAAGCTTATTATCTTTAGGTGTATTACTCTCAATTAAAAAAATTAATTTTTTATTATAAATATAATTATAATCTATTGTTTATTACATGGTTAATAATTTATCACATTGAAACTTATCATTTTTTTAACATTTAAAAAACGTTTCTAATATATTTAAAATCGCCAAAGTTAATAATGATAATTATTATCAATATCATCTTTGAAATATAATAAATAATATGTTGCCTTTCAGAAATAATATGTTATCTTCTGCATCAAGTCATTGGGGAGTAGCCTGTCTTAAAATAAGACTTAATTATTTTAAGAAATCTGTGTCAACATACTCGCTTATTTTTATTTAGCGTGGTGCAGATGCCGTAATACGGTTGGCAAGACCATAGACACATAATTGTACTTCTTTGGTTGGGGGTCAATTGTGTGTATATGGAAATACCCCAACCGAGGCTTTATTATGAGTTTCTACGCTACTATCATCCTCGCCCTTGCTCTTTCTATGGACGCATTTGCTGTTGCAGTCTGTAAAGGTGCCACATTACATAAACCTCGTTTTCGTGAAGCACTCCGTACTGGATTTATATTTGGTATTATTGAAGCCAGCACACCCGTTATCGGTTGGGCATTAGGTTTATATACTAGCCAATATATTATTCAATGGGATCACTGGGTGGCTTTCGGGCTATTATTTATTCTTGGTAGCCGTATGATTTATCAAAGCCTAAAACGTAGTGATGAATGTCCTTGCGAAGACGACGCACCACAACGCCATGGCTCACTCTCATTAATTGCAACAGGCATAGCAACAAGCCTTGATGCAATGGCAATTGGTGTTGGTTTAGCATTCCTTCAAGTAAATATTGTTCATACTGCGATGACCATTGGCATGATGACGATGATCATGGCAACATTAGGTATGCTAATTGGGCGCTATATTGGCCCAGTGCTTGGGAAAAAAGCAGAAATTATTGGTGGGATCGTATTAATTGCTATCGGCTTTAATATTGTATTCGAACATCTTGAATTATTTATGTACGCTAAATAATTACCAATTTAACAGAACACAATAAAAAGCTTAGGTTTGATATCACGCCTAAGCTTTTTTATTTACATCATAAATTATTTATTGTTTTTCGTTATTAAGCACGACGTTGATAAACACGAATTAAAAAATCCGTTTCACATTCAAAACGTTCACTTTCAGATAATGACTGTTTCACTTCTTCACTTGCTCGCCATGCAAACGGCGTCATTTGTAATAAATCAAATGCCTGCTTACCGTTTAAATTCATCATATAAGCAACTTGATGTTCAGCCACTTTATTAAAACCATCAAATTGTTCTTCTTTTAATGGATGAAGATGTACTTCTGAATAAATCAGTGCTTTTAGCTGGTATAAATGGCGAGGTGCAGGAGTGACCGTAATAATATATCCATTATTTACAATAACTCTGGCTAATTCATCACTATTACAAGGTGCATAAATACGAATAACCGCATTTAAAGAAGCATCACAAAATGGCAAACGCTGGCTTGAAGCCACACAAAAATGGATAGATGAATAACGTTTAGCTGCATATTTAATCGCAACTTTAGAAACATCTAAGCCATACACTTGTGGATTATGTAATTTTAAATTTTGATAAAACTGGTGGGTGTAATAGCCTTCGCCACAACCAATATCCAATACAACACTATTATCTATAGGCAACAATGTTTGTAGTAAATCAGCCACTTTATCTCTCATTGGCTGATAAAAACCTGCATCTAAAAACTCACGGCGAGCATTTATCATTTCAGCGCTATCACCCGGCTCTTTCGAGCGTTTAAATTGCACTGGTAGTAAATTTACATACCCTTCTTTCGCACAATCAAACTGATGATTATTTTCACATACCCAACTGTGAGCCCGAAGAGAAAGTGCCTGGTGACATAATGGACATTGATAGGACATAGTAATATTTTTGTATAACCCCTAATAAAATTGAGAGAGATAATAACATACCTCTCTCAATCTTGCGGAAACCTTATTTTTATTTTTAAGACTGTTTTTTTATGCTCAGTAGCTAAGTAAACATAAATTATCGATTTTTAAGTCCGTTTTAACTTTTCAGTATTGGCAATAAATAATGCGATAACTAGCAGTAAAATTGCGCCTGATTGGATTAAAGTATCCACAGAATCTTTGTGTTCAACAATAATCAAACGCACAATTGCAGTAATACCGATATAGATGAAATATCTAAGCGGGAAATGCCCACCAGATAAAAAATATTTAACAATAAGCGCAATAAACTCAAAATAAAGAAAGTAGATCAAAATGCCTTCTAGTAATTGATAAGATGACTCTTGTGCACCTAAATTAAATAATAATGAAGCAATTACATAAGTTTCTTTGATAAGAAAACTGACTAATACAATTGCTAAAATAAGCAATCCAATATTAAGCACCCACTGTAATATGGTGGCAATACATTTAAGTAAGTCTTCGCTTGATTTTCTCATATAAACTATAACCTAGTGAGATCATTCCATGGATGTGTAAAAATAATAAAAATAGCGATTAGGCAATTGGCTAAATTTTAAAGGATTTACTCGTTCACCACACCATTTTTTTATCTTTTAGAGCCTAAAAACCCAAAATAATGATGCAATAATCGCAATATTTGCTTTTAAATTTCAACTTGTAAGCTAATTTACTTATACTTACTTTAAGGGCTAATTTATTTAAAAGGTAGACTATGGCTAACAAATACCTTGTTGCAATTGATTTATTAGAAGATAACAGAATTCAACGAATGATTGCTGATATTCACTTCCTTGCCTCAAAACCAGAAAATTATTTCCATTTTATTACAGTTATGCCTAATTTACGCTCTTTAGAAGCTTATGGGCTTAATTGCGATAGCATTTCCGTTGTTGAGAAAAAGCAACAAGCTCTAATTTTACTAACTGAAAAATTAGAGCAATGTGTAAAACAACAATTTAACTTACCTAAAGAGCAATACCAATGCCATGCTGTTATCGGCACACCTAATTATAATATTCTAGAGTTAGCAGAAAAAATTGATGCAGATACTATTATTATAGGTTCAAGCTCACGTAACCAACGCAATATATTGCTGGGTTCAACAGCGGATTATATTGTCAATAACACCTCACGTTCAGTCATGGTTATTCGCAAGTAAAACCACTTATGCACTCTTCTTTTGGCAATAATACTGCATCAGTTATTGCCAAAAGCATTGTTTAATCTTCTGCCTAAATAGCACTAAATGCACCTTAAATTTTTCATTTTAAATAGTTAACTTGCTAGAATGCAGGTCAAAAAACAAAAATTTCATCTCTTTTTTATCGCAACTTCTGCTTTTATCCTAAATGTAATTTCAATAAATTTATTTTCATTTTCTATCTGCCAAAACCTTAAATGAGATATTTATGAATCAAGATCTAAAACAGAAAATCAGTACCTTTGAAGAAGGTTCTCCTGATGAAAATCCATGGGTAAATGGCAAACCAACACCAAGTGTAATAACGATTGAGCCATATAATAAATTATGGGTAACATTATTTAATCAACAAAAAGAACAGATTATCCAAAAATTAAAAGATAAATGCCTAGCTATTGAGCATATAGGATCAACAGCAGTACCTGAGTTAAATGCAAAACCGATCATTGATATTGATTTAATTGTTGCTGATCCTGCTGATGAACCAAGCTATATTCCTTGGTTAAATCAGTTAGGCTATAAACTTACGGTGAGAGAACCTTCATGGTATCAACATCGTATGTTAAAACTAGAAACACCTAATGTGAATCTACATGTATTTGCACCTAATTGCCCTGAGCATCTTAGACATATTTTATTTAGAGATTGGTTAATTAATCATAAAGAAGATAGAGAGTTATATATAGATGCAAAACTCAGTGCAAAAGAAGATGTTGAAAATGTACATCAATATAATCAGAAAAAAGATCACATCGTAAAAATGATTTATCAGCGAATTTTTGATTCCCTTTGAACGACTTATTCTCTTTTTTACTTCATATCCTCACACTATTCTAAAGTGAGGATATAAATTTTGCTGTTTATTTTTATTCAAAAGATAAAGATTGCCCTGCATTAAAATCTTTTGCATTAAGGTATTTTCGCCCTAATACTCCCGTACAATGACATCCATACACATCGATATTTTCATCTATGGCTTTTTTAGCACGTTGTAATGCAGAGGGTGTTGCACAACGTAAATGCAATCCTCCTACAATCGCTTGAATTTGGTTATTTCCGGTTATTTTTTTTGCATGCCCAATGATGGATTCAATCCCCGAATGGCTACAACCGGTGATAATCACTAGACCTTTTTTCCCTTGCCAAACAAGAAAGCTATCATCAAGAACATAATCATCTTCTTCGCCTAATTCATGAATAATAACACCATAGCGTTTACTCACTTGGCGTTGTGTTACTTGTCCTGAATAAATGAAATTCTTCTCAATTGTTAAAGGAACTTCTGTTAATTCAAAAGAAAATTGTGTTTCAAGTTTTTTGCGATCAAAAAAAGGAGCTAATCGTTTAAATTTAATATTTTTATTACCTAAAAAAAGTGCTGAATAACGAACGGAAAATAGATGAGGATGAGCGATAACTCGTGGCTTATTGGAGAAAAAGCCTACTGGTAAATGCGTAAGTCCACCAAAATGATCATAATGCCCATGAGAGACAACAATTGTTTTCAATGTAGTTAAATCAATCCCCATCTTTTTCGCATTTGAAGCAAAGGTAAAATCTTTTCCCGTATCAAAAAGTATTTTAGCTTGGCACTCATCATCTTCTAATAATAATGATAAGCCAGGATAGTAATGAAGCTCAGGATTGACTGATTTATTTTCTAGTAATGCAGTAATTCTTAACATGAGTTTTGATGATTATCGTTATTAGAAGATGGCTTATAGTAATTAAAAAAGGAAGTGTTTCAAATATAAAAACCATTGGTTTGTGCGATCCTCGCAATCTCATTACACAACCGCTGTTATATAAAAATGAAATATAACAGCGGTATTGTTATAAATGGCAGTTACTCTTATGCAATATACAGCCTACTAAGTCTTATCTCACCACCATAACAGAGCGTTTAGCGTAGCGTGTAATATCAGCAGCTGTTGAACCAATATGATAAGAATCATCTTCAGGATTATGAGAGCCAATCACGATTAGATCTGCGTTTACTTCATCTGCGATCTGCAATATGGCATCTCGTGGTGTTCCTATGCAAATATGAGTTTGCATTCTGTCTTCAGGTAAATCAAACCGTTCAATAATTTTTTTTAGCTCTTTTTCAGCTGATGTTTTTAGGCAACCTTGATCTAATTGATCGCCATTCATAACAAGTCGATAATAAGAAGATTGTGGAAGTTTCGGGAGTACATACAAAAAATGAACATAAGGATCTTCATTTTTTGCAATATTTTCCACTAACGGAATTGCTTTGTTCATTAGGTTATCTTCATCAATATCAATGGGAACCAAAATATTCTTATACATACCGCCTCCTTTTATTTTAATTGTAGGATAGTGTATTTTTAAAAAATTACCGGATGTAGTTAACATATTTTAAAAATATTTTATTACCCCAAAATAATGCCTATTTTTCACTCAGTAAATAATAAAATATACACTTATTAAATTAATAACTAAGACTATAAGGCAATTATGGGTATATAAATATAATATCTTTATTTTAGATTATAAATTTTTATAAAATAATTACTTTATCAGTAATAAAAAATTCAAAAAAAAACCTTATAAAATTAAATAAGGCTTTTCTCTTTCATTGCGTGATTAATGTTTTATTTTTGAACATTCTTTTTCTGTTTGTTCTTTTTAACATATTGATAGCCTATAGCCAGTGCAATAAACCACAATGGCGTCACACTTAACGCTTGGCGAGTATCATGTTCAAAAGCTAATAACACCGTCATAAAGACAAAGAAAGTCAGGCATAGCCACGACATCAGAATACCTAATGGCATTTTATAAATAGATTTCTCATGCAACTGAGGGCGTTTTTTACGATACGCTAAATAAGAGCATAAAATCATACTCCAAATAAACATAAATAATAACGCCGACACTGTTGTTACTAAGGTAAATACATGCATAACATCGGGAATAAAGTAAATTAATACGATCCCACATGATAAACATAAACTGGTGAATAACAGCCCATTGGCAGGTACAGCCCGCTTAGATAATTGGCTAAACTGCTTTGGTGCTTCGCCCTCTTTTGATAAACCGAATAACATACGGCTTGTAGAAAATATACCACTATTAGCAGAAGACGCAGCGGCCGTTAATACGACAAAGTTCACCAAACTTGCAGCTGCAGGTATTCCTATCATGACAAATAATTCCACAAAGGGGCTTTTATCCGCCAAAATAGAACGCCATGGTGTGACTGACATAATAATTGCTAATGCCAGCACATAGAAAGTAATAATACGAATAGGAATAGCGTTAATGGCTTTAGGCAATGATTTTTCTGGATCACGAGTTTCAGCAGCTGCGGTTCCTACTAATTCTATTCCGACAAAAGCAAAAATAGCGATTTGGAAGCCTGCAAAAAAACCACTTAGCCCTTTAGGGAACATTCCCCCATCATTCCAAATATTCTCTAATGCCGCGGTATGTCCCGCTGGAGATTCAAATCCAATACTAATGAGAACAATCCCCACAATGATCAAAGAAACAATAGCTGTTATTTTTATCATGGAGAACCAAAACTCCATTTCCCCAAACAGTTTTACTGTTGCTAAGTTCAAAATAAGCAATGTCAGCACACAAATAAACGATGTGCCCCATTCAGGAAAATTAGGCGCCCAATAACTAATATAAGACGTTATAGCAACAATATCGGCAATACCCGTAATAACCCAACAAAACCAGTAGGTCCAACCGACAAAAAAGCCCGCCCAAGGCCCTAATAAATCACCCGCAAAATCACTAAATGATTTATATTCTAAATTTGATAATAACAACTCTCCCATAGCTCTCATAACAAAGAACAGGACAAAGCCAATTATCATATAGACGAAAATAATTGATGGCCCAGCTAATGAAATGGTTTTCCCTGATCCCATAAATAGACCAGTACCAATAGCTCCACCAATAGCAATTAATTGAATATGACGATTTGTTAGCCCGCGTTGTAGAGTGGCATTTTTCACTCTAGCGGGAGGAGAAATTTCTGTTTGCTCTTCCATACCATACCTGAAATGTGTTCATATTTTTGATGTTGTTTTGCCACTATTTTATTTTTTGACGTGGCAATATGTTTGCGAAATTATTGTGACACAAATCTCAGTGTAAGTAATGAAAAGATCACTTTTAGTAAAATGAATGATGCTTTGATAACCAGATAAGATCCTTTCTTTAATTTATCTGGCGATATTTTATCCATTTGAAAAAAAATTAAAATAAGGGCTTGACCATCGCTTTTGAGAGGAGAATAATCTGCGCATCGGGTTGTTAGCTCAGTCGGTAGAGCAGTTGACTCTTAATCAATTGGTCGGGAGTTCGAGCCTCCCACGACCCACCAAATTTAAGCTGATAAATCAGACATTTACGCCACTTAGCAATAAGTGGCTTTTTTGTATCTGAAAGAAAATGGCGACAAAATGGCTCTTTTTTTGCCTTATATTTACGATTAATAAGCAAAGTGTATTATTAACTCAATCTTGGTATAAAGCTTATACAAACAATATCTAATTCCTGATATTTAAAATAAAATATATATCTAATTAATAGAACAATCTAAAAATAAATCACTAAAACCCTACTTCATCTCCTGTTTACTTTGAAATTCACTACCAAAATCATCGATAAGCACATAGCTGATTTGGTTTATTTTTTCATTGGCTAATGTTACTTGCTGTTTTGAAAAGGGTGCTAACATAGGAATAATGATATTAGGATTATGTTCACCAGATGCAGATTTTATCGTGACATAAAACGGCGTAGGATTTTCGATTGTTAATTGTTTATCTGATTTCGTGAAGATAAGCGATTGGCTAACTTCTGAAATATTCATCACTAAATGATCAGGGCGATAAAATACTTTTATTTGCAATCTCACCACAACATTAATTAAGTTTTCATCTTCTTTTTTATTTACTGGCTTGGGTGTTATTTCATATAAATTGAGCCAATAAAGTGCTTCTTTTTCTTTGTCTGTATGCGTAAATTTATTAATTATTCGAATTAATTGTGAGTTATTAGGTTGTAGTTGCAATACAGGAGGTAAAGATAAAGCAGAAACATCAGTTATCGTTTCTGGTGTATTTTCAGGATTTCCATCATCAACCCATGTTTGGATTATAACCGGAAATTCGCCATCATTTTTTATCTTAAATGAAGCCTCTCTATCAGAGTGATAAAGAATAACTCTAGAACCTTCTAATGCTAAATCTGCTTTCACAATATTCGCAAAAATAGGAATACAGAGTAATAAAATAAATAACCTAAATCGCTTCATTATTATTGCACCTGTATAATAACTTGTAATGTGGCACTAAATTTACCCATTGTGATCTGCTCTCTCGGTAATGCTTCCAATGAGGCATACAGCGTTTTTGTTAACTCAGAGACACCATTATTATAAGAGAGTGATTGCGCATCCTCTAATACAGAATACCAGCCATAGGCTTCGCCTTGCCCTTCACTCGCCAAAGTCGATAATAAATTTAATGGCATGCCATTAGGTCTATATATTCTTACCCCGACACCTTTTGCCATATTATTATTAGTTCCATACCCATCCGTGACTAAATGCGTGATAGCGCCTCCATTAGGCACTGTTAACCCTAACTCAATAGCTTTATTAACATTAGCAGGACGAGGTAAAAAACCCATTGCAGTTTGACCGGTTCCCGTACCTGTTAACATATTTCCTACTCCATCATTAGCCGGACTCGCTATTTGGCAATAGAAATTAATATCGATAGGTAATGTAACTTTTTTTCCACTTGCCAATTCATTAACGGTAACTAATGGAAATGACACATAAGGTGTAACATTACGCACAAAACAAGTTGCTGCATTTCGAATATAAATACGACGAGACATATTTACAGAAGCCGGCCAATAAGCATAAAAGCCATGATAATTTGAGGCATGATCACTGCCATCTTTTAATAAATATGAATAATTAGAACTCTGAAAGGCAATATAACCGGCAGGTTGGTTAACAAAGGTAATTAATCCGCTACTTGATTGCGCAGGTGGCATATCCCCTGTTCTTTCATAGTTAATTTTAAAAAGCTCAACTTCCATATTTGAGAAATCCTTGGCTTTTACTAAGATCCAATTTTGGCTATCTCGGTCTAAATTAGTTAATGGACGAGATTTCCAGTAACGGCTGTAATATTCACCGGTTATGGTATTTTTAATACGGATGCCTAATCCTCTAGCAAGGCTAATATAAGTTTCATTTAATCCTAATGCAGGATTAACTAATTTATTACCACCATAAGCATAATCGCCATTAGTGGAATAGAACTCTCTTAATTTTCCTTCCTCATCTGCTGTACAGCGAAATAGTATTTGCTCAGGATCATACGTTTCATAACCAGCATCTAACATAGAAACAAAACCACTTGCGACTAAAGTACCCGGAGGCTGGAACTGATCATTATTAACATTAATAACTTTGGGAGTTGTACCCATAGATCCAGAATCATCTCGCGCGCCAGCCCAACTTTTTGCCGTCCCTTTACCAGGCTCTGTATAATAATTGCTTCTAGGATTAGTGTTTGTTGTCGTTATTTTATAGCAGGTTGCAGAAACAAAAGTTGGGATCAACATTAACACGGATAAAATAGCTGTTTTAAACGAAAAGTAGTGGCAATTTAATTTCATAAACATTGACCTGATAATAAAATAAGTTTATCGGCTTCTTTTTCTTCGGGTATTGAGTAAGTTAATTTACAGCTATTTGCTTCTTTCCCAACAATTAATGTATCTTCTCTATTTTCAACCCGAACATAAACTTGGTTACTTTGCCCAACCATACCGACAATATGACCTTCTTTATCGTAAACATTATCACCCAGTGCTAGCTGAGTTTCTGGTTTAACACCAATTAATACAGGATATCCGACTCGCGTTTTAAATACTATTTTAGTGCTAGCCCCAGAATATGGCGCAATTTGTTTCGTATTTTCTAAAAGCTCAATATTATTATTTTGAATATTTTTCCCATCTAAACTGACATTGTTATATTGATAAGGAACCAGAGATGGCACAATAGCGTAACCAAAATAGTCAATTTTAGATCCCATTCCGTTACTTACACTCGCGCCATTCGCACCTTTTGCTTCAATTAATGCAAATGATTCACTAATACGAGGTCCTAATGTTACACCACCACTATGAGCAACCAATGCGCCTTGAACACCAATACTCCCTTGAGTGTAATGTTTACCATTTGAAATACTGCCTGATAGTGTCGTAAATGGCAGTTGTTTAATCACATGTAAACCGCTACCTATTGCTCTGTTTTGCGTGTCATAGTCAGTATTTACACTATAAGATAACGTTTTGTCTTCACCTAACAAACCTGAGAGGTTAGCTTGATAACTAGAGTCATCACTCGCATGACTTGATGATAATGATAACATTGGTGAATAATCAGACATCCCTAATGGCATAGAAACAGAAACCATAATCATATCTTCTGAAATAGAGTCTGTTTTTGTTGATGTGAATGTATTATTGGCAATCATCTGCCCTGTTTTTTGGCGACTATAGGCAATATTGTAAGCGATATCTTTATAAGTATTGGAATATCCGATTTGATATTGTGCATCATGCCCTTTATTACCATAATAATTACTGATGGAACCAGAAATATAAAGCTGTCCCCATTTATCTAAAGCTTGATTCACGCTTAGTGTAAATTGGCTTTCTTGATTATAGCTATTGGAATTCCAAATCATGCCATCATTTGCACTTTTTCTTAAACCTAATACGTCATTATATTCACGAAAATTTTCTGTTGAATATTTATAACCCGCCAATGTAATAACCGTATTTGTTGGACTAAAAGTACGACTATAACTCATACCTAATCGTCCACCTTGATAATTTTTACCATTAATCTCAGCATTAGAAAGCGCACTATTAAATCCAAAAGCCCCTAATTTAGTTGCAATAACAGAACCAGCAAATATTGCCTGATATTGATGCCCAACACGTAATCCTGTATTTAATGTTACGGTATTATTTAAACCGTATTGCAAAGCAAGATCCGAAAAATAGCTATTTTCGGAGCCAAAATTATTCACTTCTCCAGCGGTGAAATTATATTTAAACCGCCCCGCCCTGACTGATTCGGGTAATGCGCTAAAAGGCACGGTAAAAGAAGAGATTTTGCCATTTCCTTCATGTATTTCGACAAGCAAATCACCTTCATAACTAGTGGGATAAAGATCATTAATTTCAAATTGACCAGGAGACACTGTCGTTTGATAAATCTCAGTGCCATTTTGTTTTACTACCACTCTCGCCGTAGTGGTGGCAATACCTCTGATAACAGGTGCATACCCTTTTTGTGAATCAGGCAGCATTCTTTCATCAGACATCAATTGGATCCCTTTAAATGCCAAACTAGAAAACTGTGTACCTGCCGTATAAATATCTCCCACCACTAGTGTCGATTTTAATGAGAGTATCGGTTTTTGTAGATAAGTTCTTATCCAATTAAAATCACTATCACTCCCCGCCTTTGAAGAATTATAAGAATAAGAAGCTTGTTGCCGAAATTGCCATGTTCCTAAGTTGACGCCCAGATTAACACTTGCAAATCCATAGTCTGAGGTTTGCCCTCTCGATTTATTTTTATAATAGTTACCAGTGTAGTTGGTAAACAGCATCGTATTTCCTGCATCTAAATCCGCTTCATTAACATAACCTTGCGGTATTCTCTTTAATAAGATTTGTGGTACCGCTATCGTTATTCTGAAGTTTGCAGCGTCAAAAGTATCTACGATATTTTTATTGATCTGGTTTAATGACAAACATTGCGTATTCTCATTATTCATTATATCGCTCAACAAAATTCCCATTTCATCAATTTGCTTAAGCGTAAAACAAGGCAACACTTTATCGTTATCATTTAACTTAAATTTAATCGTTTTTCTTTCTACAAAACGATTATTAATATAAATATCAACATCGTAATCACCGGGAGAGAGATAATTACTGTCATGAAGTTGATTCATATTAATATTGTTTTTATTGCCTAATAATAAAGCAGGATCAAATTCATACTCATCAGCAATAGCTAAAGGCATTGTATGAATAACAAAAGTAAAGGAGCTAATTAAGAATATTAATCTTAACTTCTTGTTTAATTTAGCCACTCTTTTTTCTGTTAATTTCATTTCAATGCCATTTAAATTAATGAATTAAATATGTTGCGCTATTTTGTCCACCTAAATCATTAAGATATTTATAAGTTATCTTATCGGGTGAGAATGAAAGTTTATTGTTTGTCTCTGATAATAAAGTTTCTGTAGAGAGCGGAGAAATCATAGTAGACTTAAATGCAAATTTTTGTCCTGACGTATTTGTGGCTTCTAACGAAGCAAATGATACAAAGAAAGGTGAGCTATTCTTAACTGTTATATTGCCATTAGTGTCTTTTAAAAAGGTTATTTGTTTTTCAACATTATTGATCTGTGATTCAATTGCGCTAGGACGATAAAATATTTTTAATCTATGATGCACAATAACAGTAAAACTATTACCTTCTTTGATATCTTGATTTAGATTTTTAGGTGGGATCTGGGCGATATTTAAATAAAAAAGGGATTCTTTATCTTGAGGAAGACCTTCTCCTATATAAATCAATCGGGCATCTCGCCCTATTTTAGGATCGATACGAAAAACGGGAGGTTGAATTATAAAAGGAGCATCCGCATTATCCGGCGTTGAATTTGGATTGTTTTTATCCGCCCATATTTGCATGATGTAAGGAATATCATCATTATTCATAAATTTTAAAACTTCAAAACGTGAGTCTGAAGAATAAATAATTCGGGTTTTTAGCATCGTAACACTTGAAAAAGCCGCTGTACTATAACTTAAAAAAAGAACTGCAATGAGCATAATTATTTTTTTTATCATTTTATCTTCCTCTTATATAATCAAAAAATGTCTCCTTTATATAAAGGAGACATAGTAATATTATTGATAAGAGATAGAATACTGCACACTGCCTTCTACTTTACCTGCTGTGGCCACATCATCAGCATAATAACGAACCGCATAATCATAAGATGCAGATTCTTCATTGGCTTTTAATACCAGCCCATCATTACCTACACCGGTTAAATCAATTTTTGTTCCTGTGTTTGCAGGATCGATGATTTCTAAACTGACATTGTTATTAGCAGCAGAGTTACCAATACGACCTTCAGTGGTTAGATTATTGGCAACAAAAATCGTTTTAATATTTGTATCAGTTCCTTTAGTACCTGTACAACCACTTACCGCGATAGTAAAAGGTGTTTGTCCTGCTGTTTTGCCTGCTGTGTCTAACGCAGTCACTGGTACTGTGGGTAATAACACAACTGGTAATGCAGAGTTGCCATTAACGGTGACAGTACATGTTTCATCAGAAACTTCACCTTGGAAACGAATAGTATTATCTGAAGCAGCAAAAGCAGTGGTAGAAAAAATACCTGCGATCATAGTAGCAAGAAGTATTTTATTCATAGTAAAACTCTCCGGTAATATATCTAAATAAGACTGGCTTATGGTGGTTGTAATATATAAATAGGACATCGAATAATGTAGTTTATAAAAAACATTATTCTATATTTATTACGTAATAATATGTAAGTAATTATGATTATCTACTTATTCACTCTAAACACGCAACTACTTTACTATTAAAATAAGTATTTATACCTATATAATTTACAATATCATTCTTATTTTGATTTTCTTTTTTAGATTAAATTTCAATTAAAATTTAATTAATTAAAAATATTAAGATTAATATTAAAAATAACCTTTCTTTATTTTATTTAATATTTATCATTTTTATTAGAAGTCAATCAACGATCCTTATCTCTACTTAAAGAATAAATTTATTTAATTATTTATAGTTTTATTAACAACAATAAACTATTTATCAATGTAATATTTAAAAATAGTTAATTAGTTAAATTTAATTAATAAAATATCGATTATTTTAAAGTGATATTTATATTTTTATTAATCAATACGTATTATTGTTTTAAATCTATTTTTTTCTAATTTACATGATATTATCGAAATAAAAAGTGAATAACTTTTTTTTCTTAAAGAGACTTCATAATTTCCTTTCGGTAAAAAAATAATCTCTCCTGAACAAGATGCCGGATCATTAGGTTCTAGATCCCCTCCTGTCGTATCTTCACCTGCACCTATGAATATTTTTCCAGAAGGGCAATTTATTTTTATTTTTACATCCGGTTTCTCTATTTTTTCACATAGGTTAATCGTGTATAAACCATCTTCACCCAATCCAATAAATGCAATATTTCCTTTATTCATTTCTTTTAATTCGTCATCTGGGATACACCACCAATCTGCTGTATCTAATTTCCGATGTTGGATAGCCTGCAGATCAAAAATGGCTAAAGTGGCGGTATCTGTAATAAAGGAAAAATGTGTAGGCATTAGTGTTTCCATTAAAAAATTAAAATGAGTACTTTATCCATTTTGGTGCATGAGCAAGTAAAGTATTTCATCTATACTATTTGTCAATGTAATTACCTATACTTGCATTATATCTTATACACTGCTTTATCATGGATGGCCTTATGAAATCACGATTACTTCTTACCTTGTCACTGTATGCTGTTTCATCTTTCTCTGTGTTTGCATCTTCAAACCAATGTACTGATGCTGCAAAACAGATCAATATTGCCAATAGTACCATTATGCTGCTCAGCTCTTATAATGGCCCTGTTAAATCAGTCATCATGACAAGCACTATTCCTGATGATGGACGATTTAAGGCATTAAAAGGTGAAATTCAGCTTGATGGATGTGGAAACTTGCTTAAAGACAGTACATCAATGCAAGAATACTTTGAAGGTAATGTAGAAACGAATTTGATAAGAACATCCCCCGATAACCCTTCTGTTACTCGATATCAATTTCAGCTAAAAAATGCCTATGGTTCACATTCTATCTATATGCAAGAAACCTATCTTAAAGATGAACAGAACCGACTCAATAAAAAAATCACTCAATACTATGCCCATGATGGTGCTTTAATGGATACGTTTACCAGTCAATTTGAGTATAAAGAGGGCCGTATCATTAAAGAGATCAGTCAATCTTCAGCAACAACGTCTGATGTTATCACCACATTGTATTCTTATGATCCCCAAGGAAAACTGCAACAAGTGATTGAAGATGGAAAAGTTAATGTGGAATATGAATATGATGTTGAAGGGAAAATAACTAAACAATCAAATTATATCAAAGGTATAAATGGGGAAGACAAGGCATTTATTTCTACTTGCATTGAATGGGATACTTTCAATAACTGCTTAGAAGAACAACTGGAAAGTACCATAAAGTTTGATGAAGAAATTATTAATTATAGCAAAGCGACTATTCATAATAAATTTAGTTACTACGAGTGATTTATATATTTTTTATTATTTTGATAGATAACTAAATAATATTAAAATCAGACTATCTAAAATAGACTGATTTTTTTATTTATATACCTACATATCAATAAGGTAGTTATCAACACTTTCATCAAAAAGCAATTTATGTAAAACTACTTAAATCAATTAATGATAGCGTAATACTTACTAAGAAAATTATCTTCCTTTATACTGCTTAGAAAATAATGATGGACGCTTTCTATTAAACAACATCCTTTTATAAAAATTTCAAAATGGCTCATTACATGAAATTACAGTTATTTTTTATTTTTTCTTTATGCACACCACTCATAAGTTTTTCAGCTTCTGCTAAAGGATCTTTGTGCGATAAAACACACAGACAAAGTAATTCAGCAAAGAATATGGTTAGTATGCTTGATTATTATAATGGTCCAGTGAAATCAGTCATTACAAGCAGTCAATTGCCTCACGAAGGTAGATTTAAAGCTTTTAAAGGTGAAGCTCAATTTGATGAATGTGGAAGTTTAATGCTGTATGATTTTTCCACACAAGAATATATTCATGAACATATAGAAACCAACCTTCTAAGAATGTCAGTGCCTTATGATATGAAATTTAAATATCAACTAAAGAATCGCCATAGAACTCATACTTTATATTTACACACCTTATACCATGAAAATGCTCAAAATCAGTTAACACATAAGGTCTCTAATTTTTATGATGAGCATGGCAAATTAATGGGCTCTGAAACAAGCCAATTTTCTTATAGTGATAATAAAATCACTTCAGAAACGGTGATTAAATCTGATACTGAAAATTTAGGAAATACCATCTATTTTCATTATGATAAACAAGATCGTTTATTAAAAACAGTTGAAAACAATGAAATAACATTAGAATTTAATTATGGCTCAGATGGTAAAGTATTACATCAAACACAATTATTCAGTAGCCTCTATGATGATATAAGAGAATATGACCAAACATGTCGAGAATGGGATAAATATAATAATTGTTTAACCTGGGATTTAATTAGTACTATTAAACAAAATGGTGAGCTTATTGATACTAGCAAAGCAACTATTTATAATCGTTTCGAGTATTATGAAGAGGTTAATTTAAATTAATTCTGAATTATAAAGTTACCCAGTATAAATAATTATATTTAAAAAGGGCGTTTATTTATTAAATAAACGCCCTTCTCTCTTTAACTTGGTTAAATTTTTATTATGTATTACGGTATTGCATTTCAGCTTCATCAAAACGTTGCTGGTTCTCTTTACTTGGTACTTTCCCCATAAGACTTACTGCAATGATGGCGATAGAAGCAAAAACAAAGCCAGGGATAATTTCATATAACCCAAACCACTTGTATTGCATCCACACTAATACCGTTAAAGCACCAATCAACATTCCGGCAAAAGCGCCGTTGCGTGTCATACGTTTCCACATCACAGAGATAAGAATGACAGGGCCAAAAGCGGCACCAAATCCAGCCCATGCGTTACTGACTAAATCGAGGACTTTATTATTAGGATCTCGAGCTAAGAAGATAGCAATAACAGCCACTAATAACACCATCCCACGCCCTACCCAAACCAGTTCTTTTTGACTAGCACTTTTACGAATGAAAGGCTTATATAAGTCTTCTGTTAAGGCACTTGCACACACTAACAACTGACAGCTTAATGTGCTCATTACGGCGGCGAGAATGGCTGATAACAAAATACCTGCAATCCATGGATTAAACAGTAACGATGCCAATTCCATAAAAATACGTTCATTTTTCGCCGTTACAGCCCCTGCTTGTGCCGGATTCATTTCAAAATAAGCAATACCGAAGAAACCAACTGCAACCGTTCCGCCTAAACAAAGGATCATCCACGTCATGCCGATACGACGTGCTTTGCGAATTGTTTGATTCGAATCAGCCGCCATAAAACGCGCTAAGATGTGAGGTTGTCCAAAGTAACCTAATCCCCACGCCAATAAAGAGATAATGGCGATAAAATCAAGACCCTTGAACATATCAAGATAAGACGGATCTTTAGCTTTAATAATTGCAATAGAAGTATCAATGCCACCAATGGAGAAAATCACAATAATCGGTGTCAGGATCAGAGCAAAAATCATGAGTGTTGCCTGAACGGTATCAGTCCAGCTTACTGCAAGAAAACCACCTAAAAAAGTATAGGCAATTGTTGCAAGTGCACCATAAATCATTGCTTCGTGATAAGGAATATGGAAGGTTGATTCAAATAGCATTCCACCAGCGACCACACCAGATGCACAATAGATAGTAAAAAAGGTAAGAATAACTAATGCTGAAATAATGCGTAGCATTTTGCTTTTATCATCAAAACGCGAAGTCAAATAATCAGGCAACGTTAATGCATTATTATTTTTTTCAGTTTGCAAACGTAAACGCCCTGCAACTAAGCGCCAGTTTAGCCATGCACCTAAACAGAGCCCTATAGCTATCCAACTTTCTGAAATACCCGCAAAAAAAACTACACCGGGTAATCCCATTAATAGCCATCCACTCATATCTGAAGCACCCGCTGAAAGCGCAGTCACTACACTGCCTAGCCGTCGCCCCCCTAAAATATAGTCATCAAAGTTTTTTGTTGAGCGATAAGCTAGATAGCCAATAAAAAGCATACCCAGAATATAGATCGTAAATGTAATTAGCATTGGCGAAGTTAGAGCCATAATTGCAGTTCTCCATAAATCTGTTTTCGATCATCGATATGCTTCTGACTTGTACAGGAACGTTGCACTTCGTTGCGCATTAATGATCTTTTCAGTTTTTAATTAAAATAATTTCTTACAGCAACAGATAAAACATTCACATCAATCCTAGAATAGGTTAACTGCATTTAACAAGAAATTAACGTTTAAATGTTTAATTTTTGTATATGACTTCACACTATTTGTCTTAATTTGAACAACATTATAAATATAAACATCAATAAAATAAATATAATTAATTGATTTATATAGATATATAAAGAGATATAAATTGATTCATTTTTAATCACACATAAAACCTGACCACTTTCACATTATTTATAAATAAATTGTTAACAATGTTGCACAAAGTTGCAACATGAATGATATTAATAAAAATAACGGGTAACAGTACTTGTGAATGAGAAATAGAATATGAGGAGCACTGCATGAGTAGCACAACAATGGGTGTTAGACTTGATGAAGATACCCGCAATAGATTAAAAGAGGCTGCACAAAAATTAGATAGAACATCGCATTGGTTAATTAAACAAGCTATCTTCAATTATCTTGAACAAATTGAAAATGATCAGGTGAATATTAGTAATACAACATTTGCTGAACAAGATCTTGAAGGAGAGACTGAAACACCAACAGCTCATTATCAGCCTTTTTTAGAGTTTGCTGAACATATTCACCCGCAATCTGTTTTACGCTCTGCTATTACCTCTGCATATCGTACTCCTGAAATACAGGCTGTTCCTATGCTATTGCAACAAGCGACATTACCTGAAAATGAAGCCCAAGCAACGCATAAATTAGCCTATTCCATTGCCGAAAAATTACGTAAACAAAAAAATGGCATTGGGCGTTCAGGACTTGTACAAGGCTTATTACAAGAATTTTCACTTTCTTCACAAGAAGGTGTAGCTTTAATGTGTTTAGCGGAAGCGTTACTGCGTATTCCCGATAAAGCCACACGTGATGCCCTTATTCGTGACAAAATTAGTCATGGTAATTGGCGCTCACACTTAGGACAAAGCCAATCGATGTTTGTGAATGCAGCGACATGGGGCTTATTATTCACAGGTAAATTAGTTTCTACACATAATGAAGAAAAACTCTCTAACTCTTTGAATCGCATCTTGACCAAAAGTGGTGAGCCATTAGTACGTAAAGGCGTTGATATGGCCATGCGTTTAATGGGGGAGCAATTCGTTACAGGTGAAACTATTTCTCAAGCATTAGCAAATGCTCGTAAGCTTGAAGAGAAAGGCTTTAGCTACTCTTATGACATGTTAGGAGAAGCGGCATTAACAGAAAAAGATGCACAAGATTATTTAGTTTCTTATCAGCAAGCTATCCACGCCATTGGCAAAGCGTCTAATGGTAGAGGTATTTATGAAGGCCCAGGAATATCTATCAAGCTTTCAGCATTACACCCTCGCTATAGCCGTGCACAATATGAACGTGTTATGTCAGAGCTTTACCCTCGCCTACTCTCATTAACATTACAAGCAAAACAATATGATATCGGTATTAATATTGATGCTGAAGAAGCGGATAGACTTGAAATTTCACTCGATCTCCTTGAAAAGCTCTGTTTTGAGCCTGAATTAGCAGGTTGGAATGGGATTGGTTTTGTTATTCAAGCCTACCAAAAGCGTTGCCCATTAGTCATTGATTATGTCATCGATTTAGCTCGTCGTAGCCGTCGTCGCTTAATGATCCGTTTAGTTAAAGGCGCATATTGGGATAGCGAAGTAAAACGTGCTCAAATTGATGGTCTTGAGGATTACCCTGTTTATACTCGTAAAGTGTATACCGATGTTTCCTATTTGGCTTGTGCAAAGAAACTACTTGCGTCGCCTAACTTTATTTATCCTCAATTTGCAACACATAACGCACACACCCTTTCTGCAATTTATCATTTGGCAGGACAAAACTATTACCCCGGGCAATATGAATTCCAGTGTTTACATGGCATGGGTGAGCCTCTTTATGCACAAGTTGTAGGAAAAATAGCAGACGGGAAGTTGGGTCGTCCTTGCCGCATTTATGCACCAGTAGGAACACACGAGACGTTACTCGCTTATTTAGTGCGTCGTTTACTTGAAAATGGAGCCAATACCTCATTTGTAAATCGGATCGCGGATACCACTATTTCCCTTGATGAGTTGGTCGCTGATCCGGTCAAAGAAGTCAATAAAATGGCACAAGCTGAGGGGCAAATTGGGCTTTCACACCCTAAAATTCCACTTCCTCATCAGCTTTATGGTGATGAGCGTAAGAACTCACCAGGTATTGATATGTCAAATGAACACCGTTTGGCATCACTCTCTAGTGCATTGTTAACCTCTGCCACTGAAAATAGACATTGTGAACCGTTGTTAGGTGATACGTTTAATTCTTCAGAAAAAACACAAGCGCTTCAATCTGTTTTAAACCCAGCAAATCATACTGATATAGTGGGTACGGTAAGAGAAGCCACTGAAGCCGAGGTAGATTTTGCTTTAACCGTTGCTCAAGAAAATGGAGAAATATGGTTTGCAACGCCTCCTACACAAAGAGCCTCTTTTTTAGTTCGCACTGCGGAATTAATGGAACAACAAATGGGGCCATTAATGGGAATTTTAGTGCGTGAAGCGGGCAAAACTTATAGCAATGCCATTGCAGAAGTACGAGAAGCGATTGATTTCCTCTATTACTATGCGGCGCAAGTTGCACAAGATTTTGATAACAATACACATCGCCCTTTAGGGCCTGTGGTTTGTATCAGCCCATGGAACTTCCCATTAGCCATATTCAGCGGACAGATCGCAGCAGCGTTAGCCGCAGGTAATACCGTACTTGCTAAACCTGCAGAGCAAACTCCTTTAATAGCTTCAAAAGCAGTTGAACTCTTCCTTCAAGCTGGTGTTCCTCGCTTTGCATTACAGCTTTTACCGGGTCAAGGCGAAACGATTGGCGCACGTTTAGTGGCTGATGAACGTGTTCGTGGTGTGATGTTTACAGGCTCGACAGATGTTGCACATATTTTACAAAAAACCTTAGCTGGTCGATTAGATAGCGAAGGTCACCCTGTTCCTTTAATTGCAGAAACTGGTGGTTTAAATGCCATGATTGTGGATTCTTCTGCATTAACCGAACAGGTTGTTACGGATGTTATGGCTTCAGCTTATGATAGTGCGGGTCAACGTTGTTCTGCGTTACGTCTTTTATGTATTCAAGAAGAAGTAGCAGATCACACCATTGAGATGCTTAAAGGAGCAATGGCACAAGCGATAATAGGTGATCCGAGTTTATTATCCACCGATATTGGCCCTGTTATTGATAAAGAAGCGAAAATAGGTATTGAGAAACATATTCAAGTTATGCGCACAGCAGGTTACGACATTTATCAAGCCTCATACAATAACCTGCCAAAACAAATTGAAAATAACAGTACTTTTGTTCAACCTACTTTAATTGAATTAGATAAAGTCAGTTCTCTAAAAAGGGAAATTTTTGGCCCTGTATTACATGTTGTACGTTATGCAAGCCAAGATTTACCTGCATTACTCGAAGAGATTAATGCGACAGGCTATGGCTTAACAATGGGCGTTCATACAAGAATTGATGAGACTATCGCTTATGTTGCATCAAATGCCAAAGTGGGGAATTTATATGTAAACCGTAATATGGTTGGTGCGGTTGTCGGCGTTCAACCCTTTGGTGGTGAAGGATTATCTGGTACAGGCCCGAAAGCGGGTGGCCCTGTTTATCTGTATCGCTTATTATCCAAACGCCCTGAAAATGCAGCAACGCAAACACTGGCGCGTCAAGATGAAACATTCCCGCTTGATACTTCTATGCGTAATTTACAAACTTACAATAAATATATGGAATGGTTATCAAACAAAGCAGATAAATTACACTATGAAGCCTTAGAAAAATATGCACTTGCATCCCAAGCAGGGACATTACGTATATTACCTGGCCCTACTGGCGAACGTAATACTTACCAATTAGTTCCTTGCGGTAATGTGCTTTGTATTTCAGATAATGAGCAAGATGTTCTAACCCAAATAGCCGGTGTTCTCGCCTCGGGTTGCCATGCCATTATCGTCAATAGCTCGTTCTCACAAAAAACATACCGTGAATTACCTGATATTGTCAGAAAAGCAATTACACTCACTGAAAACTGGGCTGAGGAACCATCAAAAATAAATGCTGTTATTTATCATGGTGATGGTGATCAATTACGTGAAACTTGCCAGAAAATTGCTCAACGCAAAGGGGCAATAATCTCTGTTCAAGGATTTTCACGAGGTGAAACGGGCTTATTGTTAGAGCGTTTATTACATGAAAGAGCGTTAAGCATTAATACTGCGGCCGCCGGTGGTAATGCAAGTTTAATGACCATTAGTTAATTAGCTCTCCTCTTTTTCTCTTTTTATTTTGAGACCACCTTTAAAAAAGCTTTGATTAAAGGTGGTTTTTTCTTTTATTAATCTAATGCTTATAAAAAATAGCCCAGATAGATATTTATCTTAATGCTGTGACTATTCTCACTCTTTTTATATTTATCCATCGCCGACTATTGAATTAGTAAATATACTTGTCGCCAAGTCAACCAAAACCTAGAAGTTGATTGAATTATATCGTTATGTATACCTTAAAAGTTACGCCCTTCGGGGCGTTTTTTTTTACTTACAAATGTCATGTTAATGGCATTTATAAACACAATATTGTATTTAATCATCGATAAATAAAGAAATTGAAAAACAACAAAGAGATTAAGTAAGAAGAAACAGAAAGGAACTTGAATTAAGTCAAAAGAAAAAGGAGTAGGCTAGGCTACTCCTTTTAAGGTCTCTCTTGAGCGCAATTAGTGACTGCTATTCATCGATGGTGGCTCTTGACACCAATCGAGATATTGCTCGTACTTACGTAGCGCAATATTGTAGTTACTAAATGCAGAGGGAGTGAGCTTTTTACTCAGGTCTGACTGAATTTTCTCTGTCGTAAATTCTTGACGAGGAAAATTAGTTGAAGTCAGTAATTCATCGAGCCGACGTAAACGAACCACATACTCACGAACAGTACTGTGGCTCATCTCCGTTTGTTCAAACAAATACTGCTTAAAAGACATAATGTCAAAGTAGTCAGTTTCACTATTACAGTAAATCTCACTACAAAAACGGCATAGCGCAGAAAACTTCTCTTGTAACGTTTCCCACGTTTCATCATCAATTAAATCCGTCATTTCAGAAATGGCTTCTTTATTGATAACTTGGCGATTGAATACGAGAGAGATCCGATCAAGCGCCTTGTGGCAATGTAGACAATGAGTCTGGCTGTGTTTATAGTCTTTAATGTAACGGCTTAGCGGCCGTTTCTTTTGTGTTGAAACAGACATAAGAGATAAAGCCCTGTGTTGTAGTCTTAATAAACAAAAACAAAAATAAGCAAAACTTCTATTTCTCTGGGTTTAAGCGTGCTCGCAGCCTTTTTATGGCTTGGCTGTGTAGCTGGCTTACGCGGGATTCCCCGACATTAAGCACTGCGCCTATTTCTTTCAAATTAAGTTCTTCCTGATAATACAGAGTAAGAACCATTTTTTCCCTTTCGGGAAGCAATTCTATCGCGTCTATGACTCTTTGGCGAATATCACTTTCTAATAACATCTGTAATGGATTGTCATCATGATCTTCGTCTTGAGACGGTTCACAGCTTTCACCGTAAATTTCATGCCATTCGTCATAAGAGAACAATTGGCTGTTATTTGTATCCAATAGGATCTGCCGGTATTCTGCTAATTCAATCTGCAAATGATCAGCAACTTCCTGTTCTAATGGGGGTCGTCCTAGATCCTGCTCTAATTGATGAATAGAATGAGTCACTTCTCTTGCATTGCGACGCACACTACGTGGCGCCCAGTCTCGACTACGTAGCTCATCTAACATAGAGCCACGGATACGTTGAACAGCATAAGTGGTAAAGGCAGCACCTTGCATTGAGTCATAACGCTCAACAGCGTTTAATAACCCAATCCCACCCGCTTGCAAAAGATCATCCAATTCAACACTCGCAGGTAACTTGACCTGTAATCGTAATGCTTCATGGCGAACCAACGGGACATATCGCTCCCAGAGGCTATTTTTGTCCATCACGCCTTCGGCGGTATACAAATCACTCACAACAAAAGACACCTTTGGATAAAAGACCGGAAACCATTATCTGGCGAAATAAATTTAGCAATCGGCTGAACAGTGAAACAAAAGCGCCTCTTTTTCACCTATGCCAAATTTTCGGCAAAAATTGGGTTTTCATTGATAAATTAATTTGTCATTGCATTACGAGAACTACTTTACCTTAAAACATACACAGCTAATCCTTAGAAAAACCGTTAATTAAATTGATAATTTATCTCATTAAAAGAAATTAGCGCATCAAATACGCATTCTGTTCATAAAAAAATAACATATAAATCAGAGCATTTTCTTTTATGCGATTTTAGCGTCTTAATAGCGAGTTGAAATACTCACAAATGATTAATTAAAAAAACTATTACATTGATGATAAAACACACAGGAAATTATCGAATGACTTATCTGTTTTATCAGAAGGATGAAGAGGATTAACGCAACAGTGATAATACATTTTGAGGTAACTGGTTTGCTTGCGCTAATACCGAGGTTCCCGCTTGTTGCAAAATTTGTCCTTTACTCATATGAGAGACTTCCATGGCATAATCGGCATCTAAAATACGACTGTTAGTCGCCGTTAAATGAGTCACCGTATTATTCAGGTTATTGACCGCCGAATCTAAACGATTTTGAACAGCCCCTAATGCAGAACGAGCGTTATCTACTTTACTAATTGCAAAATCTAACGCTGCAAGAGCACCATCATTAACACTGAAAGCTTCAACCAGACGCCCTGCACTAGGGGTAAAGTTATTAGCAGGACCCATTGCACTCGCTTTTATGACGAGTTTAGTTTTATCTGTTGCATCAGCTTCAAAAGCTCCCGCAGACACTAAGTACCATCGGTTACCTGATACCGCAATATATTTATCTTTTACCACTTTACCATCAAGAATATATTCACCGACTAAATAACCTGTTTTATAATCTGTAATACCGCTAATACCGAGTGTGCTTGGATCAATAATTGCTCCTATTTTTGTTTCACCCTTTCTTACTGTTGATGTTGTTAATAACTTATTGTTTGCAATATCTAAAGTATTACTATTGATTTTATCTAACTTAAATCTAATCACTTCATTATCATTTGTTCCTATCTGAATGGTCATTTCATTATCATCATTCAAAACATGAACACCATTAAATTGGGTTTGTTCAGAGATACGATTAATTTCAGCAGTACGTTGTTTGATTTCTTCTTTGATCGATTTGAGATCTGTAATGGAATTTGAACCATTCTTTGCTTGTACGATTAACTCACGAACACGCTGTAAGTTGTCATTAATTTCATTTAATCCGCCTTCGGCAGTTTGTACAATCGAAATACCGTCATTCGCATTACGTACGGCTTGGGTTAAACCTCGAGTATTGGCGGTAAAGCGGTTTGAAATTGCCTGACCTGCAGCATCATCTTTCGCACTATTAATGCGTAAACCCGAAGATAAACGTTGAATGGCATTGCTCAATGCACTTTGAGAACGATTTAAATTATTTTGCGTTGTGAGTGATAAGATATTTGTTTTAATAACTTGTGCCATTGTTATTACTCTACATTTATTAATAGCTAAAATAAAAATACGCTATTTAAAAATATAGGCTGAATTAACTTTTAAATAGCAAAGGATCTGGATCCTCTATCTAAAAATTAATCAGCCTAATTGTTCTTTATTATTTTATTATCTTAATAGTGATAATACATTTTGTGGTAATTGGTTTGCTTGCGCTAATACCGAAGTACCGGCTTGTTGTAAGATTTGACCTTTACTCATATTAGACACTTCTGTGGCATAATCGGCATCTAAAATACGGCTGTTTGCTGCAGTTAAATTAGTCACAGTATTGTTTAGATTATTCACAGTCGATTCTAAACGGTTTTGAACAGCCCCCATTGAGCTACGTAAGCTATCCACTTGCGCTAATGCATCGTCTAATCCTTTTAACGGTGCATCATTAATGGTTGGTGGTGTTGAAGATGCTTTAATTTCAGCGCCTTGTGATAAAACCACTTTACCACCAACTGTAAATTTATGCGTTGATGTATCGACAGCACCCGTTGTATCCAGCGTTGCTTTATACGTTTTAACATCCCCATTTTTATCTTTTATTTCGATTGCCAATTGGGTTTTATCTTCTTTACCATTGGCATCCAACGCATAGTAAACACCTTCTAAAGATTCACCTGCTGCTAAACCTGTTTTAAGTGATGCTGTATCGATATCAACATCTTGATATTTAGGAGGAGTATCGCCATCGGAGACAGAAACTGTCGTAGTTGAACTCCCATGTAAACTGCTTGGTTTAGCGGTCAAATCTAATTTATCAATCCCTAAAGTAGTGGCATCCATCTTTTTCAGATTAACACTAATTTGTTCTTTATCATTTGCCCCAATTTGT
>NZ_JBEEUL010000001.1:46241-217617 GCF_040139345.1 Proteus sp. fly-1067 | reverse complement strand
GCGTTACCCAGTGCACTTTGAGAACGGTTTAAATTATTTTGAGTTGTTAGAGACAGTACATTGGTATTAATAACTTGTGCCATAAAATATTCCTTCGACTTGATTTTAAAATATTTTTAAATGAATAGGTTGGTTATTACGTCTCTGTAATAACGTTGCCTAAACACTATCGTCATCAATATCGAGGGTTTTACGATTTTTGGCGTCGCGAAAATAGCAATAAAAGCCAGATGGCTAATTTGTAAGGAATAATTGATTGCAAAAAAAAGAGTAAATGATCGAAAGAAAAAATAAAACTAAAAAAGAGTGGGTTTAAATATAAAAAACAAAAAAGACCCTCAGATGAGGGCCTTTGATATAGAAAGGTATCTTTTGTGTCAGAGTACGAATTAACGTAACAGAGACAGAACAGTTTGTGGTACTTGGTTTGCTTGAGCAAGTACTGAAGTACCAGCTTGTTGCAGAATTTGACCACGGCTCATGTTAGAAACTTCTGTTGCGTAGTCAGCATCTAAGATACGGCTACGTGAAGCAGATAAGTTGTTAACAGTGTTGTTCAGGTTGTTGATAGTAGATTCGAAACGGTTTTGAATCGCACCTAATTTAGAACGGCTTTCATCAATTGTGTTGATAGCTTTGTCTAATGTTGCTAAAGCGTCATCTTTAACGTCTAATTTAGCTTTACCATCAGTTGCTTTGAATGCTTCTTCAGCACCATCAATTGCAACTTTACCAGCACCATCACCCTTCAAGCCAGCAACAACTTCTGTACCATCATCTTTAGTGATTACATATTTATCAGCAACTTCAGCACCTGCTTCTACGTATTTAGTCGCAGATTTAATACCGTCAAATGCTGCACCAGCTTCGATATCAGCGGCTGCAACTGCATCACCTTTAGCTTTCGCAGTACCTGCTGGAGTTGTTTCAAACAGTTTATCTGTTGAAACACCTAAAGTATCGTTATCAACTTTATCTAAGTTAAATTTGATAGTTTCGTTATCGTTAGTACCGACTTGGATAACCATCTCAGCTTTTTCACCGCTCAGTACTTTAACGCCGTTGAACTGAGTTTGTTCAGAAATACGAGTGATTTCATCTAAACGTTCTTTAACTTCGTTTTGAATTGAAGTGATATCTGATGCAGAGTTAGTACCGTTTTTAGCTTGAACTGTTAACTCACGGATACGTTGTAAGTTGTTGTTGATTTCGTTCAGAGCACCTTCAGTAGTTTGAGCGATAGAGATACCATCGTTCGCATTACGTGAAGCTTGAGTTAAACCATTTACGTTTGAAGTGAAACGGTTAGCAATCGCTTGACCCGCTGCATCGTCTTTAGCGCTGTTGATACGCAGACCAGAAGACAGACGCTCGATTGCACTTCCTAAAGCTCCCTGAGATTTGTTCAGGTTGTTTTGAGTTACCAGAGATAGATAGTTGGTATTAATGACTTGTGCCATAGCTAGATTCCTTTAAAATCAAGTCGATAAAATAAAAGTTTGCCTATTCATTTTCGGTGTTAATCACCGGCAACAAGTTTATCGGCACCCCACATACAACCTTTAACTTTTCCTACAAATATTTCTGCGTTTTTTTATAGAATTAATGTCAAGCCAATGATAAACAAAGAAATTAATTTATTATTTTTTTATTAAATTTTTATCAATTTTCGTCTCCCCCCTTTTTCTACCCTTCTAAATTCGACTTTGGTCACCAATGGCAATAAAAGGCTTCTATATGTCAGCCTGTTTCACTCATCAAAAATACCAAATAGACGTAAACTTTTCGCCGATTCTACCGATAACGCTTTTTGAGGATTATTTTACGAACACAGAAAGGAGACCAGTATGGCTGGTATTACTTCGTTAGGCGTAGGCTCAGGGATGCCTCTAAGTCAAACATTGGCACAGTTAGAGGCGGCGGAAAATAAACGCCTTGAACCCCTTGATAAACAGATGAAAAGCTATGAAGCGCAAATTACCGCTTACGGTAAAATTCGTGGGCAGCTCGATAAGCTACAAAAAGCGTCAGAAAATTTAAAAAAATTCGACGAAATTATCGCAACAAAAGTCGATGATGAATTTGATGCTTTTAAAGTGACTACAGATGGCAAAGCCAGTGTGGGTAACTACACTATTTCTGTTGAACAATTAGCTAAGTCACAATCTTTGAAAACACAACCTGTCGATGATATTAAAAAATCATTAGGTAAAACATTAGGTGAAGGTAATAAGCGCACTCTTATCATCACACAAGAAGGTGAAAAAGAGCCATTACGTATTGAATTAAACGATGATCAAACGTCTATTCTTGAATTACGTGATGCGATTAATAAAAAAGAAGGTAATGTTTCAGCAAGTATTGTTAAAGCGAAAGATGGTGAAAACTATTTAACACTAACTTCTCGCAAAGAAGGTACAAAATCTGAAATGAAAATTGAGGTAATTGGTGACGATGATCTCGCTTCATACCTTAATTATGACCCTAAAAATACTGAACTGTCGGACCCATCCAATCCTGATTCTAACTTGGTTGATAAATCATCCAAAATGACACAGGTTGTTAAGGCTCAAAACTCTATTGTCAATATTAATGGTATTGATATTGAGCGCCAGACGAATGAGATTAAAGATGCACCAGAAGGGATCACTTTAAATCTAAAGAAAACAACCTTTGATAATAAAGACAAAGCAGATAAGCCTGAAATTGTAAACGTTGCTCGTGATATTGAGCCAATGAAAAAAGCGATCCAAGCTTGGACAGAGGCTTATAACGAGTTAAACAGCACTTATAAATCTCTAACTAAATATACCCAAGTAGAGAAAGGCGAAGCAGCATCAAAAGATAATGGTGTATTACTGGGTGATACCACCAGTCGTATGATTATGTCTGAACTAAAGAGTTTTGTTACAAGCTCACAAAATACATCAGACCTAGATACCCTGAATAAAATGGGTATTAAATTTAAGGTTGATGGCTCTTTAGATATTGATAGTAAAAAACTGGATGAAGCGTTAAAAGAAAAACCTGCTAACGTGAAAGAGTTTTTTATGGGTGACGGTAAAGAAACAGGTTTTGGTACTCAAACCTATAATTACCTAAAGAAAACCCTACAATCTAATGATGGTACGTTAGATATCGCCACTGATGGCGTGAAAAAACGTAAGAAAACATTAGATAGCCAAATTAAAAACACGGAACGTAATATTGCGGCCACGATGGAACGTTATAAAAACCAGTTCCAACAGTTAGATAAAATGGTCAACTCCATGACTAACTCCAGTGCCTCAATCGGCCGTTTATTAATGTAATTTTTAAAAGTAGGACACTATGTATCAACAATCAGCCAGTAAAATGTATGCTCAAATCGACGTTGAAAGCGAGATTTTAAATGCCACGCCTTACCAGCTGATCCAGATCCTATTTAATGGGGCGCTTAGCGCCCTTCGCCGTGCCTTAATATTAATGGAACAAGGAAATATCGCTGGTAAAGGCGAGAATATTTCTAAAGCGATTAATATTATTGGTAATGGATTAAAACAAGGTCTGGATAAAGAAAAAGGTGGCGAGCTTGCAGAGAATCTGGAGCTCCTTTATGACTATATGGTTAATCAGCTACTCGATGCCAACTTAAAAAATAACCCAGAAAAAATTCATGAAGTCATCAAGCTCTTAACTGAAATTTCTGATGCTTGGCAACAAATCGGCACACAGATTAATTCTTATTAAATTAGAGTGGACAACAATATGGATATTATGGTGGCTTACGAGCAGGTTTTAAAATCAAGTGAGCAAATGTTAACGCTTGCCAAAGATCAGCAATGGGACAAGCTGATAGAAATGGAAATGGATTATTTAAAAAGCGTAGAGAATATCACTAAGATGATAAAGCCTGCAGATGGTGAGCTGAGACTACAACAACGCCTCACAGATATGCTAAAGAAAATCTTAGAAAACGAAAATGAGACGCGAAATTTATTACGGGCTCGTCTAGATGAGCTCGGCGTGTTAATTAGACAGACTGAACAAGAGCAGAGGGTACAAAATAGCTATGGTCAGTTTACAGAACATAGTTATTATCCTGATCTCAATCTTAAATAACTCTCCTCTGCGCCAAAAGCGGTTTTATTAGCTAATGGCGTCTTTACTTAGAAAAAATCACTCTTATTATTCAGCTTAATTTGTTATCGGTAACGTCAGGATCAACCTTTACCTTGTTTATTATTTGTTTTTTGATTACACCGATTAAACAGACTGTACTAACACCATATCAATATGTGGAATGTTATCTTCAAGATACGTTTTTGAATCAATAACAAAACCATGTAATTGATAAAATGACACTAAATAAGCCTGTGCCATTATTTTAATTGTATGGGTATTAAATTGACGGCACGTAGTTGCAATTGCCTCTTTTATTAATTGATGAGCAATACCATTCCCTCGCTGATTTTGAGCAACAATCACTCGCCCTATTGAGGCTTCTTTAAACGCGATACCTTGAGGTAATAAGCGTGCATAGGCGATAAATTGCTGGCTCTCTTCCTCTTTTGTAAACAGGTGCAAGGCATTTTGATCTACCCCATCCAGATCTTGATAAGCACATTGCTGTTCACAAATAAAAACCTGATTTCTTAAGGCTAAAATAGCATATAGCTCATCAGTCGTTAGTTGTGTAAATGATTTTAAAATCCAATTCATGCGCTTTATCCCGTGACTTAAAGTAATAAAAAAACAATCAATGATAATTGCAATATCATCGACAAGATATTTGTTTAATATAAAGAGTAAAATAGTGATGTGAATAGTGCGTTTTTATTGTAAAAAACGCAGAAGAATAGATATCCAATACTGAAGAATAGGCAATAAAACCTTTAATTTTAATACGTTCAGACTCCCCTCGAGCCTTTATTACTTTGCTTATCTATTTCTATAAAAATAATCTTAGAGTCGTTCTAACCCTTTCCAAGCTCTGTTTTTTACTTCAGTCACTAAAATGGCTGGATTTAAGGTTATTTTTTCTGCAATTGAAAAAGCCAACTCGATAACTTCTTTATGATCTTTAGTTTCAGTATGGTAATTAAACTCAGCAAGAGGCAGAATATATTTACCTTTTAAACCATGGATCTCTTTTTTAAATCCTTCTTTTTCCATCTTTTGTGTTAATAACACATAATCTGCATTTTCAGGATCGTATAACTCAACTCTAACAGTAAATTCAGGCATAGAAACCTCCTACAGTCTGTCTATGTCTAATGAAATTCTGCTAGCTCTCGAAAGGAAGTATATTAAATCAACAATCATTTTCCTAGTAAGAAACAATGATAAATAATGTGATCATGATTGAAATAGAAATCGCCCACTTAATGTGGGCGACATATTAGATCATAGTAAATTGATAAATAATAATTTATTTAATCACGTCATAAAGTTGCTGATCTGATAAATAATCTGCAGTTAAACCTGCTGATGGATTATATTGTACGCCGAAGATCTCAGAGAATGCTTTACCTTCTTTACCTAATGAAACCTTACGTTCATCTTTACCTGTGCTTTCATAGATAGAATAGGTTTTACGACGCATTGCTGTATATTTATCTGCATCATTAGCAATATCGGTGTGATAGCTCATAATTTGTGTATCCGTTAAGGCTAATTTATTCGCTAAGTCACAACCCCAGCGAGTTAAACAAATTTCTGCAAAATGGCGTACTACTAAACCTGGTGCATATAATGCATTTTCACCTTCACTTCCATCAATAGACGCATTACCCACCAATGTAGCGTGACGTCCTGATATAGGGAAGATATGCATTTTAGTCTCAGATGAAACCGTTGGGATCACACATGTAAATCCTTTTGAACGTTCATCTTTTGCATAAAATCCGACATATTCTTTGACGTTTTTACCTAAGGTTACTTTTTCAGGTTGAAAATTCAGAGGACCTGGAACAGGATCAATAGCAAAGATATTGACTGGAATATCTTTTAATTGAGGATCTGCCAACATCGCATTTGCTAGCATATGGCAAGTAATACCACCACGACTCCAACCCACTAAGTTAACTTGTGTTGGAATAATGCCATCTTTGCGAAAAATACGAATAATTTGTTGCTGGAGTTGCTGTTGAGTGACATGACGATCGCCATAGTCATATTTGCGCCATAAAAAAGAACCTGTTACCTTAACATCTTCAATAGGAATGCCGGCTTTTTTCAGCTGATTATACTGCTCTTCTGTCAATTTTTCACGTTGCCAATCAAAGTTACCTTTCATTAAACAAAGCGCATGGTTGACGTTTTCTTCCCAACCACTACCAAAAAGAGAACCTTTAATATCAGAGTAATTAGGACTTTCAACCCATAAATCATCTTCTTGTAGATTACCACTACCAGGGCCATCAACAATAAACCACTGTGCAAACTCTCGTCCTTGGTTATTTTGCGCTAAAGTGGCAACTAATTCCCCTTGCCAGAAGGTAGGGTTATTATTATCAAATGAGTTAGAGCCGGTACCACATAAATAAACGGTTAATACTGTCATAGTGTAAATTTCCTTTTAATAATGACCAAAAAATCAAACTAATGATTTTTATTTCCTTGTATTGAGCTATTCCTTAGCCCACCAGCACATTACCCATAAGCCTTTTTTTATTCAATTATAAAAAATGAATTAGCAGAGTCGAGATCACATAATTGAATTTTATTTAAGTAAAAGAAATGAAAAAACTCTATCAGATCAATGTAATTAAATAATATAAATGAACCTCTTATTTTTTATTATTTCTATTAGTAAATCGGCTTATAAAAAAGTACATTATATAACCAGCCTTTAAATTTAAATAAAAAAAATCCCACATAACTAAAATGCAGGATTTTCTATTAGGTAGAATGTCTTATAAACGATTAAAAGCAACTACTCTCACCGCAGGAATATCAGCTTGTGCCCCTTCAGCAACTTCCTGACATGCTTTATCTAACGCAATATGGGGTGTGATCCCACTTTCTGTTTCTACAATTTTATGTCCGGCGTAGGTATCACCATTTCTGGAACGCACTTTATACGCAATAAACCAATATTCCATATCATCACCGTTTACGTTATTAATCATGTAATTACCATAGCGGTTTATGACTCGCTTTAATGTGATAATAATCAATAATTTTTAGTTTAATAAAATTGTTTTATAAAAAAATGAACCGTATTGCAGGAAAATCAGGCGTGATATTCCATTTTTGATTGTACTAATTTTTTTATTTTTACTGCTTTTTCAAAGTGATCCAATTTATGCGTCATTATCCACCATGTTGCGACTTCCATTAATAATTCAGGGTTGTCATTTTTATTTGTAAAAAAAGCATAAAAGGATAATCCCACGCCCTCTCCTTTAGCTGAAATCTTGTCATTACATATTTGAATTATTTTTTGTTGTAGTAATTTTCTCATATTCTCTCTACTTTTATTTTTCAACATGGGAATAAATAGGAAAGAACAAATGCGCTATCCATGAAATTTATTCCATAGTTGAATAAGTAACCAAGCAGCAATAACCCAGCAGATCACCGCCGTAGCCAGTGCTGTAAATAATTTCACATAGTTAATCATCACATAAAGTGAAATTAGATAAACCATATAAGGAATAACCGCCCATAGACTAAAAATAATAGTGGTGCGTAACGCTTCAATAGAGCGTTCGGAACCAACAATATAGTGTGCAATAAGCGCGAAAGTTGGAAATAACGGAACTAGTCCCGCAATATAATAATGGCGAGATTTCGATAAAACAGCGATTAATACCACGACAAATGCACCTATCAGTGCTTTAACCAGTAATCCCATTATTCTTTCATCACGTTATAAAAACCTTAGTACTATCATACCTATTCATATTTGTATGTGAGCTGATTTTATTTTTTGTGGTTTAAGATAATATGATCCTTTGACGATAATAAAACCCACAATGCTGTATATTTCACCATCAAATGAAATAAAGATAAACATAATCGAACTTTATAAAAAATAATCCAACAAGAAAAAACACGTCACAAAAGCACCCATCGAAAAAATACAAATGTACTTATTCAACTTTTACATAATGAGTTTATAGAACTTTGTCGCTCTGGTGTTTGCGTTAATAAAACAGACACAGTTAATAGCTTTATAAACGACAATAGCAATATAGAGGTTTATTCAGAAAATTATCAAGGTTCACAACTCAGTGATGATGTGGTGCTGTTAACTTATATCAGTTATCAATTAGAAGATAACAAAAGAATAAAGCAAACTTACCACTCATCTATTTGGATAAGAAATTCCCATGGTGATTGGCAACTACGATTTCATCAAGGTACAGCTCAATCAGAAAGTTAATCTATTTTTCAATAATAAAAAACCCACTGAAGTGGGTATATGACTTGAATTATTCAGCTATATATCATAAAGGTTGTCTTTACTAATTATATTTACGATATGATGACAGCTATCTTCAGATAAATTATTAATATCCCATCTGTCCAATGAATTAAGTGATTTTATATTAATCGCACTCCATGGCTTAATACCATTCGTTGCAACAAAATTATCACCCAAAGTACCAATTATCTTTCCACTTTTAGTATCGTATACGTCTACTTCAGCTAGCGTGACAATACCACTTGCCCAAAGCGTTCCTCCTGCCACACTCTGAATATTGTCACAGATAATATGAGAATGTTTATATACAAGCCTTTTATAGATTGATCTACCTAGTCCGCCACTTCTATAGTTTGAATCAATGAAAGCACCTTTTATTTGCTTACCACTTCTAATACTATTCTCTTTATTAAAGGTAAACTCATTGTAAGCAATTCTTCCAATTAACTCACACTCACCCTCACCCTCATCTATCATCTCTAAACTTAAAAGATACTTGGTAATATCATCTTCGGCGTCCCCCTGAGTAAGCTTCTCTAGCGCTTCGGATCTAAAAAAGTCAGGGTCTGTGCAATTGACTTTTAAAATCTCAATGTAGAAATCAAAATCACCACCTTCGAGAAGGTATTCTACAACCTCTAAAAGGTCACCATCCGAAGATAGATGATGAAACTTATCAATTTCTTTTTCAGATAGGCTTACAGGCTTAACATTAAGATTTTTTGAATAAGAATCGACTAAATCAGGCGCCATTAAACTATACTTCCATATTAAATTACTGAAATTTATTCATGAAACCAAATACTGAAGTCTCTATAGCGCTATTAATGTTACCAAACATACCCTTTAACGCAGGATATTGCTTTGAAGGATTCACTATAAATCTTATCTGATCTTTAATAACTGTGACTTCAGCATAAGGCGTTACCTTGAAATCACTTTTATTAAAATCATCGTCGATAATAACAATGAATAATTGACGATTAGGATCTGTTCTAACGCTTAACCGACGAACAGAAAACTTCTTTTCTGAGGCATCATCAAAAAAAGTATTAACAAGTTCTGTTGCATGGCTAATAGTTTTTGTCGATCTGGTATGTTCAGTTCTCATATAGCCCCCTTGTTAGTGAAAATTAATGATGTATTGGAAAATTACTAAACTAAATATATACAATGTGTATAGCTATATTTTCATAATATCAGAACAACACGGCATGTCCACAGCTCAATGATGATTTTTCTTTAAGATAAATGTGTAGTATAAGCTCATTATTGTAGGTTGTTTTATCGACAACCACATGTAATAACGCGTAAATCCATACCCGAAAACAGGAGCGAGCACTGATAGGATAATTAGCTTATTAGAGCCAGCCTTTAACTGCCTAAAGGATCAGTCTCTATATACAAAGATGACAGCTCCAATTGACGTTAAAGTAAAAACTCGTGAGTTTAATAAATATCGAACTGACTCATGCACATTTGTTTTCCAACCATCCATTGTTAGTGTGAATGGCGTTCTTACTAAATTTTATTCACCAGGAGGCTTCTCGCAAATATGGAGATCATTAATTAGAAGGTCTGGCGTTAGGCACAGAAAGTCATATCAAACAAGACACACTTATGCTTGCTGGATGTTATCTGCTGGAGCGAATCCTGCATTCATTGCAACACAGATGGGGCACTCGTCATCAAAAATGGTGCACGATGTTTATGGTGCTTGGATGCCTGAGAACGCTCAAGACCAAATATCGCTATTAAACCAAAAATTGAATGATTCTGTCCCCTATGTGTCCCCATCGAGTCACAATAAAGATAACATTCGATTTATATCAAATAGTTAACCATATCACACCTGCATACTCATTATTTCTTGATAAGCGGCGACCAGCTTATTACGCACTTGCACGCCCATTTGTAATGAGATGCTAGATTTTTGCATATCTACCATCACATCGTTTAATTCAACACCCGGTGTACCTAAGGTAAACGCTTGCACTTTGTTGGTTGCATTCATTCGGGTTTCATTAATTTTACCCACGGCTTGAACAAGCTGAGTAGCAAACCCTGCTTGTACTGGCTGGGGTTTTGCAATATTGGATGCTTGTAAAGTCTGGATTTGCATTTTATCCAGAACACTTTCAATAGCTGGAATTGACATATAAACCTCTGCGTTAATCATCTAATTCAATTACTGAATCAATGTCATAGTAAGGAAGTGAACCAACACGCTTACCGAGTTATACCCTAACACAGGGGCTTCATTCCAAAGCGAGTAATTGACGCAAAAGTTAAGGGCTAATTACGCCATTAAATGAAACGCAAAAGGCCAATAATGAGACACCTGAGAGTAGGTTTATTTATTTGCGTAAGGGGAGTCTGTTTTGTTACGCCACGCTTTTAGTATTCATCCCGAACTACAAGGCAAGGATTGTCTATGAATGCCGAAAAAACCGACGTTGTGAACCAGAAAAAGGGTTTTAACGCCATTATTAACCGGATAAAAGCCGATCCGAAAATTCCGCTAATTATTGCGGGTTCGGCGGCAATTGCCATTTTTGTTGCTGCATTTTTATGGTTGCAAAGCCCTGATTATAAGGTGCTTTATAGTAATCTTAGCGATAAAGACGGTGGCGAAATTGTCACACAGTTAACACAAATGAACGTACCTTATCGCTTGTCACAAAATGGCGCAGCGATCATGGTGCCAGACAATCAGGTTCATGAATTACGCCTGAAACTCGCGCAAGCGGGGCTTCCTAAAGGCGGTGCTGCCGGTTTTGAACTGTTAGATAAAGAAAAGTTCGGGATCAGCCAATTTAGTGAACAGATTAACTATCAACGTGCACTTGAAGGTGAGCTTGCTCGCACTATCGAGACATTAGGTCCTGTACAAAATGCTCGTGTTCATTTAGCACTACCAAAACCATCCCTTTTTGTTCGTGAACAGAAATCCCCTTCTGCATCCGTTACGGTGGGTCTTTTACAGGGTAGAGCGCTGGATGAAGGTCAAATTAATGCCATCGTGCATATCGTTGCAAGCAGTGTTGCGGGGATGCCTGATAGCAGTGTGACCATCGTTGACCAAAGTGGAAAATTATTGACACAACCTGATGCGTTAGGTCGTGACCTTAACTCTATTCAACTAAAATATGTTCAAGAGCTAGAAAGCCGCTACCAACAACGCATTGAAACATTACTGGGTCCAATTGTGGGTCGTGGAAATGTTCATGCTCAGGTAACTGCTCAAGTTGATTTCTCTCATACCGAAGAAACCGCTGAAGAGTACAAACCGAATCAGCCACCTAATCAAGCTGCTGTGCGTTCAAAACAATTGAGCCAAAGTGAGCAAAATGGTGGCATGTTAGCGGGCGGTGTACCAGGGGCATTGTCTAATCAACCTGTTGCTCCACCTCAAGCGCCAATTGAAGCACCAAAAGCGCAAGAAGATGAGAAAACAGATGAAGCCAATACAACGGGCACTAATCGTACATTAACGCGTAATCCAAACAGTAATAGCCGTTTAGATGAAACAACCAACTATGAAGTTGACCGCCGAATTCGTCATATAAAACGCCCTGTGGGTAATGTCGAACGTCTTTCTGTTGCTGTCATCGTGAACTATAAAACGATTGAAGATACGAAAGAAGTGGCTGAAGGTGAAGAGCCTGTTGTTGAAACCAAACAAATTCCGCTTACTGATGAACAAATTCAGCAAATTGAAGGCCTTGTTCGTGAAGCGATGGGCTATTCCCAAGAACGTGGTGACTCATTAAGTGTCGTGAACTCGCAGTTCAATGATATTGAAGAGAAAGTCATTACTGTTCCTGTATGGGAAAACCCAGAAATCCTTGCGAAAGCATTAGATTTAGGTCGCTGGTTATTACTTGTCATCATCGCATGGATCTTATGGCGCAAACTAGTGAAACCACAGCTTGAAAAACGCCGTGAAGCTGAAATTGCCGCACAGAAAGCCGTGCTGAAAACGAAGCTACAAGTTAAAGATGATGTTGATGAAGCAGAATTAGATGACGAAGCAAGACGTAAACAAGCACGTAAACGTGTCAGTGCCGAATTGCAGAGCCAACGTATCCGTGAAATGGCAGAGAAAGATCCTCGTGTCGTCGCAATGGTAATTCGTCAATGGATGAGTAAAGAGCAATGAGTAATAACTTAACTGGAACCGAAAAAAGCGCCGTTATGTTACTAACACTCGGTGAAGACCGGGCGGCGGAAGTATTTAAACATCTAAGTACACGCGAAGTTCAACAGCTGAGTATTGCAATGTCATCAATGCGCCATATCTCAAATCAGCAATTGATTGATGTTATGGCAAGCTTTGAAGAAGACGCTGTTCAATATGCAGCGTTGAATGTGAATGCGAATGATTACTTGCGCTCTGTCCTGGTCAAAGCACTGGGTGAAGAACGCGCAAATAATCTTTTAGATGAGATCTCTGAAACCCGTGAAACAACAACGGGTATCGAGACGCTTAACTTTATGGAACCACAAATGGCTGCCGATATTATCCGCGACGAACATCCGCAGATTATTGCAACCATCTTGGTTCATCTCAAACGGGGTCAAGCGGCCGATATTCTTGCCCTGTTTGATGAGAAATTACGTAATGACGTGATGCTACGTATCGCAACATTCGGTGGTGTTCAGCCGTCAGCATTAGCAGAGTTAACTGAAGTACTGAATAACCTGCTTGATGGTCAAAACCTCAAACGCAGCAAAATGGGTGGTGTTCGTACTGCTGCTGAGATCATCAACCTGATGAAAAGCCAGCAAGAAGAGAATGTCATTACTGCGGTACGCGATTACGACGGCGAATTGGCACAAAAGATTATCGACGAAATGTTCCTGTTCGAAAACCTTATCGATATCGACAACCGTTCTATCCAGCGCATTCTACAGGAAGTGGAATCCGACTCCTTGGTTGTGGCATTGAAAGGATGCGATCAAGAGCTGCGCGATCACTTCCTCAACAATATGTCGCAACGTGCTGCTGAAATCATGCGTGATGATTTGAATTCTCGTGGCCCTGTTCGTATGTCTCAAGTGGAAGCAGAGCAGAAAGCAATTCTGCTTGTGGTACGCAAATTAGCAGAGACTGGAGAGGTTGTTCTTCATGGAGGAGACGATACCTATGTCTGATAAACATACTGATACTAACTGGAAGCCTTGGGTTCCGAAAGAACTCACTGATTGGGCATTAACTGTCGAGGAAACGACAGAAGACGAAAAGGAAGTCGAAAAACAGGAAAAAGAAGTTGTTCAGCAACAGAAAGTCCTTGAGCAAATTAATATGCTTGATGACATGAAAGACAAGGCCCAGAAATTGGGCCACGCTGAAGGCTTTGAGGCAGGGAAAAACCAGGGTTATCAGGAAGGCTATCAGGCTGGATTACAATCAGGTATTGAAGAAGGTATTCGCCAAGGCATTGCTCAACAATCACCATTAATTAATGAGTGGCAAGGATTGTTAGCTGAATTTAGACATTCACTGAATGGACTAGACAGTGTGATTGCATCACGCTTAATGCAAATTGCCCTTACAGCAGCCAAAGAAGTTCTGGGTCAACCGGCTGTCTGTGATGGTTCTGCATTGCTTGCACAAATAACTTTAATGTTGCAACAAGAACAAATGTTCTCAAGCAATCCACAGTTACGAGTGAATCCAAAACATATTCCACAAATTGAAAAAGAGCTGGGTGATTCCCTTTCTGCTCATGGTTGGAAAGTTGTTGCCGATAACAGTATTCATGTGGGTGGATGCCGTGTTGTAACAAATGATGGCGATCTTGATGCCACGATTGCAACTCGTTGGCATGAGCTTTGTCGTCTTGCTGCACCGGAGGCGTTGTAATGACAGCAAGATTGGGGCGTTGGTTAGAAAAACTCAGTGAAGCAGAAGCACGTTTAAATAAAATTCCACGTGTGCGTCAATATGGCCGTTTAACCAGAGCAACTGGTCTAGTCATGGAAGCTAAGGGGCTAGTTATGCCTCTTGGCTCGACATGTTTAATAGAACGTACCATTGGCAAAACGGTTGAAGAAGTCGAAAGTGAAGTGGTTGGGTTTAATGGTAGCCAGATGTTGTTAATGCCTTTACAGGAAGTCGAGGGATTAACACCTGGAGCTCGTGTTTATGCCCAAGCCACCCCCGGCGGTGAAAATGAAGGTCGCCAATTACCACTAGGTGATGCGTTGTTAGGACGAGTTTTAGATGGTTCTGGTTATCCTTTAGATGGTTTACCACCACCAGATACTGGTTATCGTGCCCCACTCATTACACCACCGATCAACCCATTACAACGAACACCGATTACAGATGTTCTTGATGTGGGTGTACGTGCAATTAATGCATTATTAACGGTTGGTCGCGGTCAGCGCATGGGGCTTTTTGCCGGCTCGGGTGTGGGTAAAAGTGTGCTATTAGGCATGATGGCGCGTTTTACTCAAGCGGATGTCATTGTTGTTGGCTTAATCGGTGAACGTGGTCGTGAAGTTAAAGACTTTATCGAGAATATTCTTGGTACTGAAGGCCTAGCTCGTTCTGTTGTTGTTGCCGCGCCCGCTGACGTATCACCCTTGCTTCGTATGCAAGGTGCTTCTTATGCCACACGTATTGCTGAAGATTTTCGCGATAGAGGTAAGCATGTCCTGTTAATTATGGACTCACTTACCCGTTACAGTATGGCACAACGTGAAATTGCCCTTGCTGTCGGTGAGCCACCAGCAACCAAAGGCTACCCGCCTTCTGTCTTTGCTAAATTACCTGCATTGGTCGAACGTGCAGGTAATGGCGTTGATGGCGGTGGTTCTATCACGGCTTTCTATACCGTTTTAACGGAAGGTGATGACCAGCAAGATCCCATTGCAGACTCCGCACGCGCCATTTTAGATGGCCATATTGTGCTTTCTCGCTCACTTGCTGAATCAGGGCACTACCCTGCTATTGATATTGAAGCCTCTATTAGCCGAGCAATGACGTCGTTAATTGATAAAACACATTACCGTCGTGTACAGGTGTTTAAACAGCTTTTATCAAGTTATCAACGTAACCGAGACTTAATTAATGTAGGCGCTTACGCAGCGGGTAGTGATCCTATGCTGGATAAAGCCATTGCTCTTTATCCGTCTCTCGCGAAGTTCTTACAACAAGATATCCAAGAGCAATGCAGTTATCAAAGTGCATGTGAGCAACTTAATCAACTGATCACAGTAAACTAATTCTGAACATAATCAGAGAAAGTAAAGAGGGTTCCAATGCGGGAGCAGTCACCTTTAGTGACACTGAGAGAACTGGCACAGACAGCGGCTGAACAAGCCGCTATTCAACTGGCTCAGGTCCGGCAGAGTCATCAACAAATGGAACAGCAACTCAATATGTTGATTGGGTATCAGGATGAATACCGTGTACGTCTAAACGAAACGTTGAATTTAGGGGGGATGTCGTCAGCATCGTGGCAAAACTACCAACAATTTCTCAAAACGCTCGAATTGACTATCGAACAACATAAACAACAACTTCAACATTGGCAGGCGCAACTTGATCTTGCAACTGAACAATGGCGAGAAAAACAGCAACGACTCAATGCATTTGAGACTTTGGAGCAACGTGCTGAAGATAGCCGTAAGCGACATCTCGATCGTATTGAACAGAAACAAATGGACGAGTACGCACAGCGTAGTACTTTACGGAGAACAACTTGATGGAGATAACGCTTCTGACCATGGATGTCGCTGCAACCTCCCCGGGAACGGCATCTGCAACACAGAGTCAACCCGGTGATAATGCCCCGACTTTCGCACAGCTTTTGGGTTCTCAACCCCAGCAAGCACAGGGTGATAAAAAGACAGCCAATATCGCAAACCATTCTACCAAAGAGAATAAAACACACTCAGATGAGGACAAAACAAAAGAAGACGATAGTCAGCTTGTGTCTGTTTCCACCGAGTTAAACGTGATAAAAGAGCCTTCTCTAGATACATCTCAACTCTCGCTTACATTACCTGATAATGAACAATTTGCAGCGATTGTTGAAAATAGAACCGCCTCTTCATTAATGTCAGCTGAAGAACTTGCCGCAGAACTTCCTGTTCAACTAGCAGGATTACCGGGCTTAAAACGTCTTAACTTACCTTCTGAAATGCGGGTTCACGCATTGCAACAGCCGCAATCTGTTAAGCACAATGAAGATTTAGCCACGTTGACACGCACACTTTCAAAAGATGTAGATATGTCGGACTTCAACCTTACCGACAAGCTCAATCTATCGAAATCAGATGAAAAGTCACTGTTAGCACAGCTACGTCCTGAAACTGCAACATTGGCAACAGAGAGTACGCTGGTCAGCGCGAATCAAACAGACAAGCCCTCAACTAAAAAAGTAGACAGCATCGCAACACTTTTAACGCCAACAGCAGAAAAAGTGAATACATTGCTAAATGGCGATAAGCAAGCTGCAAATACAAAATTAGCAGACAATGCTGTGCAGCAAATGGTAGCGGGTAACCGTGTTGCAGAAAGCGATCTTCACAACACTCTCACTAACTCACCTTCTTTAGCTTCACAAGGCATTACAGGTCATGCTCACTCATCAACACAACCACAAATGCAATTTTCACCAATGGCAACACAGGTTTTAAATGCACAAGTGGGTACCCCTGAGTGGCAACAACAACTTAATCAGCAAATTGTCATGTTTAGCCGTAATGGTTTACAGAAAGCTGAATTACGTTTACATCCTGAAGAGCTAGGTTCATTGCATATTCGCATGAAAATAGAAGATGGACAGGCACAGTTGCATCTTGCGTCACAAAATGGCCAAGTTCGTTCTGTATTAGAAAATGCCATGCATCAATTGCGTCAAGCACTCTCTGAAAACGGGATCCAGCTCACGCAAAGTCAGGTGTCTAGCGACACTAATGACGGTTGGCAACAACAAAATATGTCAGATTCCTCTCAATTTAGTGGAGATGGTGCCGATAATCATCAAGGAAGAGAGGGTAATTCAATGCAATTAGCCTCTGAACCGGCACTACAAAAGATAACCCTTACGCCTCAAGAATTAGCATCTGCTCGTGGTGGTGTTGATATTTTTGCCTAATACAAATGTATTGGGAGGACACACTATGTCAATAAACGTAAGAGTTAATGGTTTTTTCCCTATCTGTTTCTGCCATTAAAAAACAGAAATAGCGGGATAATTAAGGTTGATTTAGATGGATATGGAAGTCCACAACAGTGAACACGTATCCACTACAAAACAGGAATTTAACTGTCCATGTCTAATTACAGCAATGAACGTAAAAGCTATAGCTTAATTCTGATCATCGTATTATTGGTGATCGCCATTATTGCAGCGGCATTCGGTGGATATAGTTGGTGGGCATTGAAGCATGCTAAATCAGGTTCAGCGGGCACTAGTCAGCAAAAAGTTATACCGGCACCCGTTTTTATGTCATTAGAGCCCTTTACGGTAAATCTAATTGATGACGAAGAACACTTAGACAGAGTGCTCTACATAGGGATCACACTAAGATTGCATAATGAAGACACTCGTAAGCGTCTACATGATTATTTACCTGAAGTTCGTAGCCGCTTGTTATTACTGCTTTCTCGTCAACAAGCTAACAAGCTTGCGACAGACAATGGAAAACTCCAGCTAATGACGGATGTAAAAGAAACGCTGAGACCGACTCTCGTACCGGGAGAATCTGAACAGATCCTCTCCGATGTACTGTTTACCACGTTTATTCTGCGATAATCATTATGAGCGATAATATCCTTTCACAGGCAGAGATTGATGCTCTGCTGAATGATGACACATCAGGTGACGACGCCAAAAGCGCGAACAGGGAACCTGCGATAGCGAAGGATCCGAATGAACCGGATATTCAGCCTTATGACCCAAACACGCAACGTCGTGTGGTTCGGGAACGTTTACAGTCGTTAGAAATTATTAACGAACGCTTTGCGCGTCAATTCCGTATGGGGCTGTTTAATATGCTCCGTCGGAGTCCTGATATTACTGTTGGTGGCGTTAAAATCCACCCTTATCACGACTTTGCTCGTAATTTACCTGTACCAACGAATCTTAACTTGGTGCATTTAAAACCATTACGAGGAACCGCGTTATTTACCTTTGAACCGAACCTGGTTTATATCGCGGTAGATAACCTGTTTGGTGGTGATGGCCGTTTTCCAATCCCTGTGGAAGGACGTGAATTTACCAACACAGAGCAACGGATCATCAACAAAATGTTGAAATTGGCACTTGATGCCTACCGTGATGCTTGGGATTCCATTTTCAAAATTCAAGTTGAATATGTTCGTTCTGAGATGCAGGTAAAATTTACCAATATCACCTCATCACCGAATGACATTGTTGTTACGACACCTTTTCAGGTAGAGATCGGTTCTATGGTCGGGGAATTTAGCATTTGTATTCCATTTGCCATGATTGAACCGTTACGTGAACGACTGATCAACCCACCAATTGAAAATGTTCGTCAAGAAGATGGGGTTTGGTTAGATAGTTTAGTCAACCAGGTTCAGCATTCAGAACTTGAACTGGTCGCAAACTTTACTGACATCCCACTGCGTTTATCAAAAGTGCTCACACTTAAAAAAGGGGATGTTATCCCTATTGATAAACCAGAAAGATTGATTGCACATGTTGATGGTGTGCCCGTATTAACAAGCCAATACGGTACAGTAAATGGGCAATATGCCCTTCGTGTTGAACACCTAATTAACCCTGTTTTAAACGCTCTGGATGAGGAACAAACCAATGAGTGATGCAAATCGCCCAACTGATAATTCACAATCGGCTGAGGATATGTGGGCTGATGCAATGGAACAGCAAACTGGGAAAAGCCAGGATAATAGTTCCGATTTATTTGAACATCTTTTACCTGAAGACGATACGCTTAATCATCTATCCGATATTAATTTGATCATGGATATTCCTGTCAAATTAACGGTAGAGTTAGGTCGCACCAAAATGACCATTAAAAAATTACTCAGCCTGTCTCAAGGTTCTGTCGTTTCACTGGATGGTTTAGCTGGTGAGCCTCTTGATATTCTTATCAATGGCTATTTAATTGCTCAAGGCGAGGTTGTTGTTGTTTCTGATAAATACGGTATTCGTATTACCGATATTATTACGCCATCAGAACGTATGCGTCGTCTGAGTCGTTAATTTATGGAACAGCTTCCTTCCTTTTCCAGCCAAGGTGCGGTAAATACTACCGCGCCCGCTACAACACAAACAGTTCAAACACCTACACAACCCTTGCCTGTAGGCCAAAGCCTTGCTCAAGTTAGCACAGCGCTTGCGGGCATTATTGTTCTTATTATTGTTGCTATGTGGCTATTTCGCCGTTTTGGCTTTGCCCGTGGCTCACTAAGAGGAGCAACAACCCAACTTAACGTTAAGGCAAGTTGTTCATTAGGTGCAAAAGAACGTGTAGTTGTTGTTGAAATTGAACAGGAATGGCTTGTATTAGGGGTAACATCGTCGCAGATAAACCTATTGCATAAGTTACCTATCCCTGAAAAAGCCTCGCAGGAAGCGACAACATCATCTACATCGCCATTGTTTACTCAATTATTACAAAAAACGCTAAAGCGAGATAAAGGCAACTCATAATGCATCAGTGTGTCACTTTTTTTAACGCATTAACGCGTTGGCGTCTCTTCGCTAGTGTACTGGTTTTAGTCTTGTTCCCAACCAGTGCGTTTGCTCAGTTTCCGAGTGTTATTACACAATCATTACCGGGAGGTGGTCAAAGTTGGTCACTGCCAGTACAAACCTTAATCTTCATTACAGCATTAGGCTTTATTCCTGCTGTTTTGCTGATGATGACCAGTTTTACACGGATTATCATCGTACTAGGATTATTACGTAATGCGTTAGGAACACCATCAGCACCACCAAACCAAGTTGTTCTTGGTTTAGCGTTGTTTATGACCTTTTTCATTATGGCACCTGTTTTTGATAGAATTTATCAAGATGCCTATATGCCTTTTAGTGAAGATAAAATCTCCTTTGAACAAGCGTTAGATAATGGTTCAAAACCCCTGCGTGAATTTATGATGCAACAAACGCGCGAAACAGATCTAGCTCTATTTGCACGCCTTGCAGATGCCCCAGCATTTGAAACACGAGAAAGCGTACCTATGCGTATTCTAGTTCCTGCCTATATTACCAGTGAACTAAAAACCGCGTTTCAAATTGGTTTTATGATTTTTATTCCTTTTCTTATCATCGACTTAGTCGTTGCCAGTGTATTAATGGCGCTCGGTATGATGATGGTGCCCCCTGCAACAGTGTCATTGCCTTTTAAACTTATGCTTTTTGTTTTAGTTGATGGTTGGCAATTAATACTGGGCTCGCTTGCACAAAGCTTTTTTAATTAGCGCTGAGGTAAATCCATGACACCAGAATCCGTCTTAGCACTGGGCACAGAAGCGATGAAAATCGCTTTATCACTCGCAGGCCCTCTTTTATTGTCAGCGCTTGTGACCGGTCTTGTGATCAGTATGCTTCAAGCAGCAACACAGATAAACGAAATGACATTATCGTTTATCCCTAAAATTCTTGCGGTATTAGTGGCTATTTTAGTAGCTGGCCCGTGGATGCTAAGTTTGCTTATCGATTATATGCATAACTTATTTACAGGCATTCCTGGAATGATTGGTTAATTGTAATGATAACCCTGACCAGTGAAATGCTTAACGGCTATATTAGTGATTTTTTCTGGCCATTTGTGCGTATTCTTGCACTGTTTAGCACTGCACCACTATTTAGTGAAAAGCAGACCCCGAAGAAATTCCGTATTGCACTCGCCTTTTTGATAACCGCATTAGTCGCACCCGGTTTACCACAAAGCAACGTGCCTCTATTTTCGATTATTGCCTTTTGGGTATTATTACAACAAATTCTGATTGGCACGATTTTAGGGTTATCAATGCAATTAGCCTTTGCATCTGTTCGTCATGCTGGTGAAGTGATTGGTTTACAGATGGGGCTTTCATTCGCCACTTTCGTCGATCCATCAGGTGGCCCCAACATGCCTATTTTGGCACGTATTTTCAACATGCTAACAATGTTGCTATTTTTGGTATTTGATGGCCATTTATGGTTAATATCAATATTAGTTGATACGTTCTATGTAGTTCCTATAGAAAATCAAACATTTAATTCTTTAGCCATTCTAACTTTAGTCCAAAGTGGCGGGACTATATTCATTAACGGTATGATGCTAGCCATGCCATTAATCACCCTACTCCTCGTTCTTAACCTTTCATTAGGTATTCTAAACCGTATGACACCACAGCTTTCTGTCTTTGTGGTTGGTTTCCCTCTAACACTGACTATCGGTATGTTAGCATTATCAATGATTATGCCTGCATTGCCTGTATTTACAGAGCGCGTCTTTAGCGATACGTTTAATCGCATCACTTTAATATTACATCAGTTGGTTTCTTGAGATTTAAATCGACTGATTTTTAATCGCAGTCCTCGAATTAAAATTTATCTGCTTTTTTGTAGCTAATATTGTTTGTTTATTCCACAATCAATGTATATCAATTGCTATACAAGGAGGCGTGATATGAAAGCTGATGTACAACTCAATATTCGCGCTAAAGAATCACAACGTGCACTTATTGATACTGCTGCTGAAATTCTCCATAAATCTCGTACTGACTTTATTCTTGAGACAGCATGCCAAGCTGCTGAAGACGTCATTTTAGACCGTAGAACCTTTAATTTAAATGATGCTCAATATGCAGAGTTTATAGAAATTATTGATGCGCCGGTTGATATTGACCCTGCTCTTGAAAAGTTATTAATGAGAAAACCATTATGGGAAAAATAACAGCACCTGAGCCGTTATCAAATTCACATGAAGTGGCTGATTTTTATAGTAGTGAAAATGTATTAGATAACTGGATAAAACAAAGAGGTTTAAAAAACCAATTTTTAGGTGCATCCCGTACGTTTGTGGTCTGTGAAAAAAATAAAAAACGTGTTGTTGGGTACTATTCTTTAGCAACAGGTAGTGTTAACCATACTGAAGCAATTAGTCATATTCGTCGCAATATGCCAGACCCAATACCCGTGATCATTTTAGCTAGACTTGCTGTTGATAAAACTTTTCATGGAAAAGATCTTGGTGCCGATTTGTTAAGAGATGCTGTTTTGCGTTGTCATCATGTAGCTGAAAACATTGGTGTTAGAGCGATTATGGTTCATGCTTTAACTGAAAACGCAAAACATTTTTACCTTCATCATGGTTTCAACGCTTCTTCGATTCAAGATAAAATCTTATTCTTAGCATTAAAAAAGAAAATATAGTTTGTTGCTTTTAATAAATAAAAAAATCCCCTGATAAATAAATACCAGGGGTGATATCAAAATGTCGCGAGACAGTACTATAAAAATTATCGATACATCTTGAACATCGACATCTCTTTCATGTCGTTAAAGACTTTATAAGAAGCCTGTAATACAGACTCTTCTTGGTAATAATCAGAAATTGCTTGTGTCCAATCTAAATCGCGTAGCTCACTTAAACGTTTTGCATTTCTTAACGACGTATCCGCGCCTAAATCATCCAAGTTATCAAGCTCTTGAAGTTGTAAGCCTAACTTCGCTTCAACACTAGAAATATTATTTAAGGTTGCGCGGTTAACGCGATTCGCTGTATCAATTTTTGCTAATGCGGCATCACGATCAGCTTGTGGTTTACCTATTAGTGGTTCTTGTAACGCAGTAATAGCGCCATCTAATGCTTCAAAAATATCAGGTGCAGTTCCTTTACTCCCTGAAGATTGTAATGTTTCAATCCCAGTGAAGTTAGTGACCATTTCAATATTGCTATCTACTTTTTGGGTAATTTGCTTATCACCACCTTGGTAGGTGATTTTACCTGTTGCATCAGCGACAAAAGGAGGTTTATCTGTTTGGAAACCTGCAAAAATATAACGGCCAACACCATCTTTTGTGTTGCCAATACCCACTAATTGATCTTTTAAACCTTGTAATTGGTCAGCTAAAGATGAACGGTCTTCATCACTTAATGTTCCATCATTACCTGCTGCAACCAGTGTTTCTTGAATTTTCGTTGTAATATTAACCATTTGACTGGCTAAGCTCATTTGCAAAGACATGCTGTTTTTTGCAAATCCACGCGCAGTTGCATACTGTTGATTACGAGATTCAGATTGTTTCACCATAACCGCTTGGGATGCTGCCATTGGATCATCTGATGGTTTTTCAACACGACGACCGCTGGAGATTTTATTTCCTTCAGTCATCCATTTGCTTTGTGAACTGGTAATATTGTCCACTCGCTGGCTAAAAATTTGATTTGAACTTAAACGCACAGTGATATTCCTTATTCTGATGAAGGGTTACTTAGAAAACTTGCATAATCGCATCAAACATGCTGTTTGCAGTTTGAATAACTTTTGCATTTGCCATGTAGTATTCTTGAATGCGATACATCTCACCGTACTCTTCATCCAAGTTCACACCAGAAACAGACTGTTGTTGTTCGACAATACTTTTAGTAATAGAAACCTGGGCATCAAAGTCAACTTGAGCCGTATTCACTTTATTACCAACCATACTGATCAGTGAACCATAGCCACCTGCAATTGTTGTTTTGCCGTCAATGATTTTTTCATCGGGTAACTCAAACAGTTTTTTCATGTTTTCGTTATCACTTGGTGCAGTTTCACCATCTGCATTTAATGAACCCGCAGCAGCAATTTTACTTGGATCAGTGACTGCAACATTCATACCTGCAATCACATTACCTACAGATTGAACAATAATAGAATCGTCTTTTTGTGCAGCACCATTGATTTTGATACTCATGCCTTCAAATTCTAATTCGCCTGTCGCACTTACTTTAGCATCAACTTTACGACCGCCCGGCTCTACCGTAACATTCCACTTACTACCATCATATTTAACAGTATAATCAGCCGCTTTCACTTCTTTGGTATCGGTGTATTTCACATCAAAGGTTGCATCACCTTTATTCTTACCATTAGGCATTACATGGGCACCACCAAGGTCGAAGAATTTCTCACCTTTTTTACCATCTAAATCAAAACCTTGTTCGTGTTGTTTATTAAATTGATCTCCTAACACTAACGCTAATTGATTTAATTGGTTACGGCTTGGATCTAACACTTCTTCACGGCTACGGTAAGCACCGCCAAGTTCGCCACCGTTAATACGTTTTGCATCCACTTCACGAACGTCATCAATACCGTTGCTATAACCAATAACAAGGCGTTCGCTATTTTTACTTGATGGAATAGCAGAAACTTCATAAGAGCGAGTACCAGATACTAATGGCAAACCATTAGCAAATGTGACGTTAACAAAACCACCATCCTGTTGAGTGACTTGAACATCAACCAGTGTGTTTAGCTCTTGAATTAAACGATCACGTTGGTCTAATAAGTCGTTAGGATCAGCGCCATTGAAGCCTTTAGAACGACTAATTTCGTTATTTAATTTTGCGATCTGTTTTGTATATTCATTGATATTTTTAGAGGTATTTGTCACCTGACTATTAATATCTTTTTCTAGATCACGCAATGATTGGTCTGCTTTAGCAAACATATTGACCATTGCTTCCGCTTTACCAATTACCGTTGTACGCGCAGGGTTGTCTTCTGCGTTATTGGTTACGTTTGGTAAGCTTGTAAAAAATTCGTCAATAGCGCTCGAAACATCATTTCCTTTATCTGCTAACAAATCATTAATTTGTGAGATATTTTGGGTATAACTATTAAGTGCGCTTTGTTTTGACATTGCACGGTTCATTTGACCGGCAAGAAATTCGTTATACTCACGATGAATACGACTAACATTAACACCATTACCGATATAACCATTACCGGTCATTGTGCCGCTGTTTTCATTAAAAACAGTCATTTGACGGTTGTACCATTTTACATTTTGGTTAGCGATGTTATTACTTACAGTGCTCATCGCAGCTTGTGCCGCATTAAGTCCGCTCATCGCTGTATTAATTAAACTGTTGGACATTTGTCTATCCTTTTACGTTTAGTCATCACCCGTATGCACGGAGCATAGCTGGCAAATAGGAATGAATGCTCTGGTCTTTATTATCGGTACTTCCCCTCCAAACTTGAGGGGAAAGCATTAAAATAGATCGCTTAAATCGTGAGTATAGGTTTTAGCAACTTGCTCACCACTTCCTTTCAATTGACCAATAATTGAAACCAGTTTTTTCGCATAACCAGGATCGGTGGCATAACCCGCTTCTTGGATGCGATAAGCAGCTTGTTCTGGAGTTTGAGCTTGAGGCACTTTAGCGTAACGAGGGCTTTCAGTAATCAATCGGAGATAATCTTGAATAGCTTCAACATAAGAGCCATAAACGCGGAAATTATCTCGCATTTTAATTGACTTACCGTCAATCACTTCGGTTGTCATAATATTTGTGACAGGTCCTTTCCAACTATTTCCTGCTTTAATACCAAACAGATTATAACTTGGCTTACCTTCACCCGTTAGAATTTCACGTTTGCCCCAACCCGATTCCAACGCCGCTTGAGCAACAACTAAAAGATGGTGTACACCTGTGCCTTCTGTCGCTTGTTTAGCAGGCCCTAACAATTTAGATGCAAAAGAAGCACTGCTTTCAGATAACCCCTTAAGTTTACCAATCGTACTTTCAATTGCATTTTGGTAAGGCTGCATTGCTCGGTACATTTGCCCCAAGGCTTGCGTTGGCATGGATTGAAAAATATCACTGCCATCTAATGGCATTGGCGTTTTTCCAGCCATCTCGCTCGGTTCCATCGTCACTTTTGCAGAAAGCTGCTTTTCTATCATGTCAGCAAAGCCCAAGCCTTTTTGTGATAAGTCTTGAGCGATTTGTTGATCATAAAGTGATGTGTACATTTTGGTACTTTCTGAATTAAACATGCTCTCTTGAGGTATTGCATCGCGCATGCTCTTTAACATCATTTGAACAAAAACACCTTCAAGTTGCTGCGCCACTTGGCGCAGTCCTTGTTGATCAGTATTTTGCCCGACCTGATATTTAAGTTTATTCAATGCATTACTGTCATATGCCGGCGTTGACATCGTCGGCATTGAAGAAAGCAGAGATAAATCTTTCATCAGATAATCTCCAATCTCGCACGTAAGCAACCCGCGCTTTCCATTGCCTGCAATATCGACATTAAATCAGTCGGTGTTGCACCTAATGCATTTAATGTACGGATCACTTCGTTTAGACTTGCGCTTGCATTCACTTGCTGTAATGAGCCACCTTGTTCACTCATATTCACACTTGTATTACGTGTTACAACAGTGCTACCACCCGCAAATGGAGTATTAGGCTGACTTACATTCACTTGGCTATCAACCGTGACAGAAAGGTTGCCTTGTGCAATCGCACAGCTTCCTAATGTCACATCACGATTCATAACAACAGAACCCGTTCTTGCATTAATGATCACTTTTGCATCTGCAATAACTCGTTTAATTTCGAGATTTTGAACTTCAGCCAAGAAACGTACTTGTTCACTTTTACCAACAGGAACACGTAGTTGAACTGTACGAGCATCTAAAGGGATCGCGGTACCCACACCTCTTAATTTATTAACGGTATCAGAGATATGTTGTGCCAACGTGAAGTTTTCTTCATTCAGTTGCAAGTTCAACAGACCTGTTTGACCAAATTGTGATGGTAGTTCGCGTTCAATAATCGCTCCGCTACTAATACGCCCACCCGCCAATTGGTTAACTTTAACGCTATTACCGCCTGCGGATGCACCTGCTCCCCCAACCACAATATTACCTTGAGCCAAAGCATAAATCTGATTATCAACACCTTTGAGTGGCGTCATCAGCAACGTACCACCACGTAAGCTTTTTGCATTACCTAATGATGAAACAACGACGTCGATTGATTGCCCTGTACGACCAAAAGGCGGTAATTTTGCTGTTACCATCACCGCAGCAACGTTTTTCAATTGCATATTGGTGCCGGGTGGTACTGTGATCCCCAATTGTGAGAGCATGTTATTCAGACTTTGTGTGGTAAACGGGGTTTGCATTGTTTGGTCGCCCGTCCCATCTAATCCCACCACTAAACCATAACCAATCAGCGCATTTTCTCTTACCCCTTCAACAGAGGTGAGATCTCTGATCCGTTCGGCATGGGCGGAAAAACCGACACATGTCATCACGATAAAGAAAAGGCTCATCGCTATTTTTTTCATCTGGACCCTACTCATTAAAAAGGTGATACATTTAAGAAGAAGCGTTGTAGCCATCCCATAGACTGTGCTTCATTGATATAACCGTCTCCGATATATTCAATACGAGCATCAGCAACTTGGGTTGAATTTACGGTATTGGCACCACTGATAGTTCTTGGATTCACAACACCTGAAAAACGAATAAATTCAGTACCTTGATTGATAGCAATTTGCTTTTCACCAATAACGTGCAGGTTTCCATTGGCGAGAAGTTGATCGACAGTCACAGTAATGGTGCCTTTAAAGGTATTGTTCGCATTTGCGCCACCTTTACCGCCAAAATCACTGTTTCCTTCCATACCCATATCAGCACGGCTATTACCAAACAATCCTTCCAAGAACCTTGGCGTAATCGAGGCAAGGAACCCAGCTTTGCCATTACGACTTGCATTCGCAGATGAGTTTTTGCTTGCACTGACATTTTCTTGCAATGTGATAGTCAACGTGTCACCGATATTTCGAGGGCGTCTATCTTCAAATAGAGGCTGATAGCCAAAATAAACAGGCTGAGCTGACTGAAAAATAGAGCCATTAGGTGCAGGTGCCGTTGGTGCCGTTGGAACCGCAGTTGTGTTACCTTCTACTAACGGTTTTTTGGGTATATATGCGCATCCCGACAGTGTCAGTACCAACAGGGCGGTACCTAAACGTTGATGACGACGCCATCTGACACTAAGCTTTCTTGCCCCAGAATTGTCAGTAATGACCTTTGTATCCATCTTCGATACTCTTTTAGTAATACGCCTGACAGGAAACCCTGTCAGGCTAATGAACAAACAAAATTAGAGTTGCGTTAGTTTCTGTAACATCTGATCTGATGTTGAAATCGCTTTACTGTTAATTTCATAAGCACGTTGAGTTTGGATCATATTGACCAACTCTTCAGCCACGTTAACGTTAGAGGTTTCAACATATCCCTGATACAACAAGCCTGCGCCATTGATACCCGGGGCATTTTCAGTTGGTGCGCCAGAACTTGCGGTTTCTAAGTACAAGTTTTCACCCACACTTTCTAATCCGCTGTCATTAATAAAGGTAGTTAGTGTCAATTGACCTACTTGTTGTGGCGCAGGATCACCTTCCATCTCAACGCTGACTGTACCATCACGACCAATCATCACTTTCTTTGCGGTATCAGGCAAAATAATGGCGGGTACAACTTGGAAACCACTGGTTGTCACTAATTGGCCATTCTGGTCCATTTGGAATGCACCATCACGGGTATAAGCGTCTGTGCCATCAGGTAACTGAACATGGAAAAAACCCTGTCCTTTGATAGCCACATCACGTGTTCCATTTGTTGGCGCTAAGTTACCTTGGCTATGTAAACGTTCGGTCGCAACCGGACGAACACCCGTACCAATTTGTAAACCTGAAGGTGCGTTAGTCTGTTCAGAAGTCATCGCACCCGGTTGACGAATTGTTTGATACAGTAAATCTTCGAAAACCGCACGTTGACGTTTAAAGCCATTGGTGCTGACGTTTGCGAGGTTGTTGGAAATCACATCCATGTTTGTCTGTTGTGCATCCAACCCAGTTTTAGCAATCCATAAAGAACGGATCATGGTTTTCCCCTTACACTATTTAACTCAGTGATAGCAGTTGGTTAGCCTTTTGCGCATTTTCATCAGCGCTATGAATAACCTTCATTTGCATTTCGAAACGTCTTGCGTTTGCTATCATATCGACCATGGCTTCTGCTGGATTAACATTACTGCCTTCTAACACACCAGCTAACACCTTCACGCTATCATCCGCAGGTAATTCCTCACCAGCACGCGCTGCTCCTTTCGGTGATAAATGGAATAATCCATCATCACCACGAACTAAGTCGTTTTGCTCTGGTTTTACCATTTTTAAACGGCCAATCTGACCCAACATTTTTGGCGGATCAGTGGGAACATGCGCAGTCACAATACCGTTATTAGCAATACTGACATTTGCCTGAGGAGGTACTTCAATCGCACCGTTATCCCCCATTAACAAACGTCCTTGTACCATCAACATGCCATCTGCATTACGTTGGATGTTTCCGTTTCGGGTATAGGCTTCGGTGCCATCATCAAGCTGAACAGCCAAATAACCGTTATCACTTAATGCAACATCCATTGATCTGCCTGTATAGTTCATCGTTCCTTGACTCTGATCGCTACCAGGCGTTGAAGCTACCGTTAATGTACGAGTTGGTAAGGTATCGCCATTGACAGGTACGGCTCGCATTGCACTAAGCTGCGCTTTGAATCCAGGCGTTGATGCGTTTGCTAAGTTGTTCGCCACGACAGCTTGATTTTCCATCGAGTGTCTGGCGCCGCCCATCGCGGTATAAATCACATGATCCATAACAGATTATTTCCGGCGTTATTAGCGCAAGCTAACCAGAGTCTGCAGGATTTGATCCTGAGTCTTGATGGTTTGTGCATTTGATTGATAGTTACGTTGAGCAACGATCATGTTGACTAACTCTTGGCTCATATCAACGTTAGACGCTTCTAATGCGTTATTGGTTAATTTGCCGAATACACCAGAGCCTGCAACACCGACGATCGGTGAACCTGAACCGTTAGTTTCAGACCACATATTGTCGCCTTGTGAACTTAAGCCACCTGCATTTGCAAAGTTAGCTAATGCGATTTGACCAACAACTTGGCTTTGTTGGTTTGAGTAGGTCGCCATGATTGAGCCATCTTGCTCAATACGGAAGTTGGTGAATTCACCCGCTTGATAACCGTTTTGCGCTAATTTAGATACGCTTGATTCAGCAACTTTCTGTTGGGTACTACCTGTAAAGTTCATTGCCATACTCATGGTTTCTGAACCTTTATAAGATACGGTAGTGAAATTATTAATGCTGGTTGCCGCTTCGTCTAATACACCGTTATTTTTATAAACTAACTTGCCTAGATTTTGAGCCGGCTCACCTGTTGTGGAGTCTTGAGCATGAACTTCCCATTCATTATCTTTTGTTTTTACAAAGAATAAGTTCAGGTTATGTTCATTACCTAAGCTATCGTAAGTCGTTACGTTAGTACTGAAGTTATAAGAATCATTATCTTTAGGATCAAACGCATGAGTTGTTTGATCAATTACTTCTTCAGCTGAGTTCAAGTTAACCGTCATATCTACTTTATCGGTTGCACTTGCATTCATCATATCAGTAGGAATAACAATAGGTGTTGGCGTTGCCCCTTTTTGAACCACGTTTTTACCATCAACGCTTTGTACTGGATAACCTGTTACACGCATACCTTGCATGTTAGTCAGGAAACCATTTTTATCTTTACCGAATTCACCATTACGTGAATAAAAAACACCGCCGTTTTGATCTTCAATACGGAAAAAACCACCGCCAGAAATCGCCACGTCTGTTGGACGGTTAGTCGTTGTGATACTACCATCTTTAAAGTTTTGGCTAATACCTGCAACTTTAACACCTAGACCTGCACCAGATCCTGCAAAAACGTCTGCAAAAGAAACACTTGCACCTTTAAAACCGTAGGTTGCGGAGTTAGAAATATTGTTACCGATAGTATCTAAGTTTGCGGCTGCTGCGTTTAAACCACTTACTGCTTGTGAAAAGGACATGCGCCCTCCAAGTTGAATATGTGTTAGTTAAAGAACCTGACGAATTTCATCCAATGAAACGGTATTACCTAAGCCAACATCAAGGCGGGCACCACCATCCACCATGGACACACTATTCACCAGCGCATAATTCAGTGTCTTAACAGGGACCTGAGCATCATTAAGCGTGGCGTTAACGGTAAATTTATAGCTTCCTGTTGGAACAGGATTGTCATCTTCATCTGTACAATCCCAAGAGAAGTTATAAACATCCGGTAGCATCTTTTTGTCCATATTGATCGTACGAACAGTCACACCACTCGCATTGGTGATGTTTATCGTAAGAGAATCGGTTGGACTGAGTAATTCAAAACCAAAAGGTGTTGAAAAAAGGTGTTCACTATCAGGGGTATTTGGGTCCGTATCATCTGCTTTATACGTTCCCATTTGCTGACGTGTTTTTTCATTTTGAGTATCAGGTGTTGGAATTGTGTCATCCCCGTCACCGGGTTTTTCAGTCTCATCTTTACCATCGGTTGGCTGAAAGACAACAATTTTATTCCCAGCGACCATGACACCACGACCAACTAAGGAAGATGCTCGCAATGCCTGACTTTGATCAATTTGCCCAACAATGTTATTCACTGTTTTATTCAGTGTTTCTATACCTTCAACGGTCGAAATTTGAGCTAACTGAGATGTTAACTCATTATTTTGCATTGGGTTTGTTGGGTCTTGATTTTTCATCTGGGTGATGAGAAGTGTCAGGAAATTCCCTTTAATATCATCACTACCACTTTTTTTCGTATGGTATGAAGAAGGTGCATCCCCGATAATGGTATTATCATAAGGTTCATTCATTGAGGAGGAAATACCCACAATTTATTCTCCCTATTGACCTATCATCAGTGTTTTTTGCATCAGTGATTTTGCCGTATTCATGACTTCAACGTTAGCTTGATAGCTACGAGAAGCAGAGATGGTATTAATCATTTCACCCACGACATCAACATTCGGCATACGTACATATCCTTTTTCATCGGCAAAAGGATGCCCTGGCTGATATTCCATACGAAATGGGGCGGGATCATCCACTACCTCGGTGACACGCACGCCACCAATTTCTTGGCCGGCTGGTGCATTTACCTGAAAAACAACCTGCTTTGCACGATAAGGGTCGCCATCTGGACCCGCAACACTGTCAGCGTTTGCCATATTGCTGGCACTCACGTTTAAACGTTGTGATTGCGCTGAAAGTGCTGAACTTGAAATATCAAAAATACTAAATAAAGACATGCTCTTTACCTTACTGTTGCAATACAGACATCATGCTTTTAACTTGTGAATTAATAAATGTCACATCAGCCTGATACTTAAGGCTATTGTCAGCAAAATTACTACGTTCCATGTCCATATCCACAGTATTACCATCCATCGCAGTTTGATGAGGCACGCGATAGAGTAAGTCTGCCTCTAAGCGGTAACCGGGTTTGATTGGGATATGGCGCTCTGATGTCATCGCTAATTGCATGCCATGACTACCAGTACGTCCGTTTTCAATGGTTTTTTTCAATTCAGAAGCAAAATCAATATCACGAGCCTGAAAGCCTGGGGTATCTGCGTTCGCGATATTCGCAGCGAGGATTTCTTGGCGTTTATTGCGTATTGAGAGCGCTTCTTGTTGAAAATGAAACGTATTTTCTAATTTATCGAGCATCTTCTATCCTTGGTGGCTAAGCCACTTACCTCAGCTGATAAAACAATTTCAGTTGACAGAATAAACGCTCAAAAAAAAGATGATTGGAGGAATAGGCGTAAATTGGATTGCTATTTATGCGTTTAAGGCGTGTAGAGACGATGTACACTGTGCTGGCTAAATAAGTACAAATGCACAATTAGCATCAACTCTGTAAGGTGATACAAACTATGTTAGTTAAAACTCTTATCGGTCTGTTTTCTTTTTTCTTTATGGTGAATGTAAGTATCGCTAAATCACTCCCTGAAGAACTACAAGATTTCTTTGTCGCGCTTCATCAACAAGGCGATAAAGTGACAGTTACAGTTTTAACACCTGAAGAGAAATGGCCCGTGTGTCAAACACAAGAGATCCAACGCCACGCAGGTTCTCGCAATTGGGGACGTCTTTCAATTCCCATTCAATGTGATAAACAACGTCGTTTTATTCAAGTTGATGTTAGCGTTAAAGGTAAATACTTAATCGCAAAAAAAGATATTAATCGTGATGACATCATTGAAACATCTGCTGTCAGCATGACAACAGGCGAGTTAGAAAAACAACCTTATGATGTATTGCGCGATCCCGCATTAATTAAAAATGCGATTGCGATGAGACAAATATCCGCAGGTAAACCCTTAACATCAACCATGGTTCGTCGCCCTTGGGCAATTTTAGCAGGGCAAACAGTAACGGTATTTGCACAAGGTCCTCACTTTCAGATCCGTTATGAGGGCAAAGCGGTAAACAACGCCGTGGCCAATGAAACGATCCGAGTAAGAGTAAAATCAGGACAAATCGTCACTGGAGAAGCACTTGAAAATGGCTCTGTTCGCATCCCACTTTAATAAATTAAAAAGCTGATAAGCAGAATAAGCCTATATTGAATTGCTTGTTACCCGTTTCAGTTATGGCAAGCCAAGGTAAACTCTCTTACGTTACATTTTTTACTCTAAATAATTGCGACAATTTAAAGCATCAATATAGATACTCTAAATAATTCAAGCTGTAGCTAGACAACAATTTAAAGCATCTAATATAGATACTCTAAATAATTCAAGCTGTAGTTAGACAACAATTTAAAGCATCTAATATAGATACTCTAAATAATTCAAGCTGTAGCTAGGCGCAAATTTAAAGCATCGCCAGTAGATACTCTAAATAATTCAAGCTGTAGCTAGGCGACAAATGAACGAATCGCTAGGAGCATACATAAGTATGTGACTAGTGTGAGTGAATGCAGTCAACAACGCTACGGCTTGAAGTATGACGAGTATGACAAGTAACATTAAAGTTTTTGATTCTACAGCCGATATAAAGAACCAAGATGATAGGCGAAAACACATAGGTTGTTTTACAATGGCTTCATCTGACTATTAATTGATGCCTAACAAAGGATTTTCCTATGAGTATTGAACGCGCAAATCCACTGCTTCCGATTAACGCAATTGCACAACGTAACCCAGGTGAAGTTACACAGGGCTCACGTAAATCGGGAACAACTGAACAAAAAACTGCAACAGGTGACACTTCGGTTAAATTAAGTGAAGCACAGAAAAAACTTGTTCAGCCTGGAAATAAAGACATAAACGTTGAGAAAGTTGCTCGTTTAAAAGAAGCAATTGCCAACGGAACCTTAACCATGGACAGCGGTAAAATCGCGGATGCTCTTTTCCGTGAAGCTGCTGAAAGCATAACTCAATAATATTTTAATGATTATGATGGAAGAACTCCGCCAGACTTTAGATCTTCAATTATCACAGCTCAATACTATTGCCAGTATTCTACGTGCTGAACAACAGTTATTGTGTGCAGGTAACATTGATATCAATGCACTTCACGAAGTTACTGAACAGAAGAATTTTGTCTTGTCGGCTTTAGGTCATACAGACCAACAGCGTCATACGCTAAGCTTACAAGCTGGTGTAGAAAAACCTTACACCGGATTACCATTCTTATCTGATTTATGGATACAGATAATGGATATTACGGCGGAGCTAAAACATCTTAATCAACATAACGGATTACTATTAGAGCAACATATTTCTCGTAATAGTGATGCTATCCGTTTTTTGCAGAAGAACCACAGCCCAACCCTTTATGGTTCTGATGGTCAAGCACAGCGCTCTACATTAGCTGGGCGAAAAATTCAGGTTTAGGTTTTCTCGATAATTATTAGAATTCACATGATACGCCATCAATCTTGATGGCGTTTTTCTTTATTGATAAAACGTTATTAACTTTAAGCTACTATACATCACTATTATCTATCTTCTTCTCGTAACACTTTATTTCTCTTATCTACATTTTCACTATTAATTGAGCCTTTATTTCTTTATTATTCAAATTATTACTACACTTTTCATAACATCATCAAACCACCTATTTATTGATGTACCAGCTTTACCCTTTATCATAAATAAAAGCGCGAACACATCCCTCTTCATGTCTATCAATATAAAAAAGGCCACTTAATAAAGTGGCCTTAGCGGTAGATAACGGTATATCAACGAAAATGATTAATGTGGTTGCCCACCAATCATTGATGTCATACGGATCCGACGACCTTCACTAATTTCCATATTCGATAACACCGCCAATTGTGGCAAACTACGCCGTAAGAAGCGTGAAAGTAATGAACGCAATGTGTGATTCACTAATAATACTGGAGCACCACCAGACATCTCTTGATGGCGTACAGCATCTGCCGCTTGTTGTTCAATATTTTCAGCAAGACCCGGCTCTAATCCACCACCACTTTGCATTGCTTGAACCAAAATACGTTCTAAGCTTGCATCTAAACCAATCACCTGGATTTCATCTTGATCACCAAACCAGTGTTGTGTAATCGCACGGCGAAGTGCAACACGAACCACTGCCGTTAATTCGGCCGGATCTTTTTGTTCTGGTGCATGCTCTGCTAAGGCTTCTAATATGGTTCTCATATCACGAATAGGCACTTGCTCAGAAAGCAGATTTTGCAATACCTTATGCAACACCGTGAGTGAAAGCATATCTGGGATCATATTTTCTGTCATTTTAGGGAGCTCTTTACTGACCCTATCAAATAACATTTGTGCTTCTTGGCGACCAAATAGTTCTGATGCGTATTTCGTTAATGCATGGTTAAAGTGCGTTGCAATAACAGTACTTGCCGCAACAACGGTATAGCCTTGAACCTGTGCTTGCTCTCTTAAACTGTCATCAATCCAAACCGCGGGTAAACCAAAAGCTGGCTCTTGAGTGATATCACCGTCTAAAGAGCCGACTGCATTACCCGGATTAATTGCTAACCAACGCCCCGGATGCGCTTCTCCATGACCAATTTCAACCCCTTTCATCAAAATACGGTAAGAAGAAGGTCTTAACTCCATATTGTCACGAATATGAACAACAGGAGGAAGGTAGCCTGTCTCTTGAGCAAACTTTTTACGAATACCACTAATTCGTCCTAATAACTCACCATTTTGGCGGTTATCTACCATTGGAATTAAGCGGTATCCTACTTCCATCGCTAATGGATCTTCCAGTTGCACATCTTCCCATGACGCTTCAACAACACGGTTTTGCTTCTCAACTTCTTCCATCTCTTTTTGTTGTTGCACTTCAGGGTTAGCGTTACGACGTAAAATATACCAACCCAATCCACCTAATGCTGCTGTGAAGAAGAGGAAAACAAAGTTAGGCATTCCCGGGACTAAACCTAACAAGCCTAACACCCCAGCTGTTAACATCAGTACACGAGGATTATCAAATAGTTGAGTCACCATTTGTTGCCCAACATCTTCATCTGTTGCAACACGAGTAACAATAACACCCGCTGCTGTTGAGATAATCAATGCTGGGATTTGAGCAACCAGACCATCACCGATGGTTAAAAGAGTATAAGTCGTTGCTGCATCGTTTAACGCCATTCCGTGTTGAGCGACACCGACGATAAGGCCCCCCACCACGTTAATCACAAGGATCATTAAGCCTGCGATGGCGTCACCACGAACGAATTTACTCGCACCATCCATTGAGCCGTAAAAGTCAGATTCTAATGAAACTTCTTTACGACGCTTTTTAGCTTCATCTTCGTTAATAATGCCCGCATTCAGATCAGCATCGATTGCCATCTGTTTACCCGGCATTCCATCTAACACAAAACGAGCACCCACTTCAGCAATACGTCCCGCACCCTTGGTGATAACCATAAAGTTAATCAAAACAAGGATGATAAAGACCACAATACCGATAGCAAAGTTACCGCCAACAAGGAAATGGCCAAAGGCCTCAACAACGCGCCCTGCAGCTTCTGGCCCTGTATGTCCTTCCATTAAGATGATACGTGTTGAAGCAACGTTTAATGATAAACGTAACAACGTGGTAAACAGCAAAATAGTCGGGAAAGCAGCAAAGTCTAAAGTACGTTTTGTAAACATTGCCACTAACAGCACCATGATCGAAAGTGCGATATTAAAGGTAAATAATAAATCCAATAGAAAAGGTGGCAATGGCAATACCATCATTGACAGTATCAACAAGATAAGCACTGGCCCTGCCAGTATCTGCCACTGAGAACTTTTCCAATTTCCCGGCAAGCGGAGTAATGAGGCCAAATTAGCCATGACGATTATCTTCTCCAGCAAAGTCCAGTGCGGGAGGCACTGGCAAGTTCATAGGTTGTTTAGGTTTTAAACCACCTTCGGTTTTCCATCGTTTCAGTTGATAAACCCATGCAAGCACCTCTGCAACCGCGGCATAAAGGGTTGAAGGTATTGCATGGCCTATTTCACTGTGACGATATAACGCCCTAGCAAGCGGTGGCGCTTCTAGAAGCGGAATTCGATTTTCTGCACCAATCTCTTTAATTTTTAACGCAATAGCCCCTGCACCTTTCGCTAACACTTTAGGTGCGGTCATTTTGTCGTTATATTGCAATGCGACAGCATAGTGTGTTGGGTTCGTAACAATAACGTCAGCCTTCGGTACATCAGCCATCATTCGACGGCGAGACATAGCATGTTGTTGCTGACGAATACGCGCTTTAAGTTGAGGATCACCCTCTTGCTGTTTAAATTCGTCTTTAATTTCTTGGCGCGTCATACGTAGCTTTTTCAGATGGCTACGGATTTGGAAAATAATGTCGAATGCCACCATCGGGATCAGCATAAAAACCGTAATGTAGACAGCAAAAATCAGCAATTGCATCGCATTGGCTAATGCACTAAGCGGAGGAAGTGTGATCAGATGAAGAATATCGTTCCAGTTGTGCCATAAAAAAACGGTTGCAGCGATCCCCACAAAGGTGGATTTTAGTATCGCTTTAAATAACTCTGCTAACGCATTCATTGAAAATATACGTTTTAACCCAGAAATAGGGTTCCATTTTTTCGGATCAAACTTAATAGATTTACTACTAAAGTTAATCCCACCTAATAAAGCAGAGCCACCAATTGCCACAAGCACTAAACCAAAAAACACAGGTGATAATGCAAAAACAGCTTGTTTAATCAAGCTACCAAATCGAGGGATCAACAAATTCTCATTACCAATAAGGTGATGATTAAATGTAAATCCTTCCGTTAACATGGCATGTAGCCCACGAGTGATAAATCCACCACTCATCCACAGCAAACTCACACCACCCAAGATCATTAAAACGGATGAAAGCTCTTTAGAACGGACAATTTGTCCATCCTTTTTAGCTTTTTCCCGTTTATGGGGTGTGGGGTCTTCTGTTTTTTCGAGATCGCTATCTTCAGCCACAGTCTGTCCGATTTAGATAATGAGATTAAAAGCATGAATGAAATGACTCTAAGCATGACAAATTCAGAGGAAATTGATGGGCTGAACAATCGCAAATTTACGGGGCTTTTTGGGCTATGGCGGTAGGCGCTTAGAAAGCAATCTAATGATAAAAATAACAATAAAGGTAGTATTGTCGCTAATTATAAGGAAATCAGCGAAATTCACAGAAAATAATGTACTTTCTTATATTGATCCTGATTTAAGCAACATCGAAAGCCGCTTAAAAAAAGCGGCTTACATTTTCTTCAATAGCGTGGGCTATCAAAGCGTTATTACGTGATTTTTTATCCATAAAGTACACCATCCTAAAAGAGCAGAGCATAGAGCGAATGCGTCCTGCATATCTCAACGTCCTTATCGCCCTAAAACTCATCACAGGTTAAAAACCTAGACTTTCTAGCAAATCATCAACTTGATCTTGGTTTTTGATCACACCAGCATTGTTTTTATTAACCTGTGGACCATTTAATAAAGAATCAGTCTCTTTTTTCACATTAGACTTTTCAAGTTGCTCTGGTGGCAGGTTTTCCATTAATACCATCACGAGTTGCTTTTCAATTTCTTGAACGACACTCATCATGCGCTTAATCACCTGACCTGTCAGATCTTGGAAATCCTGTGCCATCATAATTTCCAGTAACTGACTGTTAGTAAAAGCCGTACTCTCAGGGATATCCCGCAAATAATTGCGGGTATCTGTTACAAGAGAGCGTACATCTTTCAGCTCTTCTGGCTGTTCAAACCATTGGTCCCAACGTTCAGTAAGCTTAGTCGCATCGGCACTTAACGCATCCTGTTTAGGCTGCGCAGCTTCGACACAATTCAATGTACGCTCAGCTGCCTGAGCGGTCATTTGAGCAACATAATCCAATCGTTCCCTAGCGTCAGGGATGGCTTCTGCTGCTTCGGCTATTGCTTTATCCAATCCTAATTCTCGCAAACTGTCGCGCAACATCCGCGTCAATTGTCCGATCCGGCTGATAATATCAGATGTCATTTCAATATTATCTTTCGGCATAATTGGATTCCCACTCATTGCGACTCCTTAGATGCCCAGTTTTTCAAAAATTTTATTTAGTTTTTCTTCAAGAATTGCTGCTGTAAAAGGTTTAACAACATACCCACTTGCACCGGCTTGCGCTGCTGCAATGATATTTTCTTTTTTAGCTTCAGCGGTCACCATTAATACTGGTGTTGCTGCAAGTCCCGCATCACTACGAATATTTTTAAGAAGCTCTAGACCATCCATATTTGGCATGTTCCAGTCTGTTATCACAAAATCAATTGCCGAATTGCGTAATTTAGCTAACGCGTCAGCACCATCTTCTGCTTCTTCTACATTCGTAAATCCTAATTCCTTTAGCAAATTACGAACTATGCGGCGCATTGTTGAAAAATCATCAACCACTAAAAATTTCAGATCCTTACTTGCCATTGAAAACTCCTTCAAAATATATCGGCAAATTACTGTGTTGCTTTTTAAACTGAACTTAATCAGATACGCAATGATTGCGTGCTACTGATTTTCATCAGTACCGCTTTACTCATTGAGCTTATACTTTTCACCTCATCAACTGCGCCTATTTCAACCGCAGCTCGAGGCATACCAAAGACGACACAACTCGCTTCATCTTGTGCAAAGGTATAACTTCCTGCTTGACGCATTTCTAATAACCCAGCAGCACCATCACTTCCCATTCCAGTTAAAATAACGCCAATGGCATTACGCCCCGCATATTTTGCAACTGAACGAAATAGTACATCGACTGAAGGACGATGGCGGTTTACTGCAGGTTCTTTATTAATGTGGATCTGGTAGTTAGCACCATTGCGACGAAGCTCCATGTGATAATCACCCGGCGCAACATACGCATGCCCTGGTAATACACGTTCTCCATCTTCAGCTTCTTTTACACTGATTTGACATAAACGATTTAATCGTTCTGCAAATGAGTGTGTAAACCCTGCTGGCATATGTTGTGTAATCAACACCGCTGGGCTGGTAACGGGTAATGGTTCTAGAAAATTACGAATAGCCTCTGTGCCACCAGTTGATGCACCTACAGCAATCAACTTTTCACTCGAAATCATCGGTGTAAATGACAATGATTTAGAAGGCACTACTTGAACTTCGCGCCGACTAATTCGTGCAAGAGCGGCTGCACGAATTTTCTCTGCAATCAGTTCACTATAAGCGAGCATACCTTCACGTAAACCAAGCTGTGGTTTAGTCACAAAATCAACAGCACCCAGTTCTAACGCTTTTAGCGTTACTTCTGAGCCTTTAGCTGTTAATGATGAAACCATAACGACAGGCATCGGTCTTAATCGCATCAGTTTTTCCAAGAAATCAATACCATCCATACGTGGCATTTCAACGTCTAACGTTAATACCTGTGGGTTGTACTTTTTTATTAAGTCACGAGCCACTATAGGATCTGGTGCACAATCAACAACTTCCATATCGCTATGACTGTTGATGATTTCTCGCATGATTTGGCGCATTAGCGCCGAATCATCAACACAGAGTACCGTTATTTTATTCATAACCTCTCCTTGCTGGTGTCAGCCCGTAAACGGTATGCCCATGCAAGTAGAAATCCTTGCTAAGCTGGCTTACATTTTCAGAATGCCCAACAAACAGCATTCCGTCTGGTTTAAGTAATGAGGTAAAGCGGTTAAGTAAGGTTTGTTGTGTCGTTTTATCAAAATAAATCATGACATTACGACAAAAAATCGCATCAAAACTGCCTTCTAAATCCCATTGCTTGTCGAGTAGATTCAAATACTGAAAAGAGACCATTTCACTGATTTGTGGTCTAATTTTTACGTATCCTTCAAAATCGCCGACACCTTTGAGAAAATATTTTTTCAAATATTCATCATTTAATGTTTTAAGCTCTTCTTGTCGGTAAACACCTTTTCGTGCTTTATCCAACACATTTGTATCGATATCGCTGGCAATAATTTTGGTTTTATAAGGGTTATTCCCAAAAACATCGCGTAAAGTCATCGCAATTGAATAAGGCTCTTCTCCAGTAGATGCAGCTGCACACCATACTCGGTAGACGCCCCCTGCTCCTGCTCTTTTTCTGGCATGTTTCGCCAAAATAGGAAAATGATGTGCTTCCCTGAAAAATGCAGTGAGATTCGTAGTTAAAGCATTAACAAACTCTTGCCATTCAGGGTTGCGTACATCACTTTTAAGAAACGCAAGATAGTCACCAAAGTTATTCATCCGTAATTCACGTAACCTCCTAGTGAGACGGTTATAAACCATCTCCCTTTTGTTGTTAGTCAGCACAATACCTGCCTTTTGATAAATCAATTGGCATATAGATTGGAACTGATCATCGGACAACATGAACCGTTGAGTAAAAATATCCAACGGTTGAGCAGCGATATCTGATAAGACTTCAGTAACATTACGTTTCATTGTTTTTTAATGGGTCTTTTTAAAAAATGATTTTTTATCTGCTTTTTTCAACCCATTACCTTCTAGGGATGAAGAGGTATTACTCTCATCCGTGTCAGGCAACTCGAATGCCGATACAGCATCAACAAGGTTATTAGCCTGATCTTCCAATGCTGCGGCAGCAGATGCTGATTGCTCCACCAAAGCAGCGTTTTGCTGTGTCACCTGATCCATCTGACTGACTGCATCAGCGACTTGGTGAATACCTCTACTTTGTTCATCAGAAGCTGAGGCGATTTCTGCCATTAATTCAGTGACTTTATTTACTGATGTGACGAGTTCCTCCATTGTCTGCCCTGCATTATTAACGAGTTGAGAACCTTGAGAGACTCGTAAAACAGATTCATCAATCAATAATTTGATTTCTTTTGCAGCATCAGCACTACGTTGAGCAAGGTTACGAACTTCTCCAGCAACAACCGAGAATCCTCGTCCTTGTTCGCCTGCGCGTGCAGCTTCAACGGCCGCATTAAGTGCTAATATATTGGTTTGGAACGCAATACCATCAATCACACTGATAATAGCTCCTATCTTTTGAGAACTTTGTGTAATCGCATCCATGGTTTCAACAACACTATGCGTAATTTGACCACCACGCATGGCTGTCTCAGAAGCAGATTCTGCGAGCTTACTTGCTTGTAGGGCGTTATCAGCATTTTGTTTTACCGTCGCTGTTAACTCTTCCATGCTTGCCGCAGTTTCTTCTAATGAAGCAGCTTGTTGTTCAGTTCTTGAGGATAAATCCGTATTTCCTTTAGAAATTTCTTGAATGCCAGAATGCATAGCGTGGCTGTTATCTCGAACAATACGAATAGAACGCGCTAGCTCACCACGCATATCTCGTAATTGTCTAAACACATCCCCTATTTCATCATCCGTAAATACAAGAATTTCACGATTTAATTTACCAGTCGCAACATCATTAAAATAACGGCTTAAACTTGCGAAAGGTTTAATGATATTAAAACTTAGCCAACGGTGAGCCGCGATTGACACAACAATAACCATCGCTATTGCGCCGATAAACATTAAGATAGCGATAGTATAAGAACGATGTCCTTGCTCTATCGATTCTGTAATTTCTGTCTGCACATAATTCATATAAGTGTTAAATGAATTTTCCATTGCCGTTTGATAACGTTCCGTTGGTTGGTCTAAAAAACCTTGGAAATTATCGTTTTTTAACATGTTATGTAATTCAGTTAATGCACCATATAAAACGTGGTAATCATTTTTCACCGCTTCAACGATTTCTTTTTCTTCTGTCGGTATTGCCTCTTTATTTATTTCAGCAAGGAAATTTTGAAAATGAGTATTCGCCGTTTCCAAGCGTGAAAGTGCTATTGATTCAATAGATTGAATATAATCCGTTGACTGTTCAGTTTTCACTGCGATAGCAACACGATTAATCGCATTACGTGTTTGTATTAAAGATGCCCAACTTAATCCTAACTCATCTCGCTTAGATGTATCTAAATCAACTCTGGTGATCTGTTCGTTATTCAAATGGACAATCCCTAGCGAAATACCACTAGAAATCACCTGCATAACGCAAAACATCATCAGTAATAAATATAGACTGGTGGATATCTTTAATTTGCGAAACCTAAACATGCCTTCACCTCGTTTAAAGCGGTGGTAAAAAGCCACCGCTTGTCAGCCACTTGTTGTTGTTAGAAAGTTTCCCAGTTAGCGGGATCTTCAACACTGCTGCTCTTTTTCTTTTCTGAGGTTCCTGGTTTTATAAGTGGAGCAGCGGCTTTAACTACAGGGGTTGCATCCGATTCCTTTCTTTCTAGCGTTTTTTCTTCCTGACCCGGTAATTTGAAGATTGAAACTAAGCGGGTTAATGCAACTGCTTGATCTTCAAGACCAGCAGCAGCGGCTGCAGATTGTTCTACTAAAGAGGCATTTTGCTGAGTGACACGATCCATTTCAGACACCGCAAGGCCAACTTGTGAAATCCCTCGACTTTGTTCATCTGATGCAGAAGCGATTTCGCCCATGATGTCAGTAACACGAGTTACGGAGTCCACAATACGCGTCATCGTCTCACCCGCACTTTCAACGAGCACAGAGCCAGTTTCAGTACGACTTACAGAATCTTCAATCAGTGTTTTTATTTCTTTAGCAGCTTCTGCACTTCTCTGTGCAAGGTTACGAACTTCACCGGCAACTACCGCAAATCCGCGACCATGCTCACCGGCTCTTGCTGCTTCAACGGCCGCATTCAGTGCCAAAATATTGGTCTGGAATGCAATACCATCGATAACTGCAGTAATATCGGTGATTTTCTGAGAACTTCCGGCTATGTCGTGCATTGTTTGCACCACATTAGCAACAACTTTTCCGCCTTGACGAGCGATATCTGAGGCATCATTAGCAAGGTTACTTGCTTGACGAGCGTTATCTGCATTCTGTTTTACGGTTGCCGTTAACTGTTCCATGCTAGCAGCGGTTTCTTCTAATGAAGCCACTTGCTCTTCGGTACGTGCAGATAGATCATTATTTCCAGCCGCAATTTCACTCGTGCTGTTATAAATATTTTCTGTACTCTGATAGACTCCACGAACGGTTTGAATAAGCTCTTGTTGCATATGCTTTAAGCCATTTGCTAACAAGCTCATTTCATTACGGCCATTCACTTCAATATTTGGACGTAAATCGCCTTCAGAGAAGGTTTTAATACTTAATAGAAGTGAATTTAATGGTCTAATCAAGGCATTACGTAACGCAAACCAGCATAAAATTAATGCAGAGATAACGATAATGGCTAAAACAACCATTGTGATAACTGTACGTTGGTGAGAGGCTTCTAATGCCACGTTTAATTCATCATTAAACTTCTCATTACGCATAACGTAGGCAAGATATTCTTTATAAAAAGCATCTTGATAACCTGTCGTTGGTTGCTCAAAAAAATCTTTTAAATTCTTATCTTGAAGTAAAATTTCCAATTGATTTAATGCAGAGAAATATTCGATAAAACGCCCTTTTAGGCTACGAACATCATCTTCTGAGTGAACTTGATAAGCGGTAATGTTTTTTTCAAATTCTTTAAATTTCTCATCTGCACGAGACATATTTTTACGAGCAAGACCCGTAAGATAGTCAACAGAAAGAGAATCATCCACATTCAGGTTTTTATCTTGTAATAAAAAGCTAATCGCAGCGCGATTAATATTATTACGAGCTTGGAGTAAGTTAGCCCAACTTTCGTCTAGGCGCTCACGTTGATCCTGTATTGTTAGTGTTTTATTCAGGTCATTTCTTGTCTCAATAATATTTGAGTAAAAAACTCCCCCGGAGATAAATTGCAAAACACCAAACAACAGAAGAATGGATAATAATCCAGTCACTATTTTCATTCGGCTAAACATAGTTTCCCTTTTTTATAATAAATGGTAATGAGCAAGTTATCGGCAGACTTAAGAGAAACTTTATAGGTTTCATTTCGTCTTAGTCACGTTTTTGCCCCATTAAAAAGCGATGGTAATACTTGTTTTTAATTAAAATTATAAGTATAAAAAACTTTATATTTATTTCCGTCAGTAGAAAAATATTACAACTTGGTGATAGCTACTTATAAATTAATAAATAATAAAATAGAACTTAACTCAAATTAACAGTTCTTTTTTATCTTTAAATTTACCTTAAAGTTAATTTAATGCTTTAGCACTCGCTAATAAAATAAAAAAGACAGAAATAGCTATTCCGGCAAGCTTACCGGAACAGTATTTAGATTATTTTTTAAAAAATAAAAACTTATTTAGCTTGAATTGTTGCGCTATCAACTAATTCCATTTCTTCACTATTGAGTAATTTCTCAATATCAACAAGAATAAGCATTCTTTCATCTAAAGTACCTAAGCCTGTTAAATACTCTGTAGACATTGTGACCGCAAACTCCGGCGCAGGGCAGATTTGCTCTGGCTTCAGCGTAAGAACATCAGAAACACCATCAACAACAATTCCTACAATTCGATTTAATAAGTTAACCACAATAACAACAGTATTGTCATTATAAGTTACACTTTCTTGTGAAAATTTAATACGCAGATCAACAATCGGAACAATAACGCCCCGTAAATTTGTTACCCCTTTAATAAAGCTAGGTGAATTAGCAATACGAGTAACTTGATCATATCCACGAATTTCTTGAACCTTTAAAATATCAATTCCATATTCTTCGTCGCCCAGCGTAAAAATTAGAAATCCTTGTCCAACAGTTTCACCGGATAATTTCTCGAAATGTTCCGAAGCCATAATCTTATTTTATCCTCACTATTAAATGACTGCGCTTGCAGTTGTATTCTTTTTCTTATTTGTCATTTGTGTATGACTTAAGCGTTGTAATTCTGGTACATCAAGAATTAAAGCCACACTACCATCGCCCATAATTGTTGCGGCAGAAATACCCGGTACTTTTCGGTAATTGCTTTCTATATTTTTAACGACAACTTGATGCTGACCAACTAATTTATCTACCAATAAAGCATAACGGCGTCCGGCACTTTGTACGATAACCGCAATCGCTTGAGTAATATCTGTTTGAGCACCTTCAATATTAAAAGTACGATGCAATTCAATAAGAGGTAAATATTCTCCTCTTACTTGCAATAACTTCTCATCACCAGCTAATGGATAAATATCATCCTCTTCAGGTTGTAAAGAACTGACTACTGTACCTAATGGCAGAATAAAGACTTCGTCTTGTACTTTAACTGACATACCATCCAAAATAGCTAATGTAAGTGGCAGTAAAATACGAATACGAGTTCCTTTGCCCACTTCAAAACTAATTTGAATTTGACCACCCATCTCTTGGATATTTCGTTTCACAACATCCATACCCACACCGCGACCAGAAACATCAGTCACAACTTCTGCGGTTGAGAACCCAGGTGCAAAAATAAGCATAGCAACTTCTTCGTTGCTCATATTTTCAGAAACTGAAAGCCCTGAAGAAATGGCTTTTTTCAAAATTCGTTCGCGATTTAATCCTGCACCATCATCAGTCACTTCAATACAAATATTGCCGCCTTGATGCTCCGCAGACAATGTTAATTGTCCTGCTTCTGGCTTACCAACAGCAACGCGATCTGCTGGCATTTCAATACCATGATCGAGGCTATTTCGGACTAAGTGAGTCAGTGGATCGATAATTTTTTCAATTAAACTTTTATCAAGTTCGGTCGAGCTACCAATCATGTTTAGCTCAACTTTTTTATTCATTTTTCCTGCTAAATCACGGACAACTCGCGGGAATCGGCTAAATACATATTCCATTGGCATCATACGAATCGACATCACAGATTCTTGCAGATCACGAGAATTGCGTTGCAGTTGTGCAATACAACTTAACAAATCGCTGTATATAGACGGTTCAAGGCTATCGCTATGCTGAGCCAACATTGATTGTGTGATAACCAATTCACCAACTAAGTTGATAAGTTGATCAACTTTTTCAACCGCAACACGAATACTGGTTGATTCTGTTTTAGGTGTTGGTGCAGTGGCTGGCCTTTTTGCAGGTGCAGATACTGTCGCAGTTGGTGTTTTAACTGGTTCTGATGGTGTTACTTTCTCAGCAATAACAGATTGAACGGGCGCTGGTTGCTCAACTTGTTCTTCAATATGAGCATCATCAGCAGATATTTCACACTCTTCTGATGTCGCAATATGCTCTACCGTTTTTTCTGTCGTAGTATTTTGTCTAAACGAGATTTGTTCGGGCTCAATCACAAAACAGAGTACCGCACTAATATCTTCTTCGGTTGCGGTTGTTTTTAATATTGCCTCAAGGCCATGATGTTGTTTTTCAACTTGGCTGACTTCCCCAAGATGTTTTAATTCATCAAGCATTAAATCAATATCGGTCTCTTTAAGATCAGACAAAATGATGTGATGGTAATAATGTCCATCAGCAGCCATTTTCGATGTTTCTGCTACTATGGCGTCATTTTGTACACTATCCACATCCGATGATGAGGCAGAAGTTTCAGTCTCAGTGACATGTAAAACTGAAGTTTCAGATCCAGCAACGGCCTCAACATGAGGAGCTGATTGTTCTTCTTTTACATCGAGAGCCAGCTGACGCAACTTCTCACAAATATAGTTAAATGTTTCCTCATCAGGTTCTTGTGAGTTTTTATGTGCATCCAATTGCTGTTGCATAATATCTTTCGCTTCCAGAAACAGGTTAATAATGTCGTCGGTGAGCGCCATCTCATGACGTCTTGCACTATCGAGCAAGTTTTCAAGCACATGAGTGGTCTGTTGAAGTTTAACGAAGCCAAATGTTGCAGCTCCTCCTTTTATGGAGTGTGCACTACGGAAAATCGCATTCATCTGTTCTTGATCTGGATTTTCTGGATCAAGTAACAGTAAATGCTGTTCCATATCAGCTAACAACTCATCTGCTTCATCAAAAAATGTTTGATAAAACTCAGTAATATCCATCGTTACTCATTCACCTTTACGCGATTACCAACAAATTAGGGGGCTGTTCCCTGTTTTGTAGTAATATTTGTCGATTGTGATGGCAAACTTTCCCCAGAAACTCCTGTTTCAACATTTTCCTTTTTTGATTCGGGAAGCTCAGATGCAGAAGACACAGACGACCCCGTCTGTGTATTTGCTGCTTTTTCTTGTGGGGTTTCTTGCCCTGAAAGTAGAGGCTCAATTTCAATAGCCTCTGTTACTGTCGGTGCAACCCGCTCATTTTCTTGTACAATTTTTTGTTCTGCTTGCTTCGTTAAGACCAAAATACTGATCCGTCGGTTAGCTGGAGCAAAACCATCCTCTTTAACTAAATGAACTGTTGATGCCATACCTACAACACGCAACACTTTCCACTCACCTAATCCTGCACCAATTAATTCCCGGCGAGAGGCATTAGCGCGATCGGTTGACAATTCCCAGTTACTATATTTAAAAGCGCCACTTGCATAAGGAATATCATCGGTATGACCTGATAAACTGATTTTATATGGTGTGTCATTTAAAATAGGGGCAATTGCCGTCAAAATATCCTTCATATAAGGTTCGACGGTGGCGCTACCAACTCTAAACATTGGGCGATTTGCTTTATCGATAATTTGAATTCGTAATCCTTCATCCATCATGTCTATTAATAAATGAGGCTTCAGATCTTTTAATCTAGGATCATTTAAAATGACTTGTTCTAAATTATCTTTTAGTCGGCGGAATTGTTGCTTTTCATTGAGCTGTTTATCTTCCTCGCCTTTTGGCAAGACATCACCTTCGTTATAGACAGGATCACGCCCTCCTCCAGGAATAGGATTTGTTGCATCTCCACTAAATCGTCCTTTTTCAATCGCGACTTTTAACGGTGTACGAAAATATTCTGCTACACGAGTTAATTCTTGTGGGCTAGAGATTGAAAGTAACCACATCACAAGAAAGAAAGCCATCATTGCAGTCATAAAGTCAGCATAAGCTATCTTCCATGCACCACCGTGAGCGTGATGTTGCTTTCTCCCTCGCTTTTTAACTCGAATGATTTGTGAATTACTCTTCATAATTACTCTTCTTTCATTGCATCAGGATTTGCCTGCATCGGTGTCCGTACCTGACGTACATGTTCTTCCAATTCAATAAAAGAAGGTCTGTCTGCCAGAAAGAGGGTTTTACGTCCAAACTCAACCGCTATCTGTGGCGCATATCCATTCATGCTAGATAACAGTGTAGTTTTGATACACTCCATCATTTTCATTTGTTGACTAGAGCGCTGTCTGAGTCGAGAAGCTAATGGTGAAATAAAACCATATGCTAATAAAATACCTAAGAAAGTTCCGACCATTGCATGACCAATGAGAACGCCCATTTCACCAGCAGGTCTATCAGCTGCGCCTAACGCATTAACGACACCCATCACAGCAGCAACAATACCAAATGCAGGTAGTGAATCACCCATAGCAGATAATCCCGTTGCAGGAACTTCACTCTCTTCCTCAAAAGTTGCAATCTCTTCATCCATCAGAGATTCAATTTCATAAGGATTCATATTTCCTGTCACCATGAGACGCATATAATCCGTAATAAAACTGAGCATATAGACATCTTTCATAATGCGAGGATATTGGGAAAAAATATCACTTTGCTGTGGGTTTTCGATATCTCTCTCTAATGCCAACATGCCGTTTTGACGCGCTTTTGACAACAAACGAAACATGAGTGCCATTAAATCCATGTACATCGCTTTATTGTAATTGGTACTGCGAAGTAATTTCGGTAGGATCTTCATTGTCGATACAATTGCTCTACCATTATTACCTACAATAAAAGCACCGATACCGGCACCAAAAATAATTATAAATTCGGCTGGCTGGTATAAGGCGCCTAAACTACCACCGACGAGAAGATATCCCCCGATGACGGCGCTCATAACCACGATATATCCTAAGAGTACTAACACGCGATATCCCTTTAGCTAATTTCGTTATAGAGAGAATGGCGAACATAGCAGCAAGAGATAGGAGTGGGAGAGGAAACGGCTCAGGTTATAGATAACTAAGCTCTATAACCTGATATTTAACTTTCAATCTCGAATCACATTGCAAACTGTTCAAGACCATCCAACAGTTGTAAGTTAATATCGGCAGGATTGGCGGAAAGTTTACGTTTTTTTATTGCGCGAGAAGGAGGCTGGCAAAGACTACAAACATAATTGCTAGCAGGTTGGTGTGCGTGTGTAATAAATGAACCATTACATTTGGTACAAACTGAAAGTTGTAACATACCACTTTCAACAAAGCGTACTAATGTCCATGCTCTTGTTAGTGCTAAAATAGGTTCTTGATCTTTAACAGGTGGACATTGTTCTAAGTATAAACGATAAGCTTTAACAACTGCCTCAACACCTACACATCCCCCATTTTTCAATAAAAAACGGTAAGCATTGTAGAACATAGAGGAATGGATATTTTGTTCCCATGTCATAAACCAATCCGTTGAAAAAGGTAACATTCCTTTTGGAGGGGGGCTCCCTCTTAATTCTTTGTATAATTTAATTAAACGCCCCCGACTTAATTGAGTTTCACTTTCAAGCATTTGTAAGCGGGCACCCAAGGTGATTAATTCCATTGCTAAGCGAATGTCTTTCGCTTCTCGGACGATACTTTTCTCACTCATTGTTATGCCCGTTTCTTTGTTGCAGAAGTATCTTGTTCCGCTAACTGACGAAACAAGTTTGAAGAAAGAAGAATTCCAGTATGGATCTGTTGTAAATCATCCACTCTAGATTCTTTGGTGAGTTGTTCTATTGTTTCGCTGTCTTCAAACCGGAAATTACAGATTAGTTGGTTTGTTTCAGCCAACTTAACCAATTGAGGCAATGTAAGCTCTGCAAGAGCATCAGCCATGGAATCACTAATACCAAGCCTAAACATTGCTGAAGCCTTTTCTTGGTTAATTAACCTTTGCGCCAAAAGCAAATACGATAAATTTATGTCATAAATATGCTTAAGCAATTCAACCGTACTCATCTCTTTACATCCCGTCCGATTATATTGAACAAAGAGGATCTCCCTAATGAAAGATCCCAAGGAAATTAATATAAATGTAATATTAAATTTCCAGGCCCCATTTTATGAACATGACTCGTAGTAACACTACCTTGTATTACTTAGTTACGGTCATTTTCAAAAGTAGCGAAAAAAACATTTAAATTAAAAGTAAACTTTAAATGCTCGCCAATATAGCTCGTTAAGAATAATCCTAACGCGACAACTTTACTCCTTAACGATTAAGTTATTCAACGGATAAAGTAGTCCAATTTAAATACTATGTGAGTCACATCACAAAAAGATAATCATTATTATGGAATTAGTTCATTAACTATTCAAGTGATAAAAGTAATAAAACTCTGTGTAAATTAATAAGCTTATCTACCCAAATTAAAATATTAATGATAATTTTTTATTTTATACGATCTATTAAACTTATAAACCTAAAAATACAGCATAAAAATTTGACAAATCCACAATTGAAGATTTTTTTGATCACAGTAACATATATTGCAATATCTACTCCTCATCTTTATCTAAACAAGCTCTTCCGGTTTAATAAATATTTCTACAGATATTATTTTTTTCATCATTTACTTAAACCCTCAGAAATGATCACTTTTTATTTACAATTTGTTTAAAAAACAAGCTATCATAATTATTTCTAGTTATTCTTTTTTTTATCTTAATTTAACTAATTATTTTTTTCTTTTAAATCATAGCGATACGCCCATGCTTTTATGATTCAGAAGGATAAGTCATATAAAATTAAATTCTTAGTTATGCATCATCACCCTCAAATCATTGAATATTTATTTCCACACCATTAAAGTTTCATACGCAATAGTATAAATATATTTATATTTAAAGATAAGCTTTTAACACTTAAATTACAGAACTCTTAATAAGAGTTTTATTGACTGTAAATTAATCACAGTTAAATAATATCCTCACATAAGTAAGTTTTATTTATGATTTGAAGTCTATTTTATAAACAGGGAATATTTATATTAGTGAGGTTTTTAATATTAAAAATAGAAAAAAATAAAAAATGAATTTAATAAAAAACAATCTCAAACCAACCAAACTAATAAAATAGCATATATATATAATACAATATTTGGCTTAAGAAAAATGTAAAAAAAAGAAAGTTAATTTATAAAAATAAGCCCTATTTAATTAGTGTGTAAAATGATAATTTAAAAAAACATTTGAAATGTGTGGTTACGTATATTGGTAAAATAAATATAAATAAATTATAGACATTATATTTAATGAAGAAAAAATAAAATATTAAGGTCATTTGAATCCTTTTATATTATAAAATCCCCTCTTTTTATTATAAAAAAATAGACTAAATTTGAAATATTAATTTCAGTTTTATAAAAAAAAGATTTGGAGATCCCTAATATAAAGTAATTAATCCATAAAGGGAGAAAATCGAATATAAATTTTGTTTCTTTTATTTGAGATTACAGCTAAATGTTGAAAACGTCTGTGCAGACAAACACACCACGCCATGCTTAACACTTGTATAGCCATACCTTTTCAATGTAAACAAAACAAAATAAATACGATCAAAATAACATCTTATTGATTACTCCATTATCATCAATACAAACGATAAAATATCAAATGTTACTTTTTATCGCTGAAACTAACTTTTATCGTAATTTGTTTTGCTCCTAAAAATGATGAGTATTGTTTCACTTTCCCTTCCCTTCTGTGTTCAGAACCTTCATTTCAACCTAGCTAGCACAAGTCTTAATGCATTACAGAGCCAAAAGTGCTGATATTAAGTAACACCATTGCTTAACAAAAGTTGATGTTGACAGAGTTAGGCGCAGACTGACATTTAAATATCGTTATATTTTTATTTAGATAACTAAAATACATATCTAAATATTCAGCTCCACTTATCACTAATTTAGCCCTTATTATTACCCTTTTTTGAGTAATTTTAGGTTTAAAAAGGCATTTCCTCTTCATAAAAAGGTAATAAAAATATTGATATATCTAAGTAATCTAGATCTATATCTCATTTATTAGATCAAGCTTAAAAAGCAATAACAAGGTTCCATCATTTACGCCACAAAAGTGTTCTGTTTTTCGTGAAAAGAAAAATCAGTAAAATATTGTAACTTTATTTTTCAAATCGAAAATAATTGAGATTATTCATGCCGTGAATACAAATACTTTGTGTATTGCTTTCAGTTCTATTGAAATGAGCCTATCTTTTTGAGATAGCTATCGTGAAATGTTTATCAACTTTTTTTTGATGACATACTTTTTTAATTAATGGTAGTTCGAACTTGTTTTTATCTTTTTAAGTAAATCAAAAAAGGTCAATATCTAATAATCCTTTATATTTATTTTCGGAATAAATGACAATGGCATAGCTATTTCACTCTAAGATAATTCTCTTTCTGTAATAAGTAAGATTTACATCCTTGACAAAGTTACAAATAATAAACTCATGAAATTATTATTTTACACTAAGAAATGCTTGGTATGCCTTTTCTATTCTCATTATAAGATTACTTATTGGTATCATTTTTTCTACATGCTTTTTACAAAAAAAATTACATTCTTTCAAAAAAATTTGTACATCACTGATGAGCAATTATAAACAACATTACTCGGCCATTCATCAGCTTTGCTGTAGCGGGTAAAACTAGCCATTTAACACCTCTTGGCCTACTTTCTCTTAACACTAATTTGGTTAAATTAAAAATATTACTCAAAAATTGAAACTTAAATCAAACCTGATAAAAAACATTGATATATATTTCGCCAAATACATTGAAATAATTTGAGAGTATTATTTAGGTATTAAAAAAATTCCTAGTATAATCAATAGAAAACACGCTTTTCGATCCGAAATTCTATACTGCACTAAGCCCCTTAATAACGATTTTTTGTCCTACAATACACCTAAGTGCCTCATTTAATAAGTAAATAACTAGTGGCAAACGCTTACTTGATTTTGATGATCATCGTTTATTCAAAATAAAATAAAGAGTGATAAATCAAACCAATCTGAAATCAATAATTAATAAAAAAGAGAAACCATATCAAATACGCTTAAACTCTATTCAGTCATTTTCGCTTAAAATTCACAATATACGGGTTAACCACAATATAAATAATTGCATATTAATCAAATTACATAAAAATGAGTGTTTAAAATAAAACGAAAATAATTCCCTTATCTTACTGTGTCTTCTTAATTAACCAGTTATGAATAAAAAAGTTCTATTTTTTTATCCCATAGAGTAATAGTTACATTGATAATAATTACATTAATAAAATACTTTATTTTTATATATCAGTAATAATACTTAATACATGATACAGATCTCACTATTCTTCAATAAGGTGCTTAGTTTTAAAATTAACCATTACGTCTATTTGCTCACAAGAAATATGGTTATATGCTTATAACTTTCTATAACATTTATATTCTCTTTAAATTATTTTTTAATATCTTCCCTATATTAAGGGAACAAAAAACTCCCTATATAGAATATAGAGAGTCATCATAAGAGATACATTTACTCAAACTATTGTCAGTTAAGCAGGGTGTTCAGCTGCAATTTTCCAATTAATCGCACTTACACTTTTTTCTAAGCTAACACGACAAACAATGGCTTCTATCTCTTTTTGTTCAACTGGAGTTGCCAGCAACTCTGCACAAACTTCTAGCTGGCTAGGCATCAATGTATCTGCACTACTCAAAGATTGTAATCGAACATGTAAACCATTTATTGCTTGTAGAATAAGGGTTCTAACCAAAACTTCATCTTCTTCATGACAAATAATTCGAATTGAGTAACGTTGCTCAATATCTATTGCTTGGTGTTGTGGTTGAGCATTAATACGTTGAGCGGCTTCCCGTAATAAAATATTGGCACAAAGTATAAGAAGTGTTGCTATAGTCGCCAATTGATACAAACCTAAACCGCATAACACACCTATTCCCGCAGAACACCAAAGTGTTGCCGCTGTGTTTAATCCTCGAATATTCATTCCTTCACGCATAATTACACCTGCGCCCAAAAAGCCTATTCCCGAAACTACTTGAGCCGCTATTCGGCCTGGACTATCAGGTGAAGTCTCGATTGAACTTAAGATAAAAACAGCCGCTCCGGTGGCAACGAGTGCATTCGTTCTTAAACCAGCCATTCTTTGTCGCCATTGACGCTCAGCCCCAATCAAAGCACCAAGACACATGGCAATCACCAAATTTAAAATATAAGGTGTCATCGTCATGTTTATTTCCTCTACATGATGATTAAAAAATAAGTATGAAAATTTATCTCTAAATGTTCAGAGTATTAGAATTAATGTATCAACCTAGGTGGAGGAAATAGAGAGAAAAAAATGTAGCACATGCCTTTACCTTGTTTATTAGTAATATAAAGGAAATTTTTTGGGTAAGTGCAAACACAGAAATATGTAAGAAAGGAATATTGCAATGCACTGCCCACCAAAAATGGTAAGCAGTTTTAATGAAGAAAACAGCCTACCTATCGATTTGAATAAATTTATTTTGAGTTAACTGAGTTACTGTTAACCTACAACTTTGCGTATCCAAGGTGACTTCTCCTCACTAAAATTTAGCAAAAGTATAAGTAGCTGATTTAAAATTGTAAATGAACCGAACCTAAACACAAATCACTTTTCTTGTATTGGCCTAACAAATGTCCCTTCACCACCCTCTTTTTCATTAAAAAACCAAATTCCTTTTGGATATTCAGGGAGTGATACTAAATACATAATACCTTCGTTAAATTCTTCAATAAGTAGGATGATCCCTTCACGATCGTCAACACCATCCGTTTTCACAACAACCTTATCATTAATCTGCATTTTCTCTCCTGATAAATATTATCATTCTCTTTTTGTTTATTTTACCCATAAAGAAAAAGCCTGCCACCATAAGGTGACAGGCTTGAAGAAAATTTTTAAAAGGCTTTAAATTACAGAGCTGTTACGTTAGCAGCTGCTGGACCTTTTGCACCGTTTTCAATTGTGAATTCTACGTTCTGACCTTCAGCCAGAGTTTTGAAACCGTTACCTTGAATGGCAGAAAAGTGAACGAATACGTCTTTGCTTCCGTCTGCTGGAGTAATAAAACCAAAGCCTTTAGACTCGTTGAACCACTTAACTTGACCTTTCATTTTGTCAGACATGTGACTTTCCTATATATCAATAAAACGTTGCCTTCTCGGCATCTACTGGCCTGAACTACCTATAACTTATGGGCACACATGAAGAAAACGGTCAAAAAGCGATGCTGTTTAAAACTCATTAACTTAGAATGTCAATCATAAATCAGGTCTGTATTGAGGCCTTACTCATTAACGCATGAGACAAGTTTAATAGCAATAGTTTTATGCGTCTAAAGATTAAAAAAATGCGAATTGCACATTAAAAATACAATTCTTCCTCTATTTTTATCACTGTGTATAAAATTTATTTGATATTTTATCTCTATTATTAACAACAACTAAGAATAATCTTAATGGCATTACAATAACAGTTAATCTCAGAATTTAAAAAAACTGTTCTACCTGCTTATCTTGTCTCCGTGATAATCTAGCAACAAGAAACAAGTTTGCAACATTCATCTCTTAAGGTGTTTACAATGAATGTATTAAAAGAAATCTTAGAGCGTGATTTAGACCGGATCAATAAAGCTGAAAAAAGAGACGGAAAACCACACTTTAATAGTCAATTTTTGAAAAACCATATCTGGTTATGTATCAGCATGGTTCTCTCTTATATATTACTTGCTGCATTACTTATCTACTCTCCTTATTTTGGCATTATTTCACTGGTGCTTTTTACTTTAATGTTCCTAGTGATGGCCGGAGTATTGCTATTTGATATTAAGCCTATCTATAAATTTGAAGATATTGGCGTACTTGATTTAAGAGTTTGCTATAACGGTGAATGGTATACCTTTGAGAAACTGTCTGATGAAGCAGTAAATGAAATTCAGCAACATCCCGCAATTTCACCAAAGATAAAAGAAGACATTCGAGAGATTATTAGTAAAAAACAAGAAATTCATTTTTATGATGTCTATTTGATGGCATTCGATCCTGTCCAACAATCTATTTCGGCATCACAATTATCACCCCAATCTTGATCCATTCTCCGTGTTAACCGTAAAGACACGGAGAATAACTTCTATTATTTAACCACTTTGTCGATAAACCAACCAAACAGATATTTAATCTACTTTTAGCGTTGACACCCTGATATATCATCGTTATTATGCGCCTCGTTCTCAAGAAGAACACGCTTCCTCCATAGTTCAGTCGGTAGAACGGCGGACTGTTAATCCGTATGTCACTGGTTCGAGTCCAGTTGGAGGAGCCAAATTTAGAAAAGCCCGCACTGTCATAGCGCGGGCTTTTTGCTATTAGCTATCCCATCAATATTTTCTATTAAAGTCAGCCACGTTTCCTCATCTTTTAATTTATCTTTTTCATTTCTACCGCATGTGGCTGTTTAGACCTCTTGTAAATAAGAAATAGCCAATAAATACACTTGGCTAAGTTTAATGATACAAACCAATAATTTCTTGTTCTAAGTGCTTTTTATACGCCTGAATATCTTTTTCAATTTGTGGTTGTTTTACCACATCAAACATTCCGAAGGTTTTCAATCCTTCCATGCCTAAAAACTGATTTGCTTTGTGGAATGGAAAATACACAGCATCAATACCTTTTCCTTCAAAGAATTGTTCTTGTTCTTCAAAAGATTCAAATGGCGCATTCCAAGTCACAGAAAGTAAGTATTTTTTACCTTGTAGCAACCCTCCCGAACCATATTTCTTTGAAGGATCTTTTCGTGTGCGACCATCATCAATAAATAGTTTATCGCCACCGGCACTAAATACATCATCAATATATTTTTTTAAGATCCAAGGACCTTCCATCCACCATGCTGGCATTTGATAAATAATAACGTCAGCCCATAAATATTTATCAACTTCTTCATCATTATCGTAGCCATCATCAATACGTGTTGATTGCACATTTATCTGATGTGAAGATAGCAATGTCGTCGCAACTTGCGTTAAATGATCGTTGAGTTTTCCTTCAGAACCATCAAATTCTTTTGATGCATTAATAATAAATACGTTAGCCACTTCAAACTCCTTTATATACCAATATCTAATAGCATGACTGTAACGCAATCATTCATTATTGCTTTAACTCATTTCTCCATTATTCTTGCCTAATAATCCAAAGATACCCTTTCAGTGTCAGATTCTTTTAATCGTTGGATATCTTTTAAAGGAGCTAGACCAAATAATCGATGATATTCACGACTAAATTGTGATGGGCTTTCATATCCCACTCTAAATGCGGCTTCAGAGACGTCTGCCATTTCAATTAACATAATGCGTCGGGCTTCATTAAGGCGTAGCCATTTTTGATATTGTAATGGTGTCATACCCGTTCGGTTTTTAAAGTGGAAATGAAATGAAGAGGTACTCATTCCTACTAATGTGGTCAAATCTTCAATGCGAATAGTGTCTTGATAATGCAACTTAACCCAATCAAGCGCATGATTAATTTGACGGCATTGAGGGTGTTGCGATGCTAATAACTGCTGCCTAGCCCCACCATTTGATCGTAATAAGTAATAAAGGATCTCTTTTTGGATCAAAGGAGCAATGAAAGGCACATCCTCTGGTGTATCAATCAGTTTAATAAGCCTAGTGACTGCTTGTAATATTGGTGCTGTGACGGGAACGACTTGTTGAGCTCTATGTTGATTGCTTTCTTGCAATAATTCAAATCGATTTTCAGCTAACAATTCAGGCAATAAAGAGAGATCTAATTTAAGTAAAATAGCTAAAAATGGTGCCTCTTTAGAGGCTTCACAAACTTTAGCAAAAGTAGGTATATCAGATGATGTCAAAAGCATATTCATAGGGCGATAACAATTTGTTTCTAAGCCTATTGTTATTTGTTTTGCACCTTGAGCAGCAATAGCCAAACTTGGCTCATACATCCACCCTTCTGATTCTGTCGTTGCTGTATAATGACACAACGCTAATCCAGAAACAGCCGTATCCCAACCTCCTTCCTTATCTTTCGTATGGGAAAGGAGTGTTTTTTTAAATTCCTCGAACTCAATTAAAATTGGCGTTGATAAATCGGTGATGTTCATAGTCTCTGGATCTTCTCTTTAACCTCAGCATTCTTTACATTGTATTATTAAACAGTATGAAAAACTTTCTTTTGAAAAGACCTCTTTGTGCTTCTTATCGACTTTAGAATTACACCGCATAATAGAAATATCTTATTGTACATGGCATCTACTGATAACCATTTATTTTTTATACATTTTTATCAAAAAAGAAACAACTTGATGCAGTCTTGAGCAAACGGTATTTTTTTTCATTTTTTTACTTTACAAGGTGACAAAGGATAGCTATTATTCGCCTCGTTCTCACGAGAACACGCTTCCTCCATAGTTCAGTCGGTAGAACGGCGGACTGTTAATCCGTATGTCACTGGTTCGAGTCCAGTTGGAGGAGCCAAATTTAGAAAAGCCCACACTGTGATAGTGTGGGCTTTTTGCTTTCTAGCCTTTTATTTTCTTCTTTGGTTTTACTGGCCTCTTTTTCTCTAAGTTTTATCAATAGTTTTCTATAACTTAATGACTAATAAAAACACTCGTTTTCATGTTTTCCATTTTACCTAGTGTGATTTATTGAATATTTTTATCTTAAAGTAGCCTTATTTGATTTAAAACCTATAAATTAGTTATTTTTTAACCACTTAAACTGTTATTTCACTTTTTTTACTTTACAAAGCTCATCACCCTCGCTATCATCCTTCTCGTTCTCAAGAGAACACGCTTCCTCCATAGTTCAGTCGGTAGAACGGCGGACTGTTAATCCGTATGTCACTGGTTCAAGTCCAGTTGGAGGAGCCAAATTTAGAAAGGCCCGTGCTATTATAGTGCGGGCTTTTTGCTTTCTATCATCCGCATGATCCAATTCCCTCTCTTTTCCGTTAATGTATTTTTTTAAGATCTCCATTTTTTACTGTTAAACACTTCATCTCCTTATTTTTATTCGTTATTGCAAAAAACCACACCTCTTTATAAGAGCATCCGTTTTAGAAACGTACGAAATGTTGCTTATCTACGCACTTAAACAAATATCGAGGATTGTCCTTTGACATATCAAAACTACCGCTATATGATACACGCCACTTAGTGTTATTCCTCCATAGTTCAGTTGGTAGAACGGCGGACTGTTAATCCGTATGTCACTGGTTCGAGTCCAGTTGGAGGAGCCATTTCTATTTGTGTCACCCTCGTAACCTTTTGATTTTATTCTCTGTTTTCCCTTACAATATTCTATAATACATAATAAAAAATACGATTAAATGGTAGCTATTTAATCGTTTTCGTATTAGCATTCGTTTCCGGCTTGACTACTTAGTCCAATCCAATCCTTGATCTTTCGATTTTCCTAAGACACACGGAGCCGGTATATGACCACTGCACAACCTATCACCCTCACTATTCGCCGTCCTGATGATTGGCATGTTCACTTTCGTGATGATGACATGCTAAAAACCGTTGTTCCTTATACCAGTCATTATTTTGGCAGAGCTATTGTCATGCCAAACCTCGTTCCACCAGTTACAACTATTGAAGCAGCTCGCGCTTATCGTGATCGAATTAAAGCAGCTATTCCTGCTGGTGATAACTTCGAACCTTTAATGACTTGCTATTTAACAGATAGCACACTGCCTTCAGAAGTTGAACAAGGTTTTTTACAAGGTGTTTTCACTGCCTGTAAGCTTTACCCAGCAAATGCAACAACGAACTCAAGCCATGGTGTATCTGATATTACAAAGATTTATCCAATCTTAAGTGTGATGGAAAAAATCGGTATGCCATTGTTGATCCACGGCGAAGTTACTGCTTCACATATTGATATTTTTGATAGAGAAGCGCGTTTCATTGATAACGTCATGTCCCCTGTACGCAAACAATTTCCTGAGCTAAAAATAGTTTTTGAACATATCACAACCAAAGAAGCGGCTCAGTATGTGCTAGAAGGAAATGAATTTCTCGGTGCCACCATTACTCCGCAACATTTGATGTTTAACCGTAATCATATGTTGGTTGGCGGTGTTAAGCCTCATCTCTATTGTCTACCAATTCTTAAACGTAATGTTCACCAAGAAGCATTAAGACAAGCAGTAGCATCTGGAAATTCTCGCTTTTTCTTAGGAACAGACTCTGCACCACATTTGCAACATCGAAAAGAGTCCTCTTGTGGCTGTGCGGGTGTATTTAACGCCCCTACTGCATTAGCCGCCTATGCAACCGTGTTTAAAGAACTTGATGCATTAGCGCACTTTGAAGCATTCTGTTCACTCAATGGTCCACGTTTTTATGGGTTACCTGTAAATGAAGGCACCATTACGCTAACAGAAAAAAACATTGAAGCACCTGCGCAAATTCTTTGTGGTAATGAAGCACTTATCCCATTCCTAGCGAATGAAAATGTTCACTGGGATATTAGTGTCAATTAATCTCACCCCTTGATATTCTTCTAAAATGCACCATATAACATTTGTTCGGCTGTTAATGGTGCATTACTCTTTTATCAGAGCCAGCACACATTTTTTTGTTACAACAAAAATTTATCTTTTTAATCATGATAAATCTCGTATACTGAAAAGTAACCACATTGCGTGGGAGCTTCTCTCTTAGTCAAAACCGGCTGTATGATTAGGAGGTATTATGAGTAGAAAAAATGAAGTTATACAGACACATCCTGTTGTAGGCTGGGATATCAGTACCGTTGACATCTACGATGCCATGATGTTGCGTTTACATTATCTTCCTGAAAACGAACATCATCCAGAAAATGCAGTTGTAGATAAGACACTTTGGCTCACAACAGACATAGCTAAACAGTTGATTCATATTCTTCAAGCAGGTATTGATAAAATTGAGTCATCTGAAGATTCTGTTTCAGACAACACCAAGCATTAATAAAAAGATCGACAAAAAGATAGCGAACGCAAAGCAGGAGTACAATGTACTCCTGTTCTCATTTTTATCATTCCGCATAATAATTTCTTATATATTATCTATTCATAATTTTCATATTATGAGAAATAACTAACAACATTAATAAATAAATCATCATTTAATACGAGAGTAATAATAATTATTTTATTCGATATATCTTAAAAAAAATAACATATAAGCCGAATTGACATAAAATGAAGTTATCTTTATTTTAATAAATTAATAGAATAGCAACAAACAAGGAAGTTATTTGTGAAAGTATTAATTATTGATGAATGTTTCTTTACTCGTAACGGTATAAAGCATTATTTCTCCAAAAGAAATATAAGACATGAAATTATTGACGCATCATCTATACAAGAAGCTAATAATTATATTAATCATTCTATGCCTGATATTATATTCATTGACCTTACCCGATATTGCCGAGAAATAGCACACTGCCAACATTTGCAACTCTTTTTCATTTTAACAAGAAATTGCCGACTTTATCTCTACATTGATGCAAACTATCCTGACAAGGAAAGTCCTATCGCATTGACAAATAACTGTTTTATCCTTCCCAAAAGAGTACTTCCTTGGGTGCTTGAAAAAACGTCTTTATTCACATCGCGATGCCAAGTATTTTTTCCAACATATAAACACTCTATGTGTTCTATTTTCAGCACACAAGAGCAAAAAATTATTAATTACTGGATGAACGAATTGCCTAATCACCAAATAGCTAAAAAGCTACGTATTAGCAATAGCACAGTATATTCACACAAGAGACATATTACTGAAAAAATTAACGTAAAAAATAGAATTGAGCTATTTTTCATATATAACATTTTAAAATACATATATGAAAAGTAGTCTTATCCCTTTAAATTATAAAATAAAGAAAAGAAAAAAGGAGTCCACTTCCTATTATTACTCTCTGTAAATGTGGTGACGAATAGGCGTGTTGACCACCTTAAATTCATTATAATACTATGTATGTAGGGTACATATGATATTAAAACAATTAAACTAATATTATGTATATTTTATAATATAAAAAAACTATTCACTTTGTTATCACTTCACTCTCCATCTTAAAGAGTGAAGTGATAGATTAAAGTTCAAGGCAAATAATTAAGCGATACGTTCAACTTTAGCAGGTAAACCTTGACGAACAGAGGCACCAGATACCCAGTCTAACCAAGTATTGGTTATCTCTCTTGTTGGATCAGCAAACCCTAAATCATTAAGATTGATACCATTACCAATATCTTTATCCATCGGTAAAGGTTGTTCATCTAAGTAATGTTGACGAGAGCCTAATTCTTGATGCCCATAACCATGTTCAATCGCTAAAACACCTGGCATCACACCATCGAGTAAACTAATCTCAGCTTCAACTTGCCCACCAGGTGTTACAATACGAACCTTATCACCATGATTAACTCCCCATTTTTTACCATCTTGAGGATTAATTGCGACCAAATTACTCGGTTTCACCATTCGTAAACGTTGTATCATACCCGTAGAGCTACTCACGACATGAGACTTAAAGGACATTAGTTTTAATGGCCATTGATTTTCAGGATAGTGCTGGTGAATATCACTACCATCTGAAAGACGTGGTGGATAATAAGTTGGGCAACCACTATAACGCTCACCCGTTATTGCATGATGATTTTTCGCAACTTCTTCATTCCAAATTTGTAATGGTTTCTTCCACTGAGGTCCAGTTTCATCACCATTCCATGCTTTGTCATAAGGAGCAAAACGACCGCCTCGGGTGTAAATATATGCAACACGCAATACTTCTTCATTTTTTAATGTGGAAGTTATTGCTGGCAAAATTCGATCAACACCACTCAGTAAAATATCTTCATTAGTTGCAGGTGCAACCGGTTTTTCACCCATAAAAGCCATATTAGCCGCAACACGTAAATAGTAATCTTCTGCACTGTTGATTGGATAGAAATTTCCATCCATATCTTCAATAGCTTTATCACCAAAGCCGGGTAAATCTAAGGCTTTGGCAATAGCAATACAGAATGTTTCCATTGAGATTGGTTGGCCTTCCGCTGTTTTAGCAACTCGAGGTTCAATAATCGGCCAACGTGCGGTACTTGCTTTCACTTGAACACCAGACCAAGGCGCGCTAAATCCCCAACTTTCAAAATTGTGTGTATCAGGCACGATATAGTCTGCCAGCGCGGTTGTTTCATTCATAAAAGCATCAATGCCGATAATTAAAGGCAGATGCTTCGGATCTTTAAGACGCTCTTCCATTACTTGACGAATACCAGCGATCCCATAAACAGGATTGGTCATATTCGTGATCCATGCTTTTAATGAATAAGGATAACCCGCTAATGCAGAACCTAGTTGCTCAGTTAATTGCCCTGCTGCAAACGGATACCAAGGCGCTTTTGCCGGATATGGAGATTCCCCTTTCTCTACACGCTCACGATATTCATCGGATTTTTCATAGGCAGCTTTACTACGCGATAACACCATACCTTTTGGCTTCACTTTACCCTTAAAGCTATCCATTTTGTAACAAGGGCCATCTGTTGCACCATTAAATTTACCGCCACCAACAGATACCCCACCTTTAAGGTTTAAGTTACCTATTAGTGCATTGAGCATGATCACGCTCCAAGCAGTATAAAAACCATTTCCTCCCATCATACCGCCATGAGAGATAACAGCAGCTTTTCGTCCATAAGCGGTGAATTCACGGCCTAATGCGGCAATGGTCGTTTCTGGTACTTTACAACGCTCGCTATATTCAGCCAGTGTCATACGTTTAGCCGCTTCATCAAGTAATTGGAAACTTGATTTTACCGTCACTTCAGCGCCTGTTTTTAAAGTGACTTTATGCGTAGCAAATAATTGTGCTTTATCGACTTGTGTCGCAGGAACTAATTCACCATCTAGTGATAACACTAAGTTTTGCTCTTCCCCCTCAGCAATATCATTAAAATGTGCCGTGGTGAGCATTTGTCCTGAAAGTGGATGTTTTTCATCACTGATCACAAGGTGAGTCGCATTTGTCCAGCTCTTCTCACCCACATTTTTCATTGAAACTTCGCTTGGCACTGACAGATAGTCTGCATTGTAGCGCTTATTTTCAATGATCCAGCGGATCATTCCCATCACTAAAGCGGCATCCGTTCCTGGTTGAACAGGAACCCAATGCCCATGATCGTTAGCTAATGTTGTTGTTAACGGTAAAGCAGGTGCAACAACCACATAATTAAACGAGTCACGAATACGTGCATTAGCTAATTGGCGACCTTGGCGCTTAAATGGGTTACCTGATTGTGCTGGTGATGTTCCTAAGAACAGTGCAAATTCAACGTAATCCCAATCTGGTTTAACGTGGGCGTTTTTATCTAAATCGTTCATTAACGCACCAGAACCAGCACGATACGCTAATCCACAATAAGAGCCATGAGCACCAAAGTTTTTACTACCAAATGAATTTTGAGCAAAGCGACGAATAAACGTATCACGCCCATCATCACCCGCATTTGTCATTAATAATTGGTTAGCTTTAGGGCCTAATGAGGGTTGTTTGGGATCAATAAGAGTGTCTAAATCACGGATCGCACGTAAACCATCAACATGACCTTCTCCAAACAAATCACCGCCTTCAACAATTTCTTGGATCAATTGTTCAAAGCTAATGCGTTTCCATTTACCTTCACCCCGTTTACCGACTCGTTTCATCGGTTCAAGAATGCGAGTTGGGCTATCAAGGCTTTCCATCATGGTTGCACCACGCGCACAAGCCGTAGAGCGATTTTCTAACCCACTTTCACCCCCCATTTTTTCAAATGCTTCTTTAATTGGCATGTTGTAGCCAAAATGATGATCATGAGAAAGTGGATGATAAGGGTTACCAGCAATACGTAATACTTTATTGTTTGCTCGATCAACACGAGCACGAACACCGCATTGCGTCCAACAACCAAAACATTGGGTCATACAAACAGATTGATCAGTATTCGCTTGCCAATTGCTCTCTTTAACAACCTTACCTTCAGGTAATAACGAGTTACCATTGATCCTATCAAGTGTCACTTTACCCGATGTGCCATCAACTAAACCATCTACGGCACGTTTAGCAACATCACGGTAGCTGGCAGCAAATGCGGCAATACCACCGATAACTAATCCACCTTTAAGCCATTGACGTCTTGTAAATTTAGCCATGCTGCACTCTCCTGACAACCCAACGAATACTTTCTCTAAAGATGATGGTTAACGCTATCCACAATCCAAATGTTCCAACGATTGCCATCAGTCCATCATTGCCTAGCGTAAACTCATAAGGATTTGTAATAATGTTATATTTTGGAAGATACTGCGCACCCATCAACATTAACCAGCGTAATACCCACGCAAGCCCCATTGATACAAATGCCATCATGGTAATAAATGCAACCGAACGGGCTTGTTTTGCCATCAAAAGTCCCATCGCAACAGAGATAACCCATAGTACGATAACGCCCATAGCACTCCACCAGCCAAGACTTCCCATTGCTAATTGTTGTCTAATGGCTTGACCTGAAATAGTATCGCCAGCAACCCAAAAACCCGTACATACTGCTAATAACATTAATGAACTTACAAACCACATCGCTAATTCACGTTGATGTATAGGTTCACGGCGCGTTCCTAATGCCAACAATGTTGGTAGTACTTGCATTGCACTAAAGAACAGAAGGATCGGTAACCAATAGGTATACAGCACAGGTCTTGCTTTTAAGATAGAGGCTTCGCGCCCTGTATATAACAGCAAACCAATTGCAGTTAATGAGCAAGCTAATGCAACCCAACGTGTTAATTTATATTCACGTTTCCACACTAAGCGAACAACCATTGCCGCAAAGTAAAGCATGCTAAACGCCGAGAATAATGGCAGTAATATTGAACCCCATGCCATCCACGACCACGGTGTTGGATAAGCATAAAAGTGCCATACACGTGCGGTCTGGTGTAAATCTGCAGTTAAAGCAAGCGGTGCTGTAATACCCGCGGTTACTGCAATAAATACCGCAACAGCTTCTAAACGTTGATTACCGGCTCGGCCTTTCCAACACTGCCAACAGGCGTAAAGTGTTGCACTGCAAGCAATACCAATAAAAAAGAAATACTGCACAGCCCAAGGCAACCAAAAATATTCTTGCGGGATCGCCATGACTTCTTGAATTTGAGAGACTTGCGAGATCATGAGTGAACCTCCTGCTGCCATAATGCTGGTTGTCCTTGACCTGCTAACGGTTGTACAAATGCATCATCGAGGCCGAGATAGAAAACTTGTGGCAATGTGCCACTTTCTGGTTTTAATACTTTCAGCTCTTTTTCATGTGTACGCAGCATTTTGCTGATAGTGCTATTAGGATCTTTCATATCACCAATAATACGTGCGCCACCAACACAAGATTCGACACAGGCTGGCAATAAACCGACTTCAAGGCGATGCGCACAGAAAGTGCATTTATCCGCAGTTTGTGTTGAGTGATTAATAAAACGTGCATCGTAAGGACATGCTTGAACACAATAAGCACAACCAACACAACGTTCATTATCAACAACAACAATGCCATCTTTACGTTGGAAAGTTGCTTGGACAGGGCAAACTGGGACACAAGGCGGTTCATCACAATGGTTACATAATCTAGGTAGTAAGACGTTAGTTATCCCTTCTTGCCCCTTGATAGCAACCTGATATTGGTTTACTGTCGTCCTAAATTGCCCTTGGGGTGTTTGATTTTCAATATTACAGCTCACAGTACAGGACTGGCATCCTACACAACGGCGTAAATCAATCAGCATGCCATAGCGTTTATCTTCCGAGCCTTCACGACGCTCAGGTGATAATTTAATGCCGGCTTCAGCTAAAGGAACCAGTGAAGCACCTGCAGTAAGGACCCCTAATTGTTGTAGAAATTTTCGTTTTCCAAGATCCATATTTGTCTCCAGCATCACTCAACAACACAATCTCACAATGAGTGAAGGAAATAGAAAGTAAAAAGTATGTGTTTTGTTATAAGTGCATTGTAAAAATTACTGAAGACAACACCTATTGTGGTTTACCACATACTGGGTATGAACTTGATCCAAAACAATATTTAACATTAGATATTTATGACGATAAAACAGACAATTGGGATAAGAAAAGCAGTAAGTATCGGATTATTGCTACTCTTTTTTGTACTACCTCTACATGCCATTGCAAAAGAGTGGAGCATTGGCGTCTTAGCTTTACGGGGGGATGCTTCAACACAAAGACACTGGTTGCCTCTTGTTCAAACATTAAATGAACAATTTCCTTCAGAAAATTTTGTGTTAGTTCCCTTAAATCTGGAAGAAATGAAGCTAGCAGTAGCGAAAAAAAATGTTGATTTCTTGCTAACAAACCCTGCGCAATTTATTCAATTAGATAATGCTTTTCCATTACGCTGGTTGCTCTCTTTACGCTCTGGTTATGAGCCTGACAACACAACACGAAATGTGATTGGTAGCCTGATTTTAGTTCGTAATGACAGCCCAATTACGTCTGTTCACGAGCTAATAGGAAAGCGTGTTGGTGCCATTGCTCCTGATGCTTTTGGTGGTTATCTTTTAGGTTATAAAGCACTACGCGAAGAAGGTATTGATCCCGATAAAGATTTCACATTACGTTTCACCGGTTTTCCCGCCGATGCCTTGCTTTATCTCTTACGAGATGAAGATATTAACGCGGCAATTATTCCCGTTTGCCTACTAGAAAATATGGATAATGAGGGATTGATTCGAAAAAGTGATTATCGCCCAGTGATTTCCTATCAAACTAATACGCCGTGTTTAACTAGTACCCCCCTATATCCTAATTGGTCATTCGCCGCATTAGACACTGTGCCTGATGAGTTAGTTGATAAAGTAACTCGCATTTTACTCACAGATGACAGTAAACCCATGAAATGGGGAGCCCCTGCGTCACATACACAAGTTGAAAACTTACTCAGAGAAGTCAACCAACATCCTCGACAACGACAACTTTGGCAAGATGCAAAAAGCTGGGCAATCCAACACCAATTTATTATTGGTCTTTCGTTGGCGGCTATTCTTTTTCTTATTTTAAACCAAGTGTGGATTAGTTATTTAGTAAGACGTCGCAGTCAACAATTAGAGCATGCACATAATCGATTAAGGCAGCAAAAAGAAGAATTAGAACATGCTCAACGCTTAAATATATTGGGGGAGATGGCTTCAGGATTTGCCCACGAACTTAATCAGCCTCTTTCTGCCATAAAAAGTTATGCACAAGGTAGTGTTATTCGTCTTAAAAAAGAAAATGAGTCACACCCGCTATTACCTGCATTGCAACAAATAGACAAACAAGCACAACGCGGTGCTGATATCATTAGAAATCTACGTTTATGGGTTGGAAAACAGACACCTAACACAGATACAATTACGCTTTCTCATCAGAATATCGCTGAGTGTATCCACCATATTTGGAAACTTTTACGTGTAGAAGAAAAATACCCACAAGTTTCACTGAAAACCAATGTTGATGAGCATGATACTCTGTGTTTACCTGAAACCTTATTCGAGCAAATTTTATCGAATTTAATCACCAATAGCCTGCAAGCAGGTGCGAAACACTTGAAGATAAGTACACACAAAGCACCGGATAGATTGCTTGTCGTTATTGAAGATGATGCAGGCGGAATGAGTCATAGTCAGCTTGAACAACCTTTTTCTCCATTCCAAACAACAAAAACGGAAGGGCTTGGATTAGGTTTAGTGATTTGCCAACGATTACTACTTTCTCAAGGTGCGGATATTCACATTGAAAATCAACAAAATGAGCAAAATAATATCGGATTAAAAATCACACTTATTTTCCCTAATAAAAATAAATAACGGAGAAAAAATGCCCACTATTCACCTTGTGGATGATGATCTTGCAGTCACTGATGCTTGTCAGTTTTTATTAGAAAGCTTAGGTTATTCAGCCCATGTTTGGAATGATAGCGAATTTTTTATCAACAATGTCAATCTCTATCAACAAGGGGTTGTGCTATTAGATATGCGGATGCCAAAACCTGACGGTAGACAAGTCCACCAGCATTTAATTGATAAGCACAGCACACTTTCTGTGATTTTTTTAACGGGCCATGGTGATATTCCTATGGCTGTGGAGGAGATCAAAAAGGGAGCTATTGATTTTTTACAAAAACCCGTTGATAGCAATGCACTGCTATCTGCCTTAGATGCCGCATTTCTTGAAACAAATATCCGTTTTACAGCACATGATATTCGTCGTCGCTATGCATCATTAACCCCAAGAGAAAAAGACATTGCTTATTATGTTATTCAAGGTTTAATGAACCGAGAAATCGCTGAAGTTGCTTGTGTTTCAATAAGAACTGTTGAAGTTCATCGAGCCAAAGTGATGGATAAAATGGCCGCAAAAAATATTGCTGAATTGGTGACTGCATTACAAGGCATTGAAATAATTTCACCTAATTTATGACAAAATTTCTTATCTGCGCCAAAAAGTGTCACAATATAAGATATTCATTGGAAAAATAGTAAATAGATAGGCTTATGATAAAGTCACCTCCATTTAAAAAATCATTTTTGCAGCCTAAGTATTGGCTGACTTGGTTTGGGATCGGATTACTCTATATTCTGGTTCTGCTTCCTTATCCTGTCATTTATTGGCTAGGTACACGCCTAGGCCGTTTCTCTAAAGTTTTTTTAAAAAAACGACTCCAAATAGCGGAACGAAATATTGAACTTTGTTTTCCACAAATGCCAAAAAGTGAGCGAGAAGCCCTAGTTAATAAAAATTTCGAATCCGTTGGTATGGGATTATTCGAAACTGGTATGGCGTGGTTTTGGCCAGATTGGCGTGTCAAACGTTGGTTTAAAGTCAGCGGGATTGAAAATATTTCCAAAGTGCATGAAACTGGGAAAGGCATCTTACTTATTGGGATACATTTTCTTACTCTTGAACTTGGTGCTCGTATTTTTGGTATCTATAACCCAGGAATTGGTGTTTACCGCCCTAACGATAACCCTGTTATGGACTGGCTACAAACATGGGGTCGATTACGCTCAAATAAATCGATGATCGACAGAAAAGATGTCAAAGGCATGATACGTAGTTTAAAAGCGGGTGAAATTGTTTGGTATGCACCTGACCATGATTATGGTCCACGGAAAAGCGTTTTTGTACCTTTGTTTGCTGTTGATAAAGCGGCAACAACAACAGGAACTTATATTCTGGCAAGAACCAGCAAACCTGCATTAATTCCATTTACACCCAAACGCTTACCTGAAGGTAAGGGTTATGAGCTAATTATTTCTCCGGCTGTTGCTGATTTCCCCGTTGATAATGAGGAAAATACTGCTAAAGCGATGAATAAAGTGGTTGAACAAGAGATTTTACGTGCGCCAGACCAATATATGTGGCTGCATCGCCGCTTTAAAACCCGCCCAGAAGGTGATGCTTCTTTATATAACGAAATAAAGAAAGTACATTAATCACAAAGTGGCTGTTTTATTCCAAAGCAGCCACTTTGTAATATGACAACACGCTGATACAACAATAATAAAATCAACAACAGCACACGCTGTAAACTCCTGCAAAAAACATTATAAGAGCAAGACCTATCGCACTTATTCTGTATCATGGCTATATTCTTATTCACTATAAATAAGAAAACCGATGCGTTGTCATAATATTCAACGTCACTACGGTTATGTTCAGCCTATTTTCTTGGTTTACTCTCTCGTTCTCGGCTAAAGGAGTAACATGGATCTCAAGCCCCGAAATAATTCTTGGAAACGTAATCTTTATATTGTCTGGTTTGGTTGTTTTCTAACTGGCGCAGGTTTTAGTTTGATTATGCCTTTTCTTCCTTTATATGTTGAAGAATTAGGTATAACCGATCATGAAGAACTTAACCTTTGGACGGGTGTAGCATTTAGTATTACTTTTCTTTTTTCTGCTATCGCCGCCCCTTTCTGGGGAAAATTATCTGATAGGAAAGGTCGAAAATTAATGCTATTACGCTCTGCCCTTGGCATGGCCATCGTCATGGTATTAATTGGTTTTGCACAAAATATATGGCAATTATTGGTATTACGTGCCTTGCTAGGTGTATTAGGTGGCTTTGTTCCTAATGCTAACGCATTAATTGCAACTCAAGTTCCTGTCAAAAAAAGTGGTTGGGCATTAGGGACCCTTTCAACAGGTGCCGTAAGTGGCGCTTTAATTGGTCCTTTAATTGGAGGGATGCTTGCTGACCTCTATGGTTTGCGCCCTGTATTCTTTATTACTTCAGCGGTTTTATTTATTTGTTTTTTAGTCACCCTCTTTTTTGTGAGTGAAAACTTCACGCCTGTTTCTAAAAAAGACGCACTAACCACAAAACAAGTTTTTTCATCGCTTAAAAACAAAAGACTCGTTGTATGTCTATTTTTCACCACAATGATAATACAAGTGGCAACGGGCTCTGTTACGCCTATTTTGACACTTTATATCCGTGAATTAACAGGATCGGTCAGTAACCTTGCCTTTATCAGTGGCGTTGTTGCCTCTGTACCTGGTATTGCTGCACTTATTAGCGCCCCTCGCTTTGGTAAGCTAGGCGACCGAATTGGCCCTGATAAAGTCCTTATTTTTACCCTCGGGCTCTCTATTTTTATGTTAATTCCAATGGCGCTGGTCAGTAATTATTGGGAACTTGGTGCGTTACGATTTTTACTTGGCGCAGTTAATGCGGCCATGTTACCTGCAGTACAAACGCTTATTCTCTATAACATTACCCCTGCTATTGCTGGTCGAATTTTTAGTTATAACCAAGCACTAAGAGATGTTGGAAATGTTACAGGACCGTTAATGGGTGCTTTTGTTGCTGCAAGCTATGGATTTAGAGCTGTTTTTTATTTCACCGCAGCTGTTGTCTTTTTTAATCTAATTTATTCTTGGTTAAGCTTTAGAACGCCACAAGAAAAGTAGTCAAAAAATCCACAAATAAGATCAGTTAATAGTTTTTTTTCTTCAAAAAATTACACTTTTACATTTAAAGGCCTAATTGTTACTTTTTTTATTCTATTTTTTGTAATTTATTGTTTATTAAGAACATTCTTAACACCCATTTGTTAAGACCTCTAAAACTTTCTTGTCCTCTTTTTTCAAAAAATTGCAAGGTTAACTATTGCAAAATGAGATTTTTATCGACTTTTGCACCAAAAAATGGTTTATAAAGTATTAAATATACTTTTAGTCGCTAAATTCTGACAAAAGTATGTTAAAAATATATTAATTAAATGCAGTGAATACTGATAACAGAATGAAATAGTTTTGTTTCATCACTTGCTAATATTTTGTTCTTTTTACTTGCAAACGACCTGTAGAGGTTTTTTTTGGGAATTTAAGATGCAATCTACTCACTCAAAATCTAGCCGAACTTTCTTTGGCCACCCATATCCATTAAGCTCCCTTTTCTTCACTGAAATGTGGGAACGCTTTTCTTTCTATGGTATTCGCCCATTATTAATTCTATTTATGGCGGCAACCGTTTATGAGGGTGGCATGGAAATCCCCAGAGAGCAGGCTTCTGCTATTGTGGGTATTTTCGCCGGTGGTGTTTATTTAACATCGCTACCTGGAGGTTGGCTCGCTGATAACTGGTTAGGTCAACGCCTAGCTGTATGGTATGGCTCTATCTTTATCGCATTAGGGCACCTATCCATCGCACTTTCTGCGTTTTGGTCACAAGATCTGTTCTTTATCGGTTTATTACTGATTGTATTAGGTACAGGGTTATTTAAAACCTGTGTCACAGTGATGGTAGGAACCTTATATAAAAGGGATGATACTCGCCGTGATGGTGGATTTTCCTTATTTTATATGGGTATCAATATGGGCTCATTTATTGCACCACTCATCACGGGTTTCTTAGTACGTGATTATGGCTGGCATTGGGGCTTTGGTATCGGTGGGATTGGTATGCTTGTTGCGTTACTGATTTTCCGCTTTTATGCAGTACCGACCATGCGTCGTTTTGATAGCGAAGTTGGTTTAGATTCAAGCTGGGATCGCCCAACGGTTGTTCGTCGTAATGTCGGTCAATGGGTTTTAGCGTTATCTGTCGTTCTTATGGCAATTGTTGGCCTTATTATTTCTGGTGTTATTCCTTTTAACCCAGTTGCTGTGGCTAACTTTATGGTCTACGTGATTTCTGGTAGTGTTATCGCCTATTTTATCTATTTATTCCTATTCGCTGGATTAAGTAGTAGTGATCGTTCTCGCTTATTTGTTTGTTTCCTTTTATTGGTTTCAGCCGCCCTTTTCTGGTCTGCATTCGAACAAAAGCCAACATCATTTAACTTATTTGCCAATGACTATACAGACTTAAACTTTATGGGTTTTGAGATCCCAGCAGTTTGGTTCCAGTCTGTAAACGCGCTGTTTATTATTGTTCTTGCTCCTGTCTTTAGTTGGTTATGGCCAATGATGGCACGTAAGAATATGAATTTAAGTAGCATCACTAAATTCGTGATTGGTATTTTATTTGCAGCAGGTGGCTTTACCGTCATGATGTTTGCATCTGAGAGCGTTATCGCAACAGGACAAGGTGTTTCACCACTTTGGTTGATTGGTAGCATCTTATTGCTGACATTAGGTGAATTATGTCTAAGCCCAATTGGCCTTGCCACAATGACTATTTTAGCTCCAGCAAGAATGCGTGGGCAGGTCATGGGACTATGGTTCTGTGCAAGCGCATTAGGTAATTTAGCTGCTGGTTTAATGGGGGGGAATATTCGTCCAGACAAATTGGATGTTATGCCTGATTTCTTCTCTCATGTTTCTATCGCTCTGGTTATTTGTGCCATTGTTCTTGCTGCACTGATTATTCCAGTTCGTAAGATTTTACAAAGCGCAGATAGCAAAGAGAAAGCACAAGCTTAATTTCACTTGTTCGTTATTGAAGCCATGCCTCATCTACTTTTAGGCATGGCTTTTTGCTTTTATACCCTGTTATTTAAAGGTGATTTTTATATATTGCACCTAGTATTTAAAACACTTAATCTCATTATCTTCTATTTATTGATAGTTTATCACTAAGGTAATGCGATGACTGTTCTTCCTATCTATTATGTTAATGCCTTTTCCTCTACACCTTTTTCAGGAAACCCCGCAGCTGTCATTTTGTTGGAAGAATGGTTGCCTGATGCCACCTTAATTGCACTTGCCAGTGAGATTAATTTACCTGAAACCGCCTTTTTAGTAGATAATCACATTCGCTGGTTTACACCCAAAATAGAAGTACCATTATGTGGGCATGCCACATTAGCCACCGCATTTGTATTAAAGACGATTAAACACGTTCCAGATAATTTATTTAAATTTCATTCACTTTCAGGTGAGCTCACCGTCTCTTGCCAAGACTCATTTTTTACGCTTGATTTTCCAACCATTCCTGCGACGTTAAATAACAGCATAAAATCACAACTAGAAACACAACTTAATTTAACCATCAATGAAGTTTGGCAAGCGCGTGATAGATATGTTTGCTTTTTGTCTGAACCAGATCAAGTGATTAATTATCAACCTGATTTTTCTCAAATAGCACAGTTAGATTTACCTGGCGTTATTATTACTGCAAAAGGAGATAAACCTTTTGATTTTATTTCTCGTTTCTTTGCACCGGTAAAAGGAGTAAATGAAGATCCCGTTACTGGCACGTCTCACTGTGTCTTAGTTCCTATTTGGAGCGATAAGCTCAATAAAAAACAATTACATGCAAGACAAGTCTCAAAGCGAGGTGGAAATATCGACTGTGAATTAAAAAATGGCCGTATTCTACTTACAGGTGATGCTACTCTTTTTCTAGCAGGCGAAATTACCTTTTAATTACTGACGACATTATCAGCCATTCATCTACTTTGCTTTCAATTTACTCTATTTTATACTGTGGGGAATATTTCCCTACAGTATCAAAAAGAAGAAGGCTTTATTGTTATGTCTATCTCTGACTTATCTCCTGAACTGCAAGATAAAATCAAAAATTCAGTTACTCGTGTTTCTAAAGTTATCTTTCCCACCACTACTAATCATCACTCTACACTCTTTGGTGGTACTGCATTAGCTTGGATGGACGAAGTCTCATTTATTACCGCCACACGCTTTAGTCGTAAACGCCTAGTGACTGTTTCAACCGAAAAGATTAACTTTAATCACCCGATCCCATCAGGTACGATTATTGAACTTGTAGGTGAAGTTATTCGTGTTGGACGTACTAGCTTAACTGTTAATGTCTCTATTTTTCTGGAAGATATGTACGCAGAAGGACGAGAAGAAGTGATCCATGGCCAATTTAATTTTGTCGCTGTCGATAATGCCGGTAAACCCACACCATTATTCGACAAATAGCTTCGTATAAAGAGTAAAATACCTCTTTTTACCTGCCTTAATTAAAAAGTACATGATTTTATTATGTCGTAAATTATTCTTAATAATAACAAGATATTAAAATAATTAATTCAAATGGATATTTTTCAATCAAAAGAAAATTTTCAATAAAATCAACAACAAATAAGATTAATAACATGTAAGACAATAGTTATCCACAGTTAATGTGGATAACTACATTAAGTCAAAACCTAGAGAACACAGATTTTAACTACCGCGAATTCAATCTGACAAACAGTTAATTTTTTTCCTTTATCAGAACTCTCTGCAATCACAATATCGATAAACTGTGAATATTTACGCCCTACTTCCTGAGCAAATTCAATTGAAGGCTCTATCAACAATATTGCACCTATAGCATCAAGTTTATTTGGGAAATCAACAGGTGAGGCTATTTCTGCTACAGATTTCATTTTAGTTTCTGCTATTTCTTGCGCTTTATCTGTTGCAGCCTGATTAACTCTTATCTGCTTTTCACAAACACCACCGCCAGAATGAAGATAGATCATAATTTACTCGTAATATAAAAAAGGTTGTCATCTTTATTATTCAAAGCTACAGCATAAAAGCCAGCTTATAAATAGAAAAATAACAACCCTATTTCAGCTTCACGCCTAAACGGCACGATATAACATAAAGTTACCAACCATAAGAAATACCACCACCCACAACACCGCGATCTTCTGTATTCCATGAAGCTGAAACACGAATAATGGCACTTTCTGTTATTTGATACTGGGCGCCTGTTGCAAGTGCATTAGCATCTCGATAATTACCAACCCCCACACCTAAGCTAAAAGTGTGAGCCGTCACATAGGGAATATTCGCCATAGCTGCAACGGAAGCAATACCAGCACTTGCTCTCTTATCTGCCTTATCAATTTTATTATCCATATTTTTCAGTGCAATATCGTTATCAATAAAGATGTTCTTAATTTTATTATTGGTATACTCATTCGCAATAGAAATAGAGTCATGTTTTGATCTTTCGATATATTCCTTCAACGATTCATCTCTCTCACTAATAATGTTGTTAGTGATATTAATATACTCATTTCCCTTTTGAGTAATATACTTCTCACGCTCCTTTGTTATTTTTTCATTATTTTTACCAATAAGTCCCTCCATTCCCGACGCTATTTTACTAATTTCTATATCCGTATAACTATTAGCACTTTTTTCTGATGCTTTAACTTTCCCTTCTGTTGATATCGTAATTTCATCTCTAACATTACCAATGTGCTCAACTATTTTTACATCATGCTCATTAACTTTAAAATCAGTATACTCTTTACCACTATTTTCAATTTCAATAAATCTATCATTTGTGTAATTTTTAATATTACTTTCAGATTCACTAATTTTTTTATTAGTATGCTTTTCTATTCCTTCTTTTATATCATTGACTTTATCATCAGTATAAGATTCCACACCAGCTTTCATTTCTGAAAGCTTATCTTCAGTATAAAGATAAAATTCATTTTTTTCTTCATTAAGATAATTAATAATAGTATCTTGATGTTCTTTTATTTTACTATCGGTATATTGATTTGATTTTTTATTTGCATCATCAGCTAATACCTTTGCTTTAGATTCACTTTGTTTTAATACAGCTTCACTTGCTTTAGAAATATCATTTTGTATTACTTTATTATTTTCATTTATTTGAGTTGTGGTTGCTTTGAGTAACGCATTTTTTTCTTGCTCAATTTTATCATTAATAACAATATTATTGTCATTAATGCGCTTATCAGCTTCAATTAGAATATTATTTTTCTCTTCTTTCAGCTGAGAAACATTCACAGCATCTGTATCTTGTGTTCCTGCTGCAACATTAATAATTTGTCGTTGATTTGTATCACTCCCTATCGATAGCGTATTATCTCGATTATTACTGCTTTTATCGCCTAATATAATTGCGTTATTCGCTGTTCCTGTTGACTTACTTCCAATAATCACAGAATTATCTGCACTATTAGAAAGACGGCTACCACTTCCTAAAATAACACCATTTTCAGCATTATTTATTGCACCTTTTCCTATACTAATGGCGTCTTTATTTTCACTATATGCCTGAGAGCCAATAGAAAGAGATCCTTCACCAATTGCCATAGCTCCACTTCCTAATGACAATGCATTATCACCAATTGCTGTACTTTTATGTCCAATTGCAGTTGCATTGATCCCTTCAGCACCCGCATTAGCACCAATTGCCGTTGATTGGTCTGAATGTGCCCACGTATTATATCCAACTGCTGTCGATTCATTACCATCTGCTTTACTATTTCCACCTAATAAAGTGGTATTATTGGCATAAGAATATGTAGATGAAAATAATATAATAGCCAATAATTTTATTTTGAAACTGATATTACAAATCATATTTATATCACTCCATAATTAATAAACTCATATATAGAGTAATATGTATTTTATTTTTTACACATTATATATTTTATAAAAAATTAATTTACCAAGGAAACTCCATTGCAAATGAATAATAACTTCATCATATAATTATAATATAAATAAAAAAGAAAATTACTAATTTTGTATTTTCAAAACAAAATCAATCACTAAAGAAAAAAGATAAATAATAAGAACACAAGAAATAATCAGCATATTAAAAATAAGAACAAATTTTATAAAATAAAAATATTTTAATTTTGAGATAAAGGTCAAATAATAATAACGTTATTTTTTCATATTTTATATAGTATTATAAATCTATATTACAAAAATAACTAAGTAAAAACCCCTAAATATTTTTATATTTAGGGGTCTATGTTTATTCAATAAAATTTGCTTCTGCGATTAATAATTTATCAATTGAGGATTGACATAAATAAGGCCTAAGCGCTTCAAATTTCGTCTCTGACCATTGATAAATATTTAACAATAAAAGTTGCTCAATCACATTTGGATCAAAACGATATTTAAGATGTTTTGCTGGTGTTCCACCTACAATGCTATAAGGTTCCACATCTTTGGAAACAACACTATTAGCAGCGACAATAGCCCCTTCACCAACAGTGACCCCGGGCATTATCATTGCACGCATTCCTATCCATGCACCATCCTGAATATGAGTATCACCTTTACCTATATAAGCTTCTTCAATTTTATCCATAAAAGGATAAAGTGAGAACCAATCGAGGCGATGGGTATGATTTCCGCCCATTAATATAACGGCTTGTGCACCAATACAAACATAATCACCGATATATAATTTATCAATTTCCCATAATGGTTTCCATTGCAAGCTAATTTCATCACCATAAAGATAGCGCACAACCGAAGCTTCAAAACCCTCATCCCAACAATCACTGTAATAGCTATGTTGTCCTTTAATGATAATGTTTTTATTTTTTACTGTTTCATGCAGATATTCTACACGTGACCAATGCTTATTTTTCATAATATGACTCGCTATAAATTAATGAGTCATCAAAGAATGCTTAATTCTCTGATGATGTGTTCGCATTCAAAACACATCGTCTTAAGCAATCCTAGGTTGAAGCAATAAAGGATTTATTTTCATTTTACTTTATGATCCGATCTCATTATTCAATAAGCTTACACCACTATTATTCTCTATCATGAGAAGCTTTATTGACGAAAAAACCACGGATAATCACATAACATTTATGACTATCCATGGCTTAAAAAATAACTATTTAAAAAAATCTTTACTACCATGAGGCGCACAACGTAAATATTGAGGTGCAACTTTTATGGTTTGTTTCAGTTTTTCTGCCGCATGCCAAGGCCAACGAGGATCGTATAAAATACCTCGACCTAATGCAATAAAGTCAGCTTGCTCTGTTAATAAAATAGCTTCAGCTTGTTCTGGCTCAGTAATAAGTCCAACCGCAATAACTGGCAATTGTGTTTCATTATAAATAGCCTGAGCAAATGGCACTTGATAATTAGGGCCTAGTTTAATATTTTGCTTATCAGATAAACCACCAGAAGAAACATGAATATAATGGCAACCTAATTCTTCAAGGTGTTGTGTTAAAGCAACTGCACTTTCAAGATCCCAGCCACCGTCAACCCAATCTGTTGCAGAAATCCTCACACCAACACAAACATTGTCAGAAACAGCATTTTTCACACCAACAAAAACATCTGCTAATAACCGACTACGATTATTAAAATCGCCACCATACTGATCTGTTCTATCATTTGATAATGGGGATAAGAATTCATGCAATAAATATCCATGAGCGCCATGAATTTCAATAACATCAAAACCCGCTGATTCTGCTCTTTTCGCCGCATCAATAAAGGATTGTTTTATCTCTTCAATTTCTTCAATCGTCAGGGCATGAGGCTGATGATTTTTTCCAAAAGGAATTGCTGAAGGTGCAACTTTTTGCCAACCATGAGGAGAATCTGGTGCTAATGATACACCGCCATTCCAAGGTAAATCGGTTGATGCTTTACGTCCTGCATGGGCGATTTGTATACCAATTTTAGCAGAGGAATATTGCTTAATATTATCAACCAATTTTTTTAATTCACTGCCATGCTGATCAGACCAAATACCTAAATCTTTATAGCTAATACGACCTCTCGGCTCAACGGCAGTTGCTTCCACAATCACAAGCGAAGCACCTGATAATGCAAGCTGCCCATAATGCATAGTGTGCCATGTCGTCGGATAACCATCTTGTGCCGAATATTGGCACATAGGTGCAACAATAATACGATTATCTAACTGATGGGGGCCTAATTTTTTAGGGGAGAACAACAAACTCATATAAAGCCTCCTGCTACCAATAAGAATTTATGCAAAGAAAACTACTTCGCTTATAAATAAATGGATTTAATATACAAGTTTAAGGCTATCGGATCTTATCCATCAAGGCGATGCTCTACTTCACATTGTGATGATAAATAATCTATTTCTTAGTTATTATTTATTCTGACTTAAACCTTATAGTTATTAAAAAATGTAAGAGTTACTCAATAAACTATTACGTTATTTTAATCTTCTACAATGTCATAAGATATTATTTGAAAAAATAAAACAAGAAATGAGTGGAATGAAAAAGATCAGCACCGAACACTGATCTTTTTTCTAATTAGTTATTCGATTTTGCAGGCTTAACCAGTAACAGAGAGAAACGTCTTGCGATAGGCAATACAAATAAGACTGTTGGAAAAGCAATCATCCAAGAGATCCCCCAAGAGCTTAACCATGGGGAGATAACATACATACCCATTCCTAACGATTTGATGGTGCTAATAAAAGCAACAATACCTGACATAATAAAAGAAAGGAAAAAAGGAACAAGAAAAACCATTGCTCGGGTAGGTAGTTTAGGAATACCTAAAAAGTAATTTTTGTCATGAAAAGACATAATGAAAGACTCCAATAATACGATTGTACAACGGCACATAACTGCCAATACAACAGGCTAAAAATAAGTTATATGCGTTGATTAACGTAAACGCTTACGAGTCTTATTGACCAAACTGTAGGCTAGTTTATTAATAAATATTTTTTTGTCAACTAAATTATTCTATTCTCGCCTAGATAGTAAATAGCATAAGATAAATATAAGTTACTTTTATTTTATTTATATAAGTAGATAATTGAAAATAATAAAAATGAGAAAACATTATCTTGTTTTCTCATCCTTTTTTACCAATCTCTTGTTGCAATTAATTCTTCTATATCAGCATCTTTAAAACCATATTCATCAGCAATAATACCAAAATCTTCGGCAATACACTCTCTTGCAACAGTTTCAATATCACTACCTTCTTCACAAAAAGCCTCAGCAAGATCATTAAATTGATCTGTTGTTTCTTGAGTTAAAACATAAAGTTCTGATAACTTTTTAGGTGAAGTTGCTTCAATTTTCAAACACAATATTTTAAGTAAATCTTGTCCTTTTTTTACAAGGTGAGCAGGATAATATTCATCATTTTCCATCTCTTTTAAAAAAGGGTATGAAGCTAAGACTGAATTTTTAATCATGGTGAAATCCTATTTAAGTATATTTACCTTAATGACATAAAACACATGTCCTTTTTCTGGTAAAAGTATATTACCTTCTTTAATTAAATGATTCATTTCTGTTACACTTAATTTATACAACTTTAAGAGTAAATAGAAAATAGGCAATAAAGTAAAATGACTAAAAAAATACGAATAATTTTTCTTGTTTTGACTATTGCTTTACTTTCTTTTTTTATTTTTAATACCTATTTTAAGTACTCCCCCTTAGCAACATGGAAATTTTATGGCAGTAATGATGAATACATTACAGGCCATTACTATCCACCAACCAAAGACAGTGCAACAGACCTCATAATTTCAATTCCAGAAGTTCCAGAAAAAAACGGTTTGAAAATAACAAAATGGGATGGTTGTCATTTAAAATTAAACAACAATAACAAAATATTGGATATCTCCTATTTTACAAATGGACTCGTTCAAGCCTCATTTTCCACAGATAATCCAATTTATATACCTCTAATAGAACTTAATTTTTATCAGCCTGATGATATGCATTGGTCGATAACACGTTTAACTGATAGCACTTATAAAGGCTGGATCTGGGATAATGTCGCTAATCAATTAATTCCCGTGCATTACCAATCTGATAGAAAAACATTAATTAAAGGCACTAATTATACACTGGTGCCTGGTAGTTATTGGCTATTTCAGCGTTGGGACGATGAAGTATTAGTGGAAGAATACAACTTAGATGACTTACCAGCAAAAGATAACTTTATTCCTGAAAGTGATAAACAACGTCTAGAACACGCAAAATCAGAATTTCAAAATATAGCGAGTGAACTAGCAAAACCGTTAAATTTACCATTTGATTTAAAATTATGGGATGACTCATTATGTGAGTAATAACGGCCATGTGAAATGCTCCCAGAGGGATGGGAGCATTTCTGACACAGAATGATTTAATTTATACTAAATAACACCATCTAATTTCATATAAATTCCTTTTAATAAAATTTAAATTCCTTTTAAAATACGGAGTTCAACTGTAAGAGTATAGATGAATAGAGTAAATAATCTAAATCTAATAAAATGTTGCACAACAGGGATATAATAATTCTATTATTTTATTTCAATAAAACAATAAAGCATCATTTTAACAGACATATCAATCAATGAAATTATTTTTTTATATTTACATTATCTCAAACACACTACCAAATTTAATTATTTTTAATTAAAGTTATATTTTATTCAAAAATAACAAGCATCTTAGATAAATCATTTAAGTTAACTTAGCATAATAACATGGTAATATACTGGTTATAGAAAATCAAAAACAACGATTCTATCTTAATTCGTTTTTAAAATTTAACATTAAATGCCTTGGAATGAAAAAATATAAAATAAGATTATCTAGACACTCCATTTATAATAATACTTTCTTTTTAAAGTCTCTTATTTTTAGTAAAAAAACATATTAAATAAATTTTTATCTTACATTAAGAGTTCATTAATCAAACCTAATTTTACATTTTATTATATTGCTCAATTTTTATTTGGCTCTTATACTTTCTTTAGACGATTTTAGATAGGTATTATTATGAATATTTTATTGGTTGAAGACGATTTACAACTCGGTAAAGCGCTTTGTCGTGGGCTTGAAATTGCCGGTTTTCACCCATGTTGGGTTAGGTTACTTGCTGATGCTCGTGTTCAGCTGAGTCAGCGCCCTTTTGATTTAATGCTATTAGATTTGGGTCTACCTGATGGTGATGGGCAAGATGAACTTATTGCACTTAGAAAGACCGGTGAAAAAATTCCGATCATCATTTTAACGGCCCGAACTCAAATCGACAATTTAGTACAAACATTAGATTCAGGGGCTGATGATTTTTTACCAAAGCCTTTTGCTATGCCTGAACTTATTTCCCGTGTAAAAGCAGTTAGCCGTAGAATGGCGGGTTTTTCATCACAAATATGGTCTATTGGGGATTTACAGCTTAATCCAGCAAACCATCAAGTCACCTTAAATGACGAACTACTTTTATTATCAGGTAAAGAATATCAGTTGCTATACGAATTAATGCGTAATACTGACAATGTAGTGCGTAAATCCGAGTTAGAACAACGCTTATTTGGTCTAGATGATAAAATTGAAAGTAATTCACTTGAAGTCCATATGCATAATTTACGTAGAAAAATAGGTAAAGAGCGAATTATCACGGTGCGTGGTGTGGGTTATTTATTAAAAAAAGAAGCTAACTAAATGAAGATCCGTTCTTTCTTTATTTACACCATTGTTCTTCAAATTATCTCTATTGTTATGCTTTGGGGCGTATGGTTAGCTTGGATACAATTTGATTATCTTGCTGAATTTGAAAAAATTTATAATAAACAGCAAGAAATTATTGCTGAGGGTTTTGCTAATACTCTAGAGAGTGTTGCTGACCAACCTGAAGTACTCAAAGAAATTGCACATAACTTACAAGGTATGTACATCGACGCTATGCTTAATGGTGAAGATGATGAATTACAATATTTACCTTGGTTTATCGCCTTAGATGAAAATAATACCCTAATTTATACTAATCGCCCTGAATTACCTATTCCAACCAGAGTGCTTTCATTAGCGTCAGAAAAAGTCTCAGTTGCGGGAGAAAAATGGATACTCTCTTTTAGTTGGGGAGAAAAACACAAAATAAAAGTGTTTATTGGTGAATCCGTTGAAGATAGGGGCCATGTTATAGGTAACCCTGTTGAAGGAACATTTGTGCCCTTTTTGTTTATTCTAGCAACGGTTATTTTTGCTATTTTAATTACAGCTTATTTTAGTTTACGCCCGTTAAGACAAGCTGCAGAACTTATTTCTAATCGTAAACCTCGTAACTTAACGCCCATTAATGTCGGTCAACAATTTAAAGAGATACGTCCAATCTTTAAAGAATTAAACCAGTTAATGGCAAGAATTGATGCAGCGAATATTCGTGAGAAACAATTTATGGCAGATGCTGCCCATGAATTAAGAACACCTATTGCAGCGGTTATTGCTCAATTACATTTACTCTCTTTAGTCGATGATCAACATGAACGCGAAGAAATTATTGATGATATGAAGCAATCGCTTGATAGAGCCGCGGCTCTTTCTCATCAATTAATTGATTTAGCCCGATTAGAATGTGATGATTTTCCACTTAAAATAGAAACTCTTGATATCTATAACATCATTGGTAATGCAATAGCACAACGTGTTCCATATGCAATTAGTAAAAATATCGAATTATCACTAAATGAAGGGCATCCATTACCTCTTAAAACTGATAAACAGGCATTACTCTCTATATTTAATAATCTACTTGATAATGCTATTAAATATTGCCCTAGAGGTAGCCAAGTAGAAGTCACTATTGAGAATAGGTATGCAGAAGGGATTAATATTTTTGTGCGTGACGACGGACCTGGGGTGGCAAAAGAACATATTAATGCCCTTTTTTCACGTTTTTATCGTGTTCCTGGTTCAAATGAAACTGGTAGTGGCTTGGGGTTATCCATTGCACAAAATCTTGCTAATAAAATTCAAGCCTCATTAATTGTGACTGAAGGACTTAATAATAGAGGTATTGGTTTTATTATCACACTACCATTAGAAATCAAATTATCAGAAAATGATTAATCGTCTGTTAATTAAAAAACTATTAGAAAGGAGGCATTAACGCCTCCTTTCTCTTTTATCATCGTAACGTTAATTGTTGGTTTATTCCCAAAGCTTTATTAGCCAACGTAACCCAGCAGTCACTATTGCTGCACTAAGCACAATCATAATAAATGGCTTTTTTTTCCAAGTTAAAACTCCAGCTACCCCAACTCCAATAATTTTTGATATATCAGCAAGCTGATCGCCATCAAAAAATGTTGAGGTCGTTGCCACTGAAAATAAAATAACAATTGCTGATAATGAAAGTATCTCTTTTACACGAGGCGAAACACCGGACCTATTATTAAGTAATATTCCGGAAAGACGCATAGCATATGTGCCAACAGCAAGAATAACAATTCCTGTAATAATAGATACTGTGGACATTATATTCTCCTTAACACAAATAACACGCCAACTAATGACAATAAAACAGGTATCCCTACAGGTAAAAATAACGTTGTTATAAGAGCAATGGCACTACCAATAATCGCAGCATTACGTGTTAGTTTATTTTTTAATGCAGGCAAACTTAATGCCAAGATAATAGCGGGGAACATCGCATCTAACCCTAACATCTTAATATCAACAATAAATGATCCTAAATAAACGCCTATCATGGTTCCTAAAGGCCAAACAAGTAAAATGCTCAACCCACATGCCCAAAATGCAAGTTTATTCTGTTCAGCTGTGCGTTGAGATAAGCCAAATACAACACTTTCATCATTTAATATATGAAAGCCTAATAATGATTTAAGTCCTTTTCCGGGTAAATCTTTTACAGCCATACTGAAGGGAATATGTCGTGCATTAACCATTAATCCAGCAAGCGCTGCATAAATTGCACTTCCTCCCATTGCCACTACACCAATAAAAAGAAACTCAGAAGCACCCGCCAAAACGAAAATGGATAACACTAATGGCACCCAAAAATCAAACCCTTGTGTATGAGCTAAAGCGCCATAAGAGATACCAACAATACCATCTGCTAATGAAACAAGCAGAATGTCTCTAAGTACGTTATTATCAAGCCGACTGTTAATTTTCATAAAATGTCGTATTTTTTATTGAACATATCGTTCATTATGTTGAACGATCTATTTTTTTGCAAGATGATTTTAAAGGAAGCTATGATGTCATCGCCTTGTGCGCCTATTGAAATTATTTCTCAGGCCCTTGCCCGAGAAAGAAAAAAAGCAGGCCTTTCGCTTGCTGAAATTGCAAGACGAGCAGGTGTTGCAAAATCCACATTATCTCAATTAGAAGCAGGCCAAGGAAACCCGAGTATTGAAACACTTTGGGCGATTTGTGTTGCATTAAACATTCCGTTTTCTCAACTTATTTCAGCACCACAACCTGAAGTCAAAGTTATTCGCAAAGGTGATGGTTTTAAAATTAGTGCAGAAAAAGCGTATTACCATGCTTTTTTACTTTCATCCTGCCCTATGGGGGCAAAGCGCGATATATACACCGTAATTGCTCAACCGGGAAAAGATAGGGTGTCAGATCCTCACAGTAAAAATGTGACTGAACACATTATTATTATTAGTGGTAGTGCAATGGTGGGAACGATAGATAATCAACAAGAATTGCAACCCGGTGATTATATTTGCTATCCCGGTGATGTTACTCATATATTCCGGGCTTTAGAACCAGATACAACCGCTGTAATGATTATTGAACATCATAATTAATACAATGAATAATAAATTTACCGCACTGTTATATTGCAATAAAAATCTAAAAACAGTGCGATAAATTTTATTAAGTATATTTGTCTATTCAATTATTTTTTAAGTGCTTTATCAAGGTAGATCTCTCGTAGACGTTGAGACAAATGTCCAACTTCCCCCTGATTTATCTCTTCATTATCTATTGAAATTACAGGCCAAATTAACGTGGTAGCCGAGCTAATAAAAGCTTCTTTTGCTTTTTTAGCTTCATCAAGCGTAAATAAACGCTCAATGACTTTAAGCTCTTCTTCTTGCGCTAATTGAATAATTGCTTGGCGCGTAATCCCCGGTAAAATATCCTGACTCAGAGGTCGTGTAATAATTTCATTATCATGATTTATAATAAAAAAATTACTTGAACTACCTTCCGTTATATAGCCATTTTTTATTAAAATAGCATCATCAGCACCTTGTTGATGTGCATAATGTTTCGCTAAACACGCGGCTAATAATGCAACGGTTTTAATATCACAACGCTGCCAGCGAATATCGTCAACACTAACTACTGAAATACCTTTTTTGGCATTGGGGTGATTAATTACGGTGGAGTGTTGAACGAAAGCAACAATTGTGGGAGAAATAGATGAAGACGGAAAATCAAAAAAGCGAGATGAATCAGTACCTCGGGTTATTTGTAAATAAATAAGCCCTTCATGAAGATGATTGCTTTCAATAAGCTTCTGATGAATATCGATTAATTGCAATTTCGTGATAGGAAGGGATAATCCTAATTCTTTGCACGAACGCTGTAAACGTTGGAAATGCTCGTCAAAGTCAATGAGTTGACTATCAATAACTGCGGTAACTTCATAAACCGCATCTGCAAATAAAAAACCACGGTCAAAAACAGATATTTTAGCCTGCTCTTTAGGTACAAACTGATTATTTAAATACACAACATCAGACATTTTACCTCCGCTATAACTTTTATTAACATTTTACCTTAGCCACTACCTTACTCCTTCAATTTTATATTTCAAAGGTGATTTATCACCTTCTCTACCTCTTTTTAATTATAGTTTTATTTAAAGAAGTCATGTTATATAAGCAAAAATTGCTATAATTTAACTTATGTCCAAAATATAAGCATAAAGAGGTTGCTATGTTAGATATTAATAAAAATAATTTATCTCAGCTAACAGAGAAACTGGTTAAAAGACAATGTACCTTAATGAATATTATCGCTACATTGGGCTTTATTGCAGGTTTTATCTGTATTATTAACCCTCTCTCTTCAGGTGTTGTTATCAGTGTATTACTCGGCATCGTTTTCTTTGCCTGTGCAATATCCAGTATTATTGGTGGCTTCAATTCTCAAGTCTCTTCAGGCTGGTCAATGCTCATCACTTTATTAGCGGGTTTTATTTATCTTTTACTTGGCTATATTTTTATTACCGATCCGCTAAACGGTATGCTTAGCCTAGCTTTTTTTATCGGTTTTCTCTTTATTTTTGCAGGGATATTGCGCCTAAATATCGGCTTCAAACAAATCAAAGATAATTTTTATGGTTGGTTTAATATCTTGGTAGGTTTTTTAGATCTCGTTATCGCCTATTTTCTACTTGCGTTTGGGCCTGAAACATCCGTAGCTCTAGTAATGGCATTGATTGGTATACAGCTTATTTTAAGCTCACTCACCATTTTATCGATAACTAGTGCAATAAAAAGAATGACTCGTTAATAGCCGATAAAATAATAATATTCCTATTAGTTTTTGCTAAGTAAAGAGCCACATGATGTGGCTCTTGAGTAGAAACTAGAATGGAGTTGTATTAAGCACAAGGTAAACGCAGAGATACCGTATACATATTTTCTCCACAGAGGTAACAATTTCCTGTTTTTTCAAAGACCATTACCTGAATACCGAGTTGCCCTACTTCAATATTAGGCAATGCATCAGCCAAAATACTCTCTAATGCAGGCTCAACGATTTCAACCATATTAATAGGCTCATTATTAGGAGTTGTATCGTGCAAGAAATTCCCTAAACGAGGATCATCGGCGTAGATTTCTAATGTTGAGCGATATACCAACGTTCTTTCACTACTATTTACCTTAGAATAACCATTAAAGATGATAACCATTTTTTGGATATTCATTTTCGCTACACGGTTTTTAATTTGTAAACATAAGGAAGGAACAAGCCTAATATTGACGGAATTAAAGTAGCGATCACAAATCTGTGGAATAGTGACACTAATGCAAGGTTTTGGCGCAATATTTTTAATTTGCTTACTACATTCCCCCGTTAAAGAGTTATCAACAATAATACGCTCACGTCGAGAAAAACAGATATTATCGAAGATATCAACCGTAAAGAAAGAAATATAATGAATGCCATTTGTTAATAACTGATTTTCTAATCTCACAGAAACTGCTGATTTATCAGTACATGGCAACATCTTAAGTTGATCATTAAAATAAAATCCAACTTGAGTGCTTTCACTAATGTCACGACCTAAAATTAGATTTGCGTTAACGCAATAATTTTCACTATGGTAGCTGAGAATACCATTTAATGTTGCAGGCACTTTAGGAGAAGGTAATTTCTCCGTTGTCATTTCAACATAATAATCTCTTGATTTAATTGGCTTCGTTGGTTCTTCGCTATTTTCAGTTTCAGCATAGAATATAGCGACTTGTTTAGGTTCACTATTTTTAAATTTGACTTTAAAGTTTGCAATACCGTATTTGTTAGTTTTGCCAATATTGATTTTCTCGCCATCGGAATTATAAATTTCAGGCTCAACAGTTAATGTACTATTATCTACATCGTAAGCTAATTTGATCTCTTTATTTTGAACATCCTCACCTTCTTTATCTTGAAGATGTACTACAAAACTTTTAGATATACTTTCCCACTGACTTGGCCATTGCATAGATTCTGAACGTATTGTCAACAAGTCATCAAATTTTTCACAATGAGTCGATGAACAGTCGGTATTAGGATTGGGTTTAGGTGGGGTAACACGAATTTGTATCGGCGTTGCGTAATAAACAATATTTTCATCATCTTCATCTTTTAAAATTAATTGTAATGACGCCACACCACTTCGATTGCCCGTCAACGAGATCTCTGTTTTGCTGTCATCTACTATCGTAATGTAGACATCTTTGTTATTTGGCAAAATTAAAATGCCTTTTGGGCTTGTACGCCATTCAGCCAAACGTAGATTAATTCCCGTGACAACCACTTCATATTTGATAACTCGATTCATTTTGACTTCGTTATCAGGATCATCAGGAGATGATTTTATCTGATTGAATTTAATTTCCACATCAGAATCAATAACGGCTTGAGCATGAGCACCATATACAGGAGGTGTCAGTGCTATTGCACCTTTCTCACCTTGTAAGATTTTTTGTAAACGTTCTTCTTTTGTTTCGATATTCATTGAGTGATTTCCTTTCTTTTTTCGATTCCATTTTTAGCTTAAAGCAAAAAAAACAAGTGAAAATCACAATAGAAAAAAGTCAACTGAGCATTGTTAACAAAAAGAAATAAAAAACTTAATAAACAATAAGATAAAAAACTTACCAATAAGACACCACTGATTAAATAAGCAAAAAATGCCTTTTGCATAAAAAATAATTTAAAATTTAAAATATTTTTGCATAAAGCTATTGACTGTTATGAGAATGTGATTAAAATCAATCTTAGAAAATATTTGTGACGTAAATCACATTTTATTAATAGGATACTTAATATGAAATCAATGACTTCTTTTATTACTCACTTGCACCAAGTTGTTGTACAATTATCATCAACTCGATTACTGTAATTATTTGATTTAAAATAACAAACAGCTCAAAGCCAGAAATAGCCCCCTCATCGCAAAAAAGACTATTTCTGGCTTTTATTCTATCTATTTTCTTTTTCCTCACCTTATTTACTCGCGCACCTTTCGTAACAAAAAATTCACCTCCTTGAACTAAGATCTCTTTTCTGTACTCTTAATACACAATACATATTAACTATGAGGATATTTTATGCAGCAGCAACTGCTTACATGGATACGTCAATTCAATGAAGAATACGCTCAAGTCGCTTCTTTATTACTCGTTTTAGCCATTATTTTTCTTGTTGCCCTTGTTCTTCATTTTATTTTACACAAATTAGTCCTACCTCGAATTTCGAGTGCCATCAATCAATATGACCAAAAGTGGCAAGTTTCATTAGAAATAAACAAACTATTTAGTCGTTTTGCTTTTTTAATCCAAGGTGTCGTTGTTAATATCCAAGCACTTGTTTGGATGGGTTCAGGTAAAACACAAGAAATCCTCACCACCAGCGCACAAGCTTGGTGTTTAATTTTCGGCTTATTGATGCTTTTCTCTATTATGGATCTCTGTATGCAGATCATGAGAAATTCATCCTCCTTTGGCCGATTACCATTAAAAGGTATTTTTCAAAGCTTAAAACTCGCCGCCTCTGTACTGATTGGGATAATGATTATTTCCCTACTTATTGGCAAATCGCCTCTTATTTTACTCAGTGGTTTAGGCGCCATGACGGCTGTATTAATGTTGGTGTTTAAAGATCCTATTATGGGATTAGTCGCCGGCATTCAATTATCTGCAAACAACATGATAAGCCTTGGTGACTGGCTAGAAATGCCTAAATATGGTGCTGATGGTGCCGTCATTGATATCAGTTTAACAACCGTGAAAGTGCGTAATTGGGATAATACGGTTACGACCATTCCAACTTATTCTCTAATTTCAGATTCCTTTAAAAACTGGCAAGCAATGACAAAATCAGGAGGACGTCGTATTAAACGAAGCCTTGCTCTTGATATTAATAGCATCCATTTTTTAGATAAAAAACAACTTGATGATCTAGAAAAGGCCCATTTATTAGCTCCTTATATCAAAAATAAGGAAAGTGAAATTAATCAATTCAATGCAACTTTAGGCAATGAATGTCAAACACCATTAAATCAACGGGGCATGACCAATATCGGAACCTTCCGCGCATATGTTGAAGCTTATTTAAAAAATCACCCTAATGTTCATAAGCAAATGACAATTATGGTAAGACAATTAGCACCAACCTCTGATGGGCTTCCTATTGAAATTTATGCGTTTACCAACACTACTATTTGGGTACAATACGAGGCGATTCAATCTGATATTTTTGATCATATTTTTGCTATTTTGCCCCAATTCGGTTTAAGGGTGCACCAATCCCCAACGGGAAATGATGTAAGAGCACTGAGATTTCCTGTAGAGAATAATCAGCAATAAATCATTTTTTATCGAAAATCAGAAAGGAGATAAACTCTCCTTTTTGATTTTTTGTATTAACAAATATTTTTAATTTTTTATTTTGTTATCATGTTAACAATCTTGTTTTATTATAATGTACTAAAAATCGATATATTATTTTTTATATATCGATTGATTGTTAAATCCTATTTATTTGATATTTTATTTACCACTAAAGTGGTATTTATCAAAAAATGTAACCATTTGTTTAATAATTATTTTTTTAGATAACGTTATTAACATTTTTTATATTGATATAAATCATTATAGGTAGAAGGGTTATAACTTAACATATATATACAACTTTACTTGTTGTGAAAAATGTTAGGGTAATGTCAATGTCAAAAATTAAAAATAATACTTCTATTACTGAAATGAGTCGGCGTGGATTCATTCAGTCAGCAGCAGTTATTTCTGGTGCTGCCGCTGTTGCAGGAACGGTTTCATTACCATTCGCTGCTAATGCTCAAACCCCCCAGGGTATTCGTCCTGATGAGACTTCAGAAACTATCAAATACAGTGCATGCTTAGTGAACTGTGGTAGCCGTTGTCCATTAAAAGTTCATGTGAAAGATGGCGTTATTCGTCGTATTTCTAATGAAACTATGTATGACGATTCAACATTCGGTCTTCACCAAATTCGTCCTTGTCTGCGTGGTCGTTCTGTTCGTTGGAAAACCTACAATCCAGACCGTTTAAAATATCCAATGAAGCGTGTTGGTAAACGTGGTGAAGGTAAATTTGAACGCATTTCTTGGGATGAAGCGACATCAATCATCGCCGAAAAATTAAAATACACCATTGAAAAGTATGGTAATGAAGCAATTTATTATCAATACGGTACAGGCTCTACTGGCGCAAACTTACACGGTAGAACCGCATGTAAACGTTTATTAAGCACTGTAGGTGGCTTTTTAAGTGACTACGGTACTTATTCTTACTCTCAATTAACAGGTATCGTTCCTTATGTTTATGGCGATATGTTGGAATCTCTGTTAACAGAAATTGAGAATTCAGATCTCGTTGTAATGTTTGGTCATAACCTTGCAGAAACACGTATGTCAGGTGGTGGTCAGTTCTATGAAACGCTGAATGCGTTAGATAAGAGCAAAAGTAAAGTTATCATTATCGACCCTCGTCGTACTGACAGTGTGACAACACTGGGTGCAGAGTGGATACCGATTTATCCAGGTACCGATGCCGCATTAGTTGCAGCATTAGGTTATGTGATGATCCAAGAAGGTATCACCGATGAAGATTTCTTACGTGAATATTGCGTCGGTTGGGATAAACAAACACTTCCAGCATCAGCACCTGAAAATGGCTCTTATAAAGATTATATTTTAGGTAATGGTCCTGATGGTATTGCTAAAACCCCTGAATGGGCAAGCAAACTAACCGGCATTTCTGTTGCGCGTATTATTCAATTAGCACGTGAAATTGGTAATGCAAAAGCCGCATGGATCTCTCAAGGTTGGGGTATTCAACGTACTACCAATGGCGAACAAGCCTGCCGTTCTATTATGATGTTACCATTAATGTCTGGTCATATTGGCCGTCCAGGTACAAATACTGGCTGTTGGGGCGGTAACGTTGCTTATCCTGTAGCAAGCTTTGCACTTCCTAACCCAGTAAAAACGCTGATCCCAACATTTATGTGGTCTGAAGCGATTGCACGTGGCGAGGAATTAACGAGTAAAAATGCAGGTGTTAGAAATAAAGATAAACTCGATACTGGCATTAAATTTATGTGGTGTTATTCCAGTAACGTGATTGGTAACCAACATGCTGATCTAAATAAAACCCATGATTTACTGCAAGATGAATCAAAATGTGAGTTTATTTTAGTGTGGGATAACCACATGACACCTTCTGCAAAATACGCAGATATTCTACTACCAGATGTGACAACAGTCGAAACAAACGATCTTATCAATAACTCTTACGCAAGTGGTGCTTACCACTATGTTGTCCGCTTACAAAATGCGATTAAACCGCTTTGGGAAAACCGCCCTTGCTATGATGTCTTAACCGATATTGCAGAAAAAATGGGTACTAAAGCGCAATTTACAGAAGGCCGGACTTACGAAGAGTGGATTGAGTATTGCTATAACCAAATGCGTGAGAAAAACCCTGCATTGCCTACTTTTGCAGAAACCAATGATATGGGAATTATCGATCGTAAATTACCTAATCGTAATCAATACGTCGCACTTGAAGCATTCCGTCAAGATCCTATCGCTAATCCATTAAAAACAGCGTCAGGTAAGATTGAAATTTATTCTGAAAAATTAATGCAAGATACTGAAGGCTGGGTTTTACCTGAAGGCGACCGTATTCCTGCTATTCCAGAATATTGTAAGAATGAAGAAGGTGTTGAGAACGTTAAGCTTAAAGAGAAATTCCCTCTGCAAATGACGGGTTTCCACGATAAAGGTCACGTCCATTCGAGCTATTATAACGTTGCCATGTTACGTGAAGCTATCCCACATCAATTCTGGTTAAACCCAATTGATGCGCAAGAACGCGGATTAAAATCAGGCGATATCGCTGAAATTTATAACGGACGTGGTCGCTTAAATATTCTTGTCAAAGTTACTGATCGTGTATTACCTGGTGTGATTGCAGTACCGCAAGGTGCATGGCGTTCACTTGATACAACAGGTGTAGATACTGGTGGATGTATTAATACATTAACAAGCTGGCACCCATCGCCGTTTGCTAAAGGAAATCCGCAACATACAAACCTTGTTGAAGTGAAACGTGCATAAGGAGTTAACTCATGAAGCAATATGGTTTTTATTTTGACTCCACTAAATGCACTGGCTGTAAAACATGTCAAGTCAGTTGCAAGGATGAAAAAGATTTAGATTTAGGCCCTAAATTCCGCCGTGTTTATGAATATGGCGGTGGTAGCTGGGCAAAACAAGACGGGATCTGGACACAAAATATCTATAGTTATTATTTATCCATTTCTTGTAACCATTGTTCAAACCCTACTTGCGTTGCAGGTTGCCCAACTGGCGCTATGCATAAACGTGAAGAAGATGGTTTAGTGGTTGTTAACCAAGATATTTGTGTTGGTTGCCGTTATTGCGAATTGCGTTGCCCTTATGGTGCGCCACAATTCGATGAGAAGAAAAAACTCATGTCTAAGTGTGATGGTTGCTATGAACGTGTAGCACAAGGCATGAAACCGGTTTGTGTTGAGTCTTGTCCTCAACGCGCACTTGATTTTGATGATATTGAAGTGATCAGAGCGAAACATGGCACAGAGTGCGGTATTGCACCAATGCCAGATCCAAGCCTGACTAATCCAAATATCGTTATCAAAGCACACAAAGAAGCAAAACCTTCTGGTGATAAAACCGGCTCAGTTCAAAATGCGGCGGAGGTATAAACCATGCATGAACTTCCTCTAGTCTTTTTTACTGTTTTAGGTTCTTCAGCAGCAGGCCTGTTTCTTATTGCTTATATCAGTAAAAAATTAGGTCAGATTGATGATAACCAACTACGTAATGCCAATATTTTAGCCTTAGTCTTAACATTAATTGGCTTAGGTATTGGTGGGTTACACGTTGGTCAACCACTGCGTTTTTTCAATATGCTCTTAGGTGTTGGCCGTTCTCCAATGAGTAACGAAGCCTTTCTAAGTGGTGTGTTTACGGGATTTGCTTTTGCAACTGTCGCACTCACTATAATGAAAAAATGGAAAGGATTACGTGAAATTTGTAATCTGCTTACCGTTGTTTTTGGTTTAGCTTTTGTTTGGTCAATCCCTCAGGTTTACCACATTCCAACTATTGCTAACTGGAATACAGATTACACCACCTTGCAATTTTGGATGACCCTCTTAGTGGGTGGCGGTGTACTGGCAATGGCAACAGGCGCAAGACGTTTAGGCGCATTGTCCTTTATTATCGGTGCTATTATCACTTTTGCTACACGCTCAGGTTATGTGAGCTTCCTAGGCTTTACAGGCCCTCAACTGAGTGCTGACCAATCTCTTTTCTGGGGATTCCAATTAGCGGTATTAGCATTGGGTATTGTTATCGTAGGATTTACTGCCCTAAAAGCACAGGCATCAAAAATGACACTAGTCACTTGTGCTGTTGCGGTAATTATTGCTGAATTATCAGGCCGTATCGCTTTCTATAACTTATGGCATATTACAATGTGACCTCGATTTTATGGCTGATTAATCAACCATAAAAAAGAAACAAAAATGCATACCTTTTCTAGGTATGCATTTTTTTTAGAATGAAGAGCCAGGTTGCTGTAAAAATTCTAATTCTTCAGGTGTCGATGTACGGCCTAAGATTTGATTACGGTGAGGATAACGGCCATATTTATCGATAATCTCTTTATGTCGTAGTTCATATTGATACGTATTTTCGTCATTAAGTTGAGAAAATAATACGACGGCATCTTGGTGTATTTTAGGTGATTCTGAATGCATAAATGGCATTATCATAAATTTACGCTTAACGGGGGTTAGCGTTAGATATTCAGGTAAACGAACAGCTTCTTGCGCTAAAATTAAAGCCATATTATCTTGTGCAAAGGCTTTTGGCGTATCACGCCAAATATTACGTGAAAATTGGTCAAGGATAATTATTTCAGCTAAACGCCCTTCTATAGTTTCACGCCATGACGCAAGTTCACCACGACTTGCGCTTAAACATAATTCACCAAACCTACGGTTAATTTCTTTATCAAACAGCAGATCTTTTTTAAACCATTGCTCTGGTGTGCACTCTTCAAACCAAAACGTCAAAGTTGATTGATAAGGGATCATAAAAACCACCACGCTAATTGTTTATTAATCAAAACAGCGTTTATTTTCATCAAAATAAACGTCATTGACGGGTTACTTCTTTGGTAAGTTACCATTTTAATGTAGTGACGGCTATTAATCCCTATCCAAAACAGACATAAAAATAAATCCCCTTTAAAGATTGAAAAGGGGATTTAAAATGCTTCCTAGCTAACGCTTAAATCCATTAAGTCGCGCCATCCATAAGCTAATTTATCTACAAGTATGTATAAAATGGCATTCATTCCATTTGTTACATTCTGTTGATATTATGATGCAATATAATTAACCTGCGTATTTTACAAACATATAGTTTACCTCTGCATCACTACCGTGCCTTAAAAATCATCATTTGCAAATTTCAATTTTTATAGTGAAGTCGCTAAAAAAGATCTATTCCGTCTTGTTTTATTTTTTAGTAAACATCATCTAAAGACAATAAAGATTGTTATAAATAACGAATTAAATCAATCCACTATATTTCATTATTTTGATTTTTCGGATGTAACCTTGTTATTATCTTGTGTGTTCACCCCCAAAAGAAACTAGCGATCAAAAGTGAGATGAATGTTTAAAATTTGCACATTAGTAATGACATTTATCGAAAAGTTTGCCCTATTCCCCTGTTTCTTTAACAATTTTGGAGTACAATTACCACAGTCTATTTACTGAATGATTCGTTATGTCTGCTATCTCTGTTATTGGAATAAGCTACCTTATTGGCGCTGTGTTCTCGTTTATTATTACTTTCTTTTTAACTAAAGATCCCAGCGTTGCTATGCGCCTTTTAAGTGCATTATTAATCGCTTTAACTTGGCCTCTTAGTTTTCCGATGGCTCTTATTTTCTCTATTTTTAGTTGATTTTTTTAAATTAAGCTTAATAACAGTAGTTATATTCTATTCAATTAGTCTTTTAACTATTTATTATTCTATTTTTAAATAAATAGATTAATAGTTTTATAAAAATAACATTTTTAGCTTAGATTTTTACTCAAAAAGACTATCTAATTACTCGTTCATCCTTTCTAAATAAAAACACTTTTCCTTAAATATCAATAAGTTAAAATTAATCATTTATTTTATTAACGATGACGTCTTATTTTAAACCTAGATAATGATAAATATTTTTATAAATTTACAATCACCAATGAATTCATTACAGTATCTTATGTAAATTTATCAAATACCCGTATTGTTTTATATCACCAATTATAATTTTTTAATTAGAGTTAAAATATGTTTAGCGAAAATGTCATTACAGATATTATCTATTGGATTGAAGAAAATTTAGAGAAAGATCTAAAACTTGAAAATGTTTCACAAAAATCAGGATATTCTAAATGGCATCTTCAACGCATGTTTAAAGAACAAACAGGGCTTACATTAGCCTCTTATATTCGAGCTAGACGTCTTTCTTGCGCGGCGGTTGAATTACGCTTACAAAGAACCCCCCTTCTTGATATTGCATTAAAATATCGGTTTGATTCTCAACAAACATTCTCAAGAGCGTTTAAAAAGCTGTTCAATATGACGCCTTATAATTATCGTAGAAAAGAAAATTGGTTAGCACACGGCTTTACCTTGCCATTAAGAAAATTTAAGGGTTTTAACTTAGATATTGAAATCGTTACAATTAATTCCCTTTCACTAATAGGAATAGACCATATTTATAAAGCTAATGTTATTGACTGGAATTTCATTACTGAAAAACCACGTGAATTCTATTGGAAAATTTTTTTTAAAACAGCAAATTACAAATATGATCGTGTTTTTGCTACACATAATATTTTATCAAAAAACAATAATGAATTAACGGTAAAATATGCCACGATGATAGAAAATAAATCTGATTTTTATAATCCAAATTTTACTAATCAAGCTAAAATTGAGAATGTAAAATATTTAAAATTTAGTATTCCTGAAGAATTATTAAAACTCGATTATAAAGACATTATTTATAATATTTATGGTATTTTACTTAAAAAATTAAATGTACCAAGAAAGAAAGGATTAGCTGATATTGAGGAATATATTTTTAAAGATAAGTATGTAATTGAACACCTTATAGCTCAACCAAGCGCTCTGCTAAAAGACGTTAATTATTACATTCCGGTTGAGATTACAGAACAATGCGAATGCAAAACACAAGCATAGTTTTTATATTTTAATAATAAGCCATCTACTTAAGATGGCTTTTATTGTATAAAACAAAAAATAACTTCAGGATCGTCTTCATCAAGATTTTCAATACAACCACTTTTAATAAATCCTAGCTGAAGCAGTAAATTCTTCATTTTAGTATTGGATTGATTCGTTGACGTAAACAATTTTTCTGTTGTTAGTTGTTCTTGAAAAAATAAGATCAATGCTTTGCCATAGCCTTTTCCGCGCTGATCGTGAGCTATCATCACAAGTTCAATAAAAGGATAACCAAAAAAGTGAGAATGGATCACCCCATAACCCACTACCTCTGCGTTAACTTCAATAAGATAAATAGCTTGGCTAGATAGCCAAGCTTTAATTTCTTCAATACGCGAAGAATTTTGTTGAGCATAAGAGTCTAACTCAATAAGCACAGAAAGGTGATGGTGTGTGGCAAGGGTGATTTTCATGGTATTTTTAATAGTGACGTTGGATAGCGTTATATTACTAAGTCTGTTGATATAATGTAAGCACTCATAATCATGACATATAGCTGACACTTCGTCATAACTATGTCTATAAAAAAACACCTGTACATACAATAAGATCACCCATTATTAATACACTCTTGGCGAATATAATCCTGTAAACCTAAAATGATCTGCTCTGACTGCGCAACTCGTTCTCTGAGTAACCAATAATTTCGGATAGCGGAGTCAGTAGGTCTGGCGGCGTTTGCATCATCCAAGCCGGTGGTGGAAGTGGCAGAGACTTTTGGACATTCGGCATTGACGTACACCCGCTTAGGATTGTGTTCACTAAGATCACGCAGCTGAGCAATTTCTTTTTTTGCATGAGTAAGTTCCTGTAAATGGCGACTATCCAGTTGATTAAGTCGATTAATTCTTAATTGATATTCTTTATTCTCTGCAATTTGTTGAATAAGAGATTGATAAATATCATCGTATTCATTTTTCAAAGATTTATTTTTATCAATCAACCAAACCAATCCTGTGCCTAGGCATAAAATAACTATTACCATTATTCTAGATGAAGAAATCATAATAATAACCAAGCATCTTCAAAGACTTTTTCAGAATAGGGTTGGTAGCCAAGTTCAATATTAACAATCGCTATTGCTAAAGGAATAATGATATTTTTTAATTGTGTATTAATAGGTATGTCAATTTCGATACCTATTTCTTTTGAAATACGATTAATATAGCCTATTGTATTATTTTCGTTAGGCGGAGCATAACGATTGATAATGGTTTTAATCGTATTTAAACCATATTTTTTTTGGTACGTTTGTAATAATTTGTAGATGGCTCGTATTCCATACTCAGGTGAAATAAATTGGCAAAAGTCTTTATCTGTTTGTTCAGCAGATAACCCTTGCCATTTCGAACCATGCCGGATATTACCAGGGTTATTATTACGCTCACCTCGCGCTATTTTAGCCATTTTTAACTCCTGCTCTTCCTTTTAGAAGTTTACTCATGGAATCTACTCCGATATAACCAATAAATACACTGGCTAAATAAGCAAACTCATGATTAATATTAAATAAAATTAGAATATCTTTAATGAACCAAGCAAACATTGCACACATCAGCCCATCAATAGAGGTTTGTTTCCATCCTCCGCCGTTATATAAACCTCGAAGAATAGCCATTCCTCCAGCTAGAGAGGCTGATATTCCTTGTTCTTTCATTGAAGAAATAGCAATAAATATCTGTTCCCATAAATCTGGATTTTCTTTCATTGTTTCTCATGGCTTACCTCCAATAGGAGGAAATGTAATAAATAAGATACTCATCTGCCGTACTTAAATTTAAACGCGGTTTTAACATGAGTATGTTTATGTTTTATTTATCTAATTAGATAAATGGCGGATATAAAAAAAGACCACATTGTGGTCTTCAATTGACAATAAGCGTTAACAAATATTGTTACAGTATATTCGTTAAGAAAATGCAGATACAAAAAAGCCTCACTTTAATAAACTGGGGTCAATTCATTAAGTGAGGCTTTTTATATTCTGTTGTGAGGTCTTTAGATACAAATCTCTCACTGTGGGGATATAGTATGTTTATTTTTTCCAAAAGTCAATAATTAAATTCTATAAAAATGAATAAGTATAGAAAATTATTACCTAATGGTCACTTCTTGAAGAATTTTTTCTGATAAAGACTCTTCTTTAAAGCATTCTTCCACTAAATGTTCAAATAATGCCTTATAGTTACTGTATGCAACTGTTTTAGAAACACTCACCACCGTTTGTACTTGCGCTAATACTTCACTGAATTTTAAGCGAGGATATCCGCGCCCTGCGCATTTACTACAAGGTTTAAAAACTGATATTCCCTGCTTTTCACTCTCTTTTTTATCTAAAACTTGCCCACGCCCATGACAACGGCAGGCCAAGCGAATTTCAGCTTTCCCTTTACAAGTAGGGCAAACAATTCGAGTTGTCTCTCTCACTTCTCGGTAAGAAGTGTTACCTGTAGGTTTGGCTTTAAGTTCATTTTTAAGATTTCGCTCAAAGCCTTTAACTGGTTTTGATGTATAGCTTTTGGTAGTAAAAACGTCAACTTCAATAAATCCATTGCTGCAATCAGGGCAAACCTTTTTGCTTGCTGCACTTCTTGCATAATCTTGAAAGGCATAATTGGCAATAATATGTAAAACCTTGGCTTTATCATTTTCAATTAGTTTATCAATGGCTTTATATTGGTATGCCTGAGTTAACGCATATTGATAAAGACTTTCTATCGCTTCATCTGGGTGACTAATATTATGTTTAGCTAAAAACAACTCTATGCCCATACGCCCTTTTCGCGTAACTAAGCTAATTGATGTCATCACATCAGTCACAGAAAGCGAATCTACTGCTTTAACAGTTCCTACATCACTGAATACAATGCTTTTTGGTGAAAAGTATTTAGGCAAGTCTGCTAGTCTCATTTAATGCTCCTTTTGATTTCCTATCATTACTAACTTGGTCATCCATTTACCACGACAAGGCATGGCATTTATGCATCTAAATCACCCGCATTTTACGGCGTTATCTCAACGTGATTTTTACTTACCACTCTTGTATTGGTTTATTTAGTTACTATTTTGTACTTTTCGCACTTTTATTAACTAGTGGTTAATGTTATATTTTAACCAACGTGGCGTCAAGCGGCAAAGGAAATTAACCAATGGTTAAAAATGATAATAAAACGGAGTTCACAAAACGGCTTCAAGAAGCTTGTTTAGATTCAGGGATTGCTGGTCGTGGTCTGGGTAAAAGAATTGCAGACGCGTTAGCTCAACAAGGCATAAAAGTCAGTGCACCCGCAGTCTGGAAATGGTTAAACAGTGAATCGATTCCTGATCCAACTAACATTTTAGCATTAAGTCAGTGGTTAGATATTCGACCGGAATGGTTAGAGTATGGGCGAGGAGCCAAAAGAAATGATGGCGTTTCAGTAAATGAAATGACTCCAGTTGATGATTGGGATAATAATACACCAATAGAACGAGATGAAGTTGAAATCCCCTTCTATACTACTATTGAATTAGCTGCCGGTTTCGGAAGTTGTACCACTGATAATCAAAAGGTGGAATTGTTGAGATTTTCTCGTTCTACATTTAATCGCTACGGTGTACAACCTAGTGATGCCGTTGCTTTTAAAGTACATGGCGACAGTATGTCTCCTGTTATTCCTGATGGCTCTATAGTGACTATCAGCACAGGACATACAAAAATTGTTGATGGTGGCATTTATGCAATTCAACAAGGTGATCTTTTAAGAGTTAAAATTTTACATCGGCTCCCCAATAACACTATTATCATTCGTAGTTATAACACGGTTGATTATCCTGATGAACGTTCCACATTAGAAGAAGTGAAAATCTTGGGGCGAGTATTTAACTGGTCGGTTATGGGCTGGTAATCATTATAATCTCTAAAAACACCACTATCTTTTTATTAATGTGGTGTTTTTTTAGTACATACATGCTTTAGCATTAAGATTTAATCAAAGAAAAAACCCGCTATCTCTTACGAGATAACGGGTTCTTATATGGTGCCGGCTACCGGAGTCGAACTGGTGACCTACTGATTACAAGTCAGTTGCTCTACCAACTGAGCTAAGCCGGCTAATTCTGGCGGAAGGATAGAGATTCGAACTCTAGGATGGTTTCCCATCGGCGGTTTTCAAGACCGCTGCCTTCAGCCACTCGGCCATCCTTCCATAGCGCCGAATTATGCCTATCTCTGACCCTGCTGTCTAGTCCTGATTGTAAAAAAAATGACTTTTTTATCCGTTTGCTCAATTCTCAGTCTTTTTTTGCTTAAAAAATGCTAACTCATTAATATGCTGGTTAAAATTTGATAATTAGAAATAATAAACAAGAGGGTATTGTGAGATATGTGGAACAACAGAGAAGGCAAAAGACTTAAAAAGATGATGGTGAAAATATGACAGTAAATAAAATAGAGATAAGAAAAAACCCGTTATCTCTTACAAGATAACGGGTTCTTATATGGTGCCGGCTACCGGAGTCGAACTGGTGACCTACTGATTACAAGTCAGTTGCTCTACCAACTGAGCTAAGCCGGCTAATTCTGGCGGAAGGATAGAGATTCGAACTCTAGGATGGTTTCCCATCGGCGGTTTTCAAGACCGCTGCCTTCAGCCACTCGGCCATCCTTCCATAGCGCCGAATTATGCCTATCTCTGACCCCGCTGTCTAGCTTCTATTGTGAAAAAATCTGTTTTTTTTGTTTGTTTGCTCAAAGTTCATCCGAATATCCCTTTTAAAGCGATAACCTGTTAATATAATGGCTGAATAATGGTGATTGTTTATTCAACTTTTCTTTTTTAACTACATTGTCTCTTAAAGGCTCGCAAACTGAATGCGTACATTGAACCAACTCAAGCCAAATACACTAACTCGCTTATATGTCCTGTTTCTTCTTTTCATGGTCATATCACTTTTCCTATACGCTTACAGCTATTTTGATACTTGGCTAGATAGTAAAAAGAATGCTATTAACAACACGACTCATAAATTTGCTTTGCAGGTTGAAGATTACCGTTATCACTCTAATCAGCTTTTTCAGTTATCAAATAAAATATCAGACACGACCCTCTTTCCATCTTTACCACTAACTCCAATAAAACTACGCTCTGATGTCTTTTGGTTTGAAGGTCGAGATCAAACTGTAGATGCCATTATATTTGGTAAACCTAACGAACAAACGTTCCAGCTAGCACAACGCTTTGCTAATTCACTCGAAATTATCTGGGGTGTACGTAATGATTACAGTTCACTTTATTATCTAAATGGTAAAGGAAATGATCTTATCTTAATTACGACTCACTCTGTCCTTAAACCAGAAATTCGTTACAAAGAAAGCTACCTAACGCTAACCGCTGAGAACAAACGCTCTGAGCTGTTGATGCAATCAACCGCTTTAGATGAAAAAGAGAGTCTTTCTCCTATTAGAAAGATGTCTACAGAAAATATCTATTACTATACCTACCGCATTATGTTTAATGTGCCAGGGCAACTTACTAGCGTGGTCGCTTTTGATTTACCTATCAATAATTTTTTACCTTCAGAACTATCGCCGCACTACTTAAGATTACTGCCAACAGGCCAACAGTCGGTTTACGATAAAAATAGCATTGAAATTTCAACCGACGGCTCTTCTTTGATTTTTTCTCAACCTATTGTGGGCATTCCCTATTCACTTTCTTATGAATATCCGTTGAAATTAATTATCAAAGAGATTGCTTATAAAAACATCTGGTTATTAATTAGCCTACTTGCTTTTATTTCAGTTTCTGTTTTCGGACACATCTATATACGTAACAAGTATGTTTTCCCGTACATCTCAATGACTCGTAATCTACGCATCAAAGAAGAGATGACTAACGACATCATTTCTAATCTTCCAATCGGGTTATTGGTATACAATTTTTCTTCTAACCATAAAATTATTAGCAACAGCCATGCTGAAAAACTATTACCTCATATCGATTTATCAAAGATCCGACAGATGGCGATTGAACATAACGGCTTAATCCAAACAGCGATCAATAATGAGATTTATGAGATTAGAACCAGCAATAACAGCAATATTGATAATACGTCATTATTCATATTTCTGAATAAAGACAACGAAGCACTTATCAATAAAAAATTACAACTTGCACAGCAAGAATATGAAAAAAATACCATCGCACGACGTAAGATCTTATCTAATATGTCATTAGAATTAATGCGTCCTATCAAAGATATAAATGAGATGGTTTATCAATTCAAAGAATTATTGCCCGAAAGTACCCATCAGCAATTGCTTAGCTTATTATTAGAAAAAACAAATTACATTTCCGAATGGATAGAAAATATTACGTTAATTAATAAGTTAGAAAACCAAGAATGGAAAATTCACAAGGATGAATTTGAACTTTCAACATTAGTTGAATCTATTTTGATAACTGCATCACCATTTATGATAAGAAAAGGTTTAACCCTTTATTTCCATAATAATATAAGACCTGGTTTACTTTTAATTAATGATGGCCCCGCATTAAGTAAGATTATTTTATCATTGATTAATTATGCCATTAGTACGACTAACTATGGAAAAATAACTGTTAATCTAAATTTAGTTAAAAATAAAGATAAAGAAGAAATACTTATTGATATTATTGATAGTGGAAGTGGGCTAACACCACAAGACATCGCTAATATAAAATACCCATTCCTAGGGCAAGCAATGGGAGATAAATATTATTCCAATTCTGGGATTATTTTTTATTTATGTCATTTGTTGTGTAATAAAATTCAGGGTGAGTTAACAATTAAGAGCCAAGAAAGTATTGGTTCTCATTTCCGAATTGCACTCCCATACCAGCATATAGATACGGAAGAACGAGCTTTTAACGTATTATTGGAAGGAATAAGCGCAAAACTCGCCATAAAAAACCCTGAAATAGAAAAAATCATCTGCCGACAACTTGATAAATACGGCGCGACATACTTTGATAAAAATAGAGAGAATCTTTATCCCGAATACGATATCATACTTAAAGATACTCCGGATGATAGCCCTGAGTCCCCAACAATATTATTAATGAGCTCTATTGTTGGATTTGAAAAAATATCAAAAGATTTAATAAAGTGTAACTATAACTTCGGTGATCCTTTAATAGAAGCTGTTACTTATTTAATTGAAGAAAATGAGTCATTTTCTCTAGATACAACTGAAGAGAGTATTTTGGATGAAAATAATAACCTTGATAATTACGAAGTAATTCTTAATAATTATAGGAAGAAGTTGAATGGTAGTGATTATAAGGAACTATTTATCAGTACTGTTCCTATTGATGTTGAGAAACTACACTTAGAGGCAACAAATAAAGACTTTCATTCTCTAGCCCAAACAGCTCATCGTCTAAAAGGGGTTTTTGCCATGTTAGATTTAGAATATCTCAGAGAAAGCTGTGAATATTTAGAACATGACATAAAAAATCATAATGAATTAGAGATCAAAGAACGTATCACTCAACTGGATAAATGGATTCAACAGTTGCTGCAGCAAGGTAACAATTAAACATGAATAACCTTAATATTATTATTGCCGATGATCACCCAATCGTTTTATTCGGTATTCGTAAATCTTTAGAACAAATTGAATGGGTCAATGTTGTCGGTGAATTTGAAGATTCAACGTCACTTATCAACAACTTACCTAAGTTAAATGCAGATGCATTAATTACTGACTTATCTATGCCTGGTGATAAGTATGGTGATGGTATTACACTAATTAAGTACATCAAAAGACATTACCCGAATTTGTCGATTATTGTACTTACCATGAATAACAACCCAGCTATTTTAAGTGCCGTCCTTGATCTTGAAATTGAAGGTATTGTACTTAAACAAGGTGCTCCAACGGATCTACCTAAAGCATTGGCAGCGTTGCAAAAAGGCAAGAAATTTATGCCTGAAAGTGTCGCGAAGCTACTTGAGAAAGTCAATGCAAATGGTTATGGCGATAAACGTTTGTCACCTAAAGAAAGTGAAGTACTGAGATTATTTGCTGAAGGCTTTCTCGTCACTGAGATCGCAAAAAAACTTAATCGTAGTATTAAAACTATTAGTAGCCAGAAAAAATCAGCAATGATGAAACTGGGTGTTGATAACGATATTGCATTACTTAATTACTTATCATCAGTAACTATTGATAAAGAAATTAACGGCCCAGATTGATCTTTTCAAGCGACCGTTTGCAGTACCGATAAAATCAGGAAGCTCAACCTATTTTGGGAGCTTCTCTGCTTTTTTGTCTTTATTCTTCGCAGTATCCCACCCAGTAAGCATTAAACCGATGTAATATCTTATAACTCATCCTTTATCTGATAATGCCCTAAAAGCCATAGAATGTGTTATTTACGGTATCATTCTTTATGTCTACCTTATCCGTACAATTAAACTTAATAAATGGAGAAGAGATTAATCTCTTCTCCATTTATTAAGTTTATGATGACACATAAGCTACTTTTTCTGTATATGTCCTACCAGAACTTCTCTTAAAATAGAAAGCGATACAGGCTTAGACACACAATCATTCATTCCGGCATCAATACAACGTTGCTTTTCTTCTGCTATTGCATTCGCTGTTACGCCAATGACTGGCATATCGCTCCCCATTTCTCGTATGTGAGTTGCAAGCTGATAACCATTCATATTCGGCATGTTGACATCAGTCAGAATAATATCGATATGATTTTTCGCTAAATAGGCTAATGCATCACACCCATCTTCCGCAGTTGCTGTATTAAAACCAATTTTTTTCAGTTGATCGGTCAGTAATAAGCGATTTATTGGATGATCATCAACAATCAAAATGGTCAACGCTTGTAAACCACAATCTGTATTCAGCTCAGCCATATCAACACAATTTGCTTCAATTTTGCTTTGCGGTAATTGTAGTATTATTTTTGTTAATTCATTTAACTTATAAGTACTACATACCCATATGTTCTCTGCTATCTTTTTGGATGGCTCGAGGTAGTGTTCATTGAGCCTAATAAATTGGCAATGATGCTTTCTCGGATAATCAAAGTCTGTGATAATAAAATCCGTTGAAGACAGTGTTGTTTCTTCTGTTAATAATTCACAGTTCAACCCAAAGTAATTGAGATATCGCCCAATAAATCCTTCTAAATAAAGGTTTTTGATATTAATAAAACAACGAACAGTGCTCTCTTTATACATATCCTTTTCAGTAGCAAGTTCTCTCTCTTCTAACGCACCATAAAGTGGTATTCGAACTGTAAATCGACTACCAATATTTTCTTGTGAAACTACACTGATATCACCATCCATTAAGTTAATGAGTTTTTCACAAATAGCTAAACCTAATCCTGTCCCTTCAGATGCACTTTCTGTATTTTGTGAAACTTGGAAGAATGGTTCAAAAAGCTCATGTAATGCCTTCTCACCGATCCCTCGTCCTGTATCATGAATATCAAAATACAGGTAATACTCATCTTTATAAAGATGTAAAGTAATACATCCTGTCGTAGTGAATTTAATACTATTATTCAATAAATTAGAAATAACCTGTTGTACACGAACAGGATCACTATTTACAATTTTAGGTACATCTGGTTCGATAAAGCAGTAGATAGCTAAATCTTTTTTCGCAATTAAAGGTAAATAGTTAGAAATAACAAAAGAGAGTACTTGGCGACAATTAAACGGTTTAATCTCAATTTTTAATTGTTTAGATTCAATTTTTGAGAAATCGAGAATATCACTAATAATTTTTAGCAGTAATGATGAGGAGTTATCCATCGTTTTTAATAATCGACTTGTATCATCATTTTGCGCAAAGGATTGTAATAACTCTAAATTACCAATAATGCCGTAAAGTGGTGTACGTAATTCATGACTCACCGTAGCTAAGAACATTGATTTTGCTTGGTTAGCTTGTTCTGCCGCTGTTGCCATATTTTGTAGCGAACGTTCCATTTTAACACGAGCACTAATGTCCACTAAAACACAGATAGCCACATCTTCATTTTGATAGCGTGAATTAACAAAACTAATTTGTAAGTGATTGCGGTTATTCGTTACCACATCAACCATATTGCTACTTTTCTCAGCAATAATAGATAAAATATTTTGCTTATCACTGTGACTAAGTAACCGAAAATAGTTATGTGCTAATTCGTTACTTAAAATGATCATACCATCGCGTATTCTCAGAATACTAATTCCGACAGGCGCCGATGCCACAATTTTATGGTTAAACTGTTCATGCTCTTCTAATCGGGAAGCGTTATTTTCTGCTGGTGAGAATATTTTTCTTTCGAAGATCCACACAAAAATAAAAATAAAAATGGCAGAAATAATATTTAAAATCAGAGCATTAAAAATAGTGAATTTAAATTCATTTAGAATTTGCTTTAGTGGTAATGAGTACACCACACTAAAAGAAGATGGCAATAGTTTTCGTTTTGCAACTAACTCACTGAAATCTTCATCAAAACCAAAATAAGGAGCACTCACATCAGCAACTTGCTTAACAGAACGATAAGTATTTTCTGCAGGATAGCTTAATACTGTAGTATTTCGGCTATTTAGAAGATGGATAGAAATTACTCTATCTTTGGCTGGAGAGAAATATTCAAGACGAATTGCTCTTTCAATACCAATTAATCCAATAAATTTGCCCGAAGCATAAACTGGTGACATAACATATAAAATGCCACTATCCCCTTTTGCATCAGGAACTATCCAGTATTGATTAACTTCTTTGCCTTGCGCCCGTTGATTAATGTAATTACGTGTATTTTCGTAAACCATCTTTTTCAACATTTCAGTATCTACTGGTGATGCGCGCAAAGGGAAATTAATCATGCACATACTGTGCGAGCCTACCATGAAAACTTGGTTTATCCCTTGTAATGCAGGAGTATTATCTTTCCAATAATATAAGATACTGTTAAACGAACGAAAATAGTTATTGGTTTGTCCCTTAAATAATTCACAGTTCGCCGTTTCATTGAGTTTATGAAGTGAAAATGGCCCTTCATAAAATAATGAATTTTTTATACCTGGATTTAAATTAATTTGCTCTTGATGACGTTCTGCAAGGTATTGTAAATCACGGATGGTGCCAGAAGTTTGTCGAAAAAAACTGAGGAGATTAGTGTAGTTATTACTATACTCTTGCCTAATATCTGACTTTGTATCATTAAATATATTGATGAGGTAAAACATTGTTAATAATGCCCCCATCGCCCACAACATGATACCTAATACGCGAAAAAGGTAGCGGGAAATTTTTAACGATGTTTTAAAGGACGAGAGATATCTCAAACAACCACCCTAATCAATATTCCTACCGCTTAAGAAACTTATTCTATTCTAGCAGAAGTTATTGTATGTCTGAATAATATGATCTTTATCATCAGGATAATTATTTCTGATGATGCACTGATCCTACCACCATAAAAAAAGCAGGCAATTATGCCTGCTTTCTTTTATTTATACATCACAATAATGATAAATATTATTCTTCGTCTGCATCATTAGCTAAATCTGATCCAGGCTCTTCAGGTGATGTTTCGTTAATAACCTCATTAACCTCATCATCATCTAATGCGTCATCTTCATCTTCAACACGCTGTAAGCCAACAACCAACTCATCTTCTGTTGTACGAATTAAGGTAACACCTTGTGTATTACGTCCAACAATGCTGACCTCTGAAACACGAGTACGAACTAATGTACCTGCATTAGTGATCATCATAATTTGGTCAGTTTCTTCAACTTGAATTGCACCTACCACTTTACCGTTACGCTCACTCACTTTAATAGAGATAACGCCTTGTGTAGCACGATTCTTCGTTGGGTATTCGCTTTGTGCAGTTCGTTTACCGTAACCATTTTCAGTGACAGTTAAAATATCGCCGTCACCACGAGGAATGATCAGAGAAACGACTTTGTCGTCATCAATCAGTTTCATACCACGAACACCTGTCGCAGTACGACCCATTGGACGAACACAATCTTCTGCAAAGCGAACCACTTTACCATCAGCAGAGAACAGCATAACTTCGTTCGTGCTATCGGTTAAGTCAACACCAATTAGCTCATCGCCTTCATTTAAGTTGACTGCGATAATACCTGCGCTACGAGGACGGCTAAAATCTTGCAGAGGTGTTTTCTTCACTGTACCGCTTGCCGTTGCCATAAAGACAAACTTACCTTCTTCATACTCTCTCACTGGCAAAATAGCCGTAATACGTTCATTTTGCTCAAGAGGTAATAAGTTGATAATCGGACGACCACGAGCACCACGACTTGCTTCTGGTAACTGGTAAACTTTCATCCAATAGAGACGACCACGACTTGAGAAGCATAAAATGGTGTCATGGGTGTTAGCCACCAGCAGACGATCAATAAAGTCTTCTTCTTTAATTCTTGCTGCAGACTTACCTTTACCGCCACGACGTTGCGCTTCATAATCGGTAAGTGGCTGATATTTAACGTAACCCTGATGAGAAAGTGTAACAACCACATTTTCTTCATTAATCAGGTCTTCAATATTAATATCTGCTGTATTTTCAGTGATCTCAGTACGACGTGGATCGTTATATTGATCTTTAATCGCATTTAGCTCTTCTCGAATGACTTCCATCAAGCGCTCAGGGCTTCTTAAGATATGTAGTAATTCAGCAATTTGAAGCAATAAGTCACGGTATTCATCTAACAGTTTTTCATGTTCAAGACCGGTTAGTTTCTGCAAACGCAGATCCAAAATAGCTTGAGCTTGTTGTTCTGTAAGATAGTATTTACCATCATGCACACCATATTGTGGCTCTAACCATTCAGGACGAGCAACATTGCTGTCACCAGCACGCTCTAACATGGTTGAAACACTACCTAAATCCCAAGGTTGTGCGATTAACGCTGCTTTTGCTTCTGCTGGGTTTGGTGCTTGGCGGATCATTTCAATAACAGGGTCAATGTTCGCCAATGCAACAGCCAGTGCTTCTAAGATATGAGCACGATCACGCGCCTTGCGTAATTCGTAGATAGTACGACGAGTAACGACTTCACGACGGTGACGAATAAAAGCAGAAATAATTTCTTTTAGATTTAATAGCTTTGGCTGACCTTGGTGAAGTGCAACCATATTAATACCAAAAGAAACCTGCATTTGTGTTTGTGAGAACAAGTGATTTAATACTACTTCACCCACAGCATCACGTTTGATTTCAACAACAATACGCATGCCATCTTTATCAGACTCATCACGTAATCCGCTAATACCTTCAATGCGTTTGTCTTTAACAAGCTCTGCTATTTTTTCAATTAAACGCGCTTTATTCACCTGATAAGGAATTTCCGTTACGATAATTGTTTCGCGACCGGTTTTCTCATCAGTTTCAATATCAGCCTGAGCACGGATATAAATTTTTCCGCGACCAGTACGGTAAGCATCTAAAATTCCTCTGCGACCATTAATAATAGCGGCAGTCGGGAAATCAGGCCCCGTGATATGTTCCATCAACTCTTCAATAGTGATGTCTTCGTTATCAACATAAGCAAGACAGCCGTTGATAACTTCGCCTAGGTTATGTGGAGGAATGTTTGTTGCCATCCCCACCGCAATCCCTGATGAACCATTGACTAGCAAGTTTGGAACACGGGTTGGCATAACTGCTGGAATATGTTCTGTTCCATCATAGTTAGGAACAAAATCAACCGTTTCTTTTTCCAAATCCGCCAGCAGTTCATGGGCGATTTTCGCCATACGAACTTCGGTATAACGCATTGCAGCCGCCGAGTCACCATCAACTGACCCGAAGTTACCCTGCCCGTCAACCAACATGTAGCGCATAGAAAAAGGCTGTGCTAAACGAACAATCGTTTCATAGACAGCAATGTCACCGTGCGGGTGATATTTACCGATAACATCCCCAACAACACGGGCTGATTTTTTATAAGGTTTATTCCAATCGTTTCCTAGTACATTCATCGCGAAAAGAACTCGGCGGTGTACTGGCTTCAGTCCGTCTCGAACATCGGGTAATGCGCGTCCTACAATAACTGACATCGCATAATCCAAATATGAGCTTTTCAGCTCTTCTTCGATATTAACTGGTGTGATTTCTCTGGCAATGTCGCTCATGGAGCCACTGTCCCTCATACTACGGATTCAAAGGTTTAGAACTATACCACAAATCGCCAATTTTTGGAAAAAGGAAACAACTAAATTAATGATCCTTTCGCTATTCTCTTCGATTTCACCGTCTAACGTTGGTAGAATCATGGCAATATAAAAATAGGAGTAATACTTTCTGATGAATGATAAAACAACCTCTTTACATGCTAACGTGGATCAGCATGAAATCGACAAGTTTGAAAGCGTCGCATCACGCTGGTGGGATCTTGAAGGTGAATTTAAACCATTGCACCGTATAAACCCACTAAGACTTAACTATATCCAAGAACGTGCTGACGGCTTATTTGGAAAAAAAGTCCTCGATGTTGGCTGTGGTGGCGGTATTTTATCTGAAAGTATGGCATGTGTCGGTGCCGAAGTTACAGGCCTTGATATGGGCACAGAGCCATTACAAGTTGCACGCTTGCACTCACTAGAGTCAGGTATTCCTGTAACTTATATTCAAGATACCGTTGAAAACCATGCAAATGATAACCCACAAGCTTACGATGTTGTCACCTGTATGGAGATGTTAGAACACGTTCCAGATCCTTCTTCCGTCGTAAGAGCCTGTGCAAAATTGGTAAAACCAGGTGGGCATGTTTTCTTTTCAACCATCAATCGCAATAAAAAAGCATGGCTAATGCTGGTGGTAGGTGCGGAGTATATTCTAAATATGGTACCTAAGGGCACACATGATGCTAATAAGTTTATTCGTCCATCAGAACTGCTCAGTTGGGTTGATGAAACCGACTTACGTAGCAAAAATATGATTGGCTTACATTATAACCCAATCACTGACAAATTCCGATTAGCGCCAAATGTCGATGTGAATTATATGGTGCACACACAATCGACACATAACTCGAATTCGTGAAACTGAAAGTTTGATTTGGTTTAATAAAACATCAAACGATCACATTTTTTAAAATTGACTTTACATCATTGTCACTTGAATTTGAGTTTCTTACTGCCTGTATTTATGCAGGGTACGGGCAGTTATTAAAAAATTTATCCCCTATTTATCCACAGAAACAATCAGATTTGTACACTTGATCAATCTCTCAATTACCTTTATCTTGTTATCACCATTTGAACTAACCCCTATATATTGTGTTTCCTTAAATTTCACACCACAAGACTCCTTGACACACATTGTCATCGGGAGCGTTTTTTTGCGGTATAAAATTTCAGGTAGCACTAATGCAAGAAAGGTGCATCGCTCATGAATCACAGCCTGCTCGTCACAAAACGTGATGGTCATAAAGAACGCATTGACTTAGACAAAATTCACCGTGTAATCGCCTGGGCTGCTGAAGGCCTAGAAAATGTCTCTGTATCACAAGTTGAATTACGTTCTCAGATTCAGTTTTATGATGGTATCAAAACTGCTGATATCCATGAAACACTGGTAAAAGCTGCTGCAGACTTAATTTCAGGTGAAACTCCTGATTATCAATATCTTGCTGCCCGTCTTGCCGTATTTAACTTACGTAAAAAAGCCTATGGCCAATTTGAGCCACCAACGCTCTATGATCACGTTAAGAAATTAGTTGATTTAGGTAAATACGACCGTCATCTTCTTGAAGATTACACCCAAGAAGAATTTGAACAGATGAACAATTTTATTGTTCATCAACGTGATATGAACTTCTCTTACGCCGCAGTTAAACAGTTAGAAGGTAAATATTTCGTTCAAAACCGCATTACTGGCGAAATTTACGAAAGTGCACAATTTTTATATGTTTTAGTTGCGGCTTGCTTGTTTTCCCGTTATCCACAAGCAACACGTATGGACTATATCGAACGCTTTTATAATGCGATTTCTACTTTTAAAATCTCATTACCAACGCCAATTATGGCTGGTGTCAGAACACCAACTCGTCAATTTAGCTCTTGTGTATTGATTGAATGTGACGATAGCCTTGATTCTATCAATGCTACATCAAGCGCTATTGTAAAATACGTTTCTCAACGTGCAGGTATTGGTATCAATGCGGGACGTATTCGTGCATTAGGCAGTGCTATTCGTAATGGCGAAGCGTTCCATACAGGTTGTATTCCTTTCTATAAACACTTTCAAACTGCGGTGAAATCTTGCTCGCAAGGTGGTGTTCGTGGTGGAGCTGCCACACTGTTTTACCCATTGTGGCATTTAGAAGTTGAAAGCCTGCTAGTACTGAAAAACAACCGTGGTGTTGATGATAACCGTGTTCGTCATTTAGATTACGGTGTGCAATTAAACAAATTAATGTATGAACGTTTAATCAAAGGTCAGGATATTACCTTATTCAGTCCTTCTGATGTTCCAGGTTTATATGATGCTTTCTTTGCCAACCAAGATGAATTTGAACGCCTATATGTACAATATGAGAAAGATAAGAGCATCCGCCAAAAACAAGTTAAAGCGGTTGAGCTATTCTCATTAATGATGCAAGAACGTGCATCTACAGGTCGTATTTACATTCAAAACGTTGACCACTGTAATACGCACAGCCCATTTGATCCGGCCATTGCACCTATCCGCCAATCAAACCTGTGTTTAGAAATAGCACTACCGACTAAACCATTAAATGATATTAAAGATCCTAATGGTGAAATTGCACTTTGTACCTTGTCGGCCTTTAACTTAGGTGCAATTGAAAATCTTGATGATTTAGAAGAGCTAGCTCGTTTAGCTGTTCGCTCACTGGATGCACTATTAGATTACCAAGATTATCCGATCTTAGCCGCTAAACAAGGTGCTATGGGCCGTCGTACCTTAGGTATTGGTGTTATTAACTTTGCTTATTACTTAGCAAAACACGGTGTTCGCTACTCTGATGGTAGTGCAAATAACTTAACTCATCGTGCATTTGAAGCAATTCAATACTATTTATTAAAAGCATCTAATGAATTAGCGAAAGAACAAGGCGCATGCCCATGGTTTAATGAAACCACTTACGCTGAAGGTATTCTACCTATTGATACCTATAAAAAATCATTAGATGTTCTGACAAAAGAACCTCTACATTACGACTGGGAAGGTTTACGCAAAGATATTAAAGAGCACGGTTTACGTAACTCAACATTGTCTGCACTGATGCCATCAGAAACCTCTTCTCAGATTTCGAATGCAACCAATGGTATCGAGCCACCTCGTGGTTATATCAGTATTAAAGCCTCTAAAGACGGTATTTTACGTCAAGTGGTTCCTGAGTATGAGCGTTTGAAAAGCGCTTATGAATTACTGTGGCAAATGCCAAGTATTGAAGGTTATTTGCAGTTAGTGGGCATTATGCAAAAATTTGTTGACCAAGCGATTTCAGCGAACACTAACTACGATCCTACTCGTTTCCCTAGCGGTAAGGTTCCAATGAACCAACTGCTGAAAGATTTGCTGCTCGCTTACAAATATGGTGTGAAAACACTTTATTATCACAATACCCGTGATGGTGCAGATGATGTACAGGGTGATCTGGAAGAAGTCGTTGAGACGGAAGATTCAGATTGTGAAGGCGGCGCGTGTAAAATTTAATTGAGGAAGCTATGTCCTATACTACTTTTTCACAAGTTAAAAATGATCAAATGAAGGAGCCCATGTTTTTTGGGCAACCTGTTAACGTAGCGCGTTATGATCAGCAAAAATATCCTATTTTTGAAAAGCTAATTGAAAAACAACTCTCCTTCTTCTGGCGTCCAGAAGAAGTGGACGTTTCTCGTGACCGTATTGACTACAATGCGTTACCCGATCATGAAAAACACATTTTTATTAGTAATTTAAAATATCAAACACTATTGGATTCGATTCAAGGTAGAAGCCCTAACGTAGCATTCTTGCCTTTAATCTCGATCCCTGAGTTAGAAACATGGGTTGAAACATGGTCATTCTCTGAAACCATTCACTCGCGCTCTTATACTCATATTATCCGTAATATCGTTAACGATCCTTCTGTCGTATTTGATGATATCGTTGAAAATGAAGAAATTTTAAAACGTGCGCGTGATATTTCTTCTTACTACGATGAGTTAATCAGATTAACTAACCTTTATCATATGTATGGTGAAGGTGATCATCATGTTCAAGGCAAAACCGTTAATGTGACTTTACGCAAATTAAAGAAACAACTTTATTTGTGTATCATGAGTGTTAATGCGTTAGAAGCAATTCGTTTCTATGTGAGCTTTGCGTGTTCATTCGCCTTTGCTGAACGAGAGTTAATGGAAGGTAACGCTAAAATCATTAAATTAATTGCGCGTGATGAAGCATTGCACTTAACTGGCACACAACACATGCTGAATCTACTGCGTTCAGGTCAAGACGATCCTGAAATGGCAGAAATCGCCGCAGAATGTGAACAAGAATGTTATGACTTGTTTGTTGAAGCCGCAGAGCAAGAAAAAGAGTGGGCTGAATACCTGTTCTCAGAAGGCTCTATGATTGGTTTAAATAAAGAAATCCTCTGCCAATATGTTGAATACATTACAAATATTCGCATGCAAGCAGTAGGTCTTAAATTACCATTTAAAGCACGCTCAAATCCTATTCCATGGATCAATGCATGGCTAGTGTCTGACAACGTTCAAGTAGCACCTCAAGAAGTTGAAGTCAGTTCTTATCTTGTGGGTCAAATTGATTCACAAGTTGATACTGATGACTTGAGTAATTTTGAACTGTAATACCGAGAAATAACACTGATACGTTATGGCATCTCATAAAGTGACCCTGCATCAGCAGGGTCTTTCAATACCACTAGAATTTCATACTGACGCCCACCCTTCATTGCTTGATGCTTTAGAGCATGGGAAAGTCCAAGTCGAATACCAATGCCGTGAAGGTTATTGTGGCTCTTGTCGTCTACGTTTAGTGAAAGGCAAGGTTTGCTATCGCAATGAACCTTTAGCATTTATCCAACCCGATGAAATCTTACCTTGTAGCTGTCATCCTATTAGTGACATTGAAATAGAAATTTGCTCTAAATGATTTGAATTATCTTAATTTTCCCTTTTTTCTAACATTGTTGTCCATCATTGACTAGAATTAAATTACATTGATGAAAAAGGAAAAATATTATGAAATTAAGTTCTATTTTCTCAGTTGTTGCTATCTCTACATCACTTTTATTAGTTGCGGGTTGTTCAACTCCACAAAAAATAGAAACAGTAAATGGGGAAACGATTTTAACAACAGATAAACCCCAAGAAGATGAAAAAACTGGATTAATTACCTATAAAGACGCAGAAACTGGGCAATTGAAACAAATTAATCGCGATCAGATAAGACGAATGGTAGAGCTTGACGATTAATATCCTTAATTAATCCCTCTTTTAAGCGCCAATTGATATTTATTAATTGGCGTTTTTTTATTCACACTTTATTTTCTGTAAAGATATAATTACAGCATACGTAATTAAAATTTGACAGATATTTACCATTCTTATACTCTGCATTTTATATAAATAAAATAGCAAGCAAGCAGAGGACTTAGTGAAAAATCGCACTATAGGTAGTGTTTTTATTGTTGCAGGAACAACAATTGGGGCAGGCATGTTGGCAATGCCACTGGCTGCGGTGGGTATTGGCTTTGGTACTATTATGCTATTACTCGTAGGACTGTGGTTATTAATGAGTTATACCGCACTCTTGCTAGTGGAAGTTTATCAATACAACGATCCTCATACTGGTCTTGGTTCAATTGCTAAGCGTTATCTTGGTGTTGGTGGTCAAGTGATCACTGGACTTGCTCTACTCTTATTGATGTATGCATTGACGACAGCTTATATTAGCGGTGCTGGTGAATTGCTTTCATCTACCCTATCTTCATGGATTGGTCATGAACTCTCTGTCACACAAGGTATTATTATCTTTACAGTGATTGGCGGTGCTGTGGTGGGTATTGGTACCACATCAGTTGATATGATCAATCGACTGCTATTTACAGCAAAAGTTTTCTTCTTAATCTTTATGCTGGTTGTGATGTTACCTCACGTTGAAAGCGTCAATTTAACGTCAATGCCTGTCGCTCAAGGGCTTATTCTTTCTGCTATTCCTGTTATTTTTACTTCATTTGGTTTTCACGGTAGCGTGCCAAGTATTGTAAGTTATATGAATGGTGATATTAGAAAGTTACGTATTATCTTTATTACTGGTAGTGCGATCCCTCTTGTTGCCTATATTTTATGGCAAATTGCCACATTAGGAGCCATTCCTACAAATACCTTTATGGGAATTATGGCGCAACAATCAGGTTTAAATGGCCTACTTACCGCTATCCGCGATGTCGTTGCAACGCCTCGCGTCAATATTGCGGTAAACCTATTTGCCGCATTGGCATTAGCTACATCCTTCCTTGGTGTTGCACTAGGCTTATTTGATTATCTTGCTGACCTATTTAAACGTAGTAATCGTGCAACAGGTCGTATGCAGTCAAGCTTATTAACATTCGTTCCACCTTTACTTTGTGCTCTTTATTTTCCTAACTTTGTACAAGCATTAGCTTATGCTGCCATTGCATTATCTATTTTGGCACTGCTACTACCTGCTTTATTAGTTTGGAAAGTAAGACAAGAGCAACACAGCACTGATAAATACAAAGTCAAGGGTGGAAAAGGTGCATTAGCCGTTGTCTTTACTTGTGGCTTAGTTGTGATCGGTATTCAAGTCGCCATCACTTTTGGTTTATTGCCTCAAGTCGGTTAATCATTTTTTTATACAGACAACAAAAAAGCAGGTGTTGATTGTTTCAACACCTGCTTTTTATTTAACGTTACTGCAAGTTTTGCTTAGAAACTTAAACCTGCACCAACATAGAAACCATCAGCTAATTTATTATTACTTCTATTATGTGAGTTTTCGATTTCAATCACACGATAACCTGCATTGACATGCAATGGTTTAAACACTGTTAATTGTGCGCCCACATCGGCTTCATAATAAGATTTGCTACCAGACGTTAATCCTTCAGGAGAGCCATAAGCCTCACCATAAACACTTAAAGAGGGTAAAACATCCCAGTTAAGTCCAACACCGCCTGCTAAAGCAGCGCCATCATCACCATTTTTTGGTGATAAATAGAGTGCTTTACCACCAACACTTGCTGAAAAAGGACCTAAAGGGAGTGCAAATTTTGCACCAAGGCTACCTAATTGACCATCATGATCGCTACGTGCCCAGTTACCATTAAACGAAAGGCCCGCATTAGGATCACCTAGTCCTGCACGAACATCAGTGTAGTGTTTGCCTGCTTGAATATTCATTGAGACTGCATTGGCATTTGCCGCCATAAATAGTGTACTTATAGCGCCGACCAATAAATATTTTTTCATTGTTATTACCCCAGCAAATAATTGTCCTAACTTATAATTATACAACAAATTTATTAAACAATTTGAGTCAAAATTGAAAGCTAATCTGTAGAATTTTCAATCTATGTAAATAAGTTACGACTATCAATATTATTGGTCTAATTGGTTTTATTAATGAGGTCAATATTGTTAAAGTGGAATTGCAGTCAATATTAACCATAATAAGTATAAGGCTGTTTGCTTCGTTTTATTCACACATGCTATTTTTTTAGAACGTTTACTATTTCATAAACTGGAGATATGTGATGGAAAAGAAAAAGCTAACAACGGCGTCTGGTGCACCTGTTGTAGACAATAATAACTCAATGACCGCAGGCCCTCGTGGCCCAATGTTGCTTCAAGATGTCTGGTTTCTAGAGAAACTTGCTCACTTTGATCGTGAAGTTATTCCTGAAAGACGTATGCACGCAAAAGGCTCAGGCGCTTTTGGCACATTTAAAGTTACTCACGATATTACACAATATACTCGCGCTAAAATTTTCTCTAAAGTGGGCAAAAAAACAGAAATGTTTGCTCGCTTTTCAACAGTTGCTGGTGAAAGAGGTGCCGCAGATGCAGAACGTGACATTCGTGGTTTTGCATTAAAATTTTACACTGAAGAAGGTAACTGGGATATGGTGGGTAACAATACCCCTGTTTTCTATCTTCGTGATGCGCTGAAATTCCCTGACTTAAACCACGTTGTAAAACGCGACCCTAAAACTAACCTACGCAATATGGCATATAAATGGGACTTCTTCTCTCATTTACCTGAAGCATTACATCAATTAACCATTGATATGAGTGACCGTGGTTTACCACAAAGCTACCGCTTTATTCACGGCTTTGGTAGCCATACCTACAGCTTTATTAATAAAGATAATGAGCGTTTTTGGGTTAAATTCCACTTCCGTTGCCAACAAGGCATTAAAAACCTTATGGACGATGAAGCACAAACCCTCGTAGGTCAAGACAGAGAAAGTTCACAGCGTGACTTATTTGATGCTATTGAGCGCGGTGATTTCCCACGTTGGAATTTACAAATTCAAGTGATGCCAGAAAAAGAAGCATCAACTGTACCTTATAATCCTTTTGATTTAACCAAAGTTTGGCCTCATGCGGATTATCCATTAATTGATGTGGGTTACTTTGAGTTAAACCGTAATCCTGAGAACTATTTTTCTGATGTTGAACAAGCAGCATTTAGTCCTGCTAACATTGTTCCTGGTATCGGATTCTCTCCAGATAAGATGCTACAAGGCCGCCTATTCTCTTACGGTGATGCTCATCGTTATCGTTTAGGTGTTAACCATCATCAGATCCCAGTTAATGCACCAAAATGTCCATTCCATAATTATCATCGTGATGGTGCAATGCGTGTTGATGGCAATAGTGGTAGCGGTATTACTTATGAGCCAAATAATGGCGGTATGTTCCAAGAACAGCCTAATTTTAAAGAGCCACCATTATCGATTGAAGGTGCGGCAGATCACTGGAACCATCGTGAAGACGAAGATTATTTCAGCCAACCTCGTGCACTGTATGAATTACTGAGTGATGAAGAGCATCAACGTATGTTTGCTCGCATCGCGGGTGAATTAATCCAAGCAAGTAAAGATACACAAAAACGCCAAATTGCCTTATTTAAGAAAGTCCATCCTGAATATGGCGCTGGTGTTGAAAAAGCAATGAAAGCTTTAGCAAAAGCAGAAGCTAAGTAACTGCATAATAAGAAGCCTTGTGAGCAACTCGGCAAAACAATAAGGCGCCTTCGGGCGCCTTTCTCATAAGAAACCTGTTCACTATCCCCCCTCTTTATCGACGCTTTACATTAACAATATAGATTTTGAGAGAAAATGTGAAAAATAAATATCAACTTAACAATTGCCCTTTCACCCATTCTTGCACTTGTTTACGGGAGATTTTTATTCCCCCATTTTTAAGACTTTCAGGAAGTTGTAAGCAAGCAACAGGTCGTTGAAATCCGGCTAATTGGGAGTGATACCACTGTGGTAATTGATTGATTATTTCAATATCAGCATCCACAACTGCGACTGGGCGTTGTCCAAATTCAGCATCATCGATAGGAACAACAAAAGATTGGCTAACACTTGGATGTGTATTAAGGATTTTTTCAATATCTTCTGGCTGAATTCCTTCACCCGCACTGAAAAAAAGATTGTCTAAACGGCCTAAAACACACCACTCGCCTGCACTAAAACAGCCTTTATCTCGTGTTGAATACCAGCCATCAGCCGTAAGCGATAGCGGTTTTAATTTACTGTCAAACCAATACCCCAGCGCAACACTGTCAGACATTATCTGGAGTTCATCATCCACTAACCTAACTTCTTTGCCTTTTAGTGGAAGTCCTACTCCTGCTTTACCATCTGCACGCTTTGCACAAATAGTAGAAGCCATTTCTGTCATTCCATAACCACACCAACACTGAATTCCACGATGTTCTGCATCTTGTGTTAACTCAATAGGGATCATCGCTCCACCTAATAAAACAGATCTTAAGGTAGTAGGCTGCTGATTATCTTGTTGAGTACTATTTTGCAAGAAACGCCAAAGTTGAGTAGGTACTAAAGAAGCATGAGTGCAACCTTGTAGCGCTTTTTTAAAAGGATGCATATCACGTACCACTAGCGTTGCACCACGTAACAACCAACGCCAAAGAATACCTTGCCCAGATACATGAAATAGAGGTAAAGAGAGCAGCCAGCTATCATTTTTTTCAAAAGGTATTAATGATAGAACACCCTCAGCGCTACAAAGATGTGCTTCAAATGTATGTACAGCAGCTTTAGGTAAGCCAGATGATCCAGAGGTCAAGATCAGTGTCGCCATACGAGAAGGCGCCCATGATATATCCCAAATTTCATTTTTATGCTGGCGTGATCTGTTATCAAACTCAACACCATTAAGATCAAGCAAGGTAGCCTCTAGATCCTGTATTGATTCACTCAGATCAGCATAAAAATCAATGTTTAAATGGGGCAGTAAATCATCTAATAAGGACTTAGGAAGTTGTGGATTTAGAGGTAAAACCTTCGCACCACATTGAAAAATAGCGAGTAGTGTAAAAACAAGATTGATATGATTTTTGCCACGTAACAATACTGTGCTTTGGGTATTAACACCCTGCTTAATAAAATGTTTTGCTAATTGATTAATATGACAACTTAATTGTTGCCATGTAATAGGTAAATCACCTGAAATGATGGCCGTTTCATTTGGGCTTAATTGTGCCCAGTGATGCCACGGCCATTGTTTAAATGGAGCTACTGTTGCCATACAGTCTCTAGCTGTTCAAGAGAGATAAGCGGAATATCCACATCTGGCCAAGGACGAATAAGCTGCTGCTTAATTAAATCAACGGTATCCAGTCCTGGAATACTATTTGGCGTTAACCATTGTGCAATTCTTGCTAATTGAGTAAGCCCAAAGCTACTTTCAATGCTTGAACTAATAATAGCATCAAGCCCTAAAGCATGTGCTTGCTCAACTAAAGAGCGACAACGTTCAAGGCTTCCCACCAGTGTGGGTTTTATCACAATGGTAGTAACACCAGGTTGTGGTTTTATTTCAAACCCGTCATCTCGTACTGTTTCATCCCAAGCAATATTAATTCCTGTTGCTTGCGAAAAAGCCAGCGACTCTTCTGGTGTTTTACAAGGCTCTTCTAAGAATGCAATGCGATCGCGCCATGCAGGGTTTACATACTTCGCAAATCCTTCTGCTTTAGCTGGTGTCCAGCTTCTGTTCGCATCCAATCTTAATTTTAAGTCTGGAATGGCTTCTAATAGCAGGTTAACAACTATTCCATCACGTACCGCTTCATATAATCCCACCTTGATTTTAGCGACTTTCTCACCTTCCATATCATTAAGGCTTAAAATCAAATCATCAGGGTCGCCATTACATAAAGGTGCCGCGCGATAGTTTGCCTCTAGTGGCAATGTGCCTTCAAGCTCTGCTAATGCACAACTTAGGCCAAATGCCACGCTTGGCAGTTCACTGTGCTCTGGGTTTTCCCCCGCACACCACGCAGTTAACCAAGATTGCGCTGATGCTTGTGCTTGCTCTAAAGTTTCACGGCTAAACTCAGGAAGAGGTGAAATTTCACCCCATCCTTGTTTGCCATTTTGCTCTAAACAGACAAGAAAACCATCACGCGTTTTTAGCCTTTGATAGCGCAGAACAACGCCTGCATCTACAGGTAGGCTGAATGAATAGAGTTTGGCGTTTCTCATTATGGGTTACGTTTAAATCGAGAGAAATCAGGTTGACGTTTTTCGTTAAAGGCATTGCGACCTTCTTGACCTTCATCCGTCATATAAAACAGCATAGTTGCATTACCGGCTAATTCTTGCAGACCTGCTTGACCATCACAATCAGCATTTAATGCTGCTTTCAAGCAACGTAATGCCATTGGGCTATTTTCAAGCATTTCACGACACCAACGAACGGTTTCTTTTTCAAGAGAAGCATAAGGAACAACAGTGTTAACCAAACCCATCTCTAATGCTTCTTTTGCATCATATTGACGGCATAAGAACCAAATTTCGCGTGCTTTCTTTTGACCAACAATACGGGCCATATAAGAAGCACCCCAGCCACCATCAAAAGAACCCACTTTAGGGCCTGTTTGACCAAAGATAGCGTTTTCTGCCGCGATAGTTAAGTCACACATCATATGAAGCACATGACCACCACCAATAGAATAACCAGCGACCATTGCCACAACCGGTTTCGGACAAGTACGGATTTGGCGTTGGAAATCCAACACGTTTAGGTGATGTGTACCGCTATCATCGCGATATCCACCGTAGTCACCACGAATTTTTTGGTCACCACCCGCACAGAATGCTTTTTCACCCGCACCCGTTAAAATGATAGTACCAATTGTGTCATCATAACGTGCATCAGCTAATGCTTGGATCATCTCTTTCACTGTCAAAGGACGGAAAGCATTACGCACTTGCGGGCGGTTAATCGTAATTTTTGCAATACCATCGACTGATTTATGGTAGAGAATATCTTCAAAACCTTCAGAACAATCTAACCATTCAATCGGTGCATATAACTTTTCTTCGCTCGGGTAAAGCATAATTAGGTTCCTTTAACCAAAGAGGGATAAAACATGATTTATCACCGCAGCATAAGCCGCTGGCTGTGCCTGATGCGCATTATGCCCAGCTTGCGGGATAGTCGTTAATGGTAGCGAATATTGCTGCGCTATCGCTTGAAATTTTCTATCTTTCTCACCACAAAGCCAAATAAATGGCAAAGTGAGTTGCTGCAATTCAGAGACTAACCAAGGCTGATGGCCTAAAGAAAGCATCTCTAAACTTTCTGCAATACAAAACCCCGCATTATGACGACGTTTTTCAACCAATAATCGTCGGTTTTTGTCACTAAGATCAGCAAACACGGGTTGTTGATACCATTGTGTTAATACATCACAAATAGGTTCATTACGAAAACGCTCAGCCCAACGTTTATCATGTGCAATGCGACTTTGCCTTTCTGTTGCATCATATAAACCTGGGTTGCCACCTTCTACAATCAATCCCATTAATCCTGTTGTATCACCAAAACATGCATGATACATCGAGATCCTGCCACCTAACGAGTAACCAATTAACCAATAATGATCAATATGTTGCTCTTTTAATGTGTCTGTTAGTAATGTACTAACTTCAACAAAATCCTTCGCGCTGATAGATGCAGAACCACCATGACGAGGCAAATCAATCACAAGTGATGGATATTCATGGCAAGCCTGAATGACAGACTCCCATTCACAACCTTCACCTAATAGCCCATGCAACCAAACTAACCAAGGCCCTTCGTTATGGGTATTATATCGCTGACATGCTAAAGTCATGAGATGTTACCTGTTTTACCAGCTGATTTAATGTTTTTGCACCATCAGTATCATCAACAATTAATTCAATTAATGTCGTTGTTGGCGCCCCTGTCCAGCATTCCTGAACAGTCGTTAACAATGCATCCCAACTTGTTGGTGATACATAATGCAAGCCAAACATTGCGGCTGCATGTTTGAAATTTAATGAGTGAGGCATACAGTAAAAACGTTCTCGCTCTGCCTCTGGCGTGGGTAACATAGAAAATATTTGTCCACCATTATTATTCACCACGATAATAACATTAGGCGCATAAACTTGTTGATGTAACGCTAAGCTATTCAGATCATACAGTGCCGATAAATCGCCCAAAATTGTTAATGTTGGCTTTTTTGTCGCGCGGTGAACACCCGCAGAGGTTGAAATCAAACCATCAATACCACTTGCACCTCGGTTACTCATTACAGGATAACCTTGTGGTAATTGAGCAAATGCATCGATTAATCTAACAATCAGACTATTGCCAACAAATAACTGTCCATCACTAGGAAGTAATTTATCTAATTGATGTGCAACTTGCGCTTCACCAAAATAATTCGTTATTTCACTTACCTTTTGATAGGTTTGTGTAGCGATACCTGTTAATGCTTTAGTCCAAGGTAAATTATCAACAGCCTGATGCGCCCTTAACCATTGCATGGGTGATAATGTAAATTTTTCACCTTGATGATGCCCGGGATCTAAGCGTCCTGGAATAGGGTCAACAATCCAATAAGCGTTGGGAGAACATCCCACTTGCCATTGCAATAAACGTTTACCTGTTAAGCTTGAGCCAAATTGAATAACGATTTCGGCGTTATTGAGTTCTGATTTTGCTTGCGAGTTATTCAACCATAAATCGACACAAGGTAGCGGTTGTCCAGTTTGGGACAATACATCACCTAATAAAGGCCAACCTAATTGTGATGCCCATTTTGCGACTTCCCTTCCTTCTTCTGGGCTAATACGCCCAGCGATCACAACACCTTTTTTCTGACGTAATTCATTCCATTGAGGATGTGTTGAAACGGCGTTAAAACGAGTTTCTTGTAACCACGGTTTATCATTTTTCCACCAATTTCCTAAAGCCTCAGTCCATGGCGTTGATGTTTCAACATCATCACCATATAACGGTTCAGCAAAAGGACAATTAACGTGTAATGCGCCATGAACCAATGTATTCATCGCATTATCAAGTGTAGAAACTAGCCAACTTGCGGGAATATCCGTTGTCGGTCGTGGTAAAGAGAGTGTTTGTGAAGGATGTGTTGCAAAGATACCTTGCTGACGGATAGCTTGATTTGCACCGCAATCAATTAATTCGGGCGGTCGGTCTGCGGTTAAAAAGATAACACGCTCCCCCGTTAATCCCGCTTCAATTAATGCCGGATACAAATTAGCGACAGCGGTACCTGATGTCACAATCACCGCCACAGGCTCTTTTGACGCTTTTGCTAATCCCAAGGCTAAATGCCCAAGCCCACGTTCATCAAAATGCGTATGACATATTAATTTTTGATTAGCGGCAGCTGCAAGTGTTAAAGGAGTCGAACGAGATCCAGGTGCGATACAGATATGGCGTAAACCATGACGAGTCAAAGTTTCGAGTATAACTTTAGCCCATTGGCGATTAAACGAACTATTAGACATTGATCATCCCAACAACGAAAACCTGCAATTGCTATTATAATATCTGTTCCTAAATACTTTTCCTTAGCCTAGTTCAATGAACAGAAGTTTTCGTTAAATAAATCGTTAAAGAAAACACTCAAAGAGTGCATTATTTAGGCAAATTGTCCGCCTTATTTTCAAAGCGCTCTTTTTTATCATTAAGAATAAGAATAAATAACGCTACAGAGCTAAAGAATAGCATCAATTAATTAACAACTAGCAGTGGTTATTTGAAGAGTAGCACTAAATAACTGGCTTAAAAAATACTCATCAAATTATGATTATTATTGCTGATGCTATTTATTTTAACTCCGATTTTCGGTAGAAAATTAACTCTCTTTTTCCAGCAACGTTCGTAAACCTGCCGCTTTATTTTCAATTTCTACCCACTCTTGCTGTGGATCAGAGTCGGCCACAACACCCGCACCCGCATATAGCGTCAAGGTATCATCATGCAACTCACCGCAACGCAAGCTTACTGCAAATTCTGCATGAGGAAGCGATAAATACCCAGCGGATCCAGCATACCAACGGCGCTCAAAAGGCTCATGTTTACGAATAAAAGCGCGTGCAACACTTCTTGGTAATCCACACACCGCCGCAGTTGGCTGTAATCGTTTTAAACAATCAATATCATTTGAATTAATTAACTTTCCATGAATATAACGACGAAGATGCTGCACTTTCCGTAAGCGGATAACATCAGCTGGAGAGACATCAATACCGTCAACACCACCTTGTAATCGTTGACAAATATCATCAACGACAACCAAATTTTCATGCTGATTTTTTTTGTCATTCATCAGCCAATCTGCAAATACTGTTGCTTGTTGCTCATTATCCGAACTCGCTACGGTTCCTGCTAACGCTTCGGTATATAGCATCAACTCATCACGTTTATATAATCTTTCAGGTGTTGATCCCATAAAGGCATCTGAAGGTGAAAATGCCAACATATAATGATAGCAATGATGATTGACATCACGACTTGCTTTCATAAATTGAATAGCTTTAAGTGGATTATCCAATGTTAAGCACGTAGCCCTTGCTGGCACCACTTTTTCAAATAAGCCTTGGTTAATTTCATCTAATGCAATATTAAGATAATGAGTCCACTGCTCTTGCGTTAAAGAGTGATTAACTTGAGTCACAGAAACAGAGAGAGGCTCAATATCTAGCGATTGATTTAATGTTTGCAGAAAATCTAAGGTGTCTTTTTTATCAGCGTCATCAAGTAAATTTAAATGAACAGAAAGCTCTTGCTGGTGGCGTCTAATTTCAATCCTAGGTAAAAAAAGATAGGCATCATCCCCGTTTATCTCATCTATACGGCCAGGAATAATGGTATCCCACGCATTTAAGCCCCAAATACGCACATCATCAATATTTAGACCAGACTGATGCGTTGCTAAAAATTGGCGAGCGTCTTGAATATGATTAAAGCAACATAATTGCCCACACACTGCCACTTCTTCACTCTCATCGCGGTGCTGCCAATAAAATTGCGGATAATACACCTGAGCAGCAAGCCATGAGAGCAATGAGAACGAAACATCTGACGGCAAGGCGACTTTCAAATGTAAAAGATTACCTTGTGCTGTCAGATTTATTTTTTTAACTTTTTCGTACAGTGTCGAAAACACAGGATTAACCTTTTCCACTCCAAATACCCACAACTAATTAAAAAGGAGATTATACGTCTCTATAAGAATTATCAAAGGACTGATTAATTATAACCTTTGTCATTTATCAAAGTTTTGTATTTTTCATGTTACAAAGTAGGAGCATTAATCTGTAAATTCTAAATAGTAAACAAATCATTCTAAAAACATGCTGTATAGATAAAAAATCATTATACATAAGAGAGGTTATATGGATACAACCATCTTTGAACAGGTTGATCAAATTATTGAATCACCGGATATCCCTAAAGTTGCACTCGGCTTAATATTAGGAAAGGGTATCAAAAATGGTCGATTACCTGGCATAGTTACTTCACATGATTTAATTAAAATAAAATCTTATGTTAATAAAACACTTTCCCTTCCTTTCACACAAGAAGATGTTATCGATTTTGTTGGTTATAATGAAATAAGTGTACCTCAACTCTCTCCGGATAATATCTTATCCCTTTTTGTTAGAATGCGTGAACATGCTTTTGAGTGGAATAAAATTGAGTACAATATAAAACAGCAAGCAATAGATCTAGAAATTATGGGTAGAGAAATCACGTCTACGGGTGAAAAAATAATATCATTTATTAACCAAATGCCATTATTAGTAAAAATTGGCACTTTAGTTAGCGATCTTTCAGATAAAGAATTAGAACAAATCCAATATAGCGATCAAGATAAACAAGTAACAACTCAGCTTATTCATATATTAGAAAGTATGAAAAAAGATATAACAGCAGAGAAAAAGAAAACATTAAAAATAAAAAAAAGTTTATCAATATTTAGAAATAAAATTGTTGGCGGAGTGGAAAGTAAAGAGACGGTACACCATTCAATATATCATGAAATTCTAAATAAAAAGAAATTTGTGAATGAGTTTTATAATAATGATCGTAGCTCACTTATTGAAGAGAGAGACCTGCTTATTGAAGATATTTCATTACTCAAAGAGGAGTATAAAAACTATGTCGGACTTGCTTTTACAGGGCTTGCGGCAGGTATTATTGGTGTCATTATTACTGGGGGTATTTTTGGAGCAAAAGCAGAGAAAGTACGCAAAAAGAAAAATGAATTAATTGAAAAGGTAAAAAAACTTAATGATAATATAGATAAGTATACCAGTTTATCATTTTGCTTAAGCTCTTTTTATATTGAATTAGAAGAAATTGAACAGCTTATTGAAGATACGAATATGGCTCTTGAACATATTGAATATGTTTGGCAAGCAATATTAACTGAAATAGACGTTTCTCTTGCCAATTTCAATAAAATAAACAACGCATTAGAACTTATTAAATTTAGTATTTACTTTGAAAAAATTATTTCTCCTTGGTATATGGTTATTGGTTACTCTAAAGAAATTCTACTTTCTTTTGATAATGCACTCTCTTCTTTCTACTCATCAAATTAACAAAAGGAATTGTTATGAAAAATAATGATAACTCTTTAGTATTAGATTCGCCCTTTGAACACAATAAATTATTTTATGCTTATCGTAACATCCTTTATTTGGGCAATAACAAGTGTTACACAGAAGATAAAATGAATAGGAATATTACACTTTTCTTAGAAAGAAATAATAAAAACATTGAAAAAATCATTTATTTTTCACTATTATTAAAAAGCAGATTGCGACAGAAATTACTCAATGAAACATTTAGAACGATTAACGAAATTAACAATGAAATTGATAGCAATAAAATCAGTCTTGAGCTAAAAATAAGACTGGAAGAAGAAAAAAAAAGTATATTAAATATCTATTCTAATGAAGTTGATGAAACGGTTAGTATTATTATTGAACACTGTGTATTTATCTCTTCAGAAATTGACTATTTAAATACACAATTTATTCTTGATGAACTCATGCCATCTATCAAAGAGAAAGAAAGATTAATTAACTCACTTACACAAGAGCTTATTAGTTTAGATAACATTTGTAGTGAAACCAAGAAAGAACTCGATATTATACAAAAAAGCGAAATTATTTTACATGAGAAAGGTTTTCTCTATCTTTTCACAAATTCTATCCCCTCTAAAGAGATCATTGAAAATCTCGATATTGAAGTCAATGATAAAAACATACTAAACACATTAATTAATATACTCTCAAAATTATTCTCTATTTTGGATAGTGGTTTTTCTTATACAAATATTGTTGATGCTCGTCATCAATTAACCGATCTTTATCTAAAGCAAATTAAGGAGATTAGTAGGTTAAAAAATAAGAAACAAAATATTCTCTTTGAATTAAAACATTACTACGCTTTAACAGATATTGATCATTTTTTAAAAATATTCATTAATCAAATGCTTTTATTAAACGAGTACTGGCTTGTTATTCAACATCAACTCATCGAATTAAAAGAAAATATTTCATTAACTGAACACTTTATCATTCCTCTATTCTTATTTTTAGATAACTTCTCCTTATACTATGGTGATAATAAAAAAATAATGAATGATAAATAAATATATCGATAAAAAAACGGCTCTATCACAAGAGCCGTTTTAATATTTGAAGACGCTTTTTATCAATTAGTTTGCTACAGGTGCAATAATCGCAAAATTCGTCAATTCAATTAATGGTTGTGGCCATACACCTAATGCAATCACAACAATCGCACAAATTAATGCAACAAATGTCGCCATATTTTGTGATGTTGTTGCAATAGCAGGCGTATTGTCATTATCTGGTTTACGTAAGAAGACAATTGCAGCAGCGCGTAGGTAGTAGAATAAACCAATTGCACTACCTAACACGACCATACCGGTTAACCACCATAAGCTTGAGTTAATACCTGCAATAATCACATATAGTTTACCAATGAACCCTAAGGTAATTGGCACACCAGCCAGTGATAACATCATCAGAGACATAACCACAGCAACAACAGGGCGGCGCCAGAATAATCCACGGTAATCCTCTAGTGAATCCATTTCGCTTTCGCGATAAGGACTTGAAGCTACCGCGATTGCACCAAATGCACCTAAGCTTGCAAATAAGTAACCCGCTAAATAGATTTCAGCCGTTTCTTGCGCCAGCACAGGACTGTATTGCAATACAATTAATGCTACTAGTAGATAACCAAGATGTGATACCGACGAGTAACCCAGTAAGCGCTTCACGCTTTTTTGCGTTAACGCCATAATGTTACCAAACAGGATAGAGGCAATTGCCATGAAACCTAAGATCATCCGTAAAGTTTCACTATCTGCCGCAGGCGCTTCAAGGAATAAACGCATCACAACCGCAAAAATACCAATCTTACTTGCTGTGGCTAAGAATGCCCCTGTTGGTGCCGGTGCACCTTGGTAAACATCTGGTGTCCATAATTGGAATGGGAATAAAGATAATTTAAATCCAATTCCCACCAGCATCATGCCTAAACCTGCAAGCACTAATGGTTTATGGATATTGCTATCACTTAAACTTTGTCCCATGGCAGTAAAGGAAAGGTTTCCTGCTTCTGCATAGAGAAGTGCCATACCAAACAGTAAAAAAGAAGACGCAGCTGCTGAAAGCAACATGTATTTAATGCCCGCTTCCAGTGATGGACGTTGTTGGAATGCATAACCGATAAGACCAAACAGTGGCAATGTCAGCAATTCAATACCAATAAACATCGATGCGAAATGATGAGCAGATGAGAGTAAAATTCCCCCCACTACTGCAATCGAAATCAGCAAGTAAAACTCTTCTTTGTTATCTTGATAGCCTTCTAACCAAGGATAAGCAAAAGCGATAGTACCAATACCAGAAAGAATAACTAGCGCAGTAAAGAAGCTAGAGTATCCATCAACATGGTAAAGCGTGGTCACGTCAACGACGCCTAATGCATTAACGTAATAGAGTGATCCCAACGCAATAATGAAACCCGTTGCTGTCAAAGTGGCAATGGTGAAATGATCGCGTCGCCACGCAATGGACAGCATCACAACCACCACCGTCAATCCGACGATTAATAGCGGTAGCATTGCGATCAATTGTTCAGGAGTTATTGTCATGGCGAATTACGGCCTTACTGTTGAAATAGAAGCGGAATACCAAGTCTGGAGATTTTCCATCGCTGATGCCGAAGTGTCTAATACTGGTTGTGGGAAGAAGCCCAGAATAACCAGTAAAACCACCAAGGTGATCAGGATAAAGAATTCTCTCAGATCCAACCCTTTATAGGTTCTTTCAGCTGTTTTCGGTGAACCGTAGTAAGCCTGTTGCATCATCCATAGTGCGTAAACAGATGCAAAGACTAAACCAAAGACCGAAATAATCGTGATCAGCTTAAAGTTGCCATAAGTACCAAACAGGATCATAAACTCACCGACGAAGTTACCTGTTCCTGGCATACCTAAAGAGGCGACCGCAAAGAACAGCGAAAACGCTGGTAAGAAACGGATGCTTTTCCACAATCCACCCATTTGATTCATATCACGTGTACCTAAGCGTTCATATAGCATGCCACACATGATAAATAGACCTGCAGCTGACAAGCCGTTAGTGATCATCTGAATGATAGCACCTTGGTAAGCCAATACAGAGCCAGCATAAATCGCAATCACGATAAAGCCCATGTGAGAAATACTACTGTAAGCCGCAAGACGTTTAATATCTGTCTGACGAAATGCCAGTAGTGCTGCATAAAATACGGTAATTAAACCTAACCACATTGCCACAGGAGCAAGCAATGCTGATGCTTCTGGAAATAGTGGTAAGTTAAAACGCAATAAACCGTAAGCTGCTGTTTTTAACAAAATACCGGATAAGTCAACAGAACCCGCTGTTGGTGCTTCTGCGTGCGCATCGGCTAACCAGCCATGAACAGGAACGATTGGCATTTTCACCGCAAATGCAGCGAAGAAACCTAACATCAGGATAAATTGTAGCTCAGTACTTAATACGGTGTGTGCTTGTAATAAGGTGTCATAGCTAAACGTCCAAATACCTGTTTCACGGTAGAAAGCAACCGCTAAACCGATAATAGCCAGCAACATTAACAGGCCACTTGCCTGCGTATAGATAAAGAATTTCGTTGCTGCACTGACGTGTGCTTTATCACTACTTCCTTTGTGTCCCCATAAAGAAATCAGGAAATACATTGGGATCAACATCATTTCCCAAAAGAAGAAGAATAAGAACAAGTCTGTTGCTAAAAATACTCCCATTACACCTGCTAAGATCCACAGCAGGTTAAAATGGAAAGCACCTTGTGATGGTTGGTTTTCACTCCACGAAGAGAGTACCGCTAAAATACCTAAAATTGCGGTTAAAACAGCCATCAGCAATGACATACCATCAAGTGCGAACTGGATGTTTATCCCTAATGCAGGTATCCACGGCACAAAGTAATACTCTGTCCAGCGTGGCGCTCCATCAGCACTGAGTAGTTGATAATCGCCTTGCAACCATAGTTGCACAGAAATAACGAGTGTTAATCCCATCGTCAGCAACGCAACCCAGCGAGGAACTTGCGAGCCGATTCGTTCAGCCTGCCAACTTAGCAGGCCACCGATGAAGGGAATAAGTATTAGCCAGGGTAATAACATGGCGCAATGTGTCCCTTAATTAAACCAGAAGCAGCAGAGCGATAACCAGCACTGCACCTAAACCGAGAGAAGCCGCATACCAACGTGCTAATCCATTTTCACTGAAACTTAATCCTTTATTGGTGCCTTTAAGCAAGCAACCAAATAAATTAAAGAATTGGTTCACAGGATCATTTTGGATAAGCCACGCCGCCCCTTTATAAGGTTTGACAAACAGCACTTCATACAGTGCATCGAATCCCCAAGCATGGAACCACCATGTTGAGAAGAAACGACCGGTACGAGTATTGGCAACCTTAGAAACACATTGACGCTGTTTCAGGTATAACCATGCTGCAATGGCAACGCCTACAATCGCTACCACACCAGAAAGTATTTCTAACACATACTTACCATCATGAGATGCATTTACTTCAGGGAAAACAGCACCTAACGGTTGAGTAATTAATGCACCGATAAACGTTGATAACAGTGCTAATACCGCTAATGGGAAAGTATGTGTAAAACCTTTAACTTGATGTGCTTCGGTTTTGGTTTCACCATGGAATACGATGAAAATCAAACGGAAGGTATAAAGTGACGTAAATAACGCACCAATTAACCCTGCTAGCATTAAATTAAAATGCCCGTTTGAGTACGCACCCCATAAGATTTCATCTTTACTGAAGAACCCTGCTGTTAACAGTGGTAATGCGGCTAATGCGCCACCACCAATTAAGAAACAAGCATAAACAAATGGGATCTTCTTACGTAACCCGCCCATCTTAAAGATATTCTGTTCGTGGTGGCAGGCTACAATTACCGAACCTGCGGATAAGAACAGTAATGCTTTAAAGAAAGCGTGAGTCATTAAGTGAAAAATTGCCGCATCCCATGCTTGAGCGCCTAAAGCCAAGAACATATAACCAATTTGGCTCATGGTTGAATAAGCAAGAATACGTTTGATGTCTGTTTGTACTAAAGCTGCAAAACCCGCTAGCACTAATGTAACTGCACCGATAATACCGACTAATTCCAGTACTTCTGGTGCCATTAAGAATAGCGCATTGCTACGTGCCACTAAGTACACACCCGCTGTAACCATGGTTGCGGCGTGAATTAATGCAGATACCGGTGTTGGACCTGCCATTGCATCGGCTAGCCAAGTTTGTAATGGAAGCTGTGCAGATTTACCTACGGCACCGCCTAATACCATTAACATTGCCCAGTTAATGACACTTGAACCTACTGCTAATTGCTCAGGAGCAAGCACTGCCATTTCACGGAAGCTCAATGTGCCTAATTGGTCAAACAGGATAAACATACCGATAGCTAAGAACACATCACCGATACGCGTTACAATAAACGCTTTCATCGCTGCTGCGCCATTAGCTGGATTGCTATAATAAAAACCAATTAACAGGTAACTACATAGACCAACCCCTTCCCAACCCATATACATCAGCATCATGTTATCAGCCAGTACTAAAACAACCATACTTGCGATAAATAAGTTGGTATAAGCAAAGAAGCGAGAATACCCTTCTTCGCCACGCATATACCACGATGCATACATATGAATAAGGAAGCCAACACCCGTAATAACACCCAGCATGGTTAATGAAAGACCGTCAAGAACCAGAGTGAACGGAATATTAAAATTCCCTGCTGACATCCAATTCCATAAAGTCAGAACATAAGTTTCTTGCCCATTGGCAAAGAAATCCATACCTGCCCAAAGTGCAACTAAAGCCGATAAACCAACCGAACCTGTACCAATCCATGCTGATACGTTTTCAGACCAACGACCACGTGAGAAAGCGAGCAGTAAAAATCCCAGCAGTGGTAGCAGAATGGTTAAATAGAGTATATTCATCCGCGCATCTCACTGACTGTATCAATATTGATGTTTTGGCGATGTCTATGAAGCTGTAACAACAATGCCAGACCAATACTTGCCTCTGCCGCCGCCAAGCTGATAGCCAGAATATACATTATCTGACCATCTGTTTGACCCCAAAAGCTACCACCGACAACAAATGCCAGTGCAGCCGCATTAATCATAATTTCTAGTCCGATCAACATAAACAACAGGTTGCGGCGAAGTACTAAGCAGGTAAAACCTAACACAAACAGTACCGCAGCCAAGATCAAACCATGTTGAAGAGGTATCATTTTTGCTCCCCTGCATTTTCGTTTTCAACGATGTCGTTTTCGACGAGATCGTCATGGCTCTGATCACGACCAATGTGATAAGCAACTATTAACCCTGACAATAAGAGAACAGATGCTAACTCAACAGCCAGAATATAAGGCCCAAATAAGCTAATACCGACCTCTTTCGCGCCAATTATTTCTCCAGTAATTTCACCGTGAGTGACACTACTAATTGCATAAATAAGCACGACTAATAGCATCAGAGATAAAAGTGCTGGTCCAATCCAAAACTTCGGTTGCAGCCACTTTCTTTCTTGATCAACGACGGATTTACCTAGGTTGAGCATCATCACCACGAAAACAAACAACACCATAATGGCGCCAGCGTAAACGATGATTTCTAATGCACCTGCAAAATAGGCGCCCAGCGAGAAGAAAACCACAGAGAGTGCAATCAATGAAATCACTAAGTACAACAATGCGTGTACTGGATTGGTATGAGTGATAACTCTCAATGTTGCAAGGATGGCAATCAGTCCCGCGATGTAAAATGCAAATTCCATGAATATCGCTCCTTACGGTAACAGGCTTTTGACATCGATAGGTTTAGCTTCATCATCAGCTTCACCTTTATCTTTGCCGTTAATCGCCATACCTGTTTTACGGTAAAAGTTATATTCAGGATATTTGCCGGGTCCAGAAATCAACAGATCGTCTTTTTCATAAACCAGATCCTGACGCTTAAACTCGCCCATTTCAAAATCAGGCGTCAATTGCAACGCCGTTGTTGGGCAAGCTTCTTCACATAAACCGCAGAAAATACAGCGAGAAAAGTTGATACGGAAAAATTCCGGATACCAACGGCCATCTTCATGTTCTGCTTTCTGTAATGAAATACAGCCAACTGGACAAACTGCTGCACACAAGTTACAAGCAACACAGCGCTCTTCACCATCGGGATCACGCGTCAATACAATACGTCCACGGTAACGTGGTGCAACATTGACAGGTTCTTCCGGGTACATCTGTGTTTCACGTTTGGCGAAGGCGTGTAAGCCAATCATCCAAATGCTTCGTACCTGGGTGCCGAAACCAGTCAATAACTCTTTTAAAGTCATGGTTCAATCACCCCTTATTGAGCGTTGTAAAGTATCACTGCAGCAGTTACCAGCAGATTGATAAGAGTTAACGGTAAGCAAATTTTCCAACCAAAAGACATCACTTGGTCGTAACGCGGGCGCGGTAACGAAGCACGAATAAGGATGAACATCATCATGAAGAATCCTGTTTTCAGTGCAAACCAAATGAATGACGGTAAGAAAGGACCTTGCCAACCACCAAAGAATAACGTCACGATAAGACCTGATACCGCAACGATCCCGATATATTCACCAACAAAGAACAGACCGAATTTCATACCGGAATATTCAATGTGATAACCATCAGCAAGTTCTTGCTCTGCTTCTGGTTGGTCAAATGGATGACGGTGACAAACAGCAACACCGGCAATCGCAAACGTAATAAAGCCGAAGAATTGTGGGATAACATTCCACATATTCGCTTGTGAATTCACAATATCTGTCAAGTTAAAAGAGCCTGCTTGAGCAACAACCCCTAAGATTGAGAGTCCTAAAAATACCTCATAACTTACGGTTTGTGCTGATGCACGCATTGCACCTAACAATGAATATTTATTGTTACTTGACCAACCTGCAAATAACACGGCATAAACCGCGATACCCGCAACCATCAAGAAGAATAAAATACCGATGTTTAAGTCAGCAACAACCCATGTTGAGCTGACAGGTACAATGGCAAATGACAGCAATAAAGATGAAAACGCAATTACTGGTGCTATGGTGAAGATAAAGCGGTCAGCAAATTTTGGGATCCAGTCCTCTTTAAAGAACATTTTGATCATATCCGCAATTAGCTGTGCTGAACCTGCATAACCTACACGATTAGGCCCATAACGATTTTGGAATAAACCCAGTAAACGGCGTTCCCCCATACTCATAAAAGCACCACAGGTGACCACGACAAGCAAGATCACCACGGCTTTTAGAACGGTGAGTAAAATCTCTGTAACTTCAGGAGATAACCAGCTCATTATGCAATACCCCGCAGTTGACGAACCGATACACCCACCAGCGATGGAGAAATACCTGCCATACCTAACGGCAAGCCAATTTGACCTTGAGTCAGGTGAGCACTGATTTTCACAGGTAAGGTGAATTCACGACCTTCGTAAGTAAACATGGCTTGCTGACCTTGAGTTAACGCTAATGCTTGTGCATCAGATTCGCTCAATGTTAAATAAGCCGTTTCCATACGAGATTGGATAACTTCTGCACGTTGTGATAATTCTTCACTACCAAATAAACGGTAGCAAGGTGCAACAGTCCATTGATTTTTCTGTGCATTAAATGGCGCAGGAATATCCGTGAAGTAGCCAAGAGTACTATCACCACATTCAATTAGACGCACACCCGGATCACCAAAGCGTAAGCTGCCACCCACTTCTGCTTGGAATTTATTCCATGCTTGAGGTGAGTTCCAACCCGGCGCCCATGCAAATGGAATTTGCTGACGAGGTGCTGTTGGGCTGTTATTACCTTCCATTGAGAACGCAAATGGGGTGTCGATATCTTTTGGTTGACGCTGTTCATGAACAGACACATTTGCCAACATAGAAGTACGACCACTATAACGATGCGGTTCACGAGCCAGTTTCTGTCCACGAATACGGAATGATGCATTCGGTGCAGCATCAACAATGCCTGCAAACTGAGGAAGGCGTGTCGCACAATGCTCAATCACATTGTCTAACTGTGTCCAATCCAGTGTTCTTTCATGCCATTGTGAATCAATCGCACTTAACCAACGCCAGCTTTCATGCATCACGACTTCTTTGTTATAGAAAGAAGGTTCGAATACTTGGAAATAACGCTGTGCTCTGCCCTCTTGACTCACCATGGTGCCGTCGCTTTCAGCAAACGAAGAAGCAGGGAGAACCAAATGTGCCTTCGCCATAATGTCTGTTTGCTGGTGGTCAATAACAATTAAGTTATCAACTTTCGCAATCGCATCATCAATCATATCGGCGTCAAAATGGCGATATAAATCGTTTTCCATAATAACAACGGTGTCAGCTTGACCACTGCGCATGATTTTTAACGCATCATCAAGAGGTTGCGCATTCATCATGGCAAGACCCATGCTGTTTGCATCATCAGCAACGAAAGAAAGCCCCACTTCATTGCCTTTTGCTTTTAATGCAAACGCAATGTTGGCAGCAGCTTTAATAACGTCTTCACTACCGGCATGACTACCACTGATAATTAATGGTTTTTTTGCTTGAGAAAGTGCTTGAACAACCATCTCGATATGTTTATTCAGCGCGTCATCGATACCATCAACCGCAGGTGCTTCACCGTTAATATTATTGGCAATCGCAAAACCTAAGCGAGCTTGATCAACAACAGGCGCGCGATAACTCCACGCAGCAACATCATCAAGGCGAGTTTCATCAACATGAGTTACAAACAGAGGATATTTCGCACGTTGCCCAATATTCATAATCGCAGCAATTTGCCAGTCAGCGACTTTTTGAGCAGCGGCCATTTCACGCGCTTTGCCTTTCACTGCTTGGCGCACAGACAATGCCATACGAGCACCGGTTTGCGTTAAATCTTCACCTAACACTAAAACCGCATCGTAATCTTCAATTTCACGTAGAGATGGAGTATGAACGCCACCTTTTTGTAAAATCTCTAGCATTAATGTCAAACGTTTCTGCTCTGATGTAGAAATACCGCTATAGAAGTTTTCAGCACCAACAACTTCACGTAATGCAAAGTTACTTTCGATACTTGCACGCGGTGAGCCAATACCGACGATACGCTGGCTTTTCTTCAGCATATCCGCAGCAGCTTGAGTTGCTTGAACCGCACTGATCTCTAACCAGTTACTACCTAAACGTTTTTTAGGTTGGCGAGGTCTGCTTGCTAAGTTCACATAGCCATAGCCAAAACGACCACGGTCACAGAGGAAATAGCGGTTTACAGTTCCGTTATAACGGTTTTCAATACGACGTAATTCACCATAGCGTTCACCCGGGCTTGTGTTACAACCCATGCTACAACCTTGGCAAATACTTGGTGCAAACTGCATATCCCACTTACGGTTATAACGTGATGAGTGAGTTTTATCAGTAAATACACCTGTCGGACAAATTTCGACCAAGTTACCCGAGAATTCGCTCTCTAACGTGCCATCTTCAACACGCCCAAAGAAAACGTTGTTATGCGCACCAAAAACACCTAAATCAGTGCCATCAGCATAGTCTTTGTAGTAACGAACACAGCGGTAACAAGCAATACAACGGTTCATTTCATGAGAAATAAACGGCCCCAGATCTTGATTTCTATGTGTACGCTTCGTAAAGCGATAGCGACGCATAGTATGACCTGTCATTACCGTCATATCTTGAAGGTGGCAGTTACCCCCTTCTTCACAAACTGGACAGTCATGAGGATGGTTTGTCATATACCATTCAACAACGCTTTCGCGGAATTTCTTCGCTTCTTCGTCATCAATAGAAATAAACGTGCCATCAGTCGCTGGCGTCATACAAGACATCACTAAACGACCGCGGGTATCCTCAGCATTTTGATACTGCTTAACCGCACACTGGCGGCAAGCGCCAACGCTTCCCAGCGCTGGGTGCCAGCAAAAATAAGGAATATCTAAGCCTAAATTAAGACAGGCTTCTAACAGGTTATCAGCCCCGTTAACTTCATATTCTTTGCCGTCTACATGAATCGTAGCCATAGTCAGCATGCTTCCCAAAGGCCTGCGCAGCAGGCGTTAAACCTAGAATGTGTCGTGAAAAATTACCAGCGGCTTTTCAGCAAGTTAGGCTGAATACCTCTGATTAAGTTGGCATTGGTATAATCTTCTTGAATAATGCCCGCTTCAAATTCTTCACGGAAATATTTAATGGCGCTTTGTAAAGGTTCTACAGCACCCGGTGCGTGAGCACAGAATGTGTGTCCTGGACTTAAAGAACGACATAAATGCTCAAGGGTTTCGATATCACCAGGACGACCTTTACCATTTTCTATCGCACGTAAGATTTCGACACTCCATGGCAGGCCATCACGACAAGGTGTACACCAGCCACAAGATTCACGCGCAAAGAATTCTTCTAAGTTGCGAGTTAATGAAACCATATTAATTTCATTATCTACTGCCATCGCAAGCGCTGTGCCTAAACGGCTACCTGCTTTTGCAATCGTGCCAAAATCCATTGGAAGATCGAGGTGATCTTCCGTTAGAAAGTCAGTGCCAGCACCACCTGGTTGCCACGCTTTCAATTTGAGGCCATCACGCATTCCACCAGCGTAATCTTCAAGGATCTCACGCGCTGTTGTACCAAATGGTAATTCCCATAAGCCCGGATACTTCACGCGGCCAGAGAATCCCATTAATTTAGTACCCGCATCTGGGCTTTTGCCTTCACTTAAGCCGATATACCAATCTTTACCATGCTCAATAATCGCGGGCACGTTACACAGTGTTTCAACGTTATTGACACAAGTTGGTTTACCCCATGCACCTGATGTTGCAGGAAATGGCGGTTTAGAACGCGGGTTAGCACGACGACCTTCTAAAGAGTTGATTAATGCCGTTTCTTCACCACAGATGTAACGACCAGCACCTGTATGAACAAACAGCTCAAAATCAACCCCTGAACCGAAGATATTTTTACCAAGGAAACCTGCTGCTTTTGCTTCCTCAATCGCATGGCGTAAATGCTTCGCCGCTTCAATATATTCGCCGCGAAGGAAAATATAACCACGATAAGCTTTTAGTGCGTGAGCACCGATAATCATCCCTTCAATTAACAGATGTGGAAGCTCTTCCATTAAGAGACGGTCTTTATATGTTCCCGGCTCCATTTCATCTGCATTACAAAGGATGTAACGGATATTCATGCTTTCATCTTTTGGCATCAGGCTCCATTTCAAGCCCGTTGAGAATCCAGCACCACCACGACCTTTTAGGCCAGCATCTTTGACTTCCGTTGTGACTTCAGTCGGTGACATGCCTTTTAATGCTTTTTCTGCCGCTTTATAACCGTTTTTAGCACGGTATTCATCCAGCCATACAGGCTGACGATCATCACGTAAGCGCCACGTTAGCGGGTGCGTTTCTGCGCTACGGATAATCGGTTTTGCTCCTGAAATTGCTGTCATGGATACTGCTCCAGTAACGTTTCAATCTCTTCAGGTTTAACAAAGCTGTGAGTATCGTCATCTACCATCATGGTAGGACCTTTATCACAATTACCTAAACAGCAGGTTGGCAGTAATGTAAAGCGACCATCTGGTGTTGTTTGACCAGGGATGATATTAAGATGCTTTTCAATTGCTGCTTGAATGCCTTGATAACCTGTAATATGACAAACCACGCTGTCACAAAAACGAATAATGTGACGACCAACGGGTTGACGGAAAATTTGGCTATAAAACGTAGCAACGCCTTCAACATCGCTAGCTGGTATCCCAAGCACATCCGCAATCGCATAGATCGCGCCGTCTTCCACCCATCCACGGTTCTTTTGCACAATTTTCAGTGCTTCTATAGATGCAGCTCGCGGATCTTCGTAGTGATGTTTTTCTTGTTCAATTTCAGCGCGTTCTTCTTCAGTTAATACAAACGTCGCTTTCTTTGAATGCGTGACATCAACAATTTCAATCTGCACTGCGTCATCTTTTTGGTTTAATCCATTTTGCATGATTAACGATCCACATCCGACATTACAAAATCAATACTTCCCAGATACACAATCAAGTCAGAAACCAAGCTACCGCGGATAACCGCTGGGATTTGTTGCAGGTGAGCAAAACTAGGCGTACGAATACGTGTACGGTAGCTCATTGTGCTGCCATCACTGGTTAAGTAATAGCTGTTGATCCCTTTAGTGGCTTCAACCATCTGGAATGATTCATTAGCAGGCATAACCGGGCCCCATGAAACCTGTAAGAAATGGTTAATCATAGTTTCGATATGCTGTAATGTGCGCTCTTTTGGTGGAGGCGTTGTCAGTGGATGGTCTGCTTTAAATGGCCCTTCTGGCATATTTTTATAGCACTGTTCCAAAATGCGTAAACTCTGGCGTAACTCTTCTACTTTCAGCATTACGCGATCGTAACAGTCACCATTACTTGCGACCGGAATTTCAAATTCAAAGTTTTCATAACCTGAATATGGACGCCATTTACGCACGTCAAACTCAACGCCTGTTGCACGAAGACCCGCACCTGTGACCCCCCACTCTAACGCTTCTTTCGAGTTATATGAGGCAACACCGATAGTACGACCTTTCAAAATACTGTTTTGCAACGCTGCTTTTACGTAAGAATCTAGACGTTTTGGCATCCAATCTAAGAATTCACGTAATAAACGTTCCCAACCGCGAGGCAAGTCATGAGCAACACCGCCAATACGGAACCATGCGGGGTGCATACGGAATCCCGTAATCGCTTCAACAATGTTGTAGACTTTTTGACGATCAGTAAAGGCGAAGAACACTGGTGTCATTGCACCAACGTCTTGGATAAAGGTACTGATATACAGTAAGTGGCTATTAATACGAAATAGCTCAGACAGCATGACACGAATGACTTTAACACGTTCAGGCACTTCGATACCCGCAAGTTTTTCGACTGCAAGTACATAAGGCATTTCGTTAACGCATCCGCCAAGGTATTCGATTCGATCTGTATATGGGATATAGCTGTGCCAAGATTGGCGCTCACCCATTTTTTCAGCACCACGGTGGTGATAACCCACATCGGGTACACAGTCGACGATTTCCTCGCCATCAAGCTGAAGAATAATACGGAATGCACCGTGAGAAGATGGATGATTAGGGCCGAGGTTTAAGAACATAAAGTCCTCATTCTCAGTACCGCGTTTCATCCCCCACTCTTCAGGTTTAAATGTCAGCGATTCCATTTCCAGATCCTGTTTCTGCTTTGTCAGCACATAAGGATCGAACTCTGTCGCACGAGCAGGATAATCTTTACGCAGTGGATGACCTTCCCAATCAGGAAGCATCATTATACGGCGTAAGTTCGGGTGCCCATTAAAGACAATCCCAAACATATCCCAGACTTCACGCTCATACCAATTCGAGTTAGGAAAGAGAGATGTGATAGTCGGAACATTAAGATCATTTTCACTTAATGCGACTTTCAACATAATATCTTTATTACGATCGATTGATATCAGATGATAGAAAACGGAAAAGTCTGCTGCTGGCAAGCCTTGACGGTGCGTACGAAGACGCTCATCAAAACCATGCATATCAAACAGCATGACATAAGGTTTTGGTAAAGATTTGAGGTATTGCATTACCTCAATAAGTTGTTCCCGTTTAACCCAAACAACTGGCATGCCAGTACGAGTAGGCTGGAACGTAAACGCATCTGGCCCGAATTTCTGACGCAGTTCATTAACCACCTGATCATCAATATGATCGGTCGTTTCCCACGCTGGCCGAGCGCTTTTTTGCGCTATCTGATCGGTCATTTCTATTCACCACAACTTTGATCAGGGTTACTATGATCGCAACACATTGCTCTGGTTACGTCTTAGGCAAAAGCCTTTAAATTTCGTCAGGAGTACGCAGATTTTTGACTGCGATACGCTCACCGTGTTTTCTTTCTCGTTCTGATTGCATATTGGCACGGTAAACACCTTGGTCGCCGACAACCCACGATAATGGGCGACGTTCTTTACCAATGGACTCTTGTAATAACATTAATGCTTGCATATAAGCTTCAGGGCGTGGCGGACATCCAGGAATATACACATCAACTGGAATGAACTTATCCACACCTTGCACTACGGAATAGATGTCATACATACCACCAGAGTTAGCACATGCACCCATAGAGATAACCCATTTAGGTTCTAACATCTGATCATATAAACGCTGAATAACAGGTGCCATTTTCGTAAAGCACGTACCTGCAACCACCATAAAGTCTGCTTGACGAGGGGATGCACGTAAGACTTCGGAACCAAAACGAGCCACGTCATGTACTGCTGTAAATGACGTCACCATTTCAACGTAACAACAAGAAAGACCAAAGTTATATGGCCATAAAGAGTTTTTCCGTCCCCAGTTCACAACGTCATGCAACGCATGTTCCAGTTTTCCCATATACACGCTGCGATGAACGTGAGCATCTAATGGGTCACTGACAATTTCCTGTGTTTGCAGGGGATAACGGTCATTCTCACCGTTCGGATCTATGCGGGTGAGGGTATAATCCATTTCTAATGCCTCGCTTATTACTGCTGCGGATGTTTGCCGCTGGTTAATCGAACATGGCTTTTACTCGCAGTTTCACGGCGAGAGCGAATAGGCGTCCAATCTAATGCACCTATGCGAACCAAATAGAATAATCCAGCTAATAAAATAGCGATGAAGACTGATGCTTCAATAAAGCCTAACCAGCCGACTTCACGAACGGAAACAGCCCAGGCATAAAGAAACAATGCTTCAACATCGAAAATAACGAAAAACATGGCAACTAAATAGAATTTAGCCGACATGCGCAGACGAGCGCTACCAACAGAATCAAGACCAGATTCATAAGGAACATGCTTTGCCCTTGCCTGTGCGCGTCCGCCTAAATAGCGGGCGCCCAACAACATGAGCGAACATAACCCCAATGCGCCTATGAGGAAGACAGCAAATGCCCAATGATGGGCGATAACTTCGGTGGTTGTAGACATACTCATTGCTTACTCATCAAAGGTGGTGTCAATTAACCAACTCTTATCCGGCGGTTTACACCACATTTCTAATTACGAAAAAAAAGGCGTATTAAACAGACTTGCTAATTAAACAACTAATAACAGTCTATTTATACCTTTCTTATTTTTTAGAAAACTTTGTAATAAATCACACTGTTTTCTATCGCGATTTAACAAATTTAACACTCATTTTTAACACCCAATTACTGGCTAATGCTAAAACGTGTCAGTCAATCTACAAAATTTTTACTAACACGCTTAGTCTAACCGATAATTCGATTTTACTACACCAGTATCTCAGGAAAAACCTGACTCAACACAGGCAAATGTGCCTTATTTTCTTGATCAAACTCACAAAATAGTCGAAAAAATACTTAATCAGTTTAAAATTTATCCAAATTTTAACAAATTAACTTTCCAATATTGTGGAGGAGGTCAAATATCCGTTTTGATTTGTGTTTTTATTCTCTAAAAACCTAGACAATCTTTTTATTTGTTAACAAATCCTACAAGTGATTAACCAAGGGGGAAGGTAAACATTTTTTTTACAAGCAGTTAAGGCGGTTATAGAATGAAATGTCACAAAGATGAATACATAAATCAACATAAATATTAACACAATGTTACTATATCCAAATATGACAATAAAAAAACGGAAATAAATGCGCTTAATTGCATCTATTCCCGTTTATCATTATTCATCACTATTTAGTCTTATTTGACTATTTTTTTAATCTTTAATTTTTGTGTTTTAACACTCAATATCTACACAACGATTAATGTGATTATTCCAGCTCAGTCGAGCTAATATCTTCAGGTGCAGTGACGGTATAAGGTGTTTTCTTGTTTTCAATTGCATTGAACACTGTTAACACCGCTTCATTTTGTTCATCAAAGTTACGATATAACCAATATTGTGTTTCAGGTAAACGCGGTAAACCTTCACTTTCGCCTAAAATACGTAAATCGGCATTTTGCATTTCAAGTGGACGCGCAGTAATACCCACTTCTGCATTTACGGCCGCACGAACAGCAGATAAAGAAGCCGCTTCATACGCAATACGCCATTGAATGCCTGCATCATCTAGTGTGTTCGTTGCTAATTGACGGAATGGGTTTGTTTCATCCATCACAACTAAAGGGATAGGCTCATTCATTTGTATTTGGAAATCAGGCGCACAGTGCCATAACACAGGTGCGGTGCGTAACGCTGTACGCGGGTGATGACCAATACGGGCTGTTGTTAATGCTAAATCAATTTCATGATTATCTAGCATTGCTTCAATATATTGAGAACGTTTAATGCGTACATCAACCGCTAAACGTGGATATACTGACGCGATACGGTTTAATAAAAAAGGCAATAAAGTATCAACAGAGTCGTCAGAGGCACCAATACGTAGCTCCCCTTCTGCATCGCTATACGTTAATGACGCAGTTGCATCATCATTCGCACGTAAAATTTGACGAGCATAACCTAATAATTGAAGGCCATGCTCTGTAAGTAACTTATTACGACCATGGCGGGCGAAAAGCTCTCTGCCCACCAATTGCTCTAAACGTTGCATCTGCTGACTAACAGCTGACTGGGTTCGACATACAGCAGCAGCTGCGGCTGCAAACGTGTTTAAATCTGCTACAGCTACAAACGTTCTAAGCAGATCGAGGTCGAGATTCATTATCGGACGATTTGCATTAATCATTGTTTATTCTTCACTTATTTTTGATTTTTAAATTACATATACCTGGTGTTTTTTTATCAAAAGTCTAAAAAAGACTTCTAATTAGACAGTACTCTACTCTGAAAAGGAGAGCAAAGACATACCGAATACTTTACATTTGTTTCTTATCGTTTACACCTCCTAGATAGAAAGGAATTGCATCTTTTTGTAACAAATTAAATTTTATTATCATTTCAAGCATTCACAAGAAAGAACTGCATACCATCATCACAAGTTAGACTTGGATCATACTATATTGTTTTCTCGTACATAAATTTTAACATTTTGAAAATAATTTAAATTATCTTAACTATGCATTCCAATTTAAGTATCTTCCCCTATAAATTAAATTTAAGATTTAAATTTAATTTATACTTAAACCGATTGATTGCTATAGAATAAAGTAGATTTAACCATATTATTTGAAAATTTAATATATTAAGTCAGATAATACAAATCCGATAAAATTATTCAATAATTGATTATGCAACATCCCATCTATCTATGTATCACATCAACTTATTTCTGATCACCACACTAAAAAGCCCTTATTCACTAGAATAATAATCCAGAATTATTATCAAAACTGAAATATAAACCCGCCATAAACCACACAATCAGTCATCAAAATAACATTCTAAGAATAAACTGACCTTTTACACCAAAAATTACCTAGCATCTTCAAAAGTTTGTAACGTAAGAGTAGAGTGATAGAACAGTTATTTGCTGGGGCAGCCTTTTCATTTGTATCTTTCTATATGAATAGCAATTGGCGATAAATGTCGCTAAGTCACCACAGTAGAGATACACGTCAGACCCTATTAGGTAAACGCGCTATGAATCAAATTAAAAAATCAAACAAACTCGAACATGTCTGTTACGACATTAGAGGTCCGGTTTTGCAAGAAGCAAAACGTCTGGAAGAAGAAGGTAATAAAGTTTTAAAACTCAATATTGGTAACCCGGCACCTTTTGGCTTTGAAGCACCTGATGAAATTTTAGTAGATGTTATTCGTAATCTACCAAGCTCACAGGGCTATAGTGATTCAAAAGGACTGTTCTCTGCACGTAAAGCTATCATGCAGCATTATCAAGCTCGTGACATGCGTGACGTCACTGTTGAAGACATCTATATTGGTAATGGTGTTTCTGAGTTAATCGTGCAAGCAATGCAAGCCTTATTAAATAATGGCGATGAAATGCTAGTGCCCGCTCCAGATTATCCTTTATGGACAGCTGCCGTTTCCCTTTCTGGAGGAAACGCAGTTCATTATATGTGTGATGAACAGCAAGGCTGGTTCCCTGATCTCGATGATATTCGTAGCAAAATTACAAAAAATACCCGTGGTATTGTTATTATTAATCCAAACAATCCAACTGGTGCGGTATATAGCAAAGATATTTTGATGGAAATCGTTGAAATAGCTCGTCAACATGACCTAATTATCTTTGCCGACGAAATCTACGATAAAATTCTCTATGATGATGCGGAACACCATTCTATTGCAGCGATGGCACCTGACTTATTAACAGTCACCTTTAATGGCTTATCAAAAACCTATCGCGTTGCGGGTTTCCGCCAAGGTTGGATGGTATTAAACGGCCCTAAAAAGCATGCTAAAAGCTACATTGAAGGCTTAAATATGCTGGCTTCCATGCGATTATGCGCCAACGTTCCGATGCAACACGCTATTCAAACTGCATTAGGTGGTTATCAAAGTATTAGCGAATTTATTCTACCGGGTGGTCGCTTATATGAACAACGCAATCGCGCTTGGGAACTGATCAATCAAATTCCTGGTGTGTCTTGCGTTAAACCTATGGGTGCATTATATATGTTCCCTAAAATAGACCTTAATCGCTACAGTATTAAAGACGATCAGAAGATGATCCTTGATTTATTACTGCAAGAAAAAGTTTTACTGGTACAAGGTACTGCCTTTAACTGGCCATACCCAGACCATTTCCGCATCGTCACCCTTCCCCGTGAAGATGATTTAGATATGGCAATTCAAAAATTTGGACGCTTTATTGTGGGTTATCACCAATAAAATTGTCTTCTATTAGAGAAAACGCAGTATAACAACCCGTTATATTGCGTTTTTTTATTTTCTTTTTTATTGGCGTTTACATCTGTTAATTATCCACTCACAATAATGTCTTCAATCACACAATTGGGAGATATTATGAGTTACTTTTTTGCCCACCTTTCTCGCTTGAAACTCATTACTCGTTGGCCTTTAATGCGTAATATTCGCCAAGAAAATGTTTCTGAGCACAGTTTACAAGTCGCTTTTGTCGCCCATGCTTTAGCGGTGATTAAAAATCGTAAGTTTGATGGTAATGTCAATGCTGAGCGTATCGCATTACAAGCGATGTATCATGATGCCAGCGAAGTGATCACCGGCGATATGCCAACCCCCATTAAATATCACAATCCGCAAATTGCCCATGAATATAAAAAAATAGAAAAATATGCACAGCAAAAATTAATTGAAATGCTACCTGAAGAGTTACAAGATGATTTTCGTCCGCTGATCGATGAACAATTACATAGTGAAGAAGAAACCTTTATTGTTAAGCAAGCAGATAGTCTGTGCGCTTATTTAAAATGTCTTGAAGAGTTAGCCGCAGGCAATAGCGAATTTAATCTGGCTAAAAATCGGTTAGAAAAGACCCTAGCAGAAAGACACAGCCCGGAGATGGACTATTTTATGAAGGTGTTTGTACCAGGGTTTAGTTTATCGCTTGATGAAATTAGTGAGTGATAATAATCACTCACTTTAAAGTTGATACTGTAATTTAATGATATAAATCAATCTTCATTTTTTACATCGTTTTTATCAGGATTAATATCCTTATCATTCATACCTTGTATATTTTCCATTTCCTTTATATTTTCTGCTAAAAACTTCAATGTATTGGATTCAAAACTTACGATCAAACCTTCTGTTAATTTATTTAGCCTATCAATTTTGCTATTATCTTTACCAATAACTAGATTTCTTATTCCTTTCATACCTCTAATAAATACATTACTTCTATTGATACTTTTTGTTTTTCCCATAGCAAGCATTATTATATCATTTTTATTTTCATTAAGTCTTAGTGCTTTCATATAATCTAATGTTTGGTCAATTGCCGAATTAACTGTCTCTAATCGTTTTTCTGCGTTTAATGTAGCAGCAAACTCTAAACCTTTATCTTTGATCATTTTTTCAATAATATTTTCGGCTTGTTCTAAATTAACATGAATATTATTGTCATTAAGATAGTGTTCAGCAATTCCTTGAAAAATATCATGTGTATTTAAATCACTTTTATTTCTAACAATATTTTTATTTTTAAAATCATTAACAAGTTCAAAAAGACCTTCTATTTTTTTATCAAATTTATTTGACCCCATTATTTTTAATATATTTTTTGCTCTATTAGTGATATTCAACTTATTTTTTTCAGCGTCTATATATTCTTGGTATTTCTCATTTAAATAATCCTTTACATACTCAACAGAATCATTCTTATTATTATTTTCTAATATAGAAAAAATTATTGCCTCATCTGCATTGTTTAATTCTAATGAAATAGAAAAATTAGTCATTGCTTTTGATGCTTTATCATGAAACTCAGGTGCTAATGAAGTAAAATTATTATACTTTGATAATATCTCATTCCCCACACTTTCTTTATTATTCATCAAATTATTCGCGATCAATCCTTTAAAAACAGTACGACGTGTAGAAATAGCCTGTTTTATCTGTTTTAGATCATCGCTAACACTTTGAGTCAAATTTTTATTATGTTCACTAGAAAAAATAATGTTTTTATTATTTACTCTTGCTGTTGATTTACCCTGGCTATTTTTTTCTATTATTATCTTTTTTATTTTATTACTTAATACTTTGTTACTTCCTTTTGATGTATGATTATTGCCATTAGTTTTAAACTCTCTACTATTGTTTGATATAGTGCTTATTCTCTTGTCATCTTGAGTATTTTTATCATTCTGAATCAAAATGTTGTTTGGGGTGCTTATTGAATTTATACACATTATATATCTCTCTTATTAAATTATTTTCAGATCAATAATATGACTATACTTTTTTTTCTAAGAAAGATTTTCAGAAAACACACATTCATAGATATATCGCATACATCAAATAAAAAACATCGCACAATAAATAAAAAACGCTGTCTATTAATTAACAAACAGCGTTTCAGCAAAACAAAAATATTGATAATTAGAATGGGAATAATAGCGGGATCAGGAAGACACTAATCAACATCACAATAACCGTAAATGGCACACCAATCTTCATAAAGTCGGCAAACTTATAGCCACCCGGTTCCAGGATCAGCGTATTAACAGGCGATGAAACTGGCGTCATAAATGCTGCGGATGCTGCAACACCTATCACCATTGCAAATGGTAGTGGAGAAACATTCATTTGGTTAGCCGCAGCTATAGCAATTGGTGCCATTAATACCGCCGTTGCCGTATTGGAAATAAATAACCCAATTGATGCACAAAGTATAAATAAACACACCAACATCACTTGAGGACCAGCACTACCCGCGACATCCATTAAACCATTCACAATAAGCTCAATACCACCTGTTTTTTGTAATGCAGCGGCAAATGGCATCATACCTACAATCAAAATAATACTTGGCCAATGGATAGAACGATAGGCACTTTCCATATCAATACAACGGAATTTACCCATTAATAAACAAGCAATAAGTGCTGCAATAAAGTTGGGTACTTCATTTGTCACCATTAACGCTACCATTAATGCTAACGAAAATAATGCATGAGGTGCTTGTGATGAGGCTGGCGCAACAGTTTCAATTTCTGCAGCTAAATTTAACACGATGAAATTACGTGGTTTAGTCGATAAAACACGAATAAGTTTCCAATCACCAATAACCAACAGCACATCACCGAGGCGTAATGGTTCATCAACAATTTTACCCGGCAACGCATTACCTTCTCGGCGAATAGCAACAACGTTTAACCCGTAGCGAGTACGGAATTTTATCTCTCTTAATGATTTGCCTAATAACTCTGAATCTGGATTCATGGATACTTCAGCAAGGCCTACATCACGTGACTGTTCAGAGAAATATTCTCCACGTAATACCATCGGCTCTAACATCTGTTCACGGCAAAATTCGCGCAAATCAACATCACTGGCAGACATATCTACCAATAAAACATCACGCTCTCTTAATTCAGTGCCCCCTGTTGCGCTGACCATCACGCGCCGAAACCGCCTCCAGCGTTCAATACCAACAACGTTTGCACCATAACGAGAACGTAGGTGCAATTCATCAAGTGAATGACCTATAAGTGGGGAACCTTTACGAATAGCTAAACGACGAGCACGTCCTGCTAATTGATAATCACGAATAAGATCACGGAAAGTACGACGATAAGCCTCTTTTTGCTTACCATTATCGTTATTTCCTAACCAACGACGTACCACCAGCATATATAGAATACCGGCAAACAATACAGCAATACCAATAGGTGTAATGGAGAAAAATTGAAAACTTGGCAATCCTTCTCTGACTAATTCACTGTTAACAACCATATTAGGTGGAGTCGCCACTAAGGTCATTAATCCACTGATAAGGCCCGCAAAACCTAGTGGCATCATTAAACGGCCTGGTGATGTTTTCATGCGAGCGGCAACACTCAACACAACAGGAATAAAGATAGCTACCACTCCTGTTGAGCTCATGAAAGCCCCCAAACTTGCAACACATATCATTAATAGCACAAGCATTTTAACTTCACTGCTACCCGCGACACGTACAAGCCAGTCCCCCATTTGATAAGCCACACCTGTTCTCACTAACCCTTCTCCAATAACAAAAAGGGCAGCAATTAGTAATACGTTAGGATCACTAAATCCTACTGTAGCTTCATTTAATGTAAGTGTACCGCTAAGAACGAATGCGATGATGACAAGTAAAGCGACCACATCCATGCGGATTTTATTGGTCGTAAAAAGGACAATAGCTATCAATAGCAGGCTTAAAACCCATAATAATTCGCTATTCAAAATGGCCTCGATCAGCAATAAGTGAAAACAGGTTAAGACATCAATTCACTACATTGATAAGTAGACCATTTTTACATCAATAAGTCTTCTAGTATGATCAAAGAAAAGACTATCTTTTGTGCGTTATTATCACTTTTTCAGCTTGCTTCTCGATTTGAATATCATTTAAAGAATCAATAATTAAATGAATCTCATTACGGCGAGGAAGGGATAAAGGAGCATGTACAGCAATGACTTGACATCCTGCATCTAAACCAGAGTAAATACCAGCTGCTGCATCTTCAAAAACTACACACTCTTGAGGCAATAAACCTAATTTTTTTGCGCCTAAAAGATAAGGTTCAGGATCAGGCTTACCTTTACTAATACATTCAGCCGTCACCCAATGTTTAGGCTCAGGGATCCCCGTGACCGATTGGCGTGTTGATGCGATTGGTACGGTACCAGAAGTCACTATTGCCCAAGGAATATCTAATTCATTAAGGTGATTGATTAACTCAATGGCCCCAGGAAGAGGTGCTAAACCTTCGGTTTGTGTTGATTCTAATTTTTCTAACCAGCGAAAAGTATCTGTTATCTCTTGTTCTGTAGCATTAGGCATAAAATGGCGAATCGACTCAATAGCAGGCTTTCCGTGGATATAGTCATTAATCTCTTGTGTTGATACGCCAACGCGTTCACCAAATAACGCCCAACAATATTCAACAACGGGTAATGAATCAACTAATGTTCCATCTAAATCAAACAGAAAACCTTTACATGTGATCGCCATAATTTATGCCTACCTTAGAATGATGCGTTACGTATTACGCATTAAGAATTTGTTGGATTTCAACGGCGCTAAGGTGATATTGCCGAGGGCAGGCTAACCAAACAGCCAGCATTCTTTGGTATTTCTCCCACATTGGTGTTTGTGAGTTGAAACCATGACTACCACTATCAAAATGCGTATAGCGCCCTTCTGTATTCACCATAAAACGCACATAACTAAGATAGCGGGATTCTGTCGCCGCATCAAAGCCAATAAATGCGACACGACGAGCATCTGGCATTTCTTGATCTTTTAAATTATCGCGAGAAACTTGCAGTGCATGGTACATTTCCATGACGTTAATAATGGTACGGCAAGTCTCCTCAGACATTTCATCAAAATCACGGTCTAGTTCACGTAATTGTAACCCGTAACCGCGTTCAATGATTGTCTGATAGCGACGATAACGTTCAGCGTTATCAGGATCCATCATAGTCATCATTTTATATTGATTAGAGAGGATCAAGCGTTGTGCGTGTGTCATTTCCATCATTAATTCTCCAAAGAAATCATTGAGGAGAGCATGACATTAATCAAAAGTATTGAGTAGTGTTAACTACGCGTTTTTTGATCTCAATGGGGTAATTCTAAGGACAATAATGGCAAATGACGAAGGTAGAACAAATGTTCTACACATCATCAAGAAAAGAGCGATCAAGTTGCTTAAAAGCCCGTTTTAATAAATGTGCTAGAGAAAGGTAAGTTGGCGTTTGTTCAACAGGTGCTAAAGCAATACCGGCTTCTTCAAATTTCTCACGTATCTCATAAAACCAGCGTAATAATGTGCCAGGAAGAGGTGTTGCGGCACGCTTACCTAACCACCATAACCCTTGCATTGGCAGGCTACAGGCAAATAACGCCGTTGTAATTGCAGGCCCTAAACTCCCTCCTAAAGCAATTTGCCAAGTCATCGTAAAAATGGCAATCGGCGGCATATAGCGAATACCAAATCGCGTTGCTTTGACAATGCGATTTTCAGGGAATACGGGGGCTAATTGCTTTTCAACCGGCCAGGTTTTTAAATACTCATTACCCAAACGAAGCTTCTTAAAAAAGCCGGGAGGAGTCACTGTCGGTTCGCTCATAATGACCTCAATCAATTTCTTCTGTAACTTTTAAAAAATATCTATAAAGAATAAAAATCTTTTAGTAGAATTAAGTATATTTTGTCTTTGTTGCCTTTACTCTGTATCCTGTGCCCATTCTAAAGGTTTGTGGCAATAAAGCGCTATATTTTGTTTGCCGGCGTGATTTTCAACCCTTTTCGACGATTTTAACGCGAAAAGCTAATGGGTGAATAAAAATCGTCCAATTAATGATTGGCAACTATAATTAGCATCAAGTTTTTACTTTAAGCATGATGCGCGTCATTAATGTCATCATAGTAATGCGATAGGCTTTTATGATTGACGTTTTATTAACCACCGTCTTTATAATATAAAAGACACTACGACAACAAGATAAATAGGTAATTCCATGTCAAGTAAGCTGGTGCTGGTACTGAACTGCGGTAGTTCTTCTCTTAAATTTGCAATTATCAACCCAGAAAATGGTGAAGAATTCCTTTCAGGTTTGGCTGAATGCTTCAACCTTCCTGAAGCCCGCCTGAAGTGGAAAATGGATGGCCAAAAACATGAAGCTGCGTTAGGCGCAGGTGCTGCTCATAGCGAAGCATTAAACTTTATCGTAAATACTATTCTGGCTGAAAAACCAGAACTGTCTGCACAAATTGCTTCAATTGGTCACCGTATTGTTCACGGTGGTGAGAAATTCACTAAATCTGTCGTGATCACTGACGAAGTTATCAAAGGTATTGAAGCTGCTATCCCATTTGCTCCATTACATAACCCAGCTCACCTTATTGGTATTGAAGAAGCGCGTAAAGCATTCCCTCATTTAATTGAAAAAATGGTTGCGGTATTTGACACTGCATTCCACCAAACAATGCCAGAAGAAGCTTATCTGTATGCACTGCCATACAGCTTATATAAAGATCACAGCATCCGTCGTTACGGTGCTCACGGAACTAGCCATTTCTTCGTTTCCCGTGAAGCTGCTAAAATGTTAAACAAACCTGTTGATGAACTGAATGTAATCACTTGCCACTTAGGCAATGGTGGTTCTGTTTCTGCTATCGTTAACGGTAAATGTGTTGATACTTCTATGGGTCTGACTCCATTAGAAGGTTTAGTGATGGGTACACGTAGTGGTGATATCGACCCTGCTATCGTATTCCATTTACATGATACTTTAGGTATGAGCGTTGATGACATTAATAAACTGCTAACTAAAGAATCTGGCTTATTAGGTTTAACTGAAGTCACTAGTGACTGCCGTTATGTTGAAGATAACTACGAAACTAAAGCAGATGCTAAACGTGCCATGGACGTTTATTGCCATCGTTTAGCGAAATACATCGGTTCTTACTGTGCACTGATGGAAGGTCGTTTAGATGCTATTATCTTTACTGGTGGCATCGGTGAAAACGCAGCAATGGTACGTGAATTATCTCTGAAAAAACTGGCTCTATTAGGTTTTGAAGTTGACCATCAGCGTAACCTAGATGCACGTTTCGGTAAATCAGGCACTATCACTACCGATAACAGCCGCCTTGCTGTTGTTATCCCAACTAACGAAGAGTTAGTTATCGCTCAGGACGCAAGTCGCCTGACCGCTTAAGTTCTTTGATGTGCTGCCAGTGTCATGCTGGCAGTACTGTTTTACATAACGAGCAACCGATATTTAAAGAGGTTTCCGTGTCCCGTACAATTATGTTAGTCCCAACTGATACACGCGTAGGTTTAACCAGCGTCAGCTTGGGTGTTATCCGTTCTATGGAACAAAAAGGCGTTCGCCTTAGCGTGTTCAAACCTATTGCACAACCTCGTGTAAAAGGCGCATTAGATCAGACAACTGCGATTATCCGCTCTCACTCCACTATTCAATCATCAGAACCTTTAAATATGGATTATGTTGAGTCTCTGCTCAGCTCGAACCAAAAAGATGTTCTGATGGAAGAAATTGTTGCTAGATACCATGAAAACACCGCTGATGCTGAAGTTATTCTCATCGAAGGTCTGGTACCTATGCGTAAGCACCCTTTTGCACAATCATTAAACTATGAAATTGCAAAAACATTAGGTGCTGAAATTGTTTTCGTTACTGCATTAGGTAACAACACGGTTGAACAGCTAAAAGAGCGTATCGAATTTGCGCGTGCTGAATTTGGCGGTGTAAAAAACCAAAATATCACAGGCGTTATTGTTAACAAACTAAATGCACCTGTTGATGATCAAGGCCGTACCCGCCCTGACTTATCTGAAATCTTTGATGATTCAAGTAAAGCGATTATCTCCAATGTCGATTTAAAAACCATTGAAAAAAATAGCCCACTGCCTTTGCTGGGTTGCATTCCATGGAACTTCGATTTAATCGCTACCCGTGCAACAGATATGGCAAAACACTTAAATGCGACTGTCGTCAATAAAGGCGATATTGAAACCCGTCGTATTAAATCTGTCACTTTCTGTGCACGTAGCATTCCCCATATGTTAGAGCACTTCCGCCCAGGCTCACTGTTAGTCACCTCAGCGGATCGCCCTGATGTATTAGTTTCAGCGTGCCTTGCAGCAATGAATGGCGTTGAAATTGGTGCAATCCTACTAACAGGTGGTTACCAAATTGATGCACCAATCAAACAACTTTGTGAACGTGCATTTGAGACTGGCTTACCAATCTTTATGGTTAATGCGAACACTTGGCAGACCTCTTTAAATCTGCAAAGCTTTAGCTTAGAAGTGCCTGCTGATGACCATGAGCGTATTGAAAAAATTCAGAACTACGTTGCTCAACACATCAATACACAATGGATTGATTCACTGACAGCAAACTCTGAACGTCCTAACCGTCTATCACCACCAGCGTTCCGTTATCAATTAACAGAATTAGCACGTAAAGCGAAAAAACGTATCGTTTTACCTGAAGGTGATGAACCACGTACCGTTAAAGCGGCAGCAATTTGTGCTGATCGTGGTATCGCAACTTGCGTGCTGTTAGGTGATCCTGAAGAAATTCGTCGTGTAGCTACAGCACAAGGCGTTGAATTAGGCACCGGTATTGAATTAGTCAATCCGAAAGAAGTTCGTGAAATTTACGTACCTCGTTTAGTTGAACTGCGCAAAAATAAAGGTATGACAGAAGTTGTTGCTCGTGAACAGTTAGAAGATAACGTGGTTCTCGGCACATTAATGCTAGAAAAAGGCGAAGTAGACGGTCTTGTTTCTGGTGCTGTTCATACAACCGCTAACACTATTCGCCCACCACTACAGTTAATCAAAACTGCACCTGGTAGCTCATTAGTGTCTTCTGTGTTCTTTATGCTGTTACCTGAACAAGTTTATGTTTATGGTGACTGTGCAATTAATCCAGATCCAACGGCTGAACAACTGGCTGAAATTGCAATCCAATCCGCTGATTCTGCCATTGCATTCGGTATCGACCCTCGCGTTGCAATGATTTCTTATTCTACGGGTAATTCTGGTGCTGGTAGCGATGTAGAAAAAGTGCGCGAAGCGACACGTTTAGCACAAGAAAAACGCCCTGATCTGATAATTGATGGTCCTTTACAATACGACGCGGCTGTTATGGCTGACGTTGCTAAATCTAAAGCGCCAAATTCACCTGTTGCAGGTAAAGCGACTGTGTTTATCTTCCCTGATCTGAACACCGGTAATACCACTTACAAAGCGGTACAACGTTCAGCTGACTTGGTTTCAATCGGACCAATGTTACAAGGTATGCGTAAACCAGTGAATGACCTTTCTCGTGGTGCATTAGTCGATGATATCGTCTACACCGTTGCGTTGACAGCGATTCAAGCAAGCCAACAAGAAAACGCATAATTATTGAACTTCGCTTCAAAATAGACAAACGCCAGATGATTGATTTCATCTGGCGTTTTTTTATTCTGTCAATCTTTTCATTGATTAAAATGAGAAGCTACCTCAACGCTCAACAACTTGACTGCGGTCTTTTTTGACAAGGTCAATCAAGAGATAATACTACATATAACCACCATTATAAAAACAACTAACACATTGATTTTAATTATTTATATGAACCCATTTTATTCAAAAAAAGATAGGAATGAGATGCGTTTCTGTTAGTATGCTGGTGGGTGCTTGGATCATTTTGGTTCAAGCATTTGCGAGCGCCAAAAAGACGAAAGCCCCGAATTCTATTTTATTAAAATCCGAGGCAGTCTCAATAACTCAACAACTTGATTCTGTCTCCTTTAAAAAGGAGTGTCAAGAGAAATGACTAAATTTGCCCTGATAGGGCTGATTGCTGTCTGCATGACAGCACTGTGTTTATCATTACTTAGACATGAAAGATTATGCTCTTTCAATATTCGTAGTGGTCATACAGTAGTTCAAGCGACTTTATCTTGCGATAAATAGCTTTGTGGGGGAATTTTCCCCCACAATTTCTCTCAAAAGTTGTTGAGATTGGTGATCACAAGCACCCTACTTTAATGACTTACAATATACAAATGAGTAATCCACACCTCGCTCCCTCTCTTTTACTTTTGTTTTCACAATAACAAAATCAACTAATGCATTGTTTTAACTAATATATTCATACTATTTTTATTCAAAAAAGATAGGAATGAGATGCGTTTCTGTTAGTATGCTGGTGGGTGCTTGGATCATTTTGGTTCAAGCATTTGCGAGCGCCAAAAAGACGAAAGCCCCGAATTCTATTTTATTAAAATTCGAGGCAGTCTCAAGACCTCAACAACTTGATTCTGTCTCCTTTATAAAGGAGTGTCAAGAGAAATGGCTAAATTTGCCCTGATGGGGCTGATTGCTGTCTGTGTGACAGTACTGTGTTTATCATTACTTAGGCATGAAAGATTATGCTCTTTCAATATTCGTAGTGCTCATACAGTAGTTCAAGCGACTTTATCTTGCGATAAATAGCTTTGTGGGGGAATTTTCCCCCACAATTTCTCATAACAGGTTGTTGCGTTTTGTGGTTACAAGCACCCTACTTTAATCCACTAATACCCGTTGATTGGTCGCACCCCATAAAATCGACATTTCTGTAAACAGTGCGCCACTAATATCCTCAACTTCTTCCGCTGTAATTTCGCTATTGCCTTGCTTACCAAAGAATACAACTTCATCCCCTGAGTTGATATTTTTAAGATCTGTAATATCAACAATCACCGTATTCATTGACGTTTTGCCTAAAACAGGTACACGTTGGCCACCAATTAATGCATGTCCTGCATTACTAAAAACCCGACGATAGCCATCTGCATAACCAACAGGAATATTAGCTAATACCGAGTCACGTTTTAGTGTGTAAGTACGGTCATAACCAACAGTATTACCTTTAGGATAATAATTGATTGAAGCAATATTCGATTTAAACGTCATTACGCGTTTGTAATCTGTACTTGCGATGGTATCGCCATAGAAAATTCCGCCTACACGTACCATATCTAGCCATGATTCAGGTACGGTAATTGTGGCAAACGTATTTGCCATATGCAGAGTGACATCTTTACGATTTAGCCCAGTAACATCCAATACTTTTTGGGATTGCTGTTTAAAACGAGCAAGATCTTCTCTTACTTTATCAGCATCTTCTTCAGGATAATGAGACATAATACCAACCACTTTAAGGTTAGCTAATTGAGCAATTTGCTTCGCCTCTTCAAGCCCCGCATTGTTATTCACTTCTAATCCATTACGAGACATTCCACCTGAATTTAAGGCTAAATGAATAGGGATCACTTTATTTTGCTGTTTAGCAATGGCATCTAATCTCTTAGCCATATCTAAGTTACCAATTAATTCTTCTACGTTATAGCTTGTCGCCTGAGCCATTTCTTGCTCTGTCGCATTACGCACACGCATTAAACGACCTTGAAACCCAAGATCACGTACTGTTTTGAATTCTTGATTATTAGTAACACCGATACATTGCACCTCATTTTCAATCATAACAGGTGCAACTAATGATAAATCATGGCCGTATGCATCCCCTTTTAAAACGGCACAAAGTGAGGATTTATCACCTAACAGTGATTGGACTTTTTTCACATTAAAATCAAGCGCACTTCGTGAGATCTCAATCCATGAATTATTCACGATAGCAGGTTGAACTTGAGCAGTTTGTGTTACTGGTGGGTTGTGATTAACAGGTTGTTGGCAAGCAGTGATAACAAAAAGTGGTAACAACGCAAGATATCGAATACCAAAAGACATCTTCTTTTTCCTTAGTGATTGTGATGTTAAACCTATTTTTATAATTAATTAGGTACGAAAATATACACATCGTGAATATTCACTCAGGATAATAGCATCGTTATTCATAAAATAAACATATAAATTCATATAAAAAAACGCCTCAGTGAATTAATCTCAATGAGGCGTTTATGTATCTTAATTCTTAAAACAATCAACGAACAATAATACCTAACAGAATACCGATAACACCGAAGTCTGCATCACTAAATGTAGTGTTAGCAATACCGATATCACCAAGTACTGGTAATAGGAACACAGGTAAGAATGTGATTAATAAACCTTGAACGAATGCGCCTAAAATCGCACCACGACGCCCACCGGTCGCATTACCAAATACCCCTGCTGTTGCACCCACAAAGAAGTGAGGAACCACACCAGGAATTATTACTGTCCAATCTAAAGCATACAGAATGAACATACCGATAACACCCGCTGCAAAGCTACTTAAAAAACCTACTAATACCGCATTGGGTGCATAAGGGAATACAACTGGGCAGTCTAAAGCAGGTTTTGCATTAGGCACTAACTTATCTGAAATACCTTTAAAGGCAGGAACAATCTCAGCAATAACCATACGCACACCTTGCAGGATAATATAAACACCTGCGGCAAAGGTAATGGATTGCATTAATGAGAACATAAACCAGTTTTTACCACCACTGACTTCACGAACAAATGTATCGCCCGCAAATAAACAGGTAATGATAAAGATAATGCCCATGGTGAAAGCAATGGCAACGGGTGTATCACGTAAAAAGAGTAAACTTTTAGGCACATTCATCTCTTCAGTTGAATGCTCTTTATTACCAAATTTACTTCCGATAAAACCGGCAACGACATAAGAGATAGTTGAGAAATGCCCTAATGCAACGTCATCAGAACCGGTAATTTTTTTCATATAAGGGTGCGCAATGGCTGGGAAAAACACCATTGAAACCCCAACAACGAATGAACCTACCGCAACTAATACAGCGCCTTCTAAGCCTGCTGTTGCCAGAATAACTGCCACCATCATTGACATAAATAATGTATGGTGACCCGTTAAGAAAATAAATTTCCACGGCGTTAAACGAGCAATTAAGATATTAATCAACATGGCAAAGAACATAATCAGAGCCATTTCTTTACCAAAGCTTTTTTGTGCAATAGAGACAATTGCCTCGTTATTAGGCACAACACCTTGAATACCAAATGCATGTTGGAAAATCGTTGAGAAATCACCCAGTGAGTTAATGACAAGACCTGCACCAGCACCTAAAATCACAAAACCCATAATGGTTTTTACCGTGCCTTTAATACATTCTGTAACTGGTTTTTTCTGGGCGATTAAGCCAATCAATGCGATCAAACCCACTAAAATAGAAGGCTCTGAAAGCACATCACTCATTAGAAAGCGGAAAAAGTCCATGATAGGCTCCTTATAACGCGCCTAATTCACGTAATGCGACAGAAAGCTTTTCTTTCATCGCGACTTTATCAATCATATTATCCAGTGAAACGACTCTTCCATTTACAGCTTGAGCACTAAGTTGCTCTGCAATATCACGAGTTCCAACATAGATATCACTTGGCGTACCTTTTGCTGAACCCAAATCAACGTGATCCACTTCTGCATTGACAGCGAGATCTTTTAAAATACTTTTGATACTCATTTCCATCATTAAGCTACTGCCTAAACCATTTCCACACACAACTGTAATTTTCATGGTATTCCCCTTGGTAATTTTAAATTGTCATTAATAGTTGTTGATAACTGCTAATACATCCGCTTTGCTTTTCGCATTAAATAACGTTTGAATATCTTTATCGTTATCAAAAAGTTCGGCTAATTTCATAATGGCATTAATATGGCTATCGTTATCTGTTGCAGCTAAAACAATCAGTAATTTCACCGGATCGTTTTCATCAGCACCAAATTCCACACCTTGCTCAACAATCGTTAATGCAAGAGAAAGTTGATTAACACCATCTTCAGGACGAGCATGAGGCATCGCAATACCAGGGCCTAAAACATAATACGGCCCTATTTTTTCATGTGATTTATAAATAGCATCGATATAACGAGGTTCAACGCACCCTTTATCAACTAATGGCTGACACGCCACTTTAACGGCTTCTCGCCAATCACTAACGCTTGGAACTACTTGCACCACATCAGGTGTTAATAATGTTTTAAGCATCTTTGTAACCTCAATAAGACTCTCTTTGAGCTTTGTTATTAAGGATAGTAATCATTAATGGTAGCGCTATCTAGATAGATCATTCGTAATTGTGATAGCGCTATCATTTTAATAAAATGTTAATTGCAGAAAATGCCAACAATTGACACTGTATTGTTTCAGCATAATGGAAAGATTTCAGGTAGGATCTGCGGTTAATAAAATAGGCTAAGCAAGCATAATCACACATGATCAAAACACGTAAGCGCCGAAATACAGGTCGCGTCACATTACAAGATGTCGCTAAACACGCTGGAGTCGGTTCAATGACTGTTTCGCGTGCATTACGAACCCCGGAGTTGGTCTCTGATAAATTAAGAGAGAAAGTTAATCAAGCCGTAGAAGAACTTGGTTATATTCCTAATGCCTCGGCAGGTGCGTTAGCTTCGGCTCAAAGTCATATTATTGCAGTACTGTTACCCTCTTTTACAGATAAAGCCAGTGCTGATTTTATGCAATCTTTACAGCAAATATTAAATCGCCATCAATATCAAATTCTCGTTGGTTGTTATGAGCATCAACCGCATAAAGCCAGTGATGTGATTAATATGCTATTACAAAGCAATCCTGCCGCATTAGTTGTCTTTGGCTCACAACTCAGTCCCACTCATTTTTTAAATATTAGTAATGCCAACGTGCCTGTTGTCAGTGTTGCGAGTCAATCCGATGAGCAGGCTGCCATTAGTATTGATTGCTCTTATGAACAAGCTGCATATGATTTAACTAGTCATTTAGTCACTCAAGGAAGACGTTGCATTGGCTATATTGGCGCTTTACAAGGACAGCGTTTACACCATCAGCAAATTACAGGTTGGTCACGAGCCCTACTCAAATATTATTTAAATGCCGAACAAAGCGTTACAACCCCCGATCCTGCTTCTATGGCTTATGGTAGACAGGCTTTAACAGAGATTTTATTGCGTCAACCTGAATTAGATGCCGTTATTTGTAGTCATGAGAGCATTGCATTAGGAATGATTTTTGAGTGTCAAAGACGATTAATTAAGATCCCTCAAGATCTGGCCATTGCCTGTTTGGAAGGCTCTGATAATAGTGATCAGATATCCCCATCTCTCACGTCAATTCGCTTTGATTATCACAAAATGGGAAAAGAGGCAGGAAAACACCTTATCGCCCTTTTACAACGCTTAAAAGACGAAGATGATAACGCTATATTCGAAGATACCGTTATCAACTATGCTTATCGCTTTGAAATAGGGCAAAGTACCCCTTAATCGACGGTTTCTCGAGTTTCTAAGCGTGTACTGTTATTACGTGTTAGCCAAAGAGAAAGCGCTTTTAGTGAATCCGGCGTAAATTCATCACAACGCTCTGTGATTTCAGAGGGAGTTAACCAGCACACTTCCTCGATTTCTTCTGCTTGCAGAGCAAAAGGCCCATGAGAAACACAACTAAATAGACTTCCCCAGACACGACAGCTTTTATCATCATAATAAAATTGTCCGTGTTCAGCGAAAGGAACCCCCGCAATGCCGAGTTCTTCTTCTGCTTCACGGCGCGCACTTTCCAGTAAATTTTCACCTTGTTGGACAACACCACCTGCTGTGGCATCTAACCAGCCAGGATAAAAATCTTTTGTTTCTGTTCTACGTTGCGCCAAAATTTTGCCCATCCCATCATGAACAACAATATACGTTGCTCTATGTCGTAGGTTTTCAGCTCGCATTTGTTGACGTGTTGCTTGTGCAACGACTTCATTTTTATCATCAACAATATCAACCCACTCAACCAATGCCGTCTTTTCTTGTTCCATCCTCAACAAACCTTTTTTAACCGATACTAAACGATCGTAATTTTTATCCTGAATATACCAAAATCACTATTTTTCACCACTACAATAATCATACGAGACTTGTCTTATCTATCTTGCGCTTTTTTGCTTTTTATGATGTTAGAAGGCAGACTGTGGTTATACTAAACATTTCGTGCCTACTTTACTTTGGAGCTTTCAATGATTGATTTATATTATGCAGATACCCCAAATGGTCAGAAAATAACACTTTTTCTTGAAGAAACAGGCCTATCTTATCAATTACATCGCATTGACATCAGTAAAGGCGATCAATTTAAGCCTGAGTTTTTAGCAATTTCCCCTAACAACAAAATTCCTGCCATCGTCGATAATTCACCCGCAGATGGGGGCGAACCACTCTCTATTTTTGAGTCTGGTGCTATTCTTATCTATCTAGCTGAAAAAAATGGTAAATTAATTAGCCAAAATTTACGCGAAAAAACAACACAACTGCAATGGCTTTTTTGGCAAGTGGGAGGTTTTGGCCCCATGTTAGGACAGAATCATCATTTCACTCGCTATGCCACAGAAAAAGTACCTTATGCAATTAAACGTTATACTGAAGAAACACAGCGTCTATATAGCGTGTTGGAAAAAAGATTAGCACAATCACCTTACCTTGGTGGACAAGAATACAGCATTGCGGATATTGCCACATATACATGGGCCCGTCTTCATGCTCACCACAATATTGATTTGGCTAATTACCCTGCGATAGAAAAATGGCTAAATAAGATAAACCAGCGCCCAGCAGCCAAAAAGCTCTTTGGTGAATAAAAGCAATTAATAATGTCAGGATGATATTTATTCTTTATTAGGCAAGATGATCAGGAGGATAGTGATGAAAATACTTATCACAGGTGGTACAGGACTAATTGGTAAAGCATTAGTGTGTGAACTTGCACTGTCTAATAATGATATTACAGTGCTTTCTCGCTCACCTCAAAAAGTCTATTCGCATTTTTGTAATGAAATCACCTGTTGGACTCAACTCAGTGATAAACAAAATCTTAATGAGTTTGATGCGATCATTAATCTTGCTGGAGAACCCATCGCCGATAACCGTTGGACAGCCGCTCAAAAGCAAAAACTCATTAACAGTCGTTGTGATTTAACTCAAAAATTGGTTGAGTTAATTAAAGCCAGCGACTCTCCTCCTTCTGTTTTCATTTCTGGCTCTGCGGTTGGCTTTTATGGTGACCAAGGTGATTTGCAAGTCACTGAACAAACACCCGCAAACCCTGAGTTTACACATGAGCTCTGTGCTAAGTGGGAAAGCATTGCTCTTGAAGCACAAACACCATTAACACGTGTTTGTTTATTACGTACAGGAATTGTGCTTTCAACACTAGGTGGTGCTCTGCCTAAAATGAGTAAACCCTTTAAATTAGGATTAGGTGGCAAATTAGGAAGCGGAAAACAGTATATGCCATGGATCCACATTGATGACATGATCAGCGCGATTATTTTCTTGCTTAAGACTCAAGATGCTAAGGGTGCCTTTAACTTAACAGCACCTAATCCTGTACAAAATAAAGAATTTACTCGTCTATTAGGAAAAGCGTTTAATCGCCCTGCCTTAATGACAGTTCCTGAAAGTGTATTACGTTTAGTAATGGGAGAAAGCGCTACATTAGTATTAGGTGGGCAACAAGCCATCCCTGAAAAACTACTTAATGCGGGCTTTGAGTTTCGTTACCCACAATTAGAAGAGGCATTAAAAGATATTATTACTACTGGAAAATAATCTCTTTTCTATTCTCAATGATTCAGAATAAATACTCTATTGAATAGATACTTTAAATAATTCGAGGTGTAGCTAGTCGACAACGCTGCACCTTAAAATATGACGAGTAAATACTCTAAATAATTCAAGATGTAGCTAGGCGACAAGTGAGTGAGTCGCTAGGAGCATACAATAGTATGTGACTAGTGCGAATAAACGCAGTCAACAACGCTGTGTCTCAAAATATGACGAGTAAATACTCTAAATAATTCAAGATGTAGCTAGGCGACAAGTGAGTGAGTCGCTAGGAGCATACA
>NZ_JBEEUL010000001.1:0-46141 GCF_040139345.1 Proteus sp. fly-1067 | reverse complement strand
ATAGTATGTGACTAGTGCGAATAAACGCAGTCAACAACGCTACAACTTGAAGTATGACGAGTAATAAGTATGACGAGTAATAAGTATGGCGAATATACTTAGCGAGCTGGCTTATCCCCTTCCCATCTTTGAAATAAATCATCAGGCAAATCAATCTCAAACTGATCGAGTACACGGTTAACCGTTTGATTGACAATATCATCAATGGTTTTAGGCTGAAAATAGAAAGCTGGAACTGGTGGCATAATCACTGCACCTAATTCGGACGCTTGTGTCATTAAGCGCAAATGGCCTAAATGCAAAGGCGTTTCACGTACACATAGCACCAATTTACGCCCTTCTTTCAGCACAACATCTGCAGCACGAGTGACTAAAGTATCGGTATAACTATGAACAATGCCAGATAAACTTTTAATTGAGCAAGGTAAAATCACCATCCCATTGACACGAAACGATCCTGAAGAAATTGACGCACCAATATCGCGATCGTCATAAATCACATCTGCTAAAGCATGGATATCTTTTAACGAATAATCAGTTTCTAATGAAATAGTACGGCGAGCAGCTTGGCTAATCACTAAATGGGTTTCAACTGACGGTACAGATTTCAGAATTTCTAATAAACGTATACCGTAAATTGCACCACTGGCACCGGTTAGCCCAACTATCAGCTTTTTCATTATAATCCTCAGAATATATATCAACATAAATCATTATGATGATTAACCCTCAAAAAACAAGCGCCGATGCAGAACACACTAGCATCGACGCTTTATAAGGGCATTATATTACCGAAAAACTAACCTTCGTTATAGATTTCCAAGTTTTCTATTTCATTTTGATCACGAATTTTATGCTCATCATCACGACGAAGATTTTCTAAATAATCTAGATAATCTTGGTCGATATCTTTCGTTATATAAACACCATCAAAAACAGAACATTCAAACTGACTAATATCAGGATTTTCTTCTTGTACGGCGGCAATTAAATCAGAGAGATCTTGGAAGATAAGACCATCAGCACCAATTAATTTACGAATTTCATCCACTTCACGTCCATGGGCTATAAGCTCATTAGCATTTGGCATATCAATACCATACACATTAGGGAAGCGAACTTCTGGTGCTGCTGAAGCAAAATAGACTTTCTTCGCTCCCGCTTCTCTTGCTAACTCGACGATTTGCTCTGACGTTGTGCCACGAACAATAGAGTCATCAATCAATAAAACATTTTTATCACGAAACTCTGCACGATTTGCATTCAATTTACGTCTTACTGACTTACGACGTTCTTGTTGGCCGGGCATAATAAAAGTACGCCCCACATAGCGATTTTTTACAAAGCCTTGGCGATACGGCTTATTAAGAATATGAGCAATCTCTAATGCGATATCACAAGAAGTCTCAGGAATAGGAATGACGACATCAATCTGTAAATCTTCCCACTCTTTCGCAATTTTAGCGCCTAATTTTTGCCCCATACGCAAACGCGCGTTGTAAACAGAAATTTTATCAATAAAGGAATCTGGGCGAGCAAAATAAACATACTCAAATAGACAAGGCATTAATTGCGGATTTTCAGCACATTGGCGGGTAAAGAGTTGTCCTTGTTCTGTGATATAAACCGCTTCACCAGGTGCAACATCACGCAAGAACTCAAAACCTAAAGTATCTAATGCAACGCTTTCAGATGCGACCATATATTCATGGCGACCATCTTCTAATGTACGTTTACCGAGCACTAAAGGACGAATACCAAAGGGATCACGGAAAGCTAATAAACCATGACCGATAATCAACGCAACGCAAGCATAAGCACCACGTAACTTTTTATGCATTGCGGCGACTGCAGCAAAAATATTATCAGGCTCTAGAGGGAAATGGTCAAAACGGTCTAATTCATATGCCAATACATTAAGCAAGATTTCAGAATCAGAAGTGGTATTGATATGGCGACGCGCTGTTTCAAATAATTGGCGACGTAATAAATGCGCATTGGTTAAATTACCATTATGTGCCAACGTAATACCAAAAGGTGAATTCACATAAAAAGGCTGCGCTTCTGATGCACTAGAACTACCCGCTGTTGGATAACGAACATGCCCTATCCCGATAGTACCTTTTAAACGCAACATATGACGGGTTTCAAACACATCTTTAACCAGTCCGTTAGCTTTGCGAAGACGGAAACCATTGTTACCGTCTATTGTTGCAATGCCAGCTGCATCTTGACCTCGGTGTTGTAACACCGTTAACGCATCATAAATTGATTGGTTTACTGGATTCGCTCCAGCGATACCGACAATACCGCACATGAATAGATCCTCATCAGCCAGACGGAGAGGTTATATTCTCTCCGACACGAAACTTGACGCATTTTGCAGGTAGTCAAAGAACCACCTAATAATATGGTTGAATTGAGGAATAAGTTCAGAACGTTGCCAATCAGCGCTATCTGCCATAGGCGTAAATGCCCCTAAAACAAACAATAATGCTGACACGATCAGCACGCCTCTTAATGCCCCGAAACAGACCCCCAAAACTCGATCTGTACCTGATAACCCTGTGCGTTGAACAAGAGAGCTAATCACATAGTTCACAACAGCACCAACAATCAGTGTCGCAATAAACAAGGTGACTATCGCAATCCCGTTACGAACCAGCTCATCTTCAAACCGGGTAAAATAGACGGCAAGATAAGGATAAAACTGACTAGCAACAAAGAAACCACAACCCCAGGTGATGAGTGACAATGCTTCACGAACAAAGCCACGGATCAGGCTGACTAATGCGGAAAAACCAATAATGGCAATGATGGCGTAATCTATCCAGACCATAAATTCTTTATCCAATAATGATGCTCCGCATTAATACGGAAGCATTCTAACAGAAAACGAAAACGTTTGCGTAATGCTAATTTTCGCTAATTTCAAAATAATTTACGGCGATATGAAAAATCATAATCGCCGCAATAAGTTAACGCTTTGTTACATCACTCATCTGATGACTCGTTTAGAAAAATTAAGGCTTATATGCCCTTACCTCACCTTGTAAGCCTGTAAGCTCTTTTAAATGGGGCAAAATAGCCTGTAACTCTGACTTAGATGCACTTGGCCCGATGTAAATTCGAGTCATTTGGCCAGCAACAGGACGCGCAGGTACGGTATATACCGGGTAACCTGAGAAATGCATTTTCGCAATAATTTCTTCTACCTTCGCCGCATTTTTTAATGCACCTAATTGAACAACCCAAGCTTCACCTTTTGGTGGTTTAGTTTCTTGCACTGGTGGTGCAGGTGGTTGTACAGGTGGCGTGACCACTGGTGGTGCAGGTGTTGGCTGTACTGGTGGCGTAACAGGAACAACGGTTGGCGGTTGTGGTGGTGTTGCCGTAGATTGTTCAACACCAGTGACTGCTTCAGAAAGCATTGCTTCAGAAGCACCTTCTGATGGTGTTGAAGGCGTTGTTGTTTGCTCTATTGGCGCGATAGATTCAATTTCTTGTTCATCGCCCGGCTTTGGTACTAAAGGAATAGCGGCAAATTGGTCTTCGTTATATTTCTTATCGCCGTCAAGCAACGCAGGTAAAAAAATAACCCCTACAGCCACTAATACCACGGCTCCGACTAAGCGATTTTGAAATTTACTCGCCACCCACACTCTCCTTTTCTAATAGTTCCATCACATGTGCGACTGTATGAAATGAGCCACAAACCACAACGATATCATTAGGATTAGCATCGGACATAGCTTGTTTCCATGCTGTTTCTACACTCTCAAATATCGATGGGTTTTCAAGATGTTGAGCAAGCACATCCGCTGAAGCGCCACGAAATTCATTAAGTGGAGCTACATACCAACTATCCGTCAATGGCATTAAGCACGCTAATGTTCCTGCAATATCTTTATCGCCCAGCATACCAACAACAATACGCACTTTGGTATCAGACTTACGCGGTAATTGTGATAATTTTTCAGCTAAATATCCTGCCGCATGGGGATTATGAGCCACATCAAAGATAACCAGAGGATGTTGTGAAATTACCTGAAAACGCCCCGGTAATTGTGCACGAGACATGCCTTCAATAATACTTTGATGTGTGATTGCTTGACTAACGTTATCATCAGATTTGAGCAAGCAACGAATAACACCCATCGCGGTCGCCGCATTAGCTAACGGAATATTAGGGATTGGCAACGTATCAAATTCACAATCAGCACACTGCCAATGCCAATGACTGCCATCGATAGCAAAAGACCAATCAGCACCTCGGCAAAAGAGCGTAGCGTGTTTTTCATCAGCCACTTGAGCAATGGATTGTGGCATATCAGGCTCACCGACTACCGCATAATGATTAGCGCGAAAAATACCCGCTTTTTCGTGACCAATATGCTCTCTATCTGCACCTAACCAATCTGTATGATCAAGTGCGATACTGGTGATCGCGGCAATATCAGCATCAACGATATTCGTGGCATCTAATCGCCCCCCTAATCCCACTTCAAGGATCACAACATCAAGCTGTGCTTGCTGAAATAACTTCAGCGCAGCCAGAGTGCCATATTCAAAAAAAGTGAGCGATATATCGCCTCTAGCTTGTTCAATCTCAGCAAATACTTCACAAAAAGCACCTTCAGAAAGTTCTTTGCCTTGAATACGTACACGTTCTGTGTAGCGAACAAGATGAGGAGAGCTATAAACGCCGACTTTCAATCCTGATGCCATCAAGATTGACTCTAGCATATGACAGGTTGTGCCTTTTCCATTTGTACCAGAAACAGTAATGACTTTAGGTGCAGGACGTAACACATTTAATATTTTTCCTACCTCGCCTACACGTTCTAACCCCATATCAATGGCGCTTGAATGTAAGTGTTCAAGATAAGAAAGCCACACCGACAGAGGCGATGTGGCTTTAGGAGCAGTTATGATATTAGACATCTTCTTTTTTATTCGTTTCGATGTTAATTTCTGGCTCGTTATCAGCAGATTCGATTTCATCAGCAATCATTTCTTCGCCAATAATTTCATCTTCATCTTCGACTAAATCATATTGAGTCAGCTTAGCCAGTAATTCAGCCAGCTCATCACGCATTTCTGGACGACGAACAATCATATCAATCGCCCCTTTTTCTAACAAAAACTCACTACGTTGGAAACCTGCTGGCAGTTTCTCACGTACAGTTTGCTCAATAACGCGAGGGCCTGCAAAACCAATCAGTGCTTTAGGCTCCGCAACGTTAATATCACCTAACATAGCTAAACTTGCAGAAACACCGCCCATTGTAGGATCAGTCATCACTGAGATATAAGGCAAACCACGTTCTTGCATTTTTGCTAATGCGGCACTGGTTTTTGCCATTTGCATTAATGACATCAGCGCTTCTTGCATACGCGCACCGCCACTTGCAGAGAAGCAAACCAGAGGGCAATTATCTTCTAGTGCTTGTTCAACTGCTCGAACAAAACGCGCGCCGACAACAGATGCCATTGAACCGCCCATAAACGCAAATTCAAAAGAAGCAACAACAACTGGCATCTTTTTCAGAGTGCCTTTCATGACGATTAATGCATCTTTTTCTTGGGTTTGCTTTTGAGCAGCACTAATTCTGTCTTTATATTTTTTGGAGTCGCGGAATTTCAGAATATCTTTAGGTTCTAATTCACTACCTAATTCTGTGGTACTTCCTGTATCAAGGAAAGTCTCAAGGCGACGGCGCGCTGAAATGCGCATATGGTGATCACATTTAGGGCAAACCTCTAAATTACGCTCTAATTCTGCGCGATAGAGTACCTGTCCACAGCTGTCACATTTAGTCCAAACCCCTTCTGGGATATTGGCTTTACGTGAACTTGTGATAGTGCTTTTATTTAGAATTTTTTCAATCCAGCTCATTAACGGACCTTTTCGTCTGAATCTGACCTTCGCCAGTAATATTATTGTGAGCGTATCAACCACAATGCACTGGCTGTGTGGTTAGCAAAGTTTATGATGATACCGCTTACTGAATTTCAGCGCATCTCTTTATTATGGCTATTCTACGGCAAAAACTAATGATAACTGCTCAAACCTCTTTGCTATCATTTTCTTTCTTCGCTTTTGCGCTCGCTCTGCGATGGCGTATGATCTCAATGACGCCCGGTAAAATAGAAATAACAATAATGGCAACAATTAGCAATTTTAAGTTCTTTTGAACTATATCTAAGTCACCAAAAAAGTATCCCGCATAAGTAAATAGCAGTACCCATGCAATTGCCCCAGTAACATTATAAAAGGCAAAATGACGATATGACATTTTCCCCATTCCTGCAACGAATGGCGCAAAAGTTCGGATAATCGGCACGAATCTTGCCAAAATAATCGCTTTACCACCATGTTTTTCATAAAAAGCATGGGTTTTATCCAGATATTCACGACGGAAAATACGTGAATTAGGCTTACTAAATAGCTTTTCGCCAAAAAGTCGCCCTATAGAATAATTCACTGCATCACCTAAAATCGCGGCACAAAGCAACAGTAAAACAATAATATGGACATTCACATCATTGGTATCTAAAGAAGCTAAAGCACCCGCAACAAACAGCAATGAATCACCAGGTAAAAATGGTGTTACCACCAGCCCCGTTTCACAAAAAACAATCAGAAACAAAATGGCGTAGACCCATGTACCATATTGCGCGACAAGCTCTGCTAAATGCGCATCAATATGCAAAATAAAATCAATTAGAAATTTTATCAAATCAACAAATTGCGTTAATATTTCCATAAATCCTCAGAAAACTGGGTGTTTTTATGATTGAGATATCTCAATAGGGTTATCCGCTAAAAATAGTGGGCCCATTGCAGGTTTTGGTAATTCAAAATGCTCAGGATAATCCACTGCCACTAAATACAAGCCATTTGCTTTAGCTGTTGCTGCGGCTTTGGTTCTGTCTTTTAGAGCTAATAATTCAGCCATCCAAGTAATATCCTGATTGCCACACCCTATTTCTAAAAGGCTACCGACAATATTTCGCACCATATGGTGTACAAAAGCATTCGCTTTAATATCCACTACAACATAATCACCATATCGAGAAACGTTAACATGCATAACGTTACGCCATGGCGTTCGTGATTGACATTGAACTGCTCTAAAAGAGGTAAAATCATTTTCACCCAGTAAACATTGTGCGGCCTGATGCATACGCCCAGCATCTAAAGGGTAATGAAAATGTGTCACACCAGATGATAATATAGCGGGACGGTAGCGATGATTAAAAATCACATAACGATAACGTCTTGCCGTTGCACTAAAACGTGCATGGAAATCATCAGAAACCGTTTTTACCCAACGCACAGCGATATCCGCAGGTAAATGGGTATTAACACCCATAGTCCATGCGGGATCTTTACGGTGTGCGGTTGTTTCAAAGTGGACAACTTGCCCCGTAGCATGAACTCCAGCATCTGTTCTTCCGGCACAAAAAACTGATATAGGCTCATTAGCCACTTGTGAAAGTGCTTTTTCTAACCGTTCTTGTACACTGCGCACTTCATTTTGACGTTGCCAGCCATAATAACGGCTACCATCATACTCAATGCCTAACGCAATTTTGATTGTTGTGCTTTCAGAAATAACCGTTGACTCAGTCAAGGGTTGTTCTGTTACTTCAGCACTCACTGGCGCATTCATTAGTAAAACTGCTCCTGCATTAATTGCTCTGCTACTTCAACAGCCATTAATGCTCCACCAAAGCGCACATTATCTGCTACTGACCAAAATTGTAAGGCTTCTGGCATACCATAATCATTGCGGAAGCAACCTAAATTTAGGCTCACATTCCCCGAAGCATCGGTCACTTGTGTTGGAAAATCATTTTCATCACTGATACTCAAATCTTCATTTTCTTGCAATGTTTCACGCGCTTCATCGCTACCCATTGGGCGTGATGTTTCTAATTGCACTGATTGCGCATTACCATAGAAAACTGGAGCCTGTAATGTTGTGACTGAAATTGGAAGACCTTCGTCTTGTAAGATTTTACGAATTTGGTCAACCATGCGACGTTCTTCTTCTACGGAGCCTTCGTCATCAACCATAAGAGGTAGAATATTAAAAGCCAGTTGCTTATTAAAGCGACCTAATTCAGGTGGAACTCCATTAAGTAAACGTGCACTTTGTCCAGCAAGTTCATCAACCGCTTGTTTTCCCAAACGGGAGACAGACATTAAATTGGTCACGCTAAGACGTGATAAACCAGCGGCTTCTGTTAATGGATTAATCGCACGTAACAATTGGCTTACCATGCTGTCAGCAATAGAAACGATATTACGGGTGCGATATTCTGCAAGCATTGAGCTATTCACACCTGGGACAATCAGTGGTACATCCCAATCCATGGCAAATACACCACTACAATCAATGACGATACAGCCTGAGTCCGCAGCTTGCTGTGCATATTGCGCACTAATTTCTGTCGAGGCAGCAAAGAAAGCTAATTGAATATCTGCCCATTCAATATTGTGAATACCTTGAACTGCAACACTTTTACTGTTTACACGCACAGATTTTCCAATGCTGTCTTCACTGGCAATTGCCGTCAGTTCACCAATGGGAAATTCACGCTCTTGCAACAGCTCTAAAATAGCTTCACCAACAGCACCTGTTGCACCAACAACAGCAATATTCCAACCTTCTCCCATAAGATATCCTCCAATACCATAAAATTTTTAAAATAATGTTGTGCTTTATTTGTGTGCAGCACTTTTATATGTAGCACTAAAGCCAATTGCATTTAATGTATTAGCCGTGGTTTGATTATCACAAATTACATGCAGTGAAGACCACTCACGACGCACAGGATAAAATTTGCGTAATTTATCAAACTCGCCTTTTATTCCTGCCACTTTTCGTAACGGGGCATCATCACGACGCACATCATAAACAAGATGAATAAGTTGTTTTAAAAGTGTTTGTGTTAACTCACCTTGTACTGAAATGGTAGAAATAGTAGGGGCAGGTAATAGTGTTGATAACTCAACTTTTTGAGGTCGCCCAATAAAATCACAATAAGCTTCAAAAACTTGAGTTGTACCGCGCGCCTTACCTTCTAAGGTATAACCTGCAATATGTGGTGTTGCGATATCAACTTTATTTAATAACGCAATAGAGAGATCTGGCTCCGGCTCCCAAACATCCAATACAACACGTAAGGATTTTCCTTTCTCAAGTACAGACAATAATGCTTGATTATCAATAACCTCACCACGGCTCGCATTAATTAAAATGTGTCCTTCAGGTAATTTTTCGAGGTTGCTCTCATTAATTAAATGATAACTTTTGTATGGACCTGATTTATTGAGGGGTGTATGGAAAGTCAGAATGTCCGCTTTTTCTAATAGCGTTTCCAATGAATGAAATTCTTCATTATCACCGTTATCTGCTCTAGGTGGATCGCAAAGCAATACATTTACACCCAATGCGCGTAAACGTGTAGCTAACCGCCCACCTACATTACCCACACCCACAATACCAACAACTTTATCAGTTAATTGAAAACCATCTTGCTCTGCGAGTATCATCAGTGCAGAAAATACATATTCTACAACAGCAATAGCATTACAACCTGGTGCTGATGAAAAGCCAATTTGTTGTTGTTCTAACCATGCAATATCCACATGATCAAAACCGGCCGTTGCCGTTCCAACAAATCTCACTGGCTTGCCTGATAATAAGGATTCATTGACTTTAGTAATCGATCTCACCATTAAGGCATCAGAATCATTAAGTTCATCAATAGGTAAAGGACGACCAGAAACCGCTTTTACCTCACCTAATTGGCGGAAAAGCTGTTCCGCATAAGGCATGTTTTCATCAACCAGAATTTTCACTGTGTTATCTCACTGATTTGGTATTTATGTGTGTAAACAATCAATCGAAAAATAAATTTAAGCGGTCTATTTTGCCACTTATTAACAACAAAGCCTATTATTGACAGTAAAATCTGTCTAGATTTTAAGTAAATATATGAAAAGAAGACTTAACAATTGGGTAATCGGCGAAAACGTTCTGGCGTTGTGCCAGCAAATTGTTGAAACATTGCAATAAATGAAGACGAAGAGCTATATCCCACATCAAATGCAATTTCATTCACACTTTTTCCTTGTTCTAATAAAGAAATTGCATGTAAAAAACGTAAGCGCTTACGCCATTCACTAAAAGACATGCCAAGCTCTTGTTGGCAACGACGAGAGAGTGTTCTCTCTGAGGTATAACGTTTTTTAGCCCATTCTTCTAACGAAGTATTATCAGCTGGATTTTGCTCTAATGCAGAAAGTATTGGAGCAAGTAATTTATCTTTAGACGAAGGTAAGTAAGTATGATGGATCGGCGAAGCTTTAAGTTGATCTATCAACACTTGTGCTAAGCGAAAATCTTCTTCTGTTTGTGGTTTACAGACACCACGATGAAAAAAATCAGAAAATATAGTTGAAAAAATAGCACTTAATTGAATTAAACACGGTTTATCTAACAAACCTTCACACCAATTTGGTGCAATATCTAGCACCTTAAAAGAGAGTGTCTTTTTGTTATAGCTGGCATGCCCTACATTTTTAGGTATCCACACACTAAATTCAGGAGGTGCTAAAAATCGCTGTCCTCCAGCTTCTAAATCCATGACACCTGAAATCACATAAAGCAACTGACCAAAGTCATGTTGATGATAAATAAACTCGGTTTCAGCTAATAGTTGCTCATCACGAAATCGTACTGTATCTGGATCAGACAATAACCATTGCATTTTTTGTTGTTCAATTGTCATCTTTATGTTGTTCTCTTGTCATGTTGTCTTTATTGGCCTATCTGTTGTCTGGTTTTCATTATATATATCTAATCAGACAGGCTTACAATAGCGACCTGGTTTAAAAATAGATGTGAGAACAATGAAAAACGCAATTTTTCCGCTTTTAGCGGTTCTGATCTGGTCCATTAATGCCGTCGTCAATAAAGCAGCTGCGTCTGTTATCGATCCTGCGGCTATCTCTTTTTATCGTTGGTTTCTCGCCTTTTTAATTATGACGCCTTTTTTGATCATGCCTGTTTGGCACCATCGTAAAACCGTCAAACAATATTGGTGGAAATTATTTATCCTTGGTGCATTAGGAATGGTGATGTACCAGAGTTTGGCTTATTATGCTGCACATTATGTTAGCGCCACCTTTATGGGTATCTTGAACTCACTGATCCCATTACTAACTGTCATTATCAGTATTTTTGTTTTACGCGTTGTGCCTACTATTGGAATAGTGCTTGGTACTGTGCTTTCAATTAGTGGTTTAGTCTGGCTAATTAGTCGTGGAGAACCTTCTCAGTTACTTTCTCAAGGATTGGGATATGGCGAGCTAATGATGTTTATTGCTTCGGCATCTTACGCGCTTTATGGCGTTTTAACAAAACGGTGGTCTATCGCACTACCTAATTGGCAATCACTTTATGTTCAAATTGGGTTTGGTGTTCTGTTATTATTACCAAACTTCTTTCTTGCCGAAAGCGTGGCATTAACGAAAGACAATATTGGATTAGTGATTTTCGCGGGTATTGGCGCTTCTATTCTTGCACCTTACCTGTGGATCTTAGGTGTGATGAAATTAGGTGCGAATACAACCTCTATTTTTATGAACCTAATGCCATTATTTACAGCAATGATTGCGATCGCACTTCTTGGTGAAGAAATGCATAGTTATCATTTAGTGGGTGGTGGTATTGTGTTATTAGGTGTGCTCTTAGTGCAACAACTTAGAACACCACTAAATTTCCGACGTCAGTCTGCGACGAAAAAAGCAGATTGTCATCAGGAGATGTGAGTCAATGTCAAAAAGACAACAATAAAAAAATGCCGGCTAAATTCTTAGCCGGTCACATTCATGATGTTAGATTTAATAAATAAAACTGACATAAGAAATCAAAGTATAAAATATAAAGTAATACAAGTATCCGAGGCAAACATTACCAACTTTTATATTAAATAGCTTCTACTTATTTGTAATAAAATAATCCAGATCAATTTTTCACAGCTCTTTTTGTCCTATTAGTCCTTTCTATTAACCTAACTCCATATAAAACAAAACATTTAATAATTTTAGTTACAATTAAATTAAACGATTGAAATAAAACACGATTAATTTTATTTAATCATTAAAAACAACAGTTTACAAAAAAACCGTCTATTTTATTAGAATAATAAAATAAGTAACTATTAGGACAGGTATTTTTAAAGATTATTTATATAATCTTTTTTAAAGAGTTCTTATTCGAAAAATATCTTTATTAGAATAATAATTTATTTTACCTTGTGAATTTAAAATAAAAAGGCAGACTCCATTAAAATGATGCCTGCCTTTTTTAACAAAAAATATAAGTATAACTAACTAGTTTTTATATTTACTCATTACTAATGAAGCATTAGTACCACCAAAACCAAAGCTATTTGACATTACAGTGTTCAACTTTTGTTCTGTTGGCTGAGTAATGATATTCATACCCAGTGCTTTATCATCTAATTCTTCAATATTAATGCTTGGCGCAATAAAATCATGTTCTAACATCAACAAGCTATAAATTGCCTCATGTACACCAGCCGCACCTAATGAGTGGCCGGTCATCGCTTTAGTGGCTGAAATAGCTGGTGTATGTGTGCCAAATACTTCAGTGATAGCTTCCAGTTCTTTTAAATCACCTACTGGCGTTGAAGTGCCATGTGTATTGATATAATCAACTTTCTCAACATCTTGCATTGCCATTTGCATACAACGCACAGCACCTTCACCAGAAGGAGCAACCATATCTGCACCATCGGAAGTCGCGCCATAGCCTACAACTTCAGCATAAATATGTGCCCCACGCGCTAATGCGTGCTCTAACTCTTCAACAACCACAATACCGCCACCACCAGCGATAACAAAACCATCACGGTTTTTATCGTAAGTACGAGAAGCTTTACTTGGTGTTTCGTTATATTTCGTTGAAAGTGCACCCATTGCGTCAAATTCGCAGGTCATTTCCCAACTTAATTCTTCACCACCACCAGCAAATACAACGTCTTGTTTGCCTAATTGGATAAGTTCAACGGCATGGCCAATACAGTGTGCTGATGTTGAACAAGCAGAACTGATTGAATAGTTAACGCCTTTAATTTTAAAAGGTGTTGCTAAACACGCTGAAACACCTGATGCCATTGCACGAGTCACCATATAAGGACCTACGCCACGTAGACCTTTTGCTCTCATGCCATCAGAACCTTGAACCTGATTACGTGGAGAACCACCACCAGACCCTACGACTAAACCTGAACGAATATTAGAAACTTGGTCTTCACTCAGACCTGAATCTGCTATTGCTTCTTGCATAGATAAATAGGCATAAACCGATGCGTCGCTCATAAAACGGCGGATTTTACGGTCAATAAGACCTTCAGTATCAAGCTTAACGTTGCCCCAAATGTGGCTACGAAGCCCCATCTCTTTAAATTCTTCTGAGAAAGTTATCCCGGAACGGCCTTCCTTTAAAGAATCCAGCACTTCTTTCTGGTTATTACCAATGCTCGAAACAATACCCAGACCCGTGATCACTGCGCGCTTCATTCATACCTCTTTACAATAATAGTTGTAGCTGCGGGATTTCTGAGTAGCACTCTAGCGTACAGTTGTACGCTGAACAAGTCCGATCAGGATCTTTTTTACAAAAATGCAGATAAGCTGATAAAACACTTTCCCCTTAAAGGCTGGTACAACCTAGCTAACAGCGCTAAGATATTAGACAATATCTTAGAGAAATACAGGCAGTTCCGTGAATAATAGCCCAATAAATACCGCATCTTTAAGTTGGAATGAACTTGGTACGCCTATCTCAGAACAATTTGGCGATATTTACTTTTCAAACCAAGATGGCCTAGAGGAAACACGATACGTATTCTTACAGGGAAACCATTTTCCATTACGTTTTGGTACACATGTACGCTCTGAATGTGTTATTGCAGAAACAGGGTTTGGCACTGGGCTGAATTTTTTAACACTGTGGCAAGCATTTGAGCAATTTAGGCAAGCATCACCCAACGCATGTTTAAAGCGCCTTCACTATGTTAGCTTTGAAAAGTTCCCTCTCAAAAAAAATGATTTACAATCCGCACATTACCATTGGCCTGAACTTGAAAAATATTCAAAAGCACTTTGTTCTCAATGGCCATTACCCATTGCTGGTTGCCACCGTATTATTCTCGCAGATGGAGCAATTACACTAGATTTATGGTTTGGTGATATCAACACATTGTTACCACAAACTCGCCAAGCACTACACAATAAAGTAGATGCATGGTTTCTCGATGGCTTTGCCCCTTCTAAAAATCCACAAATGTGGAGTGAAACACTCTTTCAATCCATGGCTGATTCAATGAGAGAAAATGGTACATTTTCGACATTTACTGCTGCGGGTATTGTCAAGCGAGGCTTGCAAAGTGTTGGGTTTGAGATAAAAAAAATCAAAGGGTTTGGGCAAAAAAGAGAGATGCTAACAGGTGTATTCCCTCATCCTCCCTCTCCCGAACATCTACCATATTATGCACGACCTCATGCAACACAAGCACAAGATATCGCTATTATAGGCGGTGGTATTGCTAGCACCTTTATCGCGCTTTCTTGCTTAAGAAGAGGTGCTAAAGTCACCTTATATTGTGAAGATAAACAGCCCGCAACAAATGCATCAGGTAATCGACAAGGTGTTTTATATCCTTTGTTAAATGGTAAGTCAGACGAAATAGAGCAATTTTTTACAACCGCATTCTTATTTGCTCGACGTACCTATGACAATCTAAGCCAAGCTGGCATTATGTTTTCTCACCAATGGTCTGGTGTTGCTCAACTTATTTATAATGATAAAGTGCGAAAAAAAGCAGAGCGAATAATTAATCATTCTGCTTTTTTTCACGAAATAGCTTGTTACCTTTCTCAAGATGAAATAAATGCCCAGTGCGGATTAGATATGAATTACGAAGGGCTTTTTTATCCGCAATCTGGCTGGCTCTCTCCCACTGAATTAACGACTCAAACACTAAAACATGCTCAACAACTGGGTTTAATACTGCATTTTAATCATCAAGTTACGCAGATAATGCGACACGGTTCATCTTGGTGCTTAGATATCGTTCATCATAGCGATGATCATGTGACACAAATTCAATCACAACATGACTGCGTGATTTTGGCAAATGGACATCGAATTACCGACTTTACTCAAAGTGCAAAATTACCTGTTAGTGCGGTCAGAGGCCAAGTTAGTCATATTCCAACAACAAAGACACTATCAAAATTAAAAACAGTACTTTGTTATGATGGCTATTTTACGCCTGTTGATAATCAAGATAAATTACATTGTGTTGGTGCAAGCTTTCGCCGAGATAGGTTAGACTTTACGATTTCCCGTGAGGAGCAAGAAGACAATCAATATCATCTTACGCACTGCCTAGCTAAAACTCCTTGGTGCTTTGATGTCGATTTTAGCCAAAACAATGCTCGAGTGGGTATTCGTTGTACAATACGCGATCATCTACCGCTATTAGGTGAAGTACCTGACTTTGAAAACCTACTATTAGCATACACTCATTTAGATAGGTTTAAGCGTAGAAGACAAACGCCCGTTTTAGCACCCGCTTATCATCAGCTTTATATCATCAGTGCATTAGGCTCTCGTGGATTATGTTCAGCACCATTATCAGCTGAAATTCTCGCAAGCCAAATTTTTGATGAACCCTTCCCAGTTGAAGACAGCGTGTTGAATGCCTTACACCCTAATCGTTTTTGGGTAAGACCTTTACTACGCGGAAAAGCGATTGAAGTTAAAAAGTAGTATATCCAATTAGCGTATAAGCAACCACTTTAGGTTGCTTAGCTTATTTTTTAACGGTTTATTTTTAATGTTACAACCTAATAAATCTTACACCTCATTGCACAGCGAGTTTCCTTCACAAAGCCACCTATTTCGACTTCATCGTCTAAGATTTTTTGCAAAGAATGTGGAACTTCGTTTTCTGGCAAAATAGAAAAACCTAAGCGTTGATAATACGGAGCATTCCAAGGAACATGACGAAACGTTGTCAACGTAACGGTACTGAATTGGCGCGCCTTTGCTTCGTCTTTGGCTTTTTGAATAAGTAATTTACCAATTCCGTTATTTTGCCAATCTTGACTGACAGAAAGTTCATGAATAAATAAACTATCAGGCAATGTTTGCATCATAATAAATCCCACAGGTTCATTGTCGTGATTTACCGCGACCCAATGTCCATGTTGGTTAATAAATTCTAGATGTGCTTCAATCCCTTGGACATCACTTTCGCTGATCCACTTTAAGTCTTCTAATGTGCTAAAAAGTTGCCCTGCAGATTGCTCAATCATCGGTAATTTAATGGCATCATCAATTTGTGTTTGGCGAAGTGTAATACTATTATTTTTTATTTTATTTTGTTTGATTGTCATATCTATTTCCAGTTCTGTACTTTGATACTTCGATAGTTAACTTATTAAAAAGCCATCCTATTGGATGGCTTACATAATAATTGATACTTTGGATATCTTATTGTTTAGGCAAAATACCGTAAGATTGGAACTTTCCACTCTCTTCAATGAAGCGATTGTAGTATTTATTATCTTCTACTGAATCTTTCACTACTCTATTCGCATACGCGCTAGAAACAGCCAGTGTTGCATTATGAAGTTTATCTTTTAATACACGGTGGATCTTCGGATCTTCACTTTCCTGAATTTGATTTAAAAGCAACACAAGCTCTTCTGCTTCAGCTTGAATATCAGGATCAGTAAATTCTGCTATCGGTAGCATGTAATCTAAATTGAGATTCACTGAATCGTTATACTCATCTTCTTGTGTAAATGGATTTAAATCTTTAGCGTACTCAGCAGAAATATATTTAATAAATTCTGGTTTATCAAAACACTTATTTTTTATGCCACCGTCATTATTTTTATTACGTGTACGAATTTCATTAGGAAATGGCTCTCCTAGAGGGTAAGTACATTGAAAGGTATTACCATCAATTAATGTAGCATTTGTGCTACGTACGGGGAGTTCAAACTCATAACCATTAATAATCAGTGGGTAGTCAACTGTTTTGAATTGGTCTGTTTTCCCTTTCACTGCATACACTTCAGAAAGAGTGTAGTACATGAAATTATCAGGGTTTAATATGCCACCATTATTGTTGTCATAAACCATAAAAAGGGCATTATTGCCCGCACTGTCTTTCAAGTTATGTTCACCAGGCGACAATGTAATATAGCCATTTTTACCAGGTTCAACCTGATATTCTTTACCATCAACACTAAAGCTGATCATATTTTCGCTTGGATTACTGTAATAAAATTTATTTTTTTTATTATCTAAATCAATTTGATCACAAGCAGATAAAAATAAAAAGGCACTCGTAAGTAAGCTTATTTTAAAGAAATTTTTCATCGTATCGTTATCCTTATCATAAATATTCTATGCAAATCATTTGCATCCCGAGAAACATTCCTAAAAAACATTTAAAAGTAATTTTACAGAAATGGCAAGGTGTTACAAAAGATAGCACTATTATGCTTAATCAATGAGAGATACATCGACTTTGAAAAATCAAATAAATACAATTGATAAATAGTAAGAATTAATTTTTGACTAAATACTCACCTTTTTCAACAGCAAATATCTTAAATATGACTTAAGTGTCATTATTTTAATGAGATTTTAAGAAAGAAAAAACAACCGATTGTACCGGTTGTTCTCTTAGGTAGGCATATCAAATTAATTAATTGAATTAACTAACTCATGCCACGTAGATAATACTAATGCTTGATCAGGTGGCGATAGCTCACCTGCTTTTATTGCCTTTTGAATGCTCTCTTCCACACGCGCTCTTAGCGCTTCTAATTGTGTGTTGTTTTCTTGCTCAAGCTCAGCAATAGCCAGTGTTATATGGCCTTGTAAATATCCACCAGCAAATAACTCATCGTCAGTAGCATGTTCAACACGGCTATCAATTCTATCTAACAAGTACGTTTCATACTCAGAAAGCATTATTTATCCTCAATATATAATGTTGCTGCATTCAACATCTGCCCTACATTATCAATGCAGTGAAATATATGATACAGCAACCTTACTACATCAGACTCCACCCTATCGGGTAAAACCTTCACAATCGATAAGCGATGGTTATTCTCGCAATCCTTAATTAACTAAAGGGTTTTCCTGATAAGGAAACATCTCTTCCGTTAGCTCTGGGGTATTGTAAAACAAATGTAACGCATTAATAAATAGCTGAGCACGAGGTGGCGTATTTTTATCTCGTAAATAAGCAAGCACTTGTTCTCTGACCTTGTTTCTAAACTCATAGCGATCAGGCTCAAAGTTACCTTCTAGATTGTCACAACTGACATTAAAAGGATAACCCGCAGCTTGGCAAAATAACCAATCCAATGCTTGAGGTTTAATCTCTACCACCTCAAACTGCCCTTGCGTCGTTTCGTCGCGTCCATCTGGACAATACCAGTAACCATAATCAACTTGTTGACGGCGAGCCGCGCCAGCAATACACCAGTGTGAAATTTCATGTAATGCACTCGCATAAAAGCCATGAGCAAAAATGATTTGGTGATAAGGTGTCTCTTCATTTGCTGGCAAATAAATCGGCTCATCATCCCCTTTGACTAAACGGGTTTGAAAACTTTCGCTAAAACATTGATTAAAGATATCAATTAACTGTTGATAATGATGTGCTGACATTTAAAAAACCATTTATTCCTAATTAAAAAGTGCAGAGAACCAAAGTGCAATAGTATCGCCATGATTGTCATTAATGAGTTTGATACTCATCAAGAAGGAGATAATGACCAACATAGGCCTTATTAATTTTTGCCCTTTCGTTAAAACCAAGCCTGCACCTAAGCGAGCACCAATAAATTGCCCACAAAGCATAACTAAACCAAGAGTCCAAATAACTTGCCCACCAATAATAAAAAATAATAGGGACCCAAAATTAGAGGTGAAATTGAGTAACTTTGCATGAGCAGTCGCTTTTGAGAGATTATACCCAAGTAACATGACATAACCTAAAGCGAAAAAAGAACCTGTACCAGGCCCAAAAATACCATCATAAAAACCCACGCCTCCGCCTAATATTGCGCCAAATGTATAGTAACCAATACGTTGTTTACTATCTTGGGCACCAATTGACGGAGTAAGAAGAAAATAGAGACCAATAGCAATAGTGAGAATAGGAAGCGCTTGCTTAAGAACCTCAGGGTTAATGAATTGCACCAACATAGCGCCAGAAACAGCACCAATAAAGGTCATTAAAATCGCAAATCGTTGGGATTTTAAATCAATAACCCGGCGACGTATAAAATAGAGTGTTGCAGAAAATGAACCACCAACAGATTGCAGTTTATTGGTTGCAAGCGCTTGTACTGGTGAAATACCGACCGAAAGTAAAGCCGGAATAGTAATTAAACCTCCACCACCAGCAATTGAATCTATAAAACCCGCAATTAAAGCGACAAAGAAGAGAAGAAGGTAGATGCCATCTGAAAAGAGCCAATCCATTTATCTATCCGAATTATCAGAAATGAAAGGACGTGTTGCTGTTTCTTTCGTTTATTTATTTTCAAGAGAGTAACAGCAACACGGTCTGAGCATAATAAAATTAGGCGCTCACACCTTTAAAGCTAACATCAAACTTACTACAGCTTATCAACCACGTTATTGATGTAGAATGATTACCATTGCATTAAAGGTGGTACAACATCACCACACTGACCACGCTGGCGCAATGCATGATCGAGTAATACAATCGCCATCATCGCTTCTGCGATTGGAATAGCGCGTATTCCCACACAAGGATCATGACGCCCCTTAGTTATCATATCGACTTCCTCACCGTCACGATTAATTGTTTTGCCTGCAATCGTGATGCTAGAGGTCGGTTTTAATGCGATATGGGCAATAATTGGCTGACCACTGCTAATTCCACCTAAAATCCCACCAGCATGATTACTGGTAAAACCATCCTTAGTGATTTCATCTCGGTTCTCTGTACCTTTTAAGGTTACAACACCAAAACCATCACCAATTTCAATACCTTTAACGGCATTAATACTCATCAATGCATGTGCTAAATCAGCATCTAATCGATCAAAGACAGGTTCACCAAATCCAGCAGGTACGCCTTGTGCAACAACAGTGACTTTTGCACCAATCGAATTGCCTTCTTTTTTAAGTGCGCGCATATATTCATCAAGTGCATCTAAACGCGAAGGATCAGGACAAAAAAATGGATTACTTTCGACGATAGACCAATCAACAAGATCACACGTAATTGGCCCTAATTGAGAAAGGTAACCTCGAACTTCGATACCCAATTTCTCTTTTAGGTATTTTTTTGCAATTGCACCTGCGGCAACGCGCATTGCTGTCTCACGAGCAGAAGATCGTCCACCGCCACGATAATCACGTAAGCCATATTTTTGTTCATAGGTATAATCCGCATGACCGGGGCGAAAAACATCTTTGATTTCACTGTAATCTTGAGAGCGTTGGTCCGTATTTTCAATCAGTAACCCAATACTTGTTCCCGTTGTCACACCATTAAAAACCCCCGATAAAATACGAACTTGATCGGGCTCGCGACGCTGAGTGGTATAACGTGAAGTGCCTGGTCTGCGTCTATCAAGATCAACCTGTAAGTCTGCTTCTGTTAGAGGGAGTCCAGGAGGTACACCATCAACAATGCAACCTAATGCAACGCCATGAGACTCACCAAAAGTCGTCACTCTGAACAATTGTCCGATACTGTTTCCTGCCATCCCTTTATTCCTATCTTTTACTGTGTGATGTTATCAATATGTTATTTGCAATAAATAACAATCTACCGTCTCATTGCTGTTACATCAACGATTATCAGTAGGACGTGTTGATCTTTTTTGCTTGTTTTTACAACAAGAGAAGCATGTAAAGCAACCTGTTCAACGATGATGGTCATTGATTGATATTAACAATGACCATCAAAGATCAATTCGCCCTAGAAAAACGATCTGAATATTCGACGAGCTGTTCGCGAGTCAGCATAAAGACACCAAGCCCCCCATTATCAAACTCAAGCCATGTAAACGGAACGTCTGGGAATTGTTCGATAAGATGAACCATGCTGTTTCCCACTTCACACACAAGAACACCTTTTTCACTTAAATATTCAGGGGCTTTTAGTAAAATTTGGCGTGTAATATCAAGACCATCAATACCTGATGCCAATGCTAATTCTGGTTCAACCTGGTATTCATCTGGTAAATCGCCCATATCTTCAACATCAACATAAGGCGGATTTGTCACAATAATATCGTAAGGCGTTGGAACAATAGCGTTAAACAAATCAGATTGCATAGGGTAAACACGATGAGCTAGGCCGTGGTTTTCAATATTAAATTCTGCCACTTCCAGAGCATCTACAGAAATATCAACCGCATCCACTTCTGCATCTTCAAATTCATGCGCACATGCTATGGCGATACAACCACTTCCGGTACATAAATCAAGAATACGTGTTGGTTCTTGCTGGATTAAACCATCAAAGTGGTTATTGATTAATTCACCAATAGGAGAACGAGGAATAAGCACACGTTCATCAACATAAAATTCATGACCGCAGAACCAAGCACGATGAGTTAAATAAGGAACAGGGATCTTTTGCTCAATTCGACTTTCTATCAGAGTAATGATTTCCATTTTTTCAGAGGTTGTTAATTTTGTCGATAACAGCGCATCTGGAATATCTAAAGGAAGTGCAATAGTTGGTAATACAAGCTGTAATGCTTCATCCCATGCGTTATCTGTGCCATGACCATAATAAATGTCAGATGAATTAAACTGACTCATAGCCCAACGTAGCATATCTAGGATAGTGCTTAAATCAGCAACTGCTTCCTCTTTTAGTGTTATATCCAAAATGGTTGTCCTCTGAAGAAATAGAAAGTCTGTAGTTTGCCATGAAGATGGTGATAAATCAGCGGGAAACCGTAAAAAAACATAACAACGTTATCAGTACAGCTTATACCAACACACTTATTATGGTTTTATACTTCAGTCATAGAACAAAAAGCAAAATATACGAACCATTTAAAATTAAAATTTAGTGTTTTATACTTTTAATTTAAGTTTCATTAGCAAGAATGCAAAACCAAGCCATACTTAATACATGAAAGAATTAACTGTATACCAATATGCGCCTAAAGATGTTTTTTCATTCAATATGCTGTCACTTGATAACAAATACATAATTTTTGAAGACTTTTTTTGATATCTTTTTATCGTAGTTTTACTACAACCGTAAGATATATAAAAGTTTATGTTCTACAGATATTCTGAACAAAGCAACTTGTTAATCACCTCGTATTTGCTAGCTATGTGACTATTTCGGCAGGGTAAATACCCTGCCTTTTTTTATGTCAAATTTATAACCTATACTTTTTTATCTCTGACACTATTTCATGTACTATTACCTTATAAAAACAGTAACACTATGAAGAATCATAAAAAATGAATAAAAAATTTTCACTGCCATCTTCTGAAATTGAGTTATTTCAGGAAATGATAAAAGGCACAAAGAAATTACCTCAAGATAAAATACTTCACTCGCCAAAACGTAAAAAAGTAACACACTACGCTGTTGAACGTTTGCAACAAGAGCAAGTTGATGCTTCATATTATTTTTCTGATGAATTTCAACCTAATTTAGCGACAGAAGGCCCAATGCGCTACTTAAGAGAAGGCGCAAATGCTTATGAATTGAAAAAACTACGTCGTGGCGATTATGTTCCTGAGTTTTTTCTCGATTTACATGGTTTAACACAATTAATTGCCAAACAAGAGATTGGTGCTTTGATTGCAGCCTGTAGGCGAGAGCACGTTTACTGTGCCTGTATTATGCATGGACATGGCAAACATATTTTAAAACAACAAACACCACTTTGGTTAGCACAGCATCCAGATGTCATTGCGTTTCATCAAGCGTCAAAAGAATGGGGTGGTGATGCAGCGTTATTAGTATTAGTCGAAAATGATGATATTGCCCGCCGTTGACGTATCAGTTATCCCAATTATTAACCCTTAAATCACCCGAATGGTGAAATAAGGCGTTAATTATTTTTATTGGACTAATTTATTTTAATGTTGAGGGTGAGACTTGCCATACCAATTCCCCAACACCTTTTGACAAATCAAAATCAACACAAGCTATCGTCGATGTTGAAAACATAGGCGCACACACTGCAGGGCACAATTCAGCCACAACATAGCCGACTAAAGGCAAATGAGATATAACCAAAATATTTTGATATCCCGTATCCCCTAGCGCACGTAAATAATGAGCAATATGTGACGGATTACCACCAGGAATAAGCCCTTCATCGGTTTCTACTTTGCTTGGTAGCGCTAAATCTGTTTTTACAGCCTCTAATGTTTGTTGAGCTCGTAAATAAGGGCTAACTAAAACATAATCGATTGTATGTCCTTGCGTTGTCATCCATTCAGCCATTTTTATTGATTCACTTCTTCCACGCTCAGTCAGTGGTCGTAGTGCGTCGCTTGCAGCATCAAGCGCTGCTTCTCCGTGGCGCATAATAAAAATTTGCATAGTAAATTATTAAACCTATTTTATTTTTTGTAATTACTGACATTAACGTTTTTAAAATAGTTAATCTAATCAAGATAAAATTAATATATTCTTATATCAAATCGCCAATGTCCTAATTGCAATTGCATAATTCATCTAGTTAAAATCATGCCATTATTTTACAAATTTAATGTCATTTTCAGGATTTTATTTTAAAAAACTTCATTTTTAAATTTATTTTCAAATAACTATATTGCCATATCTGGCTATCATTAACACTTTCGACCTTTTTTTCCATTAAAAATTCATCAATTATTAATCTGACGCAAAAAGTACAAGAAAAAAGGCGCCTAAGCGCCTCAATCAAAACAAGTATCACAAAAGGAAAATGCAATGGTATAGAGGTTTAATTAATCATAAAAACGTTCATTTCGTTTAGCCATTTCAACTAGCCGTTCACAAGGACGATATTTTTCGCCATATTTATCAGCAAGTTGATTAAGTTTTTCTGCTATTTTTGTCGTTCCCATGCTATCCATATAACGGAAAGGCCCACCAAAGAAAGGAGGGAAACCAATACCAAAAACAGCACCAATGTCACCATCACGCGGTTGTTTTATAATATTTTCATCTAAGCAACGAACTGCTTCATTTAGCATCAATAATAAACAACGTTCTGTGATTTCAGATGAAGATAATTGGCTTTTGGGTTTAATTTGTAAAAGACGATAAATAGTGGGATCGGGCTGTTTTTTATTTTTTCCAAATGAAAAAGGCAGAACATGTTTTGTATAAAGGTAAAAACCTCTGCCATTTTTACGCCCTTTTCTATCATCAGCAATAATGGCATCAACAGCAGGTGGAGAAGCAAATCGTTCACCAAATGCATTCACTAATATTGGTGTTATTTTTGTACCAATATCAATACCAACTTCATCTAATAACTGAATAGGCCCTACAGGAAAACCAAACTGAACGAGTGCTTTATCAATATTTTCAATTGGCTCACCTTGTACTAAACATGCCAATGCTTCGCTAATATAAGGAGCAAGAATACGATTAACATAGAACCCGGGTTTATCACCTACAACTATCGCAACCTTACCTTGTTTTTTAGCAAAAGCCACCGTTGTTGCAATAGTTTTTTCGTTAGTATTTTCATGCGGAATAACTTCAACTAATGGCATTTTTTCTACAGGGCTAAAATAGTGAAGGCCGATCACTTTTTCTGGATATTTCGCTGTTTCTGCAATTTCATGAATAGGTAATGAAGAGGTGTTAGATGCAAAAATAATTTTACCTTTACCCACATCTTCAATATCTGCCACCATTTTCTGTTTTAAAGCAAGATCTTCAAAAACTGCTTCAACAATAATGTTGGATTGATGAAAACCGCTGTAATCCAATGAACCTGAAAGTAAGCTCATTTGGCGTTGGCGTTCACGTACAGATAATCTTTTTTTACTGACCTTGGTCGAAAGCGCTTTCCAACTATAATTTAAGGCTTGAGCAATTCCCTTATCACTAATATCTTTGATCCTTACAGGTAAATTGCCCTTTGTGGCAGTAACAAAAGCTATACCGCCCCCCATTAATCCCCCACCTAAAACACCGATGTGATGCAAACCATCTGGTTTTTCAGATGATCCTGTCTCATTTTTAAGTGCTGTAGAAGCAAAAAAGAGGTGCCTTAACGACGATGAAACAGGTGTCATAGCTAACTCACCAAAAGCATTCGCCTCTTCTTTAAACCCTGTTTGAAGATCTTTTTCAAGTCCACGTTCTATTACATGTAAAATACGTTCAACTGCAGGATATTGCCCTTTTGTCTTAGCTAATGCGCGTTTTTTCGCTTGCCCAAAAAGTATATTCCTCCCTAATGTGGTATTTGCCCAGAAACGATCCATGATTGAATGCTTTTTCTGCTCTTTTTTACCTGACAAAATCCATTTTGCTGCAACATCTAATAAAATATCTTGCGAAACAACATCATTAACAAGACCTAATTTCAACGCTCGTTTAGCATTGATTTGTCTACCCGTTAAAATTAAATCTAACGCCGACGTTACACCAATAAGACGAGGCAAACGCTGAGTTCCTCCTGAGCCAGGTAATAACCCAAGTTGCACTTCAGGAAGTCCTAAACGTGTTTTGTTATTGTCAGAACAAATTCGTCCGTGGCAGGCCAATGCTAATTCAAGCCCTCCCCCAAGGCATGCGCCATTGATAGCAGCCACAACAGGTAATGGGTAATTTTCAAGTTGCGTAAAAAGATCCTGCCCTGCTTTTGCTAATGCACTCGCTTCTTCTTTGGTTTTACAACCCGCAATCATCGAGATATCAGCGCCAGCAATAAAACTATCTGCCTTGCCTGATGTAATAATTAATCCTTTTACACCAGAATGTTGTTGCGCTTGTTTCAAAACATCTTGGAACTGCTGCACAAATTCAGCTTTTAAGGTATTCACTTTTTCGCCGATAACATCAATGGTTATTACGCCAACTTTATCGTTACGAACTGAAAATTGGAAAACGGAAGATTTTTCTAGTGTTGTTTGTTGTTGTTCCATTATTCCACCTCCAAAATCATCGCTGCACCTAATCCACCTGCCGCACATGCGGTCGTTAACCCAAATCCGCCACCTCGGCGTTTAAGCTCATGGAGCGTCTGTGTCACCATTCTTGCACCCGTCGCTGCAAACGGATGTCCATAAGCAATAGATCCCCCTAGCACATTAAATTTATCCATATCCACTTTTCCAATTGCCTTGGATAACCCTAATTGCTCTTTAGCAAATCGTTCACTTTCAAATAGCATCAAATTACTCAATGTTTGTGCGGAAAAAGCTTCATGCATATCAATTAATGTTATATCACTCAAAGAAAGACCTGCCCGAGAAAGTGCAAGTGGTGTGGCATATGAAGGGCCTAATAACATATCTTTCCAGACATCTGTTGCAGTAAATGCATAACTACGTAGATAACCAAGTGGTTGATAACCTAAGCTTTTTGCAACTGACTCTTTCATCATTAATACTGCAGCTGCGCCGTCCGTTAATGGCGTACTGTTTGCAGCAGTCACACTACCATGACGACGATCAAAAGCAGGTTTTAACTTAGCGTAAGAATCAAGAACAGAGTTTTTACGAATATTATTATCTTGATGGAAACCTTCTTTGTAAGGCGGGAAAAAAGCGGTCATCACTTCATTATCTAGTTTTCCCATTTCCCATGCTTTAGTTGCTAATTGATGAGAACGATGTGCTAATTCATCTTGAGCAACTCTGGAAATATGATAAGTCTTTGCCATTTGCTCAGCGGTATCTCCCATACGTAACCCAGTTGAATACTCAGCCACAGCAGGAGCAACAGGGAGAAGATCACGAAACCGTAATTGACTTAAATAACTTAAACGTTGGCCTAATGATTTTACTTTATTAAGACTTAGCAACACATCTGCTAATTTTTTACTGACACCAATTGGTAAAACAGATGATGAATCTGCACCACCAGCAATACCGACAGAAACATGCCCTGCCATCATGCTTTCAGCAACATTTGCAATCGCTTGAAAGCTCGTTGCACATGCTCTTGTTACGCTGTAGGCGTCTGTTTTTACACTTAAGCCAGCACCGAGCACAATTTCTCTGGCAATATTCGGTGCTTCTGGCATTTGAACCACTTGTCCGAAAACAAGTTGATCGATAATTTCGGGAGGAATTTCATTGCGAGTCACTAATTCTTGAACCACTGAACGCCCTAATTCAACCGCAGGTATTCCTCGATACGCAGTCGCTTGTTTAGCAAAAGGTAAGCGTAGCCCGCTGACAATGGCGATGCGATCTTTCATAGCACTGTTCGTTGATGACTTCATAACGGCTCCTGACAAAATGAGTTCCTAACACCAAAGAGGTCTGACCTGACAATAGTGTTAACAAAAATTTCACCTACCAGAAACATCATTTTATGAGAAGTGGGAGTTAGCGCGCATTATTTCGATAGAATGTCTGAAACCCAACAATAACGATAGGAAGGATAAAAAACACAATGGTGGGCAATAAAAAAGGCTGTTGAATTTCAACAGCCTTAAATCTATTTATTTTCAGCGGATTAACGTAATCCTAACTGGAAGATCAGGTTTTCTGCTTCACAAGAAAATGTAAAATCAGCGGTAAGTTGAACACCACCATCAACATCAGCAAATTGTTGATTAATTTTGCAAGGCTCTGAAGCAATAGATTGTGCTTTTGCACTGAGTTGATCCAACATTGCTTGCGCTTCTACTTTATCAGCGAAGACATGCTGATATGACGCAGTGCAATTTTTATTGTCAATAATAGTACCCACATCTACACAACAGCAAGCAGCGGTTTCTTCTGCACTACAGCGATTGATTGCGTCTGCCATTTTAGTCTCCCAACGAAAGAAATGTTAATTATCTATCATAATCGCAAAAAAATAAAATAAACTGCTTTAGCTCAAATTATCTTACAATTTTACAAAAAAAATTGATTATTCTGTTTATTTAACAATCAAAAATATCTTTATTGGGATATTTTGTGAAAATAATGTTAACCAAATCCCAATTATCAAATCAAAATGGCAATATTTGTAAAACATACTTGCAACATTTGGGGTAATCAACTTTATACTTAATCAACTGGTCTGATTTGTCATAACGACAACCGCACCTAAAATCCAGCGCTTCTAATCAGAAGTAACAACTTAAAAAAATTATGAGGGTTTAGGTCATGAACCGTAAAAACCTGTTTACTCGCACAGCACTAGCTGCCTTGGTAGGTGTTATCTCCTCTCAAGCAGGCGCTGCCGGTTTTCAGTTAAATGAATATTCTACTTCAGCACTAGGGCGTGCATTTTCAGGAGAAGGCGTTATTGCCGATGACGCAAGCGTAGGTAGCAGAAACCCTGCTGCTCTCACTATGTTTGATCGCCCTGAATTCTCTGTAGGTGCTATCCATATTAACCCAAGCGTTGATATTAAAGGTAAATCTCCGCTTACAGGTGCTAGCACTAATGCTGGTGATATCGCACCAAGTGCATTAGTCCCGAATATCCACTTTGTTGCCCCTATTAATGATAAATGGGCAATTGGTGCATCAGGTACAACAAACTTTGGCTTAGCGACTGATTTTAAAAAGGATTATGCTGCAGGCCTTATTGGTGGTAAAACCGATTTAAAAACCATGAACTTAAACTTAAGTGCAGGTTATCGAGTAAATAACCAATTTAGTGTCGGTTTAGGTTTAAATGCCCTTTATGCTGATGCAGAAATTACACGCCATGTTGGTGAAGCGGGTAAAGTTTTAGGTGGTGCTTTATCACAAAAACCGGGCATGGGGCAATTAGGCGGTTATTTATCAAGCCTATCACCAAGTGATCGCTTTGCTCAATTGAAAGGTGATGCTTGGGGCTTTGGTTGGAACGCGGGTTTATTATATGAGTTTGACGAAGATAACCGTGTAAGCTTTACTTACCGTTCTAAAGTTAAAGTGAAATTTAAAGACGGTGAATACCAAAGTGACTTACGTTCAATTCCACAACTCGAAGGAATGGGAATTGTAGGTACTAACGGTGAAACCATTAAAGGTAAACTAGACCTTAACTTACCTGAAATTTGGGAATTTGCCGCTTATCACCGCGTTGCACCAAAATGGGCTGTTCACTATAACTTTGCTTACACAAGCTGGAGCGCATTTGAAGAGTTAAGAGCCACACGTAAGAGTGATGGTCAGCAACTATTCAAGAAAGAGGAAGGCTTCCGTGATGCATGGCGTGTTGCATTAGGTACAACCTATTATCATGATGATAACTGGACATTCCGTACAGGTATTGCCTTTGATGATAGCCCAGTCCCTGCTGATAAACGCTCAATCTCTATTCCAGACCAAGATCGCTTCTGGTTAAGTGCGGGTACAACTTATGCATTTAATAAAGATATGTCTGTTGATGTTGGCTTAGCATATATGCACGGTAAAAAAGTCACAATTAAAGAGAAATTATCTGAAGATTTGCCATTACCAGCTTATGAATTCGAATCATCAGGTAAAGCATGGTTATACGGTATGAACTTTAACTATCGTTTCTAATTTTTCACTGTGCTTTTTATACAAAAAATGGTCTTTTTCAAGACCATTTTTTATTTATTCATCAAGCTAACCGCAAAAATTAATCAATTGAATCTAAATCATCTTCAATTGCTTTCGCGTTAGGGTTCTCTTTTACCGTGCCAGCTTGGAAGTCATTACTCTGGAAGTAAGCTTCACGCATCATTAAGTAAGGATCAGACGAGTTTTGCAAAATAGCATCGGAATCGAGCAATTGTGCACGTGTTTCAATGCCTTCTAATGCCCATTTACCCGCTGACATCCAAAACGTCAAATAACTCAACATTGGATACGTTAAGTCAGCCCAATCACCACCCTCTTCACGAACAGTAAAGCTACCATAGCCCGGTACAACCACATAAGGGCCATAATCCATACCATAATGACCTAACGTACTACCAAATCGCATTGGAACTTCTTTTTCCATTGTTTCTTTGGACATACCAGCAACATCAATTAAGCCCCCCATACCAAAGACTGTATTGATCCAAAAACGACCAAAATGTTTTGCTCCCTTTTCAAAATCGCCACGCAATACACTATTTAACATACTAGCAGGCTCTTCTAAGTTACCGAGAAAATTAGATAAGCCATTTCTTGCTGGTGGCGGAACATAGTCACGCCAAACAACAGCAACGGGACGTAGGATATAAGGGTCTAAAACATAGTAGTTAAAATCAAACATCTGGCGGTTAAACCCTTCCAATGGGTCAGAGCGCCCCTCCCCATTATTAGGGGTACTTGCACATCCTGAAAGTAAGGCGACTGAAAGAGCAACACCGCACAGGCGATACTTCATAATGTTCTCCGCTAATTATATTATGATGAGCAGCATCATAGTTCGCATATTCATAAATTCTATACATAATACTGTCAATGCGTAACAAGTGGTACTTTTATTAGGCGTTGATCTTATAAGATAATTCAGTTTTTAGGATTATCCCATTGAGCTAATTTACAATATTAGCCCAATATTATAAGGTTAATATAATAATATTTGATGCTTATTTACTGATATTCTTTTATCACTAATTGCTCTTTAGCATCAGGGTACGAAAAATGCTCTGTGATAAAATCAAACTCTTCATTTGTTGTTTTAAACGGGTTTTCGTCAGATTGATTACGTAAAGATAATCGTTTTTTACACTCAGTATTTTCTACTTTCAAAACATGAAATAAATAAGGCATATTCGCATTATCAGCTAATGATTTTAGCCATTGCCGTTGTTTAGGCGTATTAGCAGGAAAATCCATAATAACGGTATTTCCTGCGCTAAGAAGAGCTGCAATATGTTTGCTCAATAGCTCCTTCATTAACTCACTTTTTTCAATATAGTCAGTCACTGTTTTTATTTGATTTGGGTAAAGCCGCGATAGCCATTCATCTTCATTGATTAATACCGTTCTGGGTGATTTAGCAAATGATTTTGCTAAAGTTGATTTACCAGAAGCAATTTTTCCACAGAAAAAATGTAAACGAGCATCTGGAGATGATTTTAATAAATCAGTACCATAAGAGTTATCGATAACACAAAGCCATTGGTCATTGATAAATTTAAAAACATAAGTGGCTTCTCTTACTGTATTAAACTTTCCTTCATTTGGCATATTTGCACTTAAAAGTGTTTGTGCTAAAACAAGCGCACAATCTTCACCAAAAATAACTTTTACTTTTCCTTGAGAGACTTGTAATGAGTGATTAAAAAATCCAGCGATCGCCATAAATGCTTTTTTTAGTGAAGTCTTACCAGAAACATGCAAATCATCTTTAACTACCAACGTGCCATTTTCAGTATAAAAATTCATTAGATACTCAAAATTTTCGTCAGTGATAGCTTGGTCTGCATTTGCAATTAGTTGTATTAGTGATTGGGTATGTTGATCAACTTCTTGTGGAGTAAACATTTTTATCCTTATCTTTTCTTTATGCTAGATAAGGAGTCTAAAATAAAAAAACCCGCTTATCTGGCGGGTTCCTAATACAACCAATTCCCACCACTAAAAGATGGTAATAATAATTGCTGAAGAGGTTGTAAAATATGACATAAAAATAAACCTTATAAATAGACTAAACAAAATCTAGCAGTAATTTACTTTGTAAACAAGAATATCTTTTAAAATAAAAGCAATAAGTTAGCTAATATTTAATTTCCCTTTGAATATAAAGATATTTTATTTAACTGTTATAGATAGATAATTACTTATTCTCATTTTGGCAGCAATATGATAATTTCTCAGATAATTTCGCCTCTTGAATAGGCAGGCAAGAGACTGTTCTATAAGAATAAAATACACAGCAATCTCCTTCAAGAGATTTTAATAAAGTATGACAATGAGTGCATTTATAAAACCATTGGCAAGCATCTTTTAGCATTATTTCTATTTTTTCGTATGACAATGCGGGCAAGTAATTTCTGACATCAAGTTAATCTAATTACTTAACATTTTATTTCCACATAAATTTATAAATATCATCTTTGTTATTTAGAATACGCTATTTTTATTTTTCAATAGCGTATAAAACAAAAAAATCATTTGCTTATCTGTTACTTACTAATCGAATACTTGTTGTTTTATTACTGAAATATCCACATCTTCTAAATATTGAACAATATTAGGGAAAAAAAGCTCGTGATATCCATACTCTTTTTTTCTTAATTCAGTAATTGCTTGCTCTTTTGTCCAATTTTCAAAGATTAACCGATACATTGCTATGACTGTTCCTGTACGATCACTACCATGCCAGCAATGTACTAATACTGGTCCAGACGAACTGTTTATTTTACGCAATACCGCAATAATATCCTCATCAGTTATTCTACCTGCGTTCATTTTTACTTGAAAAGCTTCTAATTGCGTATTCTTTACATCATCACTATCACTATGATATTCACGTAAATTAATAATCGTTTTTATACCTTGAGCTTCCAACCATTTCATTTCGCCCGGCGTTGGTTGTCCTGAACGATAAATTTTTTCTGAAACTTGATAAAAATTTTCAGGCGGTACAGGAATATCAGTTGGCCTTGAATTACATCCTATCAGCAGAAAAAAATAAGCAATAAATAAAAACTTCAAATAGCGAATATCATTAATTGATTTTATTTCCATATAAAAACCTAAAAGGATTATGAATTATTGAACGAGAAGGTGAAATTTTGGTGATAATAGCGCGAATTGATAGACAATGCTCTAGGAATAATTTCTGTATTTACAGACTAGGTAATAGATGGCGTTCCCTACAGGAATCGAACCTGTAACTAGCCCTTAGGAGGGGCTTGTTATATCCATTTAACTAAGGGAACATACGTAGGAAAATCAAGTATGACTTATGGACGGGCTATATTTTACCCCCCTCACTCTCTATTAATCAAGTTTTAACGCACTGATATTGGAAGGAATTTTTTTGTTTCTTTTTTGAACAATGTAATTTGACTTAAAAAGTATCTGATAAATATCATCATCACTGATTATGTTTATTCTTATATATGTCTGTTTTATTAAAACTCTTTCAATTGCTTTAAAAATAATTTCGGTGAGTATCCCATCTCTTTATTAAACATCGCACTAAAGGCACTCGGATTCTCATACCCTAATTCTAAAGCAATTTCAGTGACTGAATGACCTTTCTTTAACGCCGTTAGTGCATACATTAAACATGCTTTTTGACGCCAATCTCGAAAAGAAAGCCCTGTTTCCTTATGAAATAAACGAGTAAAAGTGCGTAGGCTCTTATTTAACTTCTCAGCCCACATTTCTGGCGTAGTACGAATATTTGGTTGTGACATAAATTCAGTACATAACGCATCTAATAAAGCATGTTGGGGCAAAGGTGTAAAATAAGGTAATGGTTTAGCCTGAGCTAATTCATGACAAAGTAACGTTAATAAAGCGCTATCTCTCCCACCTAAATCATAAAACAAAGGAAGTTGATTTGCTGAAAGTAATAGCTGATGAAGCAAAGGAGAAACCTGCAAAACCTCACAATATTCCGAATAACGAGGTACTTTATTCGGCTCAATGTAGAGACTATAAGTGCTACTACCCAACATTAATACTTGATGTATTTTTTCAGCAGGGATCCACACACCACTGTAAGGTAATACAATCCATTGGCCATCTTCTGTTTTGACTTTCATTACGCCATTGGGTGCATATAAAAATTGCGCTCGCCGATGATGATGTGCTTCAAGTAATGTGTCATAAGGATAATCAGAGCCTAATGCCAAAATTTCACGAGGAAGATGATCCACACTGTTAATATCGATATTACGCATAATATTAAAATTGTCCTAAATTCATATAAACTTGTCATTATCACGTGGGTAAGCCATCATTTTATTCTATATTGTTAATCTCCTGACTCAACAGGAGATTTGAAATGACACTCTGGCTGGTTTCTTTTGGTTTAATTTCAGGCATCACAACATGGTTATTTGGCTTTGGCGGTGGCTTTGTCACGGTTCCCCTACTCTATACACTTATTCTGACACTCTGGGGAATAAACAGCTTACCTGCTGAGCATGCAATGCAAATAGCTGTTGCAACCTCTGCATTAATTATGTTGTTTTCTGCAACAGTCACAACAATTAAACACCATAAAGCAAAAAGGCTTGATTGGCATATCATGTTCATCCTTTTTATTGGGATTGCTTTTGGAGGGATTTTAGGTGCTCTTCTCGCATTAACGGTTGAAGGTACTTGGATCAAATGGATTTTTATTGGTTATCTCTTTATCACTATTTTAGATTGTTATTTTCGCCCTGGTTTTATGGCTCCTACTTACCACACAAAAAAAGTGACTAAAGGAAGAGAAACAATTAATGGTGTAGTCATTGGTATTATTGCCGCTTTTTTAGGGGTTGGCGGAAGTGTAATGACAGTACCTTTATTGCGCCGTAGAGGAACACCCATGGCACAATCAGCAGCAATGGCAAATGCATTAACCTTACCTTTAGCTCTCACGGCAACATTTACTTATGTCGCCCTTTCTTTTACGTCACCTTTAAATAATGAATCTGGTTTTATTGGTTATATTTGGCTAAAGGCAGCCTTTATTCTGATTTGTAGCACATGGATAGGTTTAAAGATTTCTGAGCATTTTTTATCCCGTATTCCCGACAAATGGCATGCAAGGGTTTACCCCCTATTACTGAGCCTTGTCTTAATTGTTATGTTGTTTTAAATCCTTTCTTTTATATAAGAAAGATAGACAGAAAAATAGACAGAAAAATAACTTTGACAACATGCAAACAAAGTGGCTTTCAATATTCATGAGCCACTTTGTTTTTAACACTTACTTTAAACCTTTTCCTACGCATATTTACTTGGCATTAATATTATTAATATGCACAAAACAAAAAATAGCTCTTTTTGACAATCAATACACAGCCCGATAACTATTAGCTTTATTAATTAATATTTAAACATAATGAATAATAATTTATAGATTGTCTCATTTTTAGTATCAGTTTGATTACGTTTCAATGAGCATTTTTCGTATAAAATGTCATCTGTTTATTTTTCTCTTTTATTCGTATTTATTATGAAACTAATAAGTTATCTATTTTTTAAAAATTATATTTTAAGAAGAAACTGGATTTAAATAATGCTAAGAAATATTATTTGATTTTATTTTTAAATAACAAATTAATTACAATAGCACCGACATTCGATATATAAATTATTATATATCGGTGGCCTTTTTTGTCAATTATTTATTGTAATTAATCATATATTTAAAATACACTTTAATAAAACAAATTAATGGCATAAGTAAGTGAATTTAAAAGAAGTAAGCTTTATTGTCATATCCTCTAAGATCCTCTCTTCCTCCTCAAAACCTTTATAATATAAGTTAATAAAAGAAAATAATTATCATTTAATTTTGTCTATTTTAGTTAATTTATTTTGTGACATTTATTAACGTCTTATTCTCTATTATTTATTATTTACAACTAAGTCATCACTTATAGATTAATAAATTGGAGACGCCTTCAAATATTTATTTAACCGCCTGTATATAATATTTAGCTATAAGAAGAAACTGGAGGTTATATGAGTATTAGTCGTCGTTCTTTCATTAAGGGGATGGGGATAGGATGTGTGGGTTGTACCGTAAGTAGTTTACCACCGGGTGCACTTGCATTTAATCCTGTAGATTCTCTTAAGGGTCAGTCAACATTAACACCTAGTCTATGTGAGATGTGCTCTTATCGTTGTCCTATAGAAGCTCAGGTTGTTAACAATAAAACTGTATTTATCCAAGGAAACAGAAACGCAGAGCATCAAAGTAGCCGAGTTTGTGCCAGAGGTGGAAGTGGCGTTAGCCTCGTTAACGATCCAAATCGTATTGTCAAACCGATGAAACACAAAGGCCCTAGAGGTGCAGGTGAATGGGAAGTCATAAGCTGGGAGCAAGCCTATAAAGAAATAGCTGAAAAGATGAATGCCATAAAACAAAGCTATGGCGCAGAGAGTATTTCATTTTCTTCAAAATCAGGCTCACTCTCCTCTCATTTATTCCATCTTGCCGCAGCCTTTGGCTCACCAAATACGTTTACACATGCATCAACCTGCCCAGCAGGTAAAGCCATTGCTGCATCCGTTATGATGGGTGGCGATCTGGCAATGGATTTAGCAAATTCAAAATATATTCTTTCTTTTGGTCATAACCTGTATGAAGGTATTGAAGTTGCTGAAACGCATGAACTGATGACAGCACAAGAACGTGGTGCAAAATTAGTCAGTTTTGATCCTCGTTTATCTGTTGTTTCAAGTAAAGCAGACGAGTGGTTCGCAATCCGCCCTGGCGGTGATTTGCCAGTTCTAATGGCAATGTGCCATATATTAATTAAAGAAGATCTCTACGATAAAGAATTTGTTGAGAAATTTACGGTAGGTTTCCCACAATTAAAAGAGGTTCTACAAGATACAACCCCTGAATGGGCTCAAGCGCACTCAGATGTTCCCGCTCAAGATATTGCTCGTATCGCCAGAGAAATTGCAGCAAAAGCCCCTCATGCACTGATTATGCCTGGTCACCGCGCAACCTTTAATAAAGAAGAGATCAATATGCGCAGAATGATCTTCACCTTCAATGCTTTACTAGGCAATATTGAACGTGAAGGTGGTATGTATCAGAAAAAAGCAGCAGCAAAATACAATAAATTAGCAGGTATTAATGTTGCTCCTGAATTGGCAAAACCAAGTGTCAAAGGTATGCCTGAAATTACCGCAAAACGCATTGATGCAACAGCACCTCAATTTAAATATATCAATAAAGGTGGCGGTATTGTTCAATCAATTATCGACTCAACATTAGAAGGCGTACCGTATCAGACAAAAGCATGGATTATGTCTCGTCATAACCCATTCCAAACAGTCAGTTGCCGTCCTGAGCTAGAAAAAGCAGCACAGAAGTTGGACTTAATTGTCAGTTGTGATGTGTATTTAAGCGAAAGTGCCGCTTATGCCGATTATTTATTACCTGAATGTACCTACTTGGAACGTGATGAAGAAGTTGCTGATGTATCAGGTTTAAATCCTGCATATGCGTTAAGACAACAAGTGGTTGAACCTATTGGTGATACTAAGCCAAGTTGGTTAATTTGGATGGAATTAGGTAAAAAACTGGGATTAGAAGCCTATTTCCCTTGGGAAAACATGGGAGTAAGACAGCTTTATCAAGTTAATGGTAGCGAAGCACTATACAAAGAGATGCATAAAAAAGGCTATATATCTTATGGTATTCCATTATTGTTACGCGAACCTTCTTATGTAAAAGCTTTTGTTGAGCAATATCCAGAAGCCATCAAACATGTTGATAGCAATGACACAATGGAAAAAGCGCTATCATTTAAATCACCAAGTGGCTTAATTGAAATCTACTCTGAAGAATTAGAAAGCCGTTTAGAAAACTACGGTATTCCACGCTTCCACAACTTCCCATTAAAAGAAAAAGACGAGCTTTATTTTATTCAAGGTAAAGTCGCCGTTCATACTAATGGTGCAACACAATATGTGCCGTTATTAGCTGAATTAATGTGGGAAAACCCAGTTTGGCTTCATCCAGAAACAGCAAAAAATCATGGTATTAAACATGGTGATGAAATCATTCTGGAAAACAGTATAGGTAAAGAAAAAGCACACGCTTTAATCACTGAAGGCATTCGCCCTGACACTGTATTTGTTTATATGGGTTCGGGTGCTAAAGCAGGTGCAAAAACAGCAGCGACTACAACAGGTGTTCACTGTGGCAACTTATTACCTCATGAAATTAGTCCTGTATCGGGTACTGATGTGCATACATCAGGTGTCAGAATTAGTCGGGCTTAAGGAAAAAAATAACGATGAACAATAATGATAAACAATTTGTCATGCTACATGATGAAAAACGTTGCATTGGGTGTCAGGCCTGTACTGTTGCGTGTAAAGTCATCAATGACATTCCTGAAGGTTTCAGCCGACTTCAAGTTCAAATTCAAGGCCCACACAACGATGAGGCGGGTGCTCCACATTATCAATTTTTCCGTGTGTCATGTCAGCACTGTGAAGATGCACCTTGTGTTTCTGTTTGCCCAACTGGAGCCTCTTTTATTGATGAAAATGGCATCGTACAGGTGAAAAAAGAGTTGTGTATTGGCTGTGATTATTGTGTTGGAGCATGTCCTTACCATGTTCGTTATATCAACCCAATGACACACATCGCAGATAAATGTAATTTCTGCTCTGATACTCGATTAGCTGAGGGTGAATTACCTGCGTGTGTAACGGTATGCCCAACAGATGCACTTGCTTTTGGTCGTATTGACTCACCTGAAATTCAGGCTTGGATCAAACAAAAATCCGTTTATCAATACCAATTAGATAATGTCGGAAAACCAAGTTTATTCCGTCGTAAAGAAATCCATCAGGGGGATAAAGCATGACTAGTATCTGGGGAGCAGAACTCCATTATACGCCAGATTATTGGCCTGTATGGTTAATGGCGGCAGGTTTATTAATCGTTGCCATGATAGCAATTTTGGTTATTCATGGCTTACTACGCTATGCCCTTGCACCAAAACAGTCTGGTCATTACGAAGAAGAACGTGTTTATTTATATTCTAAAGCGATCCGTTTTTGGCACTGGGGTAATGCTTTACTGTTTATCCTATTATTACTAAGTGGCTTTTTAGGGCATTTCTCTATCGGAAATGTCACTTCAATGGTGCTATTACATAAAATCTGTGGTTTCGTACTTATCGCGTTCTGGATTGGTTTTATTCTTATCAATCTAACAACCAGTAATGGCGTACATTACAAAGTAAGATTTAGTGGATTAATTGCACGTTGTATCAAACAAGCTCGTTTTTACCTCTATGGCATAATGAAAGGTGAGCCTCATCCTTTTGCTGCAACTGAAACTGATAAGTTTAACCCTCTTCAACAACTGGCTTACTTAGGTGTGATGTTTGGTTTAGTACCACTATTACTTGTTACTGGATTATTATGTTTATATCCAGAAGTACTTGGCTATGGCTATTGGATGTTAAAAGCACACTTAGTCTTGGGTATTGTGGCATTAATGTTTATTTGTGCTCACTTCTATTTATGTACATTAGGTGACACTTTTACACAGACATTCCGCAGCATGGTTGATGGTCATCATCGCCACCAAAAACATGATACTCATGGTTCAGTAACTAAAAAAGCAGAGCGTTAATTCCCTCTGGTTACGCCTTACAAAAGGATCATTATCTAAAATGCCCGTGTAAACGGGTATTTTTTTGATCTTAATTCAGAAGTAATTTCATAATCTTATTATTAGCAAATATATCATTTTATTTACATGTTATTCGGTGTATAGTCGGCGCCCTCCATCGCTATATAAAAACTTATATAATGAATCATATTGCTTCACATCTGCGATGAGCATCGTTGTATAAATTTTTTAATATTGATGAATTTAAATAATTAAAAAATACATTTTGGGAGCCAATCGTGAAGAAATTTATCATTTCGACAATAGCTTGTGCTATAGCACAAACATTAGCCATATCAGCAAGCATAGCCACTGACAACGCTGAAAAAATCATCGTTACTGCACAACCAGTGAATAATAGTGAGGCTGGCGCGGGATTTGTAACTCGTGAAGTTGATATGGGACCCTTAGGTGAGAAAAAATGGTTAGATACACCTTACACAACAAACACCTTAACTCAATCTATGATTGAAAATCAACAAGTTACCAATGTTTCGGATATCTTAAAATATAATGCCTCCTCCCAAATGCAAGCACGTGGTGGTATGGATGTTGGTCGCCCTCAAAACCGTGGAATGCAGGGCAACGTTGTTGCTAACTCTCGTTTAGATGGTGTGAATATTATTTCTACCACCGCCTTTCCTATCGAAATGCTTGAACGTGTGGATATTATAAATGGCCTAACAGGTTCACTCTATGGGCCAGCAAGTCCAAGTGGACAATTTAATTTCACACAAAAACGTCCAACCTTAAAACGCTTAACTTCACTGAATGCTACTTATGTCAATGATAACCAATTTAAAGGCCATCTTGATTTAGGTGGTTTTATTGATGATAACAACACTTTTGGTTATCGCATTAATCTAATGCATGATGAAGGTAAAGGTTATGTTGCCGGTAGTAAAACACGTCGCCAGCTTATTAGTACTGCTTTTGATTGGAATATCTCTTCTGATACCGTGCTAGAAGTGAATTTTAGTGATTATTGGTTTAAAAAAATGGGTTATCCTGGTGCATTTTCTTATGGATCAAAAGTCACCACATTACCTGATGCACCGGATCCAACTAAAACAGGCTATGGTCAAGCTTTTGCGGGTGTTGATCTACATACCAGAACAGTAAGTAGCCGACTAAAACATGATTTTAATGAAGATTGGCAAATAAATGCTGCAATCGGCTATCAAACTGCCGATCGCGGATTCCGTTCTGTTTCTAACCAGCTAAGTAATGATGGTAAGCACTTTACACCAACATTATCTGTTCCTTCTACTTATGGTCGTTTTACGGTTTTAAGTCATTCTATCAATGTTAATGGTCATGTGATGACAGGCACACTTTCTCATGATTTAGTCCTCGCTACTAGTGGTTATCGTTGGGATATTTACGGAGCAAATGGTAACGATCTGAAATTTACATTGCCAACACAAGATATTAATAATCCACATCGTTATGATGATCCTTCTAATGAAGGCTTCTATACTGGTAGCGCTCGCACTAAAAATAGTCGCTCACAAGTTCAATCCGTTACTTTAGGTGATACCGTTACCTTTAATCCTCAATGGTCAGTGATGGGATCGCTAAGCCAAAACTGGATCAAAGAAACTTCCTATCGTGCAGGTGGTGAAAATCATACTGAAAATGGTTTAAGTCCTGCCGTCGCATTAATGTTTAAACCGATCCCGGAAGTGATGACTTATGTTTCTTATGCAGATTCATTAGAAGAAGGTGATTCAGCACCCGATACTGCAAATAACAAAGGTGAAGTACTAAAACCTTACCGTAGTGAACAATGGGAAATAGGTGTTAAATCACAAATTGGTGATCTCAATTTAAATGCAGCTATTTTCCAATTAGAACGTCCTTTTGCTTATGTAGGAAATGACAATATATTTAAAGAGCAAGGCAAACAACGTAACCGGGGATTAGAGCTGATTGCTAATGGACAAGTAACCAATGAATTGTTCGTATTCAGTAGTATGACATGGTTAGATCCCACATTAACCAATACTGGAAAAGCTGAAACCCAAAATAAAGATGTTGTGGGTGTACCAAAATATCAAGCAAATTTATTAGCTGAATACCATTACCCTACCGCACCAAATGTTATCTACAGTGCTAATATTCACTACACCGGAAAACGTGCGGCAAATACCACAAATACAATGTGGGCAAAAGCCTATACCACGCTCGATTTAGGTGCTCGTTATCAAACACAGTATTGGAATAAAAAAACAACTTTCCGTGTGAATTTGGATAACGTTACCAATGAACATTATTGGGCGTCTATCTTCTCTGGTAACCAAAATGGTGCAATTGGTGGTGCTAATGCTTTCTTAGGTACACCTCGCCAAATTTCCGCATCTATCAGTATTGAACTCTAAGAGGATAGTTAAATGTATAAAGGTTTTTTTAAAACCCTGTGCATTGTATTACTGGGAGGTTCGGCCCTCAGTACCTCTTCCAATGTACAGGCTCAAAGAAGTGTTCAATATTATCAAGACCAATCGATTACTGTTCCAGATTCACCAGAACGAGTCGCCACTAGTTGGAATGCACAAAATGCAATCCTTGCGATGCTTGGTGCTGGAGATAAAATTGTTTCTACAACCGATTTAGTCAAAACCATTCCTTTTTTTACCGAGATTGTTCCAGCTATAAAAATGGCTTCAATTTCCAGTAAAGGTAATAATGACACACTGAATATCGAAACATTAATTATTAGTCAGCCTCAAATCTTTTTTGCAACAGGAAAACTATCTGATGCACAAATGACAATGCTAGAAAATGCAGGGATCAGTGTTGCATTGTTAAAGTCAGGCTCAATGGACGCCTTGTTAGAAAGAACCCTGATTACGGGGGAAATTTTAGGCTCAAGTAGCCACCAATTAGCAAAAGATTATTTAGCTTACTTTCAGCGTAATACAGCGCTTGTAAAGAGCGTAATAAGCGAGATAAGCATCAAGGAGCCAATAAAGGTTTATCATGCTTTTGGGTCGCCCTTAAGAACATCAGGCGCACCTTCGCTAAATCATGATTGGATAACACTTGCTGGGGGAGTCAATATTGCAGAGCATTGGTTTGACAATGTACCTACTCGAGCAGGTGAAGTTTCTTTAGAACAAGTCATTCATGCCAACCCTGATGTTATTGTTACTATGTATGCAAGAGATACGGAAATCATCAAGAATTCACCTGAATGGCAATCAATTACTGCAGTACGTGAAGGCCGTGTCTACACAAATCCCAAAGGTCTATTTTGGTGGTGTAGAGAAACGACTGAAGAAGCTTTACAATTTTTATGGCTTGCAACGATTTTATACCCAGAGCAAACACAACACATTGATATCATCAAAGAGACAAAACAGTTTTACCAAACATTTTTTAATATCTCCCTAAGTGATCAACAGCTCGAATATATTTTGACGCCACCACTCAAAGACTAAACTGACAGCCTTTTCATCATGAAGGTGAAGAGGCTGTAGGCTCTCTCTTATAGGAAGATTATCTGTTACCATTCCTACATTGCCATTAAATGCTTAAATTTAAAAAATTGATCTATTCCCAATTTCTAACCCGATTCTCTTTTTCAATTTTTATCGTACTAATGTTTATTCTTTTTAAATTCCTTGATATAAAACACATAAGTTATACATTAATAGCTTTGAAAATGTTATCAAAGAGTAAAATGATAGTAGGTAATATAAAAGCTGATTAGCAAGAGATTTATATTTATAGGTATTTACCCTCCTGTTAATTTACACATAACAATAGGTATTTGAGTATATTTTTACAGATATGTAAGTCTCAGGTATTCTGCAATAACATTTTTCTTTTTCTTGACGAGAATTAAAACTTTTCATTTCCCTAAAAACGTAAAATGCCCTAATAAGGGCATTGATATTATATAGAGGATTTATTCTCCTAACTAAGAAAATTCTTATTATTTACTAATCTTAAAGATATACAGATATAAGAATTATCCTACTAAATTTAGTTATTCTAAAATGAGTTATCCTCTAATTTAAAAATATTTTTAGAAAATAGAAAGAGCCTTACTATCGAAATGAGCTGGAATATGTTGTTCATTATGCTCAATTTCTTGAGTCATTCCACCTGTTACTTCTTCAAAGAAGCTACCAATATTAACACCTAGCACTTCAAGTACTCTAACTAAGCAATCAATATCAATACGGTTTACACCACGCTCATAACGAAATAACTGTTGTTCACTAATATCAATCTCTTTTGCTAACTGAAATACAGTATAACCCTGAGATTTTCTTAATGACTTAATTTTTTGTCCAACTGCATAAGCGACTGGATACTTGCTACTCATAATATGTTCTCGCTTTTCACTTTGATTGATATCTAATTTATAATGGTGTGTTATCGCGCAATAATATATAAATTTATATATTATCGAGGACACCTTTTTGTTTTAATAAAATATTATTTTTTAGTAGATAAGAAATATTACAATTCATAACATGACTTATCATATGTAAATAATATACTACGCATTTAAACACTTTCAACCAGTCGAAAAAAGACAATGAAGACTTAGCACTTTACTCATACTAGTAAACAATACCTAGGATAACGATATATATTCTTTATTTTCATATAGTTAAAATATTTTATTTATAAAATAGCGCTTTTTTTTTCTTAAACTTTACTCATTAATTAGAATTATCACCTGCAAGCATACTAATTTAAAGTGTGATAACCTAAATTGTGCAAAAATAAGTCAAGTTATATTAGTCTAATTTATTTAAAATAATAAATTAACCTCATAAAGAAGGTAATTTTCTTATTTTTCTGAAAGAGCTTAAGTAATGTCAATGAAATCTGATGGATTTACAGCATAACAAAAATTATCATTTAAAATTAGTGAGTTGCACTCATTACATTAACATTAAGATATAGATCACCTTTTAAACATTTGTTAATAAATATATATAAGCATAAACCCTTAGCGTTTCAGCTAAATATATTTAAGATGTAATAAATCTTTATTGTACTCGAATAAATAGGCAATATATTTAATTAATCATTTTTTTTGAATTTCTATTAATGAATAACTAATTTTTATTATTAATAAAATTAAAAATCTCATTTACACAATAAAAAAACGTAATCACTTGCATAAATATTTTTTGCTTTATCAGTAAGTTATTCTACATCTAAGATCACCACAACAAAATTTGAACACTTTATCGCCATATTATTCTATTCTTTCTTTTTCACTCAAATACACGCATTTTGATAGCGTAAAAATAGAATTTTTATTGCAACTTAAATTAAATTTAAAAATGAATGATCTGTTAAATATCCATTTTAGTATGATCTAATTTTGTTAAAAAGCACAAGAAATATTCTTTTTACGTCCTAAGTATTAATACTCACTCTATATAAGAGTTATTCTTAGTCCGAAATAAACATTAATATTTTTATATAATTTATATTCCTGTCAAATGCACAATTTTCTCCATTTTAAGTAAAAAATGAAATTAACCACTTAAGGACAAATCAATTAATGATGAAATAAGTTCTTTTTGCTTTATATCATTTGTTACGTAGTTCATTATTGCGAATAAATTGACAAATATCAATTTTTTACAAAAATAATATAAAAATCATTTAGTTAGAATTGGATTTTTAACTTTATAATTATTTAAAAGAAGGATAAAAAAATTTAAATATTATTATATTTAATCATTTAATTTCATCATGTTAGTAATAAATGGATGATGATTAAGAAAGATTAACTATAAAATTGTATTTTTTATCTTTATTCCTTCAATTTCCTTATTAAAAATAAAAAAATGTACTTTTTTATAGTCATAAAAAATGCCTTAACTCACTAATTTTAAAAAGGTTTTATCGTGTTAAGCACACTAAAGTCACTCAATATACTGTTTTTAAAGTTATTTAATTTTATAAATAAACCGAAAAAGCCTATAGATCATCAAAAAAAGAGTAGATCTTTCTTTCGAACCGCTCTCGTTTTTTGAATATTTCAGGCGAATACATGGAAAGTATTCAAAAATTGCTCATCTTTATTTAAAAAATAGAGTACCAATTAAGGCATGAAAACCCTTATTTCCTCTTTGAGGACACCTCTATTTTCTGGATAAAATATAACAGAATGTAAAAAAGCGTAATGAAAAACCGTCTATTAACTTTTTGCATCATATAGAAGACTTAATGTCTGAATAGACTAAAAACAACCTTATAGAAACAGAGTGCATAAGAGGAAAGAAGCAAAGTAAACGAGATGTACCGTGGGACATGAAAATAAATGAAACCATTAGAATGACTTAGAAAGCACACACACTAAAGTAAGTGTAATAGGAAAAACGATGCAATAACTCATAAAAAGCTAATTTAAAAAATCAATCGGTGAAGTTGTAGAGAAATACATAAATAAAACGTTAACTCACTGATCTGTAATTATGATCATTTAAAGAAAATATAGGAAGTAATGAGATAGGATAAAAGAAGTGGTGGGCGGTATTGGGCTCGAACCAACGACCTCCTCCTTGTAAGGGAGATGCTCTACCAACTGAGCTAACCG